>DASXDW010000061.1:0-50358 GCA_036490435.1 Solirubrobacteraceae bacterium
CGGGCAGCTACAGCGCGACGAAGTTCGACTACGCCACCTCGGCCCACCGCCAGCCGGGATCGTCGTTCAAGACGTTCGCGCTGATGACGCTGATCCACGACTACCAGGGCAACCCCGCCAGCACCTACTACGTCTCCAAGCCGCTGGCGCCGGGCTGGCTGAGCTCAGATCCGACGTGGGAGGTGCACACCGCCGAGGACTCCTACCAGGGCACGATCAACATCACCAAGGCGACGATCCTCTCCGACAACACCGTCTACGTGCAGCTCGCGGCCGACCTGGGCTGGGAGAAGCTCGACGACACCGCGCGCGCCATGGGCATCACGTCCCCACTCGACGGCAATCCGTCCGAGGTCATCGGCGGCCTGCGCGTCGGGGTCACGCCACTCGAGATGGCCGACTCCTACGCCACGCTGTCCAACGGCGGGAACCACGTCCCGGCGACGATCATCAACAAGGTGGTGTTCCCCGACGGCAGCACCCGCGACTTCGGCAACGCCAAGTCCACCCGGGTCTTCCCCTACGACGAGGCCTACGAGGGGACGGGCGTTCTCAAGCAGGTGGTCACCAGCGGCACCGGCACCCCGGCCAACTACGGCTGCCCGGTGGCCGGGAAGACCGGTACGGCCAACAACCTGGAGAACGCGTGGTTCGTGGGCTACTCGCCGCGGATGTCGACCGCGGTGTGGGTCGGTTACCCGCAGGGCAACATCCCGATGAGCGACGGGTTCGGTGGGGCACTGGCCGCCCCCATCTGGAACGAGTACATGCACGATGCCTCCAGCGGCTACTGCGGAGATTGGAAGGCGCCCGAGGTCCCGTTCGAGGGCAAGCCATTCTTCGGTCCGTTCGCGGTCACCGGCCAGCCGGTGACGGCCCCGTCCACCAGCACGGGCAGCCAGACCAAGACCGACACGAGCACGACGCCCAGCGGCGGCACCGGGTTGGGGTCTGGGACCACGACCAACCAGACCAACAACCCCACCCTCTTCGCGCAGCCGCCGCAGCCCGGCGCCACCAACCCGACGCCGCCACCGGCGCACAATCCGCCCACCGGTGGGGGCGGAGGCGGCGACGGTGGCGGGACGTCCGGCTCGCCGAAGCACTGACGGCCCTCCGGTCGCCACGCGGCTGGTAGCCTCGTCTCTGGCACAGGGGGCGCAACCGTCCCGTGCCCTGAAAAGGTTCGTACAGCATGCCCAAGGAAGAAAAGGTCGAGTTGGAAGGAGAGGTCGTCGAGGCCCTCCCCAACGCCATGTTCCGCGTCAAGCTCGACAACATGGATCGCGTCGTGCTCGGCCACGTGGCGGGCAAGATGCGCCGCTTCCGCATCCGCATCCTTCCCGGCGACCGCGTCCGGGTCGAACTCTCGCCATACGACCTCGACCGCGCCCGCATCGTCTACCGCCACCGGTAGCCGCGGACGCCGCTGTCTGCCGGCGGCCGAGCGATGCGCGAGCGGGAGCTGATCGAGCGCCTCGAGCGGGTGCTGACGCCCCGCGGCGGGATTGGACCCGAGGTGCTGCGCTGGCTCGGCGACGACGCCTCGGTGGTGCGGGGGCGGGGCTACGCCGTGACCTCGGTGGACACCGTGGTCGACGGCGTCCACTTCCGCTCCGGTCAGCTGACGCCGGCGGAGATCGGCCACCGGGCGCTCGGGAGCGCGCTGTCTGACCTCGCGGCGATGGGCGCGCGACCCGGCGAGGCCTACCTGGCCCTGTGCCTGCCCTCGGGGACAGAGCTCGACAGCACGCTGGCCCTGCTGGGCGGCCTGCGCGAGCTGGCCGACGAGTGCGGCGTGACCGTCGCCGGCGGCGACGTCAGCGCGTCACCGGTGCTCAGCGTGTCCGTGACGGTGGTGGGCTGGGCGAGCGACCCCGCCGAGATCGTCGGGCGCGAGGGAGCCCGACCGGGCGACCTGGTCGCGGTCACGGGGTCGCTGGGGGCCGCCGGCGCGGGGCTGGCGCTGCTCGAGGCCCGGGCCACGCTCGAGGGGCGCGCGCGCGCCGCGCTGCACGAGCGCTACGCCCGGCCTCGTCCGCGCCTGGCCGAGGGGCGGGCGCTGAGCGCGCTGGGGGCCACCGCGATGATCGACCTGTCCGATGGACTGGCCACCGACGCGCGGCACCTGGCCCATGAGAGTGGGGTGCGCATCGAGATCGACCTGGCGGCGCTGCCACTGGGGGACGGCGTCGCGGAGGTGGCCACACAGCTCGACGCCGACCCTCCGTCGTTTGCCGCGACGGCGGGCGAGGACTTCGAGCTCTGCGCCTGCCTTCCGCAGCGAGCGCGTGGCGCCGTCCTGGCCGACTGGCCGACAGGCGGTGCGCCGCTGACCTGGATCGGACGCGTGCTGGACGCGGGCGCCCGCCCTCCCGGTCTGGAGCTCGCCGGCAGCGCCGGCGAACTGTCAGGTTACGAGCACTCTCCCTGAGGGCGCTCTCCCAACCCACCCATCTTCTGCTCCTGCAGCAGCCGGCGCAGGATCGCCTCGGCGACGGCGTGAGTGTCCACGCGGTACTCGCCGCGCCCCACCTGTTGCTGTATCTCACTGATCCGCATGTCGCGATTCCCTTCGCCCATCGGCTGGCTGTGACCGATCACTTTCTCGTCCTAGATGTCGGCGCTCAAGGTTTCGACCTCCATGCCGAAGCGCGGTGGCTGGACATTTGGACGTCGTTTGGTCATGGTCATAGGCCAGAACGGCCTCAGGCCGCGGCGGTCCGTGCCGGACCCAGCGGTTGCACGCCCTCCAGGCGGGCAAAGATGATGATCCGCTGAGCGGCGCTGTAGAGAGGATTACAGGCGGACAGGACGAGCCGGTCATAGCCGACGTCGTCGGTGACCGACACCTGAGTCGGCTTGACGATCCGCTGGTACTGGACCACGTAGGTGAACTTTCCGTAGGGCATCTTCACGAAGATGCGGTCTCCGCCCTTGAGCTCGTCGAGGAAGCGAAACGGCGCCAGGTAGGTGGTGCGGTGCCCGGCGATCGCCACGGTCTGACCCATCCCCGGCAGCGCGGTCTCCGGATAGTGGCCCGGGCCCTCCTCCAGGCTCTGGGTGTCAGTCCCCTGCACGATGTTGTAGGTGTTGCCGATGCGCGGGATGTCGATCTGGCCGATCGCGTCGCCGGTGGTGACCTGGGCGCGCTCGCGGCGGGCGAGATAGGCGATCCGCTGACCCAGCGGCTTGATGGTGTGCAGCGCCTTGACATCTGAACCGGTGAGCGGCGCGGTCTTGTAGCTGAGGTAGCGGTTGTCGACCTGGCCGCGCATGATCACCCCGATCGCGGCGGTCACGGGCTCCTGCCAGACGAGCGTCGCGCCGGCGTCCAGCACGAGCAGCAGCCCCGACAGGATGAGCACCGACGAGATGTCGCGGACGAGCCGCCGGACGGGGAATCGACGTCGTGTCATGACCGATTAACGTCGCAGAGCGGATTTCGTTCCGCCCAGCGAGCCCGGGCCGGCGTAGGTGGCCGGGCCGCGGACGGTGATCGGGGTGGGCAGAACGCGCAGGCCCCTGGTCGCCAGCAGCGAGAGGGTGAGCGCACTGACCAGACAGCCCAGAACGACGCTCCACTCGACGGCGGCGGCGATGCTGACTCCGTGCCCCGCGAGCAGCAGGATCATCTCCCACACGACGTTGATCGGCCCGTAGCCGAGCTCGTTGGCGTAGTAGCCCACGACGAGTACCGCCGGGGCGATCCCGAGCGCGATCAGCAGGAGGCGCAGAGGGAACGGGACGCGCACGTCGGGACTGATCGCCCACAGCCACAGGTGCAGTGCCGGAACCAGCAGGAAGGCGGCGAACGGGTTGGACAGCCAGATGACGAAGGTGATCACGCACATGACCACGAGGAGGCCGGCGAGCGCACCGTCGCTGCTGAGGCCCTCGGGAGGCCGGCGCGACTGGCGACGAGTCGGCAGTCGTCGCGCCAGCACCAGCACCCCGCCGCAGCCGCCGAGGAGCACGACGGCCATCACCACCAGCAGGGCGATGCCCCCGCCGGTCAGCGGGATCGCCCCGGCGGCGACCGGGCCGGGCGGCGCCACGGGGAGCACCCCGACCAGCCGGGCCAGCAGCACAATCCCGACGAGAAGCACAAACGGCGCGGCGGCGGCCAGCACCACCGTCAGGGACCGCCAGATGACATGCCCGCGCCGACGCGCACGGGCGACGCCGTCGATGGTCGTCATGAGCACTGGGACCAGGAGCGAAAGCACGAAGAGCGAAATGGCCCAGCCGGGCACGACCTTGCCGCCGAGCAGGAGGTAGGGCGACGGCGCGGGAAGCGTCGCGCCGCTGTCCAACGCGGAGATCGTGGTCAGCACGGCGCGGCCCACACCGTTGAGCTCGTCGGCGTCCATGGTCTGGGCATCCGCCCCGGGACCCTGCTCGCCCGAGAGCGAGAGCTGGACGGCCGGAATCCCCTGGGCGCCGAAGGGGGCCTGCTGACCCAGGGTGAAGGGGAAGGCGAGGTGCGCGAACTGCCCGCCGAGGCCGGTGAAGCCGTTGGTCAGCGAGGTCTGGGCCGCCAGCGCCGAGGCCAGGGTGTTGCGCAGCCCGGTGGGCGCCACGGCCTGCTGCGTGGACCACGGAAGGATGATCGGCTGCTGGATGTGGGTGCTGGCCACGTCGCCCAGCACCAGCACCGCGTCGACGGGCCCGGCGACGTTGGCGGCGAGCTGGATGGCCCCCGCGGTCCCCTGTGTGCCGCTGGTGGAGGCGAGCACGACGCTGCGGTGCAGGGTCTCGCCCTCGAGATCGCGAGCCAACTCCATGAGCATGGCCGACCCCGACGCCGCCGCCCGCGCCGGCGAGCCAAGGGCGTCGCGGGGAGCCACGATGACGATGCTGCCGCTCTCAGTGCCCGGCCTCATCCCGACGACGTTCTCCAGCGGCACCGTCCCGTCGACGGTGCGCCCGGTGAAGGTGTCCGTGGTGGGCGCGAACCCGTAGTGCGTCAGCGTGTTGCGGACCGTGACGGCCAGCGACTGATCGCCGTCGGAGCCGGGCCGGCGGCTGGGATCGGTCTTGGCGATCGTCGTCATCTTGGCGTAGACGTTCTCGCCGCTGAACGCGGAGGGGGCCAGGGTCGGGTTGAGCGCCGTCTGCTGATCCTTCAGCGAGAACGCCAACACGACCAGAGCCAGCGCCGCGACGACCAGTCCGGTCCGGTAGATACGCGGATCCAGCATGCGATCCAAGGTTATCCGCCGCCGAGACGGGCAAATGCCGGTGCCCCACGGCCGACGCGGCGCGCCTCGCGTGCCACAGTTTCCCCGGCCGGCGACGCCCGCTCATTACTCTTGTGTGAGGTTGGCCGAGACGACGGTGCCTGAACGCAGCGCCCGGATTCTGCTCGTCGACGACGAGCAGTCGATCCAGACGCTGCTCTCTTACCCGCTGCGCAAGGAGGGCTACGACGTCGTGCAGGCCACCGACGGGCGCCAGGCTCTCGAGCGCTTCGACGAGCAGTCCTTCGATCTCGTCGTGCTCGACCTGATGCTGCCGCGCATCGACGGCCTGGAGGTCTGCCGGCGCCTGCGCAGCCGCAGCTCGGTGCCGATCATCATGCTCACCGCCAAGTCCGAGGAGATCGACAAGGTGGTGGGCCTCGAGCTCGGAGCCGACGACTACATCACCAAGCCCTTCTCGCTGCGGGAGTTCTCCAGCCGCATCAAGGCGGCGCTGCGGCGCGCCGAGATGAGCCGGCCCGACCAGGCCCTGCCCGGCGAGGCGCCGCTGGACATCCGCGAGCTGCGTATCGACTTCGCGAAGCGCAGCGTGCGCATCCGCGGCAACGACGCCCAGCTCACCTACGTCGAATTCGAGATCCTGTCGGCGCTGGCGCGCGCCCCGGGACGGGTGTTCACGCGCGACATGCTGCTGGCGCGGATCTGGGGGGACTCCGCGTACCGTGATCCGCGCACGATCGACGTGCATATCCGGCATCTGCGCGAGAAGGTGGAGCGTGATCCGAAGGACCCGGAATATCTGTTCACGGTGCGTGGCGTCGGCTACCGCTTCCGTGACACCGACCCCTGAGGGTTGAGCGGGAGCGACACCGTGGGGCGTAGATGAGGCTGTCTCTGAGCAATCGCCTGGCGGTGGTGTTCTTCGCCATCACCGCGCTGGCCATCGGCGTGCTGTACCTGTACGTCGCCCCCGGGCTGCAGAGCCGCCTGATGGGCGAGAAGCTCGCCGCGCTCTCGACCTCCGCGCGCGCTCACTCCGGCAAGCTCGCGCACCGCATCGGCAGCACCACACCCCTCCCCGCCGTCCGGCGGCTGGTCAACCAGACCGCGGGGACCTCGGGCGACCGGGTGGCGCTGCTGTCGGTCAACGACGTCCAGGGATCGATCCAGCTCTCCAAGCAGGCTGACTCGGGGATGGGCTCGGGGCCGGCGCTGAGGTTCCCCATCGCCAACCAGGCCGTGGCGCGCCGCCGTGTGGTCAGCGGGGTGGAGCACATGGGCTCCGGCGCAGTGGCCGAGGCGGCCAAGCCGGTCTTCTATCTCGGGACCGTCGGCTGGGTGATCGTCTACTCGGCGCCGCTGGCCGACGTCATGCGCACCGTCTCGACGGTGCGCCACGAGATCCTGGTGGCGGGCGCCATCGCGCTGCTCTTGGCCCTGGTGGCCGGTTACCTGGTGGCCCGGGCGCTGGCGCGCCGCGTCAAGCGGCTGGAACTGGCGGCCAAGCAGGTCGCTGCGGGGGACTTCAGCCGCCCCATCCCGGTCGACTCCACCGACGAGCTGGGACAGCTGGCCGTGGCCTTCAACGAGATGCAGCAGCAGCTCCAGCAGCTCGAGCAGGCACGCAAGAAGTTCATCGCCACGGCGTCGCACGAACTGCGTACACCCGTGTTCTCGCTGGGCGGGTTCCTCGAGCTGCTCGAGGACGAGGAACTGGACGCCGAGACCCGCCGGCGCTTCTTGGACCAGGTGCGCGATCAGGTGCAGCGCCTGGGCAAGCTCTCCGTCGACCTGCTCGACCTGTCGCGGCTGGAGTCCGGATCCCTGGAGCTGCGTCCCGAGGAGGTCGACCTCGGCGAGCTCACGCGCTCGGTCTCCGGCGAATTCGAGCCCACCCTGGCCCAGCACGACAGCCGGCTGGAGCTGCGGCTTCCGACGTCGATCGAGGCCCAATGCGACCCCGTCCGGGTGGCCCAGATCATGCGGATCCTGATCGACAACGCACTCACCCACACGCCGGCGGGCACCCAGATCGTCGTCACCGCGGCGCGTGAGAACGGCCACGTCCACCTTGCCGTCCGCGACGATGGCGACGGCATCGAGCGGATCGCCATGCAGCGGATCTTCGAGCCGTTCTACACCGCCGACGACGCCCAGGGCTCGGGGCTGGGCTTGGCCATCGCCTCCGAGCTGGCCGACCGGATGCGAGGCCGGCTCTCGGTGCAGTCAGCGGCGGGGGCGACGACGTTCACGCTTGAGATCCCAGCCTGACCGGGCGCGGTCTCAGGGCATCCAGGGGTCCATCAGCTTCAGCCACACCTCGCTGCGCGTGGGGAACGACGGTATGGCGTGGATGAGGCGTTTGAGCGGCACCTCGCCGACGATGGCGATGGTGGCGGCATGCAGCGACTCGGCCACCTCGGTACCGGTGAAGGTCGCGCCGATCATGACCTCGCGGTCCTCGTCGACGACGATCCGGCATGCCGCGGGCATCCCCTTGCCGACAAAGCTCGCACCGGCGGTGCGGCTCATGTCGGCGTCGACCGCGCGGGCGGTGATGCCGGCGTCCAGCGCCTCGCGCAGCGTGCGGCCCACGGCGGCGACCTGCGGGTCGGTGAAGACGACGCGCGGCGAAAGCGCGCCGTCCCAGTCGGCGGTCGCCTCCCGGTTCATGATGTTGGCCACCGCGACCATCGCCTGGTACTTGCCGGCGTGGGTCAGCAGTGCGCGACCGTTGACGTCACCGATCGCATAGAGCCACTCGCGGTGGGCGGGAGTGGTGGCGCGCATCCGGTCGTCGACGGTGATCGTGGCCCCTGGCTCGAGGTCGACGGTGTCAAGGCCGAGGTCGCCGGTGTGGGGCGTGCGCCCGACCGCGACCAGGAGCTCGTCGGAGACGATGGTGTCCTCGTCGTCGAGCGTGAGGGTGAAGGTGCCGTCGTCATCGCGCGCGGCCTGCGTGGCCCGCGCGCCCACGCGTAGGTCGACGCCGTGCTCGCGCAGGGCCGCGGCGACGTGCTCGCCCGCAAAGGGCTCCTCGCCGGGCAGCAGCTCCGGCAGGGCTTCGACCAGGGTGACTCGAGCACCCAGCGAGGCCCACGCCTGCGCCAGCTCGCAGCCCACCGCGCCGCCACCCAGGACGGTGAGGCGACCGGGAACCTCCTTGGCGATCGTCGCCTGACGGTTGGTCCACGGAGCGATCTCCTGCAGGCCGGGGACGGGTGGGATGGCCGCGCCGCTGCCGACGGCGATGACGACCGCCCGCCGCGCGTGGTGGACCTCGTCGCCGACCCGGACGCGCCGCTCGCCGTCCAGGCGGGCCTGACCGCGGTACAGCGTGATCCCGCGCTCCTGCACCCACGGCAGCTGGGCGGAGTCGTGGAGGTCGTGGATGACCGCGTCGCGGCGGGTGAGCACGGCCGCCGGGTCAAGGGCGCCGGTCACCGCCTCCCTGGCGCCGGGGACGCGGCCCGCCTCGGCCAGGATCTGAGCCGGGCGCAGCAGTGCCTTGGACGGCATGCAGGCCCAGTAGGCGCACTCTCCGCCGACGAGCTCGCGCTCGACGAGGGCCACGTCGAGGCCCTCCTCGGCGGCCCGGCCGGCGCACACCTCTCCGGCCGGCCCGGCCCCGATCACGATGACGTCGTGTTCAGCCATGCCCCGGGAAGCTACCCCGGGGCAGGGCTCGGACTACGAAACCTCGCGCAGCCGCCCCGTCTCCACCTCATAGACGAAGCCGCGGATCGAGTCCTTGTTGGGGACGAAGGGCGAGGCCTTGATGCGAGCGATGGACTGGCGCACGTCCGCGTCGAGGTCGGGGAAGGCCTCGGCCGCCCAGGTGGGCTTGATCCCGGTGTCCTTCTCGATGGCCGCCTTGAACTCGTCGTCGGTGAAGGTGAGCATCCCGCAGTCGGTGTGGTGGATGAGGATGATCTCCTCGGTGCCCAGCAGGCGCTGGGAGATGGCCAGCGAGCGGATCTCATCGTCGGTGACGACCCCGCCCGCATTGCGGATGACGTGGGCGTCGCCCTCGGCGAGCCCGAGCATCCCGTAGACGTTCAGGCGCGCGTCCATGCAGGCGACGACGGCCACCTTGCGAGCCGGCGGCAACGGCAGATCGCCCTTGTCAAACGCGGCCACGTAACTCTCGTTGTTGGCCAGAAGCTCGTCGGTGCTGCTCACGGTCGTTCTCCTTTGCGAGGGCGGCGGAGACGCAACGCTAACAACTTCACTTATCTGGTGGGGTATGTTGGGAGGCCGGGGGCCGGTTATCGTCTACCTCGACGCATGTCAGCCGACACGCCACTCGTCCTCGTCTCCAATCGAGGCCCGGTCACCTTCCAGGAGGGCGGGGAGATCAAGCGGGGGACCGGCGGCCTGGTGACAGCGCTGATCGGTCTGGCCTCGCACCGCCCGGTCACCTGGGTGGCGTCGGCGATGACCGACGAGGACGTGGCCGAGGCCCAGCGCAACAACGGGCGACCCTTCCCGGTCAAGACCCCCGAGGGAGATGAGTACCGCGTCAAGCTGGTCGCGTCGGATCCCGACGCCTACGACGGCTTCTACAACATCATCGCCAACCCACTGCTGTGGTTCATCCAGCACTACCTGTGGGACCTCTCCAACGCCCCGGACATCCGCCGCAACGAGACCGAGGCCTACGAGTTCGGCTACAACGCGGTCAACGAGGATCTGGCCCACGCCGTCCTGGAGGAGATCGACGGCATCGACAAGCCGGTGGTCATGGTCCACGACTACCACCTCTACGTGTTGCCGGCGCTCATTCGCCGGCAGCGGCCCGACGTCTTCCTGCACCACTTCGTCCACATCCCGTGGAGCCAGTCGGACTCCTGGCGCGTGCTCCCCACGCCGATCCGGCGCGACATCTACAACGGGATCCTCTCCAACGACATCATCGGCTTCCACACGCGGTCCTACCGGCGCAACTTCCTGCAGTGCTGCGAAGACCTGATGGGGCTGGATGTGGACCACGAGGCCGGCGTGGTGAAGGTGGACGACCGCGAGGTGTGGGTCCGCGCGTACCCGTTGCCGATCGACTCGAATGCCATCCAGGCGGTCGCCGCCCGCCCGCAGGTGCGGGAGTTCGAGACGGAGCTGCTGCGCCGCCGGCGCGACCATCTCATCCTCCGCGTCGACCGCGCCGACCTGAGCAAGAACGTCCTGCGCGGCTTCAGCGCCTTTGACACCTTCCTGGAGCAGCACCCCGAGTTCCGCGAGCGTGTGACCTTCATCGCGCAGCTCATGCCGTCGCGGACCGACGTCCCGGAGTACGCGGAGTACCTGGAGCGCATCGAGGCGGTGGTGGCAGTGGTCAACCATCGCCACGGCTCGCCGGACTGGATGCCGATCCAGCTCAAGCTCCGCGACGACCTGGAGGAGGCGGTGGCCGCCTACAAGCACTACGACATGCTGATGGTCAACGCGATGTTCGACGGCATGAACCTCGTCGCCAAGGAGGGGCCGATGGTCAACGAGCGCGCCGGCGTGTCGGTGCTGTCGGAGAACACCGGCGCCCACGAGGAGCTCGGTCAGTACGCCCTATCGGTCAACCCGTTCGACATCCAGGAGCTGGCCGACTCCATCCACGCCGCGCTGACCATGCCCATCGAGGAGCGCAAGCGCCGCCACGAGGGGCTCATCTCCATCGTGACCGCGCGCGACCCGGGTGACTGGATCGACGACCAGCTCGCCGACATCCGCGCCAAGGAGACCAGCCGCGAGAGCGCGGTCTAGTTGAGCGTCCTGCGCTCGCGCAGGAGCTCGATGTAGTTGGCGATCCGGCGCTGGCGGCCCTTCTCGGTCTTGACGTTGTGCAGGCGGTACAGGAAGGCGTAGCGCTGCTGGCCCCTGAGCGTGGAAAAGAACGCCTCCGCCTCCGGCTCGGCGTCGAGGGCGCGTTGGAGATCGTCGGGGATCGAGGCCCGGCTCTGGGGTTCGTAGGCGGCCGCCCAGCGGCCGTCGACCTGGGCGGCCTGGACCTGTTCATGTCCGGCGGGGCGCATCCGGCCGTTCGCGGTGAGGGCGAGCGCCTTCTCGCGGTTGACCTGCGACCACTTGCTGCGTGGCCCGCGCGGCGTGAAGCGCTGGAGGAAGTAGGTGTCGTCCAGCGGGCGGCGCACGGCGTCGATCCAGCCAAAGCAGATCGCCGTGTCCAGCACCTCCGGATAGTGGACGGTGGTGACGCCCGACCCCTTCTTGGCGATCTTGACCCACGCGTCGGCTGCGACGGCGTGGTGCTCGTGCAGCCAGCGCTCCCAGTGCGCGTCGTCGGGGCATTCGACGATGTTGAGCTCGTCGAGGGGGATGGCGGTGGGCTTGCTGGGCATCGGGCGATGGTGACAGGCACCCGCTATAGTCGGCGCCCGCCCGATCTGGGCGGTTTTTATGCCTGAGCAAGCACGCCTATACGACCTGATGCTGGTCCTCTCGACCGCCGCTGAGGACGAACGCCGCGCCAAGATCCTGTCCGACGTCGAGTCGCAGATCACAAGCGGTGGCGGCACCATCGATCGCAATGACGACTGGCACAGCCGCCCGCTGGCCTACGAGATCAATCACCAGGCCGAGGGCGAGTACCACCTGTTCCAGTTCACGGGCCCGACGGCGCTGCTGGAGGGCCTCTCGCACACGCTGCACATCGACGACGCCGTACTGCGCTTCCGGATCATCCGCGTGGTGCCCGGAACGCCCCCGGCGCCCGACTCGCCTCCGCCGGTGGTGGCGGGCGCGGCCGCGGCCCCTCCGGCGGCCCCTGTGGCTGCTGCCGTTGCCGCTGAGCCTGACGAGGGTTAGTCGCCCAGGCCCCCGCGGGCCTGTCTCACCGGAGCGTGGCCGCGACGCGGGTCTGCATGTGTGACGGAACCATCACGAAACGCACGCCGTGTGCCGGGACGGCAACGTTTCCGCCAAATTCCGGCGAGCGCGGCGGGTTGCCGTCTGGCTCGGCCATAGACTCGATTCAAGCTTTCACAACAGGCTTTGGGAAAGGAGCCGCAACATGGCTGGCGCCAACATCAACCGGGTGATCATCACCGGCAACCTCACGCGAGACCCCGAGGTTCGCTCGACCGGATCGGGCAACAACGTGTGCTCGCTGCGCGTGGCCTGCAACGGCCGCCGACGTAATCCTCAGACCAACGAGTGGGAGGACGCGCCCAACTATTTCGACGTCTCCGTGTGGGGCGCGCAGGGCGACAACTGCCACCGGTACCTCTCCAAGGGACGCCCGATCGCGGTCGACGGACGCCTGCAGTGGCGCGAGTGGACCGACAAGGAAGGCAACAAGCGCCAATCGGTGGATATAGTCGCTGACTCCGTGCAGTTCCTCGGCGGCCGCGACGACGCCGGTAGCGGGAACGGGAACGGGTTCTCCTCGAGCTCACACTCACAGGAGAGCGACGTCCCGATCGATACCGGTGACTTCGAGCGCGCGTCGGTCGGCTCCGCTGGAGGCGACGAGGACATCCCCTTCTAGAGGCAGTTTCCCCACAATCACGCTAGGCTGAACTCCGTGGCAAAGCAACGCAGACGACCGGTGCGCCGGCGCGATCGCAAGGGCGGGCCGACTTCGACCCGTCGCAAGTCGTGTCCGTACTGCCGGGACAAGGTGGAGCAGGTGGACTGGAAGGACGTGGCCACGCTGCGCCGGTTCATCTCTGACCGCGGCAAGATCCGCTCGCGGCGGATCACCGGCGCATGCCGCCGGCATCAGAGCCAGGTGGCCCGCGCCGTCAAGCGAGCCCGGGAGCTTGCGTTGCTGCCGTACGTCGCCGAAGGCAGCGGAGACCATCGCGGCGGTCGCGGGGATCGTGACCGTGGCGATCGCGATCGCGATCGCTAGACCGGAGCGCATCGATGCCGCAGGCAATCCTGATTCAGGACGTTGAGCAGCTCGGTGAGCGCGGGACCGTGGTCGACGTGTCGGCCGGGTACCTGCGCAACTACCTGCAGCCGCGCAAGCTGGCCGAGCCCGCCACCGCGTCGTCGATCAGGGTGGCCCAGCGCCGCCAGGAGGATGCCGAGCGCGCCGTGCGCGAGGCCGAGGAGCGCGCTCGCGAGGGCGCGGCTGTGCTCGGGCGCACTGTGCTCACGATCCCGCAGCAGGCCGGTGACGACGGGCGGCTGTTCGGGTCGGTGACGACCCAGGACATCGCCGACGCCATCAGGGACGCCCGCGGGATCAAGATCGATCGCCGCAAGATCCACCTCGAGGAACCGATCCGGAACATCGGGACCTACATGGTGGTGGTCGAGATCGCCGATGAAGTGACGGCGGCGGTCAAGACCATGGTTGTCGCGGCCTAGCTTCCTTTCTGTGTTGGTGCGGGGCGGGGCCGTCCGCTTGCCCGCACCCGGCACTTGTGTGGCGTGGGCGATGAGATGGGGCGTGGCTCCGAGGTGCGGTCAAACGGTGACCCCGTCCCGCATGGCGTCTCAGGCCAGCTGAGGCCGCTCCTGCGCCCCCTTCTGCGTCGTCGTCACCTCGCGGCGTCGGCTACTGAGCGCACAGACAAAAGGTCACGACAGTGCGGGAAGAGTCTCTCGCGCTGACCGGCCCGGAGGCTACCCTCGGACCCCCTCGTGAGCACCGTCCAGAACATCGCCGTCCCACCCCACAACCTCGAGGCCGAGAAGTCGGTGCTGGGCGCAGTGCTGCTGGACGAGCGTCACCTGCACTCGCTCCTGGTCGAGGAGCAGCTGCGGCCCGACCACTTCTACCGCGAGCAACACGGTGCGGTGTTCGCCGCGATGCTCGAGCTCTACGAAGCCGACAACAAGATCGACCACCTCACCGTCTCGGAGAAGCTGCGCCAGCACGGCAAGCTCGACGAGGTCGGCGGCCCCGCGACGATCGACGAGCTGGCCGGGTGGGTACCGGCGGCCGGTCACGCGCGCGAGTACGGACGGATCGTCCACGACAACTTCAAGCTCCGCGCGCTGCTCACCGCCTCCTACGAGATCCAGGCCAGCGTGCTCTCACGCGAGGCATCCGCGCGCGAGCTGGTGGAGCAGGCCGAGCGCTCGGTCCTGGAGGTCGCCACTGACGATCGCCAGAAGAAGATCCGCTCGATCGCGGACATCCTCCACGAGGAGACCGACAAGCTCCACCGCCTGTCGGTGGCCAAGACGCCGCTCACCGGCACCCCGTCGGGCTTCAAGGACCTCGACGAGAAGACGGGCGGCTTCCAGCCCGGCAACCTGATCATCCTGGCCGCGCGCCCCTCAATGGGCAAGTCGGCCCTGGTGGCCAACATCGCCGAGAACGCGGTCCTGGCCGGCCGCGCGGTGGCGCTGTTCTCGCTGGAGATGTCCGAGTCCGAGCTCGCCCAGCGCTTCGTCGCCTCCCAGGCGCGGATCAAGGGCGAGGATCTGCGCCGCGGCAAGGTCGCCGAGTCGCGCTGGCCCAAGATCCTCGAGGCCTGCCAGCGCCTCGCCGAGGCGCCGCTCTTCGTCGACGACTCGTCAGACACCGGCGTCCTGGAGGTCCGCGCCAAGTCCCGGCGCCTGCACGCTCAGGTCGAGGGCGGCCTGGGCCTGGTCATCATCGACTACCTCCAGCTCATGCGCCACGAGGGTCGCGTCGAGAGCCGCGTCGAGCAGGTGGGCCAGATCAGCCGTGGGCTCAAGGGCCTGGCGCGCGAGCTCAACGTGCCGGTCATCGCGCTCTCTCAGCTCAGCCGTGGCGTGGAGCAGCGGGGTGGAGAGAAGAAGCCGATCCTGTCGGACCTGAGGGAATCGGGCCAAATCGAGCAGGACGCGGACCTCGTCATGTTCATCTACCGCGAGGAGTACTACGAGAAGGACTCCGAGCGCCCCGGCGAGGCCGACATCATCATCGCCAAGCACCGCAACGGTCCCGTGGGCGACGTGATCCTGACCTTCCAGAAGGAGTACCCGAAGTTCATGAACTTCGCCGGAGAGCGGTTCGAGGCATGAGGCTGGTTCGAGGCATGAGAGCGCGGAGCGACGCGAGGGGGTTCGGGCGATGAGCGATCGCTGCGCCTTCGATCTGTGCGACGGCGACGGGCTGCGTTATGACGCCGAAACCAACACGGCGTACCCGTGCCGCTGCCGCCAGCAGATGATCGCGCGGCGCCGGGCGAGCAACCTCTCGGCGGTCATCCCGCGCCGCTATCGCGACGTCTCGTTCGACCGCGCGCCGGTGACCGACATCGAGCCGGCCATCGTTGCCGCCACCCGGCGGTTTGCCGCCACCATCGACGACCAGCTCGACGCTGGGCGTGGCCTGTGGTTCATGGGACCGTCGGGCACCGGGAAGACGACGCTGGCCATGCTCGTCTCCAAGGCGGTACTGGAGGCGGGGCGCACGGCGGCGATCTACTCGCTGCCTCGGCTGCTCAACGAGATCCGCCATACCTATGACACCGGCGGGCACAACCAGCTCCTGGACCGGCTGGCAGCCGTCGACATGCTCCACGTCGACGACGTGGGCGCGGAGCGCAAGAACGACTGGGTGCTGGAGGAGCTGTACTCGATCGTCAACGCCCGCTACGAGGACCGGCGGTCGATGGTGCTCACCACCAACTGTTCAGACCCTGACGAGCTGAGCGAGCAGATCCACGCCCGCACCGTGTCACGGTTGGCCGAGATGTGCGACCAAATTCCCCTGCTCGGCCACGACCACCGGATGGACCTGCGGACCGCCTAACGCTCGGCGCGCGAGGCTCGCCCGGGGCTCCACAGCCCCAGGTAGCGCCCGAGCGTGGCGAACCCCGCGAGGCACAGCAGCGCGTCGAGGAGCCCGCGCACCGCGCCGTCGATCGCATCCTGGGCGGGCACGGCCACGATCGTGATCGCCACGGCGACACCCGCGGCCATCACGAGGGCCAAGCGCCATGGCCGGCTCCGCAGCGACCGCGGCACGAACGCGAGGAAGTCCCCGAGGTCCTCGAAGATGTCGCCGGCGTCGCCCGCGGCCACCGGGCGCACCCGCGCGGCCTCCCATACCGCGGGCACGGTCGCGACCAGGCCCGCGATGCCGACGGCTGACACGACGACGGTGAACGTCACCCACCAGCCGTCCAGGAAGCGGCGGTAGGCGATGGCGACCGTCCCAAGGGCGACCATCGTGACCACGCCGCTGAGCACCCCCACCCCCACGCGGCGGACGATCACGGTCGCCTCAGCCGCCGGCAGCACCCCGGACCCCCGGCGAGCCAGCGACCGCAGCATGGCGAGAGTCCCGGAAACGCAGGCGATCTGGGCGAAGAGGATGGCGACCCCGGTGGCGATCTGGCCGACGAGCGAGGCGCCCCCGGGCGCAGCCCCGAAGGCTGGGCCACCGGAGGTCAGGAAGGCCAGGCCGAACAGGGTGCCGGCCAACGCCAGGCCCCCGAAGCCCGTCACCGCGGCGCGACGGGCGCGCACGCTGCCCACCTCGTCAGCGAACTGCCGCGCCAGGGCCTCCGGCCGGCCCAGCTGCGCCTCGGGATCACAGGCGAGATGGTCGGCGTACTCGGACAGGATGCGGCCGCGCAGCCGCCCGCGAATGCCCACCGCGCTCAGCTCCCGGCTCAGCTGGGTCTCAAACGCAGAGCTCATACCAGCACCGCTTCGACCGCGCGGGAGAACTCGCGCCATTCGCTGCGGCGCGTGCCCAGTTCCCGCCGCCCGCGGCGCGTGAGCTCATAAACCCGCCGGCGCCGGCCTTCCCCGTCAGACCATTCGCTGGTCAGCAGCCCAGCCGCCTCCAGGCGGTGCAGGGCTGGATACACGGTGCCCTCAGGCAGCGTGAAGGTGCCGTCGCTGCGCTGCTTGAGCGTGTCGATGATCGCGTAACCGTGGAGGGGCCCGGCGACCAGGACGGCGAGGATCAGGGCGTCGAGGTGGCCCTTGAGGGATTCGGCTCTCATGCCTCGCAATGCTAAGCCTAGCGTTACTAGGTGTCAAGTCAGCGCAGGGTGTGCAGCATCGGGACCGCCCCGGAGCGCCCTACACTCAGACGGCGATGCCAGGAATCGTGGTGGTCGGAGCCCAGTGGGGCGACGAAGGCAAAGGCAAGGTCACCGACATGCTCGCCGAGCGTGCCGATGCCATCGTGCGCTTTCAGGGCGGCAATAACGCCGGTCACACGATCGTGCGCGAGGGCACGACCTGGAAGCTGCATCTCATGCCGTCGGGGATCCTGCACCCCGGCAAGCTCTGCGTGATCGGCAATGGGGTGGTCATCGACCCCAAGGTCCTCACCGACGAGCTCGACGAGCTGCGGCGCCGCGGCGTGGAGACCAGCGCGCTGCGGATCTCGGCCAACGCGCATCTGATCATGCCGTACCACATGCTGCTCGACCACGCGGGCGAGGCCAAGCTGGGCAAGCTCGAGATCGGGACCACGCGTCGCGGCATCGGACCCTGTTACGCCGACAAGGCGGCGCGGCTGGGGATCCGCGTACAGGACCTGCTCGACGAGAAGATCCTCAAGAAGAAGATCGTCGCCGCGCTGGACCCCAAGCGGCTGTCGCTGCGGCCCTACGCCAAGGACCCGCGCCTGGACCTACAGTCGATGACGGACGAGTACCTCACCTACGGCCACGTGCTCGAGCCCTACATCGCCGACACCTCGCGCCTCGTGCTGGAGCGCCTGGACCGCCATGAAATGGTCGTCTTTGAAGGCGCTCAGGGCGCCATGCTGGACATCGACCACGGCACGTATCCCTTTGTGACCTCCTCCAATCCGGTGGCCGGCGCGGCGTGCATCGGCGCCGGCGTGGGACCCAAGGACATCGACGAGGTGTGGGGCGTGGCCAAGGCCTACGTCACCCGTGTCGGGGCGGGTCCGTTCCCCACCGAGATCGACGGTCCGCTGGCTGACGAGATGCGTGAGCGAGGCGGCGAGTACGGCACCACGACCGGACGTCCGCGCCGGGTGGGCTGGATGGACCTCGTCGCGCTGCGCTACGCCGCGCGCCTGAACTCAATGACCGCGCTGGCCATCACCAAACTCGACGTGCTGGCCGGGTTCGACGCCATCCAGGCGTGCGTGCGCTACCGCAACGACGAGGGCGCCGAGTTCACGCACTTTCCCTACCACCAGACGGTGCTGCACCACGCGGCCGGCGAGTACATCGAGATGCCGGGGTTCACCGAGGACCTCAGCGAATGCCGCTCGGAGTCGGATCTTCCGGACGCAGCACGCGATTACCTGCGCTTCGTCGCCGACTTCGTGGGCGTGCCGATCGTGCTGGTGGGCGTCGGCCCGGGTCGCGAGCAGGTGATCTGGACCGAGGCCGCCAACGGGGTGGCGATCGGGCCGCCGGCCGACCGCGCCGCCAGCGCCAGCTAGCGCCAGCGCTCGAGCAAATCTTCCTCGCTCACCTGGCGCACCACCCGCCCTGGCACGCCCATGACCACGGCACGGTCGGGGACGTCGCGCACCACCACCGCACCGGCGGCGACGAACGCCTCCTCGCCGATGACGACACCCGGCGTGAGCACGACGCCCCCGCCGACGCGGCAGGCCCGCCGTAGGATCGCCCCGCGCAGCGGCACCTCGGGCCCGTGGCGGGCCATCGTGTCGTCGTTGGTCATGACCACCCCGGGGCCGATGAAGACGTCGTCCTCAACGATCGTCCCCGCCGTGATGTAGACGAGGGTCTGCACGGAGACGCGCGCGCCCACCACGGCGTCGAAGTCCAGCGTGGAGCCGCGGCCGAGCACCGAGCCCTCGCCCAGCACCCCGCGCTCGCGCACCTGGGACTGGTCGCCGACGATCGCGCGCACGCCGACGGCGGCCCCCGCGTAGACCACGGCGCCGCAGCAGATCGTCGCGTCATCCGCCACCTCGAGGTCTCCGAAGGCCCCCGCGGCGCTCGACCCCGGGCGCAGCCGCGGCCGCTTACCCAGGACCGCCCCGTCCTCGACCAGAACGCGCGCACCCAGCCGGCTGCCGGGGTGCACAACGGCCCCGGACCCGATCGAGCTGCCCGCCCCGATGACCGCGCCGGCGTGGACGACGGCGCCCGGCGCCAGCGACACGTCACCGGCCAGCTCGGCAGCCGGAGATACGAACGCACCGCCGTCGGTCGCGACCAGGGCCACGCTCACGGCCGGACTCCCTGCGCGTCGAGCGAGCGCTGCAGCCGCTCGAGCACGCGGACAACCCTCAGCCCGCTGGCGCCGTCCGAACGCGGTGGCCGCGCGCGGCGGATCGCGTCGATGAAGTCCTCGCACTCCACGCGCAGCGGCTCGACGTTGGCGACCCGAGGCGAGAAGACGTCTCCACTGCGGGTGATGTACTCGCCATAGGTCCGGGCGTCCTCGTCAAAGCCCTTGTCGTAGACGGTGAGCTTGCGCTCGAGCTCCATGTCGTCGAAGGTTGCCATCTTCTGGGAGCCGACCACGGTGAATCGCCGCTCCTTGTGGGGATCGAGCCACGACAGGTGCAGGTGTGCCACCAGTCCCGACGCAAAGCGCATGAAGCAGAACACGACGTCCTCCACGCCGGGGCGGACGTAGGAGCCGCCGTGGGCCTCGACCTCGACAGGCTCCTCGTCGGCGAGGTAGAGCACCACCGATACGTCGTGGGCGCCGAGGCTCCACAGCGCGTTCTCGTCGGCGCGCAGCTTGCCCAAGTTCAGCCGGTTGCCGTAGATGTAGTAGATCTCCTCGCCCAACTCGCCGGACGCGGTCAGCTCCTTGAGGCGGCGCACGCCCGGGTGGTACTCGAGCAGATGCCCCACCATCAGCGTGCGGCCGGTGCGCTGCGCGGCCGCCACCGCCCGCTCGGCGTCGGCGCTTGACTGAGCCAGCGGCTTCTCGACGAAGCAGTGCTTACCGGCCTCGAGGACCCGTACCGCGAGCTCGGCGTGCGTGGGCACCGGCGTAGCCAGCGCGACCGCGTCCAGCTGCGGGTCGGCCAGCAGCTCGTCGAGCTCCGCTGTCGACCGCGCGCCCGGCAGCATGCGCGACACACGCGCGCGCGCCGCGTCGTTGGGGTCGCACAGATAGGTGACCTCCGCACCGGGGATCGCCGCGAAGTTGCGCGCGAGGTTCGGGCCCCAGTAGCCCAGCCCCACGACGCCGACTGACACGGCCCGGCTGTCCAAGGTGCCGTGGCTGTTGGCGCTCACGCCAGCGTGGCCAGCGCGGCCACCACGCGCGCACCGGCGTGCCCGTCGCCGTACACCGGTGGGGCCGTGGCCGGCGGCTGGCGCTCCAGCGCGGCCAGGACGCGGTCGAGGTCGAGGTCGGCCAGCACGTTCCACCCCAGCTCCACGGTCTCGGTCCACTCGGTGTTGGGCCGCAGGGTGACGCAGGGCACGCCGGCCAGGTAGGCCTCCTTCTGCAGGCCTCCGGAGTCCGTCACGGCGGCGCGCGCCTGGCACAGCAGTGCCGTCAGCTCGAAGTACCCCAGCGGCTCGGTGAGGGTGACGCCCGGCGCCTGCTCCAGACGGTCGCGCAGGCCCGCGGCGCGCAGGCGGGCATCGGTGCGGGGGTGCAACGGGACCACGACTGGCAACGGCAGACCCGTCAGCACGTCCACGAGCCGTGCCAGCCGCTCGGGGTCATCCACATTGCCGGCGCGGTGCGCGGTCGCCAGCAGATACCCCCCGGGCTCGAGGCCGCGTGCACGAACGAGGTCGGCGCGCTCCCGCGCCCGGGGCTGGATCGCCGTGGCGACGTCCACCATCACGTCGCCCACCAGCTCGGCGCGACCGGCCACGGCCTCGTGGCGCAGGTTGGTCATCGCCACCTCCGTCGAGCAGAGCAGCAGCGTGCTGGCGTGGTCGGTGAGGACGCGGTTGAGCTCCTCGGGCATCGACCGGTCAAACGACCGCATCCCCGCCTCGACGTGGGCCACCGGAACCCGCGCCTGGGCGCCGGCCAGCGCACCGGCCAGCGTCGAGTTGGTGTCGCCGTAGACGAGGACCACGTCGGGCGCCTCGTCGAACAGGACGGGCTCCAGCGCCGTCAGCATGCGCGCGGTCTGCGAGCTGGCGGAGCCGAGGTTGATCCCCAGCTGGCGGTCAGGCACCGGCAGGCCCAGCTCAGCGAAGAACACCCCCGACAGACGGTCATCGAAATGCTGTCCGGTGTGGACCAGGATCTCCTCGTGCTCGCGGCGCAGCGGCGGGGAGACAGCGGCCGCCTTGATGAACTGCGGCCGGTTTCCGATCACGGTGAGGACCTTCATGACGGGGGCGGCAGCCGACGCCGGCTCAGCCGCGCAGTTGCTCGGCGATGCGGGCCGCGACCGCCTCGCGCGTGCGGTCGGAGACGGGAGAGGGCCCGGTGTACTCGTGATCGTCGATCGACGCCACCGTCTGGACCTCGCGGACGGTGGAGGCGAAGAACACCTCGTCGGCGCCGTAGAGCTCCTCCAGGGTGCATGGCTGCTCCTGGGCCCCGGTGACCTCGATGACCAGCGCCCGCGTGATCGAGGCCAGGATGTGCTCGTCAAGCGGCGGGGTGAGCAGGCGCCCGTCCTTGACGTAGAAGACAGAGCTCGTGGGGCCCTCCAGTACCCGGCCGTGCGGGGTGACGAGCAGGGCCTCGTCGTAGCCCTGCTCGCGCGCCAGGCGCCCGGCGAGCATGTTGCCCGCGTAGGAGAGCGACTTGATCCCGTCCAGGATCCGTGTCGGCGAGTAGGTGATTGACATCACCCGCGCTCCGTCGGACACCGACACCATCGTCTCGGTGAGCAGGATCCGTCGCCCCCCGCGCGTGATCATGATGCGCAGGCACTGATGATCAGGGCCCGTGCCGGCCTGCGCCAGCAGGCGGAAGGCGTCGGCGCGGACTGCCTCGAGATCCACCGGGAGGCGGAGGTTGGCGGCCGAGCGCTCCAGGCGCGCAACGTGGGCGTCGAACGCGTAGGGCGTGCCGTCGTAGACGCGGATGACCTCAAAGGCGCCGTCGCCGCGGACCAGCCCCTCATCGGTGACCGGGATCATCGCCTCGGCGGCGGGCATGATCTCGCCGTCCAGCGACGCCAGCGAGGTGGGACCGGAAGGGCTCATCGGCGCACAGGCTAGTGCGTGGCGCCGGCGCGGTCGGACCACTCGGGGCGCGTCCAGACCTCGGCCAGGCGCACGACGGTCGCCGCCGCCGAGGCCATGTCATGGACCGAGGCCCACTCGCGCACGGAGTGGTACTCGTGGCCGCCGGTGAAGATATTGGGCGTGGGCAGGCCCATCTCCGACAGGCGTGAGCCGTCGGTCCCGCCGCGCACCGGCACCCGCACAGGCTCGACACCCTCGGCGGCGATCGCCGCCTCAGCCGCCTCCACCACGAAGGGGACCGGGTCGATGTACTCGCGCATGTTGCGGTACTGCCGGCGCACCTGTACGTCGAGCGTCGCCCGTGGAGCGCTGGTCATCACCTCACGAGCGGTGTCCTGAAACAGCGCCACGTGCGCGGCGAGCCGTTCCTCGTCGAAGTCGCGCACGATCGCGCGGATCTCCGCGGTCGCGGCGGTCCCGCTGAGGCTGTAGACGTGGATGAAGCCCTCGCGCCCCGAGGTCGTGTCCGGGGTGAGGCGGTCTGACGGCAGCGCGGCGACGATGTCGGCGGCCAGCCGGAGCGCGCTGACGAGCTTGCCGGTGGCATGGCCGGGATGGACATCGACGCCGCGGATGGAGAGGACCATCTCCTGGGCGGAGAACGTCTCATCGGTGAACTCGCCGATCTCCGAGCCGTCCATGGTGTAGGCGCACAGCGCGCCGAAGCGATCGATGTTGAAGAGGGTCGCGCCCTCGCCGATCTCCTCGTCGGGCGTGAACGAGACGCGCAGGGTCGGCCGCGGAAGCTCCGGGTGCGCGGCGAGATGCGCCACGGCAGCCATGATCTCGGCCACCCCCGCCTTGTCGTCGGCGCCGAGCAGCGTGTCACCGCTCGAGGTGACGATGTCATGGCCGACCTTGGCCGCGAGTTCGGGCATGGTCACGGGGTCCAGGCGGGTCCCGCTGCGCGGAAGGTCGATGACGCCGCCGCCGTAGTCGCGGTGCACGATCGGCTCCACGCCGGCGCCGGGAGCGTCGGGGCTGGTGTCCATGTGAGCGACGAGCCCGATGACCGTCCCGTTGGCGGCCGTCCCCGCCAGGGTCGCGGTCACGTAGCCGTTCTCATCAAGCGCCGCGTCGTCGAGCCCCGCCTCGATCAACTCCTGGACCAGCACCCGGCCCAGGTCAAGCTGACCGGGCGTGCTGGGCGACTGCGCTCGTTCGCGAGTGGACTGGGTGTCGATCCGGGCGTAGCGCTCGAACCGGCGCAGCAGGTCTTCGGCCAGCCGCTCGGCCAGCTCAGAGGTGAAGGTCGCGGTCATGCGTGGGCAGTAAACCAGCGTTCGGTGCATGTGGTTGGCGAGCCAGGCCACGGGGTAGCAATTTCCAGCCGGACAATCCAGAAAGGGAAGGGATGCACATGCTTCTGGCTCTTGCCATCGTCCTGTTCATCATCGCCATCGCCGGCGGTGTGATCATTCACCCGATCATCTTCGTGCTGGCGCTGGTCGCGCTGGTGCTGTTCTTCTCCGGGCGCCGCGGCGCCCGCGTCTAGCGGCCGCACCGAGCCGCATATCGCGTCTGCTTGCGCTCCGCGGCGACGGGTAGTCCGCGACCATGGACGTCCCCACCCTGCAGTGGAGCGCAGCAGAAGTTCGTAACGGCACTCTCACGGTGCCGATCGAGGGCGACCGGCCGCGAGGCTGGAAGTCGACGTTCGATCACACCGTGAGGCTGCTGGGGGGCGGCAGCTGGGGTGAGGTGTCGCTCAAGAAGGCGAAGGTGAAGGTCGCCGACGCCACCGAGGGCACCGAGGAGGAGCTGCGCTTCTTCCTCGAGGGTGTCGTCCAACAGGCCAACGCCACGCACGTCGAAGCCGACGAGGACTCCGACGAGACCGGCGACGAGGACTCGAACGGCGGCGGCGACGCTGACGACGCTGACGACCGCATGACGTCCCGTTTCCGGGACGCCGAGGCCGACTGATGGCCGCCACATCCGCGCCGAAGCCCGCTCGCCGGGGCCGCCTGCGACGCTCGGACTGCTCGGCTCAGGGGCTTCGTCGCGTCCGCCGCGGACGAGGCTTCGGCTTCGTGGAGCCGGGCGGCAAGCGCGTCCGCGACCCCGAGACGGTGCTGCGCATCAAGGAGCTGGCCATCCCGCCCGCCTGGGAGGACGTGTGGATCTGCCCCGATCCGCTCGGGCACCTCCAGGCCACCGGCGTCGATGCGGCGGGGCGCAAGCAGTACCTGTATCACCCGCGCTGGCGCGAGAACCGGGACCGCAAGAAGTTCGACCACATGGTGGCGTTCGCCCACAAACTCCCGGGGGTGCGCCGGCGCGTTCTGCGCGTTCTGCGCTCCGACGGCGCGGGCGTCGACGAGACGAGCGTGCTGGCTTGCGCGATCCGCCTCCTCGACGTGGGCCTGTTCCGCGTCGGCTCCGAGGAGTACGCCGACGACGAGGGTGGCACCGGCCTGGCCACCGTGCTCAAGGAGAGCGTCACCGTGAGCGACGGCGAGCTCGTGTTCGACTACCTGGCCAAGGGGGGCGTGCGCCGCGTCCAGGCGGTGCAGGACCCGCCGGTGGTCGAGGTGGTCCAGGCGCTCAAACGTCGGCGCGGCGGCGGCGACCAGCTGCTGGCCTACAAGGACGGGCGCCGCTGGCACGACGTGCGCTCCGAGCAGATCAACGACTACCTCAAGAGCCTGGCCGGCGACGCGTACTCGGCGAAGGACTTCCGGACCTGGAACGCGACCGTTCTGGCGGCGGTGTCGCTCGCCGCAGACGGCCGAGAGGCCAAATCCGATACGGGGCGCAAGCGCGCGATCAAGGGGGCGGTGCGCGGGGTAGCCGAAGTCCTGGGCAACACGCCGGCGGTGGCGCGCCGCTCCTACATCGACCCCCGCGTGTTTGACCGCTATCTCTCCGGCTGGACGATCGGGGGCGAGGTGGACCGGCTCGGCGACCTGCGCGGGCCCGACGACCGGCGACGCGCACGGCTGGAGCGCGCCGTGCTCGAGCTCATGGACGGCGACCACGACTCCGCGGCGGTGCAGCAGTTCGCCGGCCAAGCTAAAGGTCCATAAAGACACCCTCCATCCGTCCGGAAAACACACGATCTACCAGGGAAGACGGGGCGGCTGTGATACAACAAATGCTGTCTGCGACTCTGGGAGGTCCGCGATGGCGGTCATGTCTCCGCCTGTCTTGGCCGTCGGCTCGGGAGAGCTGTTCGATCGTTGGTATCAGGACAATGATGTCCGCGCTCGCGATGCGCTGATCGAGCGATTCCTGCCCCTCGCGCGCAAGCTCGCGCGTCGATATGCGGGCTCCAACGAGCCGTATGACGACCTGGTCCAGGTCGCCAGCCTCGGTCTGGTCAAGGCGGTGGAGCGGTTTGACCCGACCCGCGGCTTCGCGTTCACGTCGTTCGCGGTACCGACGATCGTCGGCGAGCTGAAGCGGTACTTCCGCGACAGCGCGTGGGCGTTGCACGTGGACCGCAGCGCGCAGGAGCTGGCACGCAAGATCGCCGATGCCCGGCGCGAGGTCAGCCTGCGCCAGGGGCGGTCCCCCACGGTGCCCGAGCTGGCCGAGTACCTCGAGATCTCTGAGGAGCAGGTGCTCGACGGCCTGCAGACCAACGAGGCCTACGACACCGTCTCACTCGACGCCCCGCGAGGCGGGGACGAGGAGACCGAGAACCGCCTCGAGGCGCTGGGCTCGCAGGACGACCGGCTCGACCTCGTCGACGACCAGGCGACCGTGTTCGCGGCGGCCCAGCACCTGCCCGAGCGCGAGCGGCGCATCCTCTATCTGCGCTTCGGCGAGGACCTCACCCAGGCGGAGATCGCCCGGCGCATCGGCGTCTCCCAGATGCAGGTGTCGCGGCTTCTGCGTAAGTCTGTGCAGCGGCTACGCGACCTCACTCAGGAGCGCCCCACCCACGAGCGCCCGCAGCCCGCGTAGCGCTGCGCGGGAGGCGCTGGCCCGAGCGTCAGTCGTCGGGGGTCTCGGTGACGTCCGACTCGCCGCCAGGCGCGGCGCGCGAGTCCTCGGCCTCGTCGGGAGCATCCTCCAGCACCCGGCGCGCCGCGTGCTGGTCGCCGTGGGAGGCGTGCTCGATCAGTTCGCGCTCGGACTCCTCAAAGCCCTCGGCCTCGCCTCCGCCCGCCTCGCGTACGGGCTCCTGCGCGGGGTCGCGCTCGTCG
The DNA here is from genome assembly GCA_036490435.1 of Solirubrobacteraceae bacterium. Classification (GTDB taxonomy): domain Bacteria; phylum Actinomycetota; class Thermoleophilia; order Solirubrobacterales; family Solirubrobacteraceae; genus Palsa-465. The sequence continues at coordinate 26,398 of DASXDW010000061.1, forward strand.
GCGTCAACAGGTGGCGGCTCGGAGCTGGGGGCTCCGCCGATGCGCGACGCCTCGGCGGCCGCGGCCTGCTCCTGCTCGCGTTCATAGTCGGATTGCGGCATGCATAGCGCGCTACCCGGCCGCCGGGCGGGCAAACCCCAGGCTCAGTGGTCCTTGACGTGCATGCGCAGCGTCATGCCCGAGGTCCCGCTCCGCAGTTCCACCAGATCACAGAGCTGATTGATGAGCCACAGGCCGCGCCCCTCCAGCGCGTCAGCCGCCGGTCGCCGGCGCCCCACCATCACGTCATCGATCGCCGAGGGCGTGCGGACCTCAGTGACGACCTCGTCGCCGTCGTGCCAGATGCGGGTCATGCACGTTGCGTCCCCGTGCCGCACCGCGTTGCTGGTGGCCTCGTTGATCGCGAACACGAGATCTGACCGTCGCGGCGCGCTCAGCGATGCGAGCGCGGGGTCCTCGGCGATCGCGCGGCGCAGCTCCAGCAGGCTGCCGGTCAGGGGGTGCTCGGAGACGGGACCGGGCGGCTCGTCAAGGGGCCAGAGCTCGCCGAACGTGGTGCTGAGAGGATCGGTGTAGGCGGTCCCGGCGCGACGCCGTCCGTCCTCGACAACGGTGGGATGGGTCATCTCGACGGCCGCGAGAATGTCCGCGTCGAGCTGGGCGGCGTCAAACGGCGACATGACCGTCGCCTCGGATCCGGCCAGCGCGTGGTTGACGAGCGCCTCGTGACGCAGCGCCTCGACCGACTCCGCGTGGCTGCGGCCCGGCCACACCACCTCGGACACCACGCGCGCGCGGCCATGGTGAGACGCCACCCACTCCTCGATGATCTCCAGCAGGCAGTTCGGGTTGCGCCCCACCTCGTGCAGATCCTCACAGCGAGCCTCCGCCATCGCCTCGCCGAGCGCCTGCTGTGCGTGCTCGAGGTGAGGGCCGGGCAGCGCGACCAGGACGGGCTCGCCCGCGGCGGCCGCCTCCTGCAGAAATGCGCGCATCGCGCCGTCGAACTCGGCCACGTCGCGATACATGAGAGCTTCGTGCACGAATCCGGGCGTCGGACCGTGCGAGGATGTGCGCGCGTCGTCCACAGAATCTCCCGCTAGGACTACCGTGTCCGAGTCCCATCACTTCCAAACGTGACGTTCGAACGCAACCGACCACAACATGGCGTGGCCGTTATCAGTAGGCTCGTGATCAGAGTGCAGAACCAGTTTCAGGTAGAAGTCCGCAGGAATGGCGCAGCCGCCGTCGTGGCGGTGAGCGGAGAGCTGGACCTGGCCTCGGGACCGGAGCTCGAAGCAGAGCTCGACCAGCTCGCCGGGCCTGACCTCCAGCTCGTCGTGATCGACCTCCGTGGGCTCGATTTCATGGATTCGACCGGCCTGAGCATCCTCGTTCGCGCCCACCAGCGGCTCGCCGGCGAGGGGTGCGAGATGGGCCTGGTCAAGGGCTCTCAGCAGGTCCAGCGGCTGCTGGACCTCACGGGCGTGGCTGAGCGCCTACGCCTCGTCGACGTGCCTGAAGAACTGCTCGATCCGCACTGAGCTGGTCCCGTGCGAAGCGGGGGTGCCGAGCGCGCCTGAGGTGAGCGAGTTCAGCGTCGGTGGTCGATGACCACTACGCGCAGGAGCTCGGCTTGACCGGCCTCCTGCACCGCGACTTGGTCAGACAGCAGGACCAGGGGCGAGGCGGGGTGATCGCCGGCCTGGACCTCCAGTCGCGAACCCGTGCCCTTGCGGAAGGGGCCCACGACGAGCTCCAGCCGACGATCCTGGGCCATCAGCCGGGCCTCGATCCGCTGGCCCTCGGCCGCGGTCGCGGCATGAGCCGCCAGTGTGTCGGTGACGAGATACACGTCGGAGAAGCGATCGAGCGAGAAGTGGGCAGTGGCGGCGAGCGTCCGCGCCAGCCGGCCCAGGACGCCCGGCAGCAGGGTCACCGGCGACAGCGAGACGATCACCTCGCCCTCCCCGTCGGCCGCCGGCGTCATCTCGGCGTCGCCCGTCGCCGCCGGCGGCGCCTCGAAGAGCTTGCGGCCGTCGCGGCGGACCGAGAAGTCCATCAGCACCTCGGTCCCCCCACCCGGCGCCGAGCTGAACTGGACGTCCTCGGTGAGCGCGCGGATGACCGATAGGCCGATGCCCTGGCTGACATCGCCCGCCGGGGGCGGTGCGGGCATCCCCACGCCCGCGTCGCTGACGCGGACGCTGAACTGATCCTCGGTGACGAAGAGCCCGACCTCCATGGGGCCGGGATCGCCGCCGTAGGCGTGCAGGACGACGTTGTTGCAGGCCTCGCTGACCGAGGTCTTGAGGTCGTCGAGCAGTTCCGGATCGATCGAGAGCAGCTCAGCCACTCCGCCGAGCATCCCGCGGACGATCGTCAGGGTCTGTGGCCTGCTCTCAAGTCGCAGGCGAACGGTTGAGCCTTCGGCCATCACCACCGCATAGAGCAGGTTCCCACGCGCCTACGCCAGCAAACAGGCGTTGGCGCCGCTGAAGGCCCAGCCGCTCGTGGGGTCAGCCTTCGGTGATCTCTGTCAAATGCGCGATTGCCCGCCGCAGGATGCGGCTGACCTGCATCTGTGACACGCCGATGTGCTCGGCGATCTGCGTCTGCGTCAGGTCGTGGACGAAGCGCAAGGTCAGGACCTCGCGCTCCCGCTGGGGGAGTTGCAGGGCGGCCGCGGTGATCGTGACGCGGTCGTCGGCCGACAGCAGACTTGGATCGAGGTCTCCGAATGATTCGACCATAGTCCCACTTTCGCCCTCTCCGTCGTCGTACGGGGCGTCGAGCGAGGAGGCGTGGTGGGCGCGAGAGGTCTCCAGTGCGTCGAGGACATCCTCGATGTCGAACTCGAGATACTGAGCGAGCTCGGGCACTGTGGGGGCGCGGTTGAGGCGGCTGGCGAGCAACTGCTGCGCCTCCTCGACCTTGACGGCACGTTCCTGCGCGCCGCGGGGGACGTGGACGGCCCAGCCGAGGTCCCGGAAGTAGCGCTTGAGTTCACCGAGGATCGTGGGCACGGCAAACGACGAGAAGGCGGTGCCGCGGCTCAGGTCAAAACGGTCGATCGCCTTGACCATGCCGAGACTGGCGACCTGCAGGAGGTCATCGAACGGCTCGCGCGCGCCGCTGTAGCGACGGGCGAGCTTACGGGCGAGAGGAAGGAACCGCTGGACGAGCTCGTCGCGAGCTTGGCGGTCACCGTGCTGCTGCCAGCGGACGAAGAGAATCTCGTTGCCGACGACTCCGACAGCGCCTGTGCGCTTGAGCCGGCGCTGTTGCTGCGGGGGGGGACTGGTGGCAGTGCTCATGGTGCAGTGCCACTACCCCATTGTTGATCAACTCAATCACGCGCGCGCATTTCTCACGCGTTTCTGTCTTACCCTTGACCTTATTCCGAGCTTTGCGATCGATCATGCGTCCGTGTCTGAGCACACCGAACCGCTCCGTGTGCTCGTGGTCGACGACGAGCCGGGGATCGTCGACGTGGTGTCGATGGCCTTGCGCCATCACGGGTTCGAGGTGGCTGCGGTCCAGACCGGGGCACAGGCTCTGGCGCACGTGCGCGACTGGCGGCCCCACGCCATCGTCCTCGACATCATGCTGCCCGACATGGAGGGCTTCGAGGTCGCGCAGCGGCTGTCGCGCGAGCGCGCCGAGGTCCCGATCCTGTTCCTCTCCGCGCGCGACAACACCTCCGACAAGGTCCGCGGCCTCACCACCGGGGGCGACGACTACGTCACCAAGCCGTTCAGCCTCGAGGAGCTGATCGCCCGGCTGCGCAACCTCCTGCGCCGCAGCGGAGCATTCCAGGAGACCCCCGGCCGCCTGCGCTTCGCCGATCTCGAGCTCGAGGAGGACACCCGCGAGGTCCGTCGCGGCCCCCATCCCATCGAGCTCACCGCTACCGAGTACCGGCTCCTGCGCTACCTGATGCTCAACCCGCGACGGGTGCTGACCCGCGCGCAGCTGCTTGACCACGTGTGGAGCTACGACTTCGGGGGCGACGCGCGGGTGCTGGAGACCTACATCAGCTACCTACGCAAGAAGCTCGACGTCCATGGGCCGCCGTTGGTGCACACGGTGCGGGGCGTCGGCTACGCCCTGCGACTCCCGCGAGACTGATGTCGCTGCGCACCCGCCTGCTGCTGGGGATGGTGATCCTGGTCGCCGCCGGGCTCGCCGTCGCCGCTGTCACCACCTACGAGGAGCAGCGCTCCTTCCTGCTCAACCGCGTCGACCAGCAGGTGCAGTCCGGACTGGTGCCGATCGCCTTCAACCTCCGGATACAGGGTACCCGCCCGCCCCGCCCGCCCCGCCCGCCTCGCCCCGCCCGCGCGCCCGGCGACCGCCGCTTTCCGTTCGGCGGACTGCTGGGGCGCCGGGCCCCGGGGGTCGGGCCGGCCACGCTGCCGCCGGGCACCTTCGGCGAGCTGATCGGGCCGACCGGCACGGTCCTGCGCCGGCGGACCTTCACCTATGGCGGGTCGGCCCCGGCCCCGCCCCAAGTGCCCGCGCATCCCCCGCTCAGCCGCGCGGGGAGGCCACTGAGGCTGTTCACGGTCCACTCCAGCCGCGGCCCCGGCATCCGCTATCGCGCCGCGGCCTTCGCGGTTGAGGGCGGGAACACCGTGGTGGTGGCGGTGTCCCTGCGCGAAACCGACGACACCCTGCACCGCCTGGTGGTGGTCCAAGGGCTCGTCGGGGCGGGGGTGATCCTCGCCCTCGTGCTGCTGGGCTGGGTGGTCATCCGGATCGGTCTGCGGCCGCTTGAGCGCATCGGGCGCGTCGCCTCGGAGATCGCCGGCGGCGACCTCTCCCGCCGCGTGAGCCCGTCTGACCAGCGCACCGAGGTCGGGCGGCTGGGGCGCTCGCTCAACGAGATGCTGGGACAGATCGAGCAGGCCTTCCGAGCCCGCCGCCAGAGCGAGGACCAGCTGCGCCGTTTCCTGGCCGACGCCTCCCACGAGCTGCGCACGCCGCTGGCCTCGATCCGCGGTTATGCCGAGCTGTTCCGGCTGGGCGCCGCCGACGACCCGGCGACGCTGGAACGGGCGATGGCGCGCATCGAGTCCGAGGCCACGCGCATGGGCGTCCTGGTGGAGGACCTGCTCTCGCTCGCCGCGCTGGACCAGGCGCCCGAGCGCCCGCGGATCCCCGTCGACCTCGGCGAGCTGGCCGCGCACGCCGCCGAGGATGCGCGGGTGACCGCCCCGGATCGCACGGTGCGGCTCAACGTCGACGAGCCCGGCACAACGGTGATGGGCGATCCCGGCCAGCTCGGGCAGCTGGTGGCCAACCTCGTGCGCAACGCGGTCATCCACACCCCGGCGGGGACCACGATCGAGGTCGGGGTGGCGCGATCGGACGAGGTGGCCGTACTCGAGGTGCGCGATCACGGGCCCGGCCTGCCCGATGACGCGACGGACCAGCTGTTCGAGCGCTTCTGGCGAACCGAGGGCGGGCGCAGCCGCGGCAGAGCAGGCGCCGGCCTGGGACTGGCGATCGTCAAGGCGATCGCGGTGTCACACGGCGGCTCGGTGCGGGCCGACAACGTTCCGGCCGCGGACGGCGGCGGGGGGGCCCGCTTCCAGGTGTCGTTGCCCGCGCTCCCCGCGGCGGTGCCCTCTCAGGAAAATCTCAGCCTCCTCACGTCGGACTCTTATCTGGATCACTCAGATTGAGCCGGTGACCCTACGGCGAGCAGCGTTGGCGGCTGCGTGAACATCAGAGTCCCCTGGCACGTCCTCGGCCTGGTGGCCGTGCTCGCTGCCGTGGTCGTCGCGGCGGTGATCGAGCTCGGGCCGCCGTCGCAGACGACGCGGACGTCCACGGAGGTCGTCACCGCCAGCAAGGGCGTCATCCAGTCGACGGTCACCGGCACCGGCAACCTCGAGCCGGGGACCGACGTCGAGGCCAACTTCCAGACGAGCGGCACACTCCAGCACCTCTACGTCAAGGACGGCGACCACGTCTCCAAGGGAGAGCTGATCGCGACCCTTGATCCCACCGCGGCGCAGCTGACGGTCCAGCAGGCGGAGTCGAACCTGACCTCGGCCGAGGACAACCTCAGCAACGCCGAGGACCAGACCGCCACGTCTGGGTCGTCGAGCTCAGCCGCGAGCACGAGCCTTGAGAACGTCCAGGAGTCGACTGAGTTCGTCGCCTTTCACCCGGCGGCCGTGACCACGACGCAGACCACCACCACCCAGACGTCGACAACGCCCGGCCGGACCACCACGACCCCGACGACGACCACGCCGACGACCTCCACGCCGACGACCTCCACGCCCGCGGCCTCCACGCCCACGGCCTCCACGCCCACGCGCACGACCCAGGGCAGCGGGTCGTCGGGGAGCGGATCGAGCGCGGGCTCGCGCTCGGGCGGCGGATCGGGCGGCGGATCGGGCGGGTCCAGTGGCGGCTCGGGTCAGACGAGCACCACCAGCGCCCAGACCATCGCCGCCAACATCGCGTCGGCCCAGGCGTCGGTCGACGGGGCCGAGGCAACCCTGCGCACCGCCGAGAGCGCCCTCGACGAGACCCGGCTGTTCGCGCCCGCCGCCGGCACGGTGGTCAACGTCGAGAGCGTCTCGCCGGGCGACGCGATCTCGGGCGGCGGCTCGGGCTCCAGCGCCACCTCGAGCTCCAGCTCCGACTCGGGATCTGGCTCCACCGCGGGCACGGGATCGACCGCCGGCAGCCTCGGCGGCTCAGACAGCAGCTCATCCTCGTCGTCGACCGGCTCGGGCCTGGTCGAGATCGTCAACACCCACGCGATGACGATGACCGTGGCCTTCAGTGAGTCCGACATCTCCAAGATCAAGGTCGGTCAGGCAGCCAACGTCACCCTCGAGGCCCTGTCCGGGGTCGAGTTGGCCGCACACGTCAGTGCGATCTCCACCCTGGGGACGAGCAGCAGCGGCGTCGTCAGCTACAACGCGACACTCAGCCTCGACCAGCGCGACTCACGCGTAAAGCCGGGCATGAGCGCTTCGGCCGCGGTCGTCACCGGGCAGGCCTCGGGGGTCAACCTCCCCAACAGCGCGATCACCACCGCCGGCTCGGTCGCCCGGGTCGAGCTGCTGCAGAACGGCAAAGCGGTCCCGACCACCGTCGTTGTCGGCGTCGTCGGCGACAGCCGCACCCAGATCGTCAGCGGTCTGAAGGCCGGCGATGAAGTGCAGGTGACCACGACGCTGCCGGCTCTGGGCTCGGGCTCCTCGTCGCTCTCCTCGGGCTCGACCGGCACGCTTGGCGGGACGAGCGGCTTGGCGGGCGGCGGCACGAGGTTCCTCGGCGCCGGCGGAGGCTTCGCGGGAGGCGGCTTTGCCGGCGGCGGGGGCGGCCGGTTCCGCGGCGGCGGCTGATGGCTCTACGGCCACCCGTCATCGACCTCGACCAGGTCACCAAGACCTACGAGGTGGGCGAGATCGCGGTCCATGCCCTCAACGGGATCACCGCGACGATCGAGTCCGGAGAGTACGTCGCGATCATGGGCAGCTCGGGCAGCGGCAAGAGCACACTGATGAACATCCTGGGGTGCCTCGATGTGCCCTCGACCGGCGCCTACCGCCTCAACGGCCTCGACGTGCGCCTCGCCGACGAGGATCAACTCGCCGACCTGCGCAACCGGGAGATCGGCTTCGTCTTTCAGAGCTTCAACCTCATCCCGCGCACGCGCGCGCTGGCCAACGTCGAGCTCCCGCTGGCCTACGCCGGCCTCAGCCGCACGGAGCGGCGGCAACGCGCGATGCGGGCCCTGGCCGATGTCGGCGTGACAGACCGCGGCCACCACATGCCGTCCGAGCTCTCAGGCGGCCAGCAACAGCGCGTGGCCATCGCGCGAGCGCTCGTCACCAACCCGGCGATGATCCTCGCCGACGAGCCCACCGGCAACCTGGACACCCACTCCACCCGGGACATCCTCGACATCTTCGAGCGCCTCTCCGGCGAGGGCCGCACGATCATCCTCATCACCCACGAGCATGAGGTGGCCGCACACGCCGAGCGGATCATCGAGCTCTCCGACGGGCACATCATCTCCGACGCACGGAACGCGCTGGAGGCGTCGTCATGACCGAGACCGTGCGGGTCGCGCTCACCGGCCTCTCGGCCAACAAGCTGCGCTCAGGGTTGACGATCCTGGGGCTGATGATCGGCGTGGGCTCCGTGATCATCCTCGTGGCGGTGGGAACGGGCTCGTCGGCGGCGGTGCAGTCGTCGATCGAGGCGCTCGGCTCCAACGTGCTGCTCGTCCAGTCCACTCCCACGCTGGGCGGCCTGGGCCGTGGCGGGGGCTCCGCCGCGGACCCACTGACCGTGGCCGACGCCAACGCGCTGACGAACCGGTTCACCGCGCCGGACGTCAAGAGCGCCTCCCCCGTGGTCGACGCCAACGGGGTCACGCTCACCTACAACGGCACCACCTACTCGCCCTCGTCGTTCGTCGGCTCCACGCCGACCTACCAGGGCGCACGCGACTACACGCTGGCCAGCGGGTCCTGGTGGACCAGGGCGCAAGAGAACCAGCATGCCCGCGTGGCGGTGGTCGGGCCCACGGTCGTGCAGGAGCTGTTCGCTGGCGCCAGTCCCATCGGCGCCACGATCGCCGTCAACGGCACGAACTTCCAGGTGATCGGGGTGACCAACTCCAAGGGGTCCAACGGCGCCACCAACCAAGACGACGTCGTCATGGCACCGCTGACAGCGGTCCAGGACACCCTCACCGGCTACGGCAACGTCGATCAGATCGTGGTCCAGGCCCAGTCCCGCGACCGGCTCGCCGCTGCCCAGACCGAGGTCACCAACATCCTCACGCCGCTCCTGCCCGCATCGCCGGGATCCACCTCGTCGAGCTTCAGCGTCATCAACCAGGGCTCGATCCTGCAGGCGTCGAGCTCCACCAGCAGCGTGTTCACGACGCTGCTGGGCGAGGTGGCCGCGATCTCGCTGCTCGTCGGCGGGATCGGCGTGATGAACATCATGCTCGTCTCGGTCACCGAACGGACCCGTGAGATCGGGATCCGCAAGGCCGTCGGCGCCCGGCGGTCAGACATCCTCGTCCAGTTCCTCGTCGAGGCCGTGCTCGTCTCGTTCTTCGGTGGCATCGCCGGGGTCATCTTCGGCGTCGTCGGCAGCCAGTTCAGGATCGCCGGCGTCCACCCGGTCATCGCCCCGTACTCGATCGGCCTGGCCTTCGGCGCGTCGGTGCTGATCGGGCTGTTCTTCGGGACCTATCCCGCCGGGCGCGCCGCAGCGATGCGGCCGATCGAGGCACTCAGATTCGAATGAACCGCATGCCATCCCGCCGCAGGCCCCTGCCCATCAGACCCAGGAAGACCGCCATGGACACCTACACCCCCGACCAGCGCGAGGAGGACTGGGACGCCTATCCGGGCGAGCCCGAGACTCAGACCGACGCGCCACTGCCGCGCCGCAAGCGGCGGCAGTTCTTCAACCGCCGCACGGCCGCGCTCGCCGCTCTCGTCACGTGCGCGCTCGGCTTCTACGCCGGCATCCGCGTGGAGAAGGCGCAGCTGTCGAACTCCAGCTCAACCGTCGCGGCCGGCGGCGGCCGGGGGGCCGGTCTGGCCGCGCTGTTCGCGCGCGGCGGAGCGGCGGGCGCCACGGGTGCGGCCGGCGCGCGTGCGGCCGGCGCGGGTGCGGCCAGCACGGGTGCGGCCGGCGCCTCGTTCGGAACCGTGGCCAGCGTCAAGGGCAAGACCATCTTGGTGACCGACGCCTCGGGCAACACCGTCAAGGTCAAGGTCACCCCCTCCACCAAGATCACCAAGAACCAGTCCGTGTCGCGGCACGCCATCCGCCCGGGCGACACGATCATCGTCACCGGAGGCTCCGCGTCCGGGGGGTCCACCTCCGCGGCCACGATCACCGACTCGGGCAACCGCGGCGGGTCGGGGTCCGGCGGCGGCTCGGGCTCTGGCGGCAGCGGTGGCTCTTCCGGCAGCGCTGGCTCTTCCGGCAGCGCTGGCTCTTCCGGCGGGGGCGGGAATTCCGCCGTCGGCTCCCTGTTCTCCTCCGGCGGCTGAAGCATCACGAAAGGAAGCAGCACCACCATGACTCACAACAAGGCGCACCACCTCCAGTCGCACCGCGTGCGCACAGCTCGGCTGGCGATGTTGGCGGGGACCGTCCTGGTCACAGCGCTCGTGCTGGCCGCCTGCGGCTCGAGCTCCAACACCTCGTCCGGCTCTGGGAACGCCAGCAGCACATCCGCCAGCGCCGCGGCCGGCGGCGGCGGGCAGTCCTCGGCCACCCGCACCAAGTTCGTCGCCTGCCTGAAGGCGCACGGGGTCACACTCCCCAACCGTCCCGCCGGCGCTCGCCGCCATCCCAACGGGAGCGGTGAGGGCGGCGGTCCTCCCGCCGGCGGTGCTCCTCCCGGGGGCGGTGGTAGCGGGTTCTTCTTCGGCGGCGGCAACGGCGCGCAGGGTGGTGCGGCCGGCCGCTTGAACAACCCGAAGTTCCAGGCGGCGCTCAAGGCCTGCGGCGGCGCCCAGTTTCAGCGGCGCCGCTTCACGCCCAATAAGGCCGCGGTGACGAAGTTCGTCGCCTGCGTCAAGCAGCACGGGTACGACCTCCCGACCCCGAACTTCTCAGGCAAGGGCCCGATCTTCCCGGCGAAGATCGAGCAGGACAAGAAGTTCCAGGCGGCCGCGCGGGCGTGCGCGTCTGACCTGCGTCCCCAGGGTGGTCCCGGCGCGCCCGGCGCGGCCGGAGGCGGATCAGCCTCTGGGAGCGGTTCGAGCAGCGACTGACGGCGGCAAACGCAGATCGCTGCTCCGCCGCGGCGCCGGTCCGGTCGCGGCCCGTAGGCGAGGGAGACGCACCGATTAGCCTCATTTAGGTTGCGTCTCCCCCGTCTGCGCCCTGACCTCTCGCCCTTTCGCGACAGTCGTGATCTCCGGCTGGTCGTCGGCGGCAGCTTCGTGTCGAATCTGGGGGCCCAGGCGACGCTCGTCGCGCTGCCCTTCCAGCTGTACCTGCTGACCGGGTCCGCGCTCGTCGTCGGGCTGCTCGGAGCCGTCGAGCTGGTTCCGCTCGTGTCCATGTCGCTGCTGGGCGGCGCCATCGCCGACCGCATGGACCGCCGCCGGCTGCTGTTGCTCACCCAGATCGGGCTGGTGGCGACGTCGGCCGGCCTGGCGCTCCTGGCGGCGCTGGGAAGGCCGCCGGTGGCGTTGCTGTATGCCCTCGGCGGCCTCCTGGCGGGCTTCAACGCGCTGCAGAACGTCGCCATCTCGGCGCTCGTGCCCAACCTGATCGACCGCCCGCGCCTGCCGCGCGTGCTGGCGGTCAACTACGGGCTGTCGGCACTGTCGACGGTGATGGGGCCTGGGCTCGGCGGACTGCTCATCGCCGCCGCCGGGGTCCAGGCGGCGTACACGGTGGACGCGGTCAGCTGCCTGGCCATCGTCGCCACCGTGCTGTTCATCTCCGCGCAACCCCCGGCGGTGGTGGTGGGCGAGCACCCGAAGGTGCTGGCCTCGATCGCCGAGGGCCTGCGCTACGTACGCGGCAACCGCGCGTTGGTCGGCTCCTTCGCCATCGACCTGGTGGCGATGACCTTCGGCATGCCACGCGCACTGTTCGCCGTGCTGGCCGTCAGCGTCTTCCACGCCGGCGCCGCGGGGACGGGGGCGCTGTACGCCGCGGTGCCCGCCGGGGCGACGGTGGCCGCCCTGCTCACCGGCTGGATCAACCATGCCCGGCGACTGGGGGTCATCGTCATCTGGGCGGTGGCGGTCTGGGGTGCGGCGGTCGCCCTGGTGGGGCTCATGCCCTCGCTGTGGCCGGCGGTCGCGCTGTTGGCGGTCGCGGGCGCGGCGGACTCGATCTCGGCGGTGTGCCGATCCACGATCAACCAGACCGTCACGCCCGACGAGATGCGGGGGCGCATGTCGGCCACGTTCTCGTTGGTGGTGACCGGCGGGCCGCGCCTGGGGGACGTCGAATCCGGCAGCGTCGCCGAAGCGGTGGGGGTTCGCTTCTCGGTGGTCTCGGGCGGGCTGCTGTGCATGCTGGGCGTGGTGGTGATCGCGCTGGCGTTCCCGGCCCTGCGCGCGTATGACGCCGCCGACTGGACCTCGGCGCCGGCCACCGGCACCGCCGACCGAATCGGTGAGACCGTGCAGGCCGTGGAGCTAACGTGAGCTGACGGCATGGCCTCGCCCCCGAGCTATTTCGACGACGACTCCGTGATCCGCCGCGTGCTGCGCGAGCGCGCGCTGGCGCTGTCGGGACCGCGCGCCCTGCTGATGCAGGCGGCCCACCCGCTCGCCGTCGCCGGGCTGCTGGCCCACTCCGACTCGCTGGAGGACCCGTACGTGCGGCTGGCTCGCACCGCGAAGATCATGAACCTCATCACCTTCGGCGCCCGTGCCGACGCCGATCGCGCAACGCGCCGGGTGCGGGCGATGCACCGCGCGGTGAGCGGCCGGCTGCCCGAGGCGGTCGGCACCTATCGGGCAGGAACCCCGTATCGCGCCGACGACCCCGAGTTGCTGATGTGGATCCTGTACTCGCTGGTCGACTCGGCCGTGGTCGTCTACCGCACCTACGTCGGGCGCCTCGACGAGGATGAGCGCGCGGCGCTCTGGGACGACTACCGGGTGGTGGGGCGCCTGTTCGGCCTGCGGCGCGGGCAGATGCCGGCGACTGTTGCCGAGTTGGACGAGTACGGCCGGGATATGCTGACCGGCGACAAGCTGTCCGTGGGCGACTGGGCCCGCCGCCGCGCGCGTGAGATCGTGCTCGAGCCCCCGGTGCGCCGAACGGCCCGCCCGCTCGTCGAGACGGTCAACTTCATCACCATCGCGCTGCTGCCCGACGAGATCCGCGCCCAGTACGGCTTCTTCCCGCTGCCGCCGGTCTCCGTCCGCAAGGCGCTGGTGGGCGTCGGCGCCGCGTACGTGCGCCGCGGAGTGCTGCCGGTGCTGCCCGCCCACCTCCGGCGGGTGCCGGCGGCGCGGCAGGCTGCCTGAGCGCCCCGGCGAGGCGGCCGGGTCGCGGGTCGCACTGCGCGCCGCACCGATCGAGGCGATAGGGTCCGCGGCCGATGACCAAGGTCGCCGTGGTGGGCCACGTCGAGTGGGTTCAGTTCCTGCGGCTGGACCACCTGCCCGTCGCCGGGGAGATCCAGACCGCGCGCCGAGAGTCCACGCATGCCGGCGGCGGGGCGGTGGTAGCGGCGGCCGCACTGGCCGAGCACGGAGCCGAGGTGGATTTCTACACCGCGGTGGGCAGCGACGCGATCGGCGCGGCGGCGGTGCGTGAGCTCACCGAGCGCGGGATCACTGTGCATGCCGCGCGCCGTCCCGGACCCACCCGCGAGGTGCTGACCCTCCTCGACCGACGGAGCGAGCGCACGATCCTCCCCATCGGCGAGCGGATCCAGCCCGAGGGCGCCGATCCTCTGGAGTGGAACCGCCTCTCCACGGCCGATGCGGTCTACGTCACCGCCGCAGACGCGGGTGCGCTTCAACACGCACGCGCCGCACAGGCTCTGGTGGTGACACCTCGCCTGCGCGAGGGCCTCGAGCACCCGGGCGTGCAGATCGACGCGCTGGTCTTCAGCGCCTCCGACGAGATCGAGGCGGGCTGGGCGCAGCAGCTGCAGCCAAACGTCCGGGTGATGGTGGGCACGGAGGGGGGCGCGGGCGGCCGGTGGTGGGGCGAGTCGGAGGGTCGGTGGGCGGCGGTGCCGCCGCCCGGTCCGGTTCGCGACACCTACGGGTGCGGCGATGCCTGTGCCGCCGGAGTCACGTACGGGCTGGCCGAGGGCCGGCCCGTCGCGGAGGCATGCGAGATCGGCGCCCGGTGGGGCGCCGAGATGCTCACCCGGGTCGGCGCCCCCTGACCGCCGCTCACAGGTCGGTCTGCCGCGGCGCGTAGCGGTGGTGGAGCATCAGCGCGTTGCCGTCCGGATCGGCGAAGAGCGCCATGTGGCAGACCCCGGTGTCCAGCGTTTCCCCGCGGAAGGACACCCCGGCACCCTCGAGTCGTGCGCGCGACGCGGCGACGTCGTCGACGTGCAGGGCCACCGAGCCGACCGACGCCTGATGCTCCATCCCCATCCTGGCTGAGTCGATGATGCTGAGCGTGAGGTTGCCGGTCTCGAACTCCGCGAAGCCGCGATCCGGCATGTGGACCGAGCGCGGCAGGCCCAGGGTTTCGCCGTAGAACGACATCGCCCGGTCGAAGTCCGTGGTCTGGACGGCCACGAAATCGACCCCTTTGACCATCCCGTGTGACGCTGTCATTTTCATCTCCTCGTGTCGGTTCCCGGCGGACTCGCACAGTCTGACCGCCGGGGGGTTCCCAGCGCGGCCCAGTGCGTTGTCGGGTGTGCCATCCGGCACGGATGCGAACATGTGTTCGTGCCGATCGAGCCCACCGTACTACACGCGGACCTCGATGCGTTCTACGCATCGGTGGAGCAGCGAGACAACCCGTCGCTGCGGGGGCGTCCGGTGATCGTGGGGGGCGGCGTGGTCCTCGCGGCCAGCTACGAGGCCAGGGCATGCGGCGTGCGCACGGCGATGGGAGGCGCGCGGGCACGAGCGTTGTGCCCGCGCGCGGTCGTCGTGCCGCCGCGGTTCGCCGCGTACACCGAGGCGAGCAAGGATGTGTTCGCCGTGTTCGAGCGGACGTCACCCCTGGTGGAGGCGCTCTCGATCGACGAGGCGTTCCTCGATGTGAGGGGCATGCGCCACATCTCGGGCACGCCGACGGAGATCGCGGCGCGGCTGCGCCACGAGGTGAGTGAGGAGGTGGGGCTGGCCATCACGGTCGGCCTGGCCTGCACGAAGTTCCTGGCGAAGGTGGCCAGCGGGGTGGCCAAGCCCGACGGCCTGCTGGTCATCCCGGCGGGCGGCGAGCTGGCCTTCCTGCACCCGCTGCCGGTCGAGCGGCTGTGGGGGGTCGGCACGGTCACGGCGGCCAAGCTCCACGCGCACGGTCTGACGTCCGTGGGAGAGGTCGCGCGCCTCGGTGAGGAGACGCTGGTCGGGATGCTGGGCCGAGCCGCGGGGCGCCAGCTGTACGCGCTCTCGCACAACCGGGACCCGCGCAGAGTGACGGCGCGGCGGCGGCGGCGGTCGATCGGCGCCCAGCGCGCGCTGGGCCGGCGGCGGCGCTCGCCCGCCGAGCTCGACGCAGCGCTGATGACCCTGGTGGATCGCGTTGGGCGGCGCATGCGCACGGCGGGCCGGGCGTGCCGGACGGTGGTCCTGCGCCTGCGCTTTGACGACTACTCGCGGGCCACCCGCTCACACACCATGGCCGAGGCGACGACCCGAACCGCGACGCTGCTGCGTGTGGGCCGAGGGTTGCTGGCCGCGTCGGGCGCGGTAATCGCGCGGCGCGGGCTGACGCTCATCGGAATCGCCCTGACCAACCTGTGCGATGCCAAGGCGATTCAGCTGGCGCTGCCGTTTGACCGCACGGCGAGCCTGGACCGCACGCTCGACGAGCTGCGCGATCGGTTCGGCTCGCGCGCGATCTCGCGCGGGACGCTGCTGGGACAGGACACGGACGCATGGGTGCCCCTGCTCCCCGACTGAGGCGGTCGCGCCGCGGGCGCGGGCGCGGTGCGATAAGCGGTGGCCGCGGGCGGTGCGCGACGGGCGGCGGCCGCGCGCGCGGTGCGCGGAACGGCCTCAGAGGCTGGCGAGGCGCTCGCGGAGGAAGTGGACCTCCGCGTGGGCGTCGGTCAGCTCCAGGGCGCGGCGGTAGGCGGCCGCGGCCTCCTCCGGGCGGTCGAGGCGGCGCAGCAGCTCGGCGCGTGTCGAGTGGAGGTAGCGGTAGCCGTCGAGGCTGAGGCCGTCGACGATGGCCAGTGCCTGGTCCGGCGAGCCGGCCTCCGCAACCGCGACCGCGCGGTTGAGCTCGACCACGGGCGAGCCGGTGATGCGCGACAGCTGCTCATAGAGCGCGCCGATCTGAAGCCAATCGATCGGATCGTCGAACTGAAGCGAGGCGATCGCGGCCTGGAGCACGTAGGGGCCGCGGCCGCGGAGCGCCAGGGCGCGATCGAGGTCCGCCCGGCCGGCGGTGATCTGGCCGGCATCCCACAGGGTGCGGTCCTGATCGGCGAGGCGCACGAGCTCGCCATCGACGAAGCGCGCGCGGCGGCGGGCGTGGTGCAGGCGCATCAGGGCCAGCAGGGCGTTGACCTCGGACTCGTCGGGCATGAGCTCTGAGAGCACCGTGCCCAGGGCGATCGCCTCCGCCGCGAGATCGGTGCGGCCGCCGTAGCCCTCATTGAAGATGAGATAGATGACCGCCAGGACCGCGTCGAGGCGCTCGGGCAGGAGCCGCGCCGGCGGCACGCTGAATGGGATGCCCGCGACCTTGATCTTGGTGCGGGCGCGGGAGAGCCGGCGCTTCATGGTCTCGGGCGAGACGAGGAACGCGCGCGCGATCTCGTCGTTGGTGAGGCCGCCAAGAGCGCGTAGCGTGAGGGCGACCTGCGCCTCAGTGGAGAGAGCGGGGTGACAGCAGGTGAAGAGCAGCTCGAGCCGCTCGTCGCCGATCTGATCGGAGCCAAGATCGTTCACGTCGTCCTCCACGGCCTCGTTGCGTGCCAGCAGGGGCACCTTGGCTGCCAGGGTGCGCTCCCTTCGGACCCGGTCGATCGCCCGGTTGCGTCCGGTGGTGATCAGCCAGGCGACCGGGTTCTCGGGCGTGCCCTCACGGGGCCAGCGCTCGGCGGCGATGGCGAACGCCTCCTGGGCGGCGTCCTCGGCGAGCTGGAAGTCGCCGAGGTAGCCAACCAGGGACGCGACCACGCGACCCCAGTGCCGCCGGAACACGCTGTCGAGCATGGGCCGCGCCGCGTCAGGTCGTCGACGCCACCGGGATCGCGGGGCCAGGCATCAGCCGTGCATCAACGGGCGCACCTCGACCGAGCCGCCCAGCCGGGCCGCCGGGATGCGTGCCGCCACGTCGATCGCCGCGTCGAGGTCGTCGAGTTCGAACACGTAGTAGCCGGCGAAGACCTCCTTGGTCTCGGCGAACGGCCCATCGGTGGTGAGCGTCCGGCCGTCGTCGACCCGAACCGTGGTAGCGGTGGCGACCTCGCCGAGCTGACCGCCGTCGAGGCACCCGGGCACGTCGCGCAGCGCGTAGTACTCGTTGCTCATGGCCTCGAGCTCGCCGTTGCTGAAGTGGTCGATCATCCCGGGCGTGGTGTAGATGAGCAGGGCGTATTTCATATCAACCTCCGTGGAACGTGGGCTTGTGTCGTCTCAGAGACGAACAGCGGCGCCCGGAGGGGACACTACGCCGTCCCGACCCCCACCAGGACCGGACCCACGGGCTCATGCTCCAGCCGCGCCGCGGCGCGACGCCCCGCCTCCTCGCCCGCGAACCGTGCGACGAGCCGGACGCCCAGGTCGATGCCCGCCGCCGGGCCGCCGGCGGTGACCACGCTGCCGTCGTCCACGACACGCGCCTCGCGGCGGACGTCGGCCCCCGCGGCTGCCAGATCATCCAGGGCGTTGCGGTTGGTGACCGCCGGGCGGCCGGACAGGAGCCCGGCGCGCGCCAGCAGCATGGCCCCGGTGCACACCGAGGCCACCACCGCGCCCGCGTCGTGCAGTGCGGCGAGCGCCCCCGGCAACGCGCCCTCGCACTGGTCGCGCACCCCGGGGGCGGCGTCCAGCCAACCGCCACCGGGCACCACCACCAGCTCGGGATTGGAGAGCTCATCGGCCACCTCCAGGACCAGCCCATGCGCGGAGTGGACGGTCGGCGAATGTCCTGCGGGCCGAACGATCCGGGTGGCAAAGCCGGCGGCGGTCAGCACCTCGAGGGGCGCGATGGCGTCGAGGTCATCGAAGCCGTCAAAGACGACGACCTGGGTGAGGGGAAGGGTGTCGTTCTCAGTCATGGCGTCATCCTGAGGCCGCCGCGCATCGCTGGCAAGTGGCAGAAATGCCATGTATCGTAAGTTTCATGCCAGAACCCCATCGCGTCTTTGCGCTGGCCCTCGACGGCGTCGTCTTCCTGGATCTCGCGGCGCCGATCCACCTGTTCGGGCACTGCGGCGCGCCGCACTACTCGTTCACGCTGGCGGGGGTACGCCCCGGCCCGGTGCGCAGTGCCACCGGCATCGATGTCATCGCCGCTGCCGGCATCGAGGCGCTGGGCGAGGCGGACACGATCGTGGTGCCGGGGATCGGCCCCGACACCGACCCCGAGGGATTCGCGGAGGCCGCCCGGGCGGTGGCCGCGGCCCACGCCGCCGGCGCGCGGGTGATGTCGATCTGCACCGGCGCCTTCGTGCTCGCAGAGGCGGGGGTGCTCGATGGCCTTCGCGCCACCACGCACTGGGACTCGACCGACCGCCTGGCGCAACGCTACCCGCGGGTGTCCGTCGACCCGTCGGTGCTCTACGTCGATGAGGGCAGCGTCCTGACCAGCGCGGGCGTCGCCGCCGGTCTCGACCTCTGTCTGCACGTCATCCGCCGCGACCATGGCGCTGCGCTGGCGGCCCAGATCGCCCGGCGCACCGTGGTCGCCCCGCATCGCGACGGGGGCCAGGCGCAGTTCGTCAGCCGGCCGATCGCCCACGAGGCGGGCGTAGGCGCCGCGACCTCATTGGAGGCGACGCGCGCGTGGGCGCTGCACCGGCTCGACCAGCCACTGGATGTGGCCACGCTGGCGCGCCGGGCATGCATGTCGCCGCGCAGCTTCGCCCGCCACTTTCGCCAGGAGACCGGCACGACGCCCGCGCAATGGGTGCTGGATCAGCGCACGCGCGTCGCGCAGAGCCTGCTGGAGACGACCGACCTACCCGTCGAGCACGTGGCGGTGCACACCGGCTTCGGTTCAGCGACCACGCTGCGCACGCAGTTCGGCCGCCGGCTGGCGACGACGCCGACCGCGTACCGGCGCGCGTTCCGCCAGCGCTGAGCCACCGCCGCGCCGACGAGTTGACAGCCCACCTCAGCCGTCGCCGGCGCGATCGGCCAGAGCCAGCCCGCCGGCGTCGCCCCACGCGCCGCGCGCGTGAAACGCCGGCACGAGCTCCGAGGTGACCACGCCACCCTGATCGGTGAGCTCGTCGATGATCGAAAACCACGCCCCGATCCGCTCGGGCGTGTCGACGACGATGGTCGTCGCCGGGACGTGGCGGCGCAGCGACAGCAGCCGGTCGCCCTGAGGCGCGCGGTCTCCGTGGTAGCCCCAGATCCCGTGGACCACCGTCGCTCCCCCGGCGCCGGCCGCGCGCAGGCGGCGCACGATCTCCACGAACAGGGGACGGCCGGCGTGCAGGGTGTCGTGGTCGGCATGGACCATGAGCTTGACCCACGTCTTGAGGCCGGCGTCGTCGGTCCCGGGCACGTCGTGGGGGCCCGCGAGCCGCTCGCCGTCCACCTTGCAGATACGCACGCGCTCCAGGGTCAGCAGCGGCCGCTCGAGAAGCCCGGCCACCTCGGGCAGGACAGGGCTGAGCTCGGTGCCCGCGCCGACGGCGACGATCATCAGCGGCACGTGGGTGTTGGCGCCGAAGAAATGGGCTCGCTCGCGGACGCCGTGCGCGGTCCCGTCGACGCCCAGCAGCACGGTTGCGCTGAGCAGGCCGTGGCGGCGCAACTCGTCGACGATGGCGACGAAGGCGGGACGGCGCCCCACCCGCTCATACCGCCCGCAGTAGATGGTCAGCTTGGACGCCTCGTGCAGGTCCTCGGGTAAAGCGACCGGGCCGACGCGTCCGCTGAGCAGGCGGGCGCGCTCGAGGGTGAGCAGGCCGTGCTCGGCGGCGGACCCGATCTCCGGCAGCGCCGCCTCGATGCGCGAACGGGCGTCGACGCCGACGAGGACCATCGGCAGATCGTCGGAGAGGCTGAGGAGGCGATCTGTCTGCAGTACCTGATGGCGCCCGAAGCCCTCGGCCCCGCGCAGCAGGATGCTGGTGGCCAGGCCATGGCGCTCGCAGATACCGAGCAGAGCGTCGCCCAGAAACCGGTCGCCGGACCGGTCGCGCTCGGCGAAGTAGGCCGTGAGCTTGAGGCAGTCCTCGTTCACAGCGCCGCTCCGACGGCGTGGCCGAGCACCACGGCGGCAAAGCCCGCGACCAGCGATCCCAGCAGGTTCACCGCGGCGATCAGGAGTTGGTCGTCCTGACCCAGGCGATGGCTCTCGAGCATCCAGGTCGACAGCGTCGTGTAGGAGCCGAGCGTCGCGGTCCCGGCGAGGATGAGTGCGTTGCCGGTGAGCGCAGCGCCCGAGACCCCGCCCAGCAGAGCGGCACCCGAGATGTTGACCACGAAGGTCCCCCACGGAAAGCTGCCCGCGCCCAGCCAGCCGTCCCCCGCCCGCTCGCCGACGAGGCCGTCGACGAGGAACCGCGCGATGGAACCCGTCCCACCGAGCAGCGCCACCAGCAGCCAAGTCCCGGCCGTCACAGCACCAACCGCACCCGCCGGACGAGCGCGGTGGCCAGCGCGATCGCGGCGAAGCCGGCCACCAGCGTGGCCGCGGCGTAGCCCAGCGCCAGCCCCCACTCATGCGCGCGTGTCATCTCAAAGAGCTGGAGCTGCACCGTCGAGAACGTCGTCAATGCGCCGCACAAACCCGTGCCCAGGAACGGACGCTTGTAGGCCGAGGTGGGTAGCCGCTCGGCCAGACGTGTGACGAAGTAGCCCAGGAGAAAGGCTCCGACGACGTTGATGGCGAAGATCGCCCAGGGCCACGTGTGCGCGCCGCTGGGGAACGCCTGCGACAGGCCCGTCCGCGCCAGCGCGCCCACGATCCCGCCGCAGAAGATCGCGGCCAGCTCGCGGCGGTCGTGGGTGGGAAACATGCGGGAGCGTGGATGGGCCCTCGGACTGAGAGCGACTTGCAACGACGGTATCGCCCTCGCGACGACGGCTCGTTAGCGTATGGCGATGGCCGGACTTGGCACCAAGCTCGACCACTGTGTCATCCATATCACCGATTGGAACCGCTCCAACGCGTTCTATCGCGACGTGCTGGGCGCAGAGCTCGTCGATCGCGGCAGCGGCGCCTGGGTGTATCGCTTCGGCAGCGAGCAGCTCAACGTCCACGGCCCGGGCGTGCAGGCGGGCCCACTGGCACGCGTTCCGGTGGCGCCCGGCAACAGCGACCTCTGCTTTGAATGGGACGGCCCGATCGACGGCGCCGTCGCCCACCTGCGCGATCGTGGGGTCGAGATCGAGGAGGGGCCGGTCATCCGCCATGGCGCCGGGGGAGCGGGCCAGAGCGTCTACTTCCGCGATCCGGACGGCAGCCTCATGGAGTTCATCTCCTACGCGTCGTGACCGGGGCCGCGGCACAGCGGAGCCGCGGCCCAGCGAGGCCGCACGACTGCGCGCGCGCCGGGGCCCGCAGTCCCGTCACACACGCGTCGCCTCGGGCAATTAAGAGGCGTGGTGGCTGACCGGATGGATCTCACGCACGCGACCGACGACGAGCTCCTCGGGGCGATCACCTCGCGCGACGCCGAGGCGTTCACGGTCTTCTACCGCCGCCATCTCCCGATCACGCTGGCCTATCTCATGCGCGAGACGCGCGACGCCGAGCTGGCTGCCGACCTCGCCGCCGAGGTCTTCGCCGACGTGCTCCTCACCGCTCACCGCTACCTCGATCACGGCGTCACCGCGACGCCCTGGGTCATCGGGATCGCCCGCAACAAGCTGCTGATGAGCCTGCGTCGTGGGCGCGTCGAGGCCAAGGCCAGAAAGCGCCTGGGGTTCGAGGCCGTGGCGCTGGAGGACTCAGATCTCGAGCGGGTCGTCGCGGTGGCCGACGAGGGCAGGGGCCCGCTGGCGGCCCTCGTCAACGAGCTGCCCGACGATGAGCGGCGCGCGGTTCTGTCGCGCGTGGTGCTCGAGCGCAGCTACCGCGACATCGCCTCCGAGCTCAGCTGCTCGGAGATGGTGGCGCGCAAGCGGGTGAGCCGCGGTCTGATGCGGCTGCGCGAACGGCTGGGAGGGAGCTGAGCCATGCCGGACTACCTCGACGAGGTCGGGACGCAACTGGCCCAGCTCACGGCGCGGGGCCTGGACCGCGGCAGCGGCCCCACGCTCATCCGGGAGCCGCAACGCCACGGCGGCCGGGGACACGACGACCCCGAAGGCTCGGCGCGGAGCGGGCGCCTGCGACGACTCGGCTGGGTGGGCGGGCAGGGCGACGGCCGCGGGCGACGACGCCGCGATGCGCTGGTGATCGTCCCCGCTCTGCTCGTGGCCGTGATCGTGGTCGTCGGGCTTCTGGTGTTCGGGCTGGGGGCCAACCACAAGGCACCCACCAACCATCCCGCCGCGACCACGACGACGCACCAGACGCGAGCCCGTCACCACCCCGTCAACCACGCCAAGACCACGTCGACCTTGAGCAGCAAGGCTCCGGCGAGCGCGACCGCGTCACGCCACGTCCAGGCCCCGTCGGGCCCGGTCCCGCCGGGCTTCGGCGCCCAGTCGTTCACCGCGGTCGGCGCCGACGCCTGGTGGCTGCTGGGGGAGGCGCCGTGCTCTGGCCCGCCCTGCACGTCGATCCTGCGCACCGACGATGGCGGTCAGCGCTTCGTCGGCACCCCCGCTCCGCGCACGACGCACGTCTCACAGCTGCGCTTTGCCAACCCCGCCGACGGCTTTGCCTACGACAGCCAGCTGTGGGTCACCCACGACGCCGGCGCCACCTGGCATCAGGTTCGCCTCGGCGGCGCCGTCACCGAGATGGCCACCGCCGACGGCTTCGCTTACGCGCTCGTCCGCTATGGCCACAAGGGCGCGGGGCGGCTGGAGCGGGCGCCGCTGGGCTCTGACACGTGGACGACCCTCGGCGGGGCCGGCGCCGCCTATGCGGGCCTGTGGGCCCACGGCCACGACGTTCTGGTCGGCTCAGACGCCGGCGTCGCGCTCGAGGTCTCGCACAACTCCGGGGTGGACTTCACCCGCGAGGCATCGCCGTCCAAGGGACTGCCCTGCGACTTTGAGGAGCCCGCCTCCGGCGTGGTCTGGGCCCACTGCGCGACCGGGACCGAGAGCGCGGCCTGGCGCTCCACCGACTCCGGCGCGCACTTCACGCCGGTCCACGGCCCGCAGCAGCCGAACACCGCGCTGTTCGCCGCGGCGACGTCCACCACGGCGGTGCTGGGCGCCGACCGGCTGTTCCGGACCACTGACGGGGGCGCCCATTACGCGCCGGTCGGCGGCGTGGGCCCGGTCACTGCCTGGCAGTACCTGGGCTTCACCGACGCGACGCACGGCGTGGCCGTCGGCTACGTGGGCTCGAGCCCCACGCCGGACGGCGAACGGCTCTTCCGTACCAGCGACGGCGGCGCCACCTATCACCTGGTGTCGACCGGCTGACGGTGCGCCGCGGTGCCGCCGGCGGCCGCCCGCGCCCGCAGATCGATCTCATACGTCTGTCCCACCAGGTCGACGCCGAAACTGTGGTGAGGCTCCTCGCGCACGAGGCGGAAACCGTGTTGGAGATAGACGTGGCGGGCGGCGACCAGAGGATGGTTGGTCCAGAGTTGCATCCGCTCATAGCCCGCGGCGGTGGCGAAGTCCAGCGCGGTGGCGACGAGCCGGTAGCCCAGACGCCGGCCCCGCGCGCTGGGATGGACGAGGAGGATGCGCAGCTTGGCCACGTCCGGCTCATCGCCGGCGACGACGAACACGCAACCGACCCGCTCGGAGTCGAGCTCGGCGATCCACGCGGCGGCGCCCGGCGCGCCCGCCTCGGCACCGGCCGCATAGTCGGCCACGATGCGCGCGCAGAGCGCCTCGAACGTCGTGTCCCATCCGAATTCGTCGACGTACAGGTCGCCGTGGGCCATCACCACCCACCCAAGATCACCGGGGCGGCCCAGCTCCCGGATCGTCACCGTCTCCTGTGGTCGCGCCATTGCCGGAGACCTCACTTTCGCTACTGAAACAGTTGTGTCAGTAGACT
>DASXDW010000091.1:0-18500 GCA_036490435.1 Solirubrobacteraceae bacterium
GCTGAGCGGGGTGTCCGCGCACGTCAACTGCGGCTATCGAATGAGGGGGGTGGCTGCGGCGAGCCGCGAGGCGGGTCCCGCCCGGCACGCGTTCGCGATCTTTTTATGCGATTCGCATAAAAATCTCGCATTTCGCCTCGAGCCGGCCCACTTGCGGGCCACGGCGCGCCCGCATCCATCCCTTCGATAGCCGCAGTTGACTTTCAACCCTCCGCCCGCTCACACGCCACCATCGCCGCCGCCTGCACGCGCGTCCGCGCCCCCAGCTTGCCCACGGCATTGCGGATATGGGTCCGCACGGTCTCCAGCGACAGGAACAGCTCCGCGGCGATCTCCGGGCCCTGGTAGCCGTCGACCAGCAGGTCCAGGACCTGGCGCTCGCGGGGGCTGAGCCCGGCCACGCGCCGCGCCGCGGCCGTCTCGGCGATCAGGGGCGCCACGCAGGGGTCCACGAATCCCCCGCCACCGGCGGCCGCCCGCAGGGCCTCCAGGAGCGTCGCCACGGGCGAGGACGTCAGCACCAGCCCGGCCGCCCCGAGCGCTGCGGCGGCGCGCAGCGGCCCCGGGGGCGAGACGTAGCCCGTGCAGAGCACAAGCGGTGTCCCGGCGCCGTCTGAAGCCTCAAGCGCCGCCCGGGCCAGGGCCACTCCATCGCCGCGGCGGCGGCGGATTTCCACCAGGGCGACATCATGGCCACCTTTGAGGAGCTCTGCGCCGGCTTGGTCAGGTTGATCGGGGCCGACCGTGACCCCGAAGCCGGCCTCGCGGAGCAGCAGCTCCATTCCGTGCCGCGCGGCCAGATGGTCGTCGACGATGAGCACCTCGCACCGGCTGGCCTCCATGAACGCCTCCTCCCGACGCGACAGGACCGTATCGAGAGGTACATCTACCGCAAAATGGGGATGCGCGAAACCCCGAGTCTGGTCGACATAAATCCGGGGTGATAAGCGACCTTCACCCCGGCCGGAAGTCCAGCCGCATGGACCCGGTTTTCCCTCGAGCAGATTTCGGACCAAAGTGGGTGTAATGGCTACAACGGAACGTGCCGGACGGTTGTCGGCTGATCAGACTCTTGAGCTGTGGCGTGAGTACCAGCGGACCGGCGACCCCCGCCTGCGTGACCGCCTCGTGCTGACCTTCGCCCCGATGGTCAAGTACATCGTCTACCGCAAGGTGCGCGAGATGCCGGCCCGCTGCGAGGTCGACGACTTCATCTCGTGCGGCTTGGAGGCGCTGATCAAGTCGATCGACCGCTACGACCCGGACAAGGGCGCCACGCTCGAGCAGTTCGCGTGGACCCGGATCCACGGCGCGGTCCTCGACGAGCTGCGTCGCAACGACTGGGCACCGCGCTCCCTGCGCCGCTGGGACCGCGAGATGGCCAAGGCGCGCGACAACTTCTTCCGCCTCTACGGCCGCCGTCCCACCCGCGAGGAGCTCGCCGACTCGCTCGGCATCGACGTCAAGGTTCTCGTCCGCCATCAGGACGAGCTCGCCCAAGCCTCCGTGGGCTCCCTCAACGCGCTCGTCAACGGCGACGAGGACCAGGCCACTGAGCGGATCGACACCCTGATCTCCGAGGACACCGACGCCGACCCCGAGCAGTTCGCGGTCACCGGCGAGGCCAAGGAGCGTTTCCGCGAGGCCTTCGAGTGTCTGGCCCCGCGCGAGCGCAAGATCGCGGTGTTGCTCTACGTCTACAACCTTACGCTGCGCGAGATCGGCGAGATCCTCGGGGTCACCGAGAGCCGCGTCTGCCAGCTGCACGCCCAGATCCTCAAGACGCTGCGCGCCCACCTCGCGGCCGACGAGCAGCTCTTCACCGCTGTCGCGGCCTAAGGCACACCGCTACGACGGGTAGTCGTAGAACCCCTTGCCGGTCTTGCGGCCGTGGTGGCCTGACACCACCATCCGCTTGAGCAGCGGGGTCGGGGCGTACTCGGGCCGCTTGAACTCCTCATACAGGGAGTCGCAGATGGCGTAGAGCACGTCGAGGCCGATGAAGTCGCACAGGGTCAGCGGCCCCATGGGATGCCCGCAGCCCAGCCGCATCCCGTCGTCGATGTCCTCGCGCGTGGCGAAGCCGTCCTCGTACATGCGCACCGCGGCCATCAGGTACGGCACCAGCAGCATGTTGACGATGAAGCCCGAGCGGTCCTTGGTCCGGATGGGCTTCTTGCCCATCCCGGTGGCAAAGCGCTCGGCCACCGACACCGTGTCGTCGGCGGTGTCCAGCGCGACGACCACCTCGACCAGCTTCATCACCGGCACCGGCGAGAAGAAGTGCAGCCCGATCACGCGCTCGGGCCGCCGCGTCCATGCCGCCAGCTCGGCGATCGGGATCGAGGAGGTGTTGGAGGCCAAAAAGCGCGCCTCGGGCAGCGCCTGGTCCAGGCGCTGGAAGAGCTTGCCCTTGACGCGCGGGTCCTCGCTCACGGCCTCGAGCACCGCGTCGACGCCCGCCAGGTCGTCGAACTCGGTGGTGTAGGCGATCCGGCCGGTCAACCCCTCGGCGTCCTCGGCGGTGAGCTTCCCGCGCGACACCGCCCGGTCCACCGAGGTCGCCAGCCGCTCGCGCGAGCGCTTCAGCGGAGCGGCCTCGGGCTCGAAGACGGTGACATCGATCCCTGACGACGCCGCCGACTCGGCAATGCCCGAGCCCATGAAGCCGGCTCCCACCACTCCCACCCGAGACACGGTCGCGGCTGTCATGAGCAGCCGCCCAGCTTGCGCAGGCGCGCGCGGTAGGTCTGCATGTCGCGGTGGACGAAGTCGGAGTGGGTCTGGGTGCGCAATGAGGGCACGTCCTCGTGGTGGTAGGGGCTGGACAGGCTTTCCGCGTGGCCGATGACGTTGCGGGTCTGGATATTGAAGCGGCACTGCAGCCAGTGGACGAGCTTCAGGCTCGAGCCCATCTGCCGGCTGTCGCTGAGCACCTGAGCGTCACTGAAACCGACGTGCTCGATCCCGATCGCCGTCCAGTTGAGCCCCACCGTGTGGCGGCACATCGTCTGCAGCGAGACGAGCTGGTGGATGACGCCGTGTGAGTCGATGACGAAGTGCGCGCAGGTGGCCGGCAGCTCGTGCAGCTCCGAGTCCGGGACGTCGTTGGCGAAGGTGTTGAACGTGGACGAGTAGCTCGCCTCGGTGTAGTGGATGACGATCACGTGGGGTCCGATCAGCCGCCACGTCGGCTTCATGAACGACCCGTAGTGCCGGCGCACATAGGCGGTCATCTGGGCCTTGCGCACGGCGCCGAACGGGATGGGGTCCCAGACGATCCGGGGCTTGGCCACGGTGCCGGAGGCCGCCGCGGGCGCCCGCGACACCAGCGCCGGAGCCAGCGACACGGCGAGGGTGGCCACCGCACACGTCATACGTCTGCGCATTGCTACAGCCTGCCACGTCGGCCCGCTTCTATCCTGCGACCCCATGAGACCGGCGCTGATCATCACCCATCTCCCCGATCGCCAGGACGGGATCGTGCGCGAGGCGCTGCGGGCCGGCGGGTGCCAGGTGATTGAGCGCAACCCCGGCGACTCAGAGCCGCTGCCCGCGGCCGGGGAGGTGGCCGGCATCGTCACCCTGGGTGGGCGCCAGAGCGCCACCCGTGTCGCGCAGGACCCGTTCCTGGTCGCCGAGGTCGAGCTGCTCCAGAGCGCTCTCGCCCAGCGCGTCCCAGTCCTGGGCATGTGCCTCGGCGCTCAGCTGCTGGCCGTGGCCGCCGGCGGCACCGTGTCCTATTCGGGCCAGATGAACGCGGGGTGGCCGCCGCTCAGCGTTCTGCCCGCCGCCGCCGCGGATCCGTTGTTCGGCGCGTTCCCCGAGAGCCTGCCCGTGCTCGCCTGGCACGAGGACATCATCGAGATGCCACCGCAGGCCACCGAGCTGGCCGTCACCCCCGGTCCCGGCGCCGCGCTGTTTCGCGTCGGCGACAGCGCCTGGGGCAGCCAGGCCCACCTCGAGCTCACCCCCGCGATGCTGATCGAGGGCTGGACCGTCGATCCCGCCGACGTCGCCGAGATCGAGGGCGCCGGCCATCGCATCGTGGACTTCCGCGCGCAGAGCCGCGACCACCTGGTCGCCCAGATGGCCGCGGCCCGGCCGATGTTCACCGCCTTCGGGCGGCGGGCGTCCTCGGCTACTTCTTCGGTGTCTTCTTCGGCAGCGTGAGCATCAGTGTGCGCTTGGTCTGGGTCGTGTGCTTCTGCACGGTCTCGGTGAAAAGCCCCGAGATCTTGATGTGACCCTTCTTGGAGGCCAGGAACTTCTTCCCGGCGCCCGAGAGCTTGACCGCCAGCCTCTTGCCGCCGCTCTTGGTGATCGTGAACTTTCCCTTGCCCAGGGTCACGATCTTGGTCTTCTTCTTGCCCTTCTTGGCGGCCACGGCGGCGGTGTGCGCGTTGACCACCACCGTCTCGGGCGCGGTGAGCGTGATGGTGACCGTGCACGGGAATGACGCGCAGGTCACATTGAGGGTCACCGTCGAGCCGTTAGAGGTGGCACCGCCTCCGACCGAGGCGGGCGTGATGGCGTCCGCCGCCTCGAAGGACTGGGCGAACACCGACCCGTTGTTGTTCCACGTCGCCCAGCCCTGCCCGGCGCCGTTGACCGCGCTCGTCACCTGCTCGTTGTGGCCGTCCTTGTTGGGGTTGAGGACGCCGCTGGCGAAGGTCTTGCCGCCATCGGCGCTGTAGGACAGGTTGATCGGGCCGCCCGCCCCGTCGAGGAGGTAGGTGCCGTAGATGCCTCCCGCGCCGTCCTGGGAGAGCGCCGCGTCAAGCTCTGACTGGTTGGCCACCGTGACTGGCGGGATGTCGAACTTCAGCGTCGCGGCGTCGAAGCGGTGATACACGGTCGTGCTCGTGGCGTCACTGGTCTCGAGCACGCCGAAGCCGCTCGGGCCGCCGCCGACGCCCGGGTTCTCCACGTTGCAGTCGGCCTGGGTGACCGGCACCTTCCACGCGGACCCCGGCTGGCCGGGCGAGATGTTGTAGCTGTTGGATGCGGACTGGTTGCCCGAGCCGTAGACGTAGGCGGTCCCGAAGGGGGCCTCCACCGCGCACCCCAGCGGGCCGTTGGTGAAATTGGTGTCGAAGACGCCCATCACGCCCGGTTGAGCGCCCGCCTGGGCGGCGAACTGGCCGAACGGGTTGCTGATCTGGTCCGGGTTGGTGTCGGGCTCAAGCGTGGCGAACCCGGCCGGGCAGGTCGCGACCGAACATTCCGGCGGACCGGTCAGCGGGAAGGCGTTGAACGTCGGCGCCCCCGCGGCGGTGTCCCAGCCGAAGCCCAGCACGCCGGTCCCGGGCACGATCACGGCACTGAGCGGTCCCGTGTCGGCGTTGAGGATGCCGGTGGTCACCGACAGGCCACCGTTGACCAGCGTCCAGGTGGCGCCGCCGTCGGTCGATTGCCACTCCTGCTCGGGTGTGTAGTCGCTGGCATTGTTGCCGGCCGCGCCGAACACGTCGGCGAGGATGATCATGCTGCCGCCGTCGACGAGCACGTGGACCCCATCGATGGCCTGCGCGGAGTCCGCCGGGTGGAGATCTCCAGAGTGCGAGCACGCCGTCGCGCCGGCGGGCAGGACGCAGTACTGCACGAAATCCAGCGCGCCCGCCAGGTGTTTGTCGTCATTCCACGCGATGAGCGCGTCGCCGGTGTTGCTGACCGCCACCGACGACGGGTCGTCCGTCAGGGGCGAACCGGCGGTCACCACCTTGCCCGCCGCCAGCGCGCTCGCGCAGAGGACCACCGACGCGATTGCCGCCAGCCCGCAGATGAGTAACGCCCGCCGCACGACGGCCGCGCGTCCGAATTCACGCCACATACCCATCCCCCTTTGTCCGGTCCCGTTCGACAACACGCCAGGGCTCTGGGGTCAGGGCCCGTAGCGCGGCGCGATCCTACATCTGGGTGTGTTGGCCGTTCGTTAGCGCTCAGGCGAAGCGCAGCCGCGGCGCGGTCTGGCCGCCGCCGGCGGTGAACAGGGCCGTGGCACGGTTGAGCTCGAAGGTGAGCGACGCTCCCTCCTCGGTCACCACCTCGATCCGGCGGCCATTGTCGGCGACCTCCTTGACCGTCCCGTGCACGGTCGACCCCAGGTAGTCGATGAGGACCGGCCCGCCCACCTGTGGCATCGCGCGCAGCGGCACGCGCCCCCGCGGCTCAGCGTGCGCCGGCGGTGCCGCGGGCGCTGAGGACTGCGTCCAGCGCCCCGCCGATGGCAGCCGCCATCTGCTCGATCTCGTCGGGCGTGATCGTGAGCGGGGGCGACATGGCCAGCCCCGCGCTCAGCGGCCGGGTCAGGACGCCGCGCTCGCGCGTGGCGGCGAACACGTCGGCGACGACGCTCGGGCCGGCATCAAGGTCGAGCCCGACGGCGGCCATCAGCCCGGTGCCACCGCGGATCTCGGTGACCAGCTCGTGAGCGCCCAGGCGCGACAGGGCCTCGAAGAGCACGTCTTCGAGCTCGGCGCCGCGGGGAATGAGCTGCTCGCGCTCCAGGATGTCCAGGTTGGCCAGCCCGGCGGCGCAGCACGCCGGATGACCCGCGTAGGTCGCGCCGTGGCGGAACATGTGGCCGGGCTCTGACCAGAACGGCTCGGCCACGCGCGCGGAGGCCACCACGCCCCCGAGCGGGAGGTAGCCGCTGGTGACGCCCTTGGCGAACACGATCATGTCCGGCTGGAGCGACCACCGCTCGACGCCGAACCAGCTGCCGAGCCGGCCGAACCCGCAGATGACGGAGTCGGTGATGAAGAGCACGTCGTATTCGGCGCAGACGGCGGCCACGCCCTCCAGGTAGCCGTCCGGCGGCGGGTAGACACCG
The DNA here is from genome assembly GCA_036490435.1 of Solirubrobacteraceae bacterium. Classification (GTDB taxonomy): domain Bacteria; phylum Actinomycetota; class Thermoleophilia; order Solirubrobacterales; family Solirubrobacteraceae; genus Palsa-465. Next base: position 6,836 of record DASXDW010000091.1, read on the forward strand.
CCGGCGCCGATCACCGGCTCGGCGAAGAAGGCGGCGACCCGGTCGGGCCCGAGGCGGAGGATCTCCTCCTCCAGGGCGGCCACCGAGTCATAGACGACGTTGGAGGTGTCGAGCACGAGCGGGCCGAACCCGACCCGGTTGGGCTCGATGCCGCCCAACGACGTTCCGAACCCATTGGTGCCGTGGTACGCGGCCGAGCGGGTGATCATGTGCACCTTGCCGGGCTGGCCCAGCACCGACCAGTACTGGCGCGCGAGCTTGGCCGCGGTGTCGATCGACTCGCCTCCGCCGGTGGTGAAGAACACGCGGGCGTCGGGCATCGGCGCGTGAGCGGACAGTCGCGTGGCCAGCTCGGCCGCGGGTTCGTTGCTCCAATCGCCGAACGTCGAGTATGCCTCGAGCTTGGACATCTGATCGCGCACCCGGTCGCCGATCTCCGTGCGCCCATGACCGACGTTGGCGTACCAGAGGCTGGCCGTGCCGTCCAGGAAGCGGCGCCCCTCGGAGTCGTAGATCCAGATGCCCTCGGCGTGGTCGATGACGACCTCGTGACCGCGCACCGCGTGCATGTCGGCGAACGGGTGCCAGAAGCGGGTGTCCTGAGGTGAGTCTCCGTTCGTGGTGGACACGGACGTGACCCTACCGCGCAGGGGCGCTCCACGCTGTCAGATCCCCGGCGCCCGGTCGCTCCAACCGGGCGCCGGACGATCGGCTCGCGCTCACATCCCCATCGCCTCCGAGGCCATGCGCGCACCCTCCAGGCGCGCCGAGATCTTCTGCATGGCCACGTCGCGGGCGAAGTCCGGCGAGCCGTGCCGCGGCTTGACGTCGCGGCTGAACGGCGAGAAGCCGCAGTCGTCGGTCGCGCCCAACATGTTCATGGGGATGTGCTGGCCCGCCATCATCAGCTCGTCGCGCACGTGCTCGGCGGTCTCGACCTCGGGGTTGAGCGGGTCGATGACGCCCATGAAGCACATCTGCGACACACCGTCGGCGTCGTCGCGGCGGTATTCGCCGCACATCCGGTACACGCTCTCGCGGTCGCTCTCTGACGCGCACTGGATCAGGAAGTAGCCCGCGTTCATGTCGAACATGTGCTCCAGCAGCATCCCGTACGGGACCTCCTTGGAGTGCACCGAGTCGCAGTCGCCGCCGGGACAGGTGTGGATGCCGATGTTCATCCGCTCCTCGGCGCTGAAGCGGGCGAACAGCTGGTTGTTGAGGTCGATGAAGTCCTGCAGCATGTTGCGGCCCGTCCATGGGTTGCGCGAGTCGTTCTTGTTGGCCAGCCGGCCCTCGGTGAAGTCCACCGAGACGCGTACCGCGCCGGCGTCGAAGCATTGACGGATGTCCTTCTCGGCCTCATCGATGCAATCGGCCAGAAACTGCTCGCGCGGATACCCGTCGATGTCACCGTCGAGCGGATACAGGAGCATCATCATCGACGGGGAGATGACCGCCTGCTTGAGCGGGTGGGTGGCGATCGTCTTGTTCTGGGTCACGAACTGCGAGGCGTAGGTCTTGTAGCGGAACGGTCCTTGCGTGATCCGCGGCAGCTGGCGGTTGTGGCCGTCGTCGAAGATGGCGAAGAACTGGCCGTCGCCGGCCAGGCCGTCGGCGAGTCCGGTGCCGGCGAGTGTGTCGGTGAGGTTGTAGGTGGCGAAGCTCGACTCGCGCTGCTCGCCGTCGGTGACGATCGGCTCGCCCGTCGCCTCGAGTCGCTTGATCGAGTCCTCCGCCGCGGCATCCTGCGCCGCCTGCAGATCGTCGAACGAGATCTTGGCCTCGTCATAGTCGGCGTAGGCCTGCTGCAACGACATCGGGCGCGGCAGCGACCCGACGAGCTCGGTGGGAATGGGCACGTGTCGCCTCTCCTCGTGAGGGTGATTGAGCCGGCGAGACTGATCGGTCTCCCTCGTGCCAACATACTCCCGTCGCCCCAGGCCCGTCAAGACAGTGGGCGGCGTGCGTGAGCCATACCCGCCACGATTCGTTGTTGTTGCGGCCGCTAACCTGCGCGCCGCCCGAAATTGAGACGACACTGAGAAAGGGAGGCCCCCGGATGGCCCCACCCGCGCGGCAGTACCTCTTCACTTCCGAATCGGTCACCGAGGGCCACCCCGACAAGATCGCTGACCAGATCTCCGACGGAGTGCTCGACGCGGTCCTGGCCCAGGACCCCAACGGCCGGGTCGCCTGCGAGACCCTCGTCAACACGGGTCTTGTCGTCGTCTCGGGAGAGATCTCGACGACGGCGACCTTCGATGTCCAGGACATCGCGCGGGAGACGATCGCGCGCATCGGCTACACCGACGCCTCGCTGGGGTTCAGCGCCGGATCCTGCGCCGTGCTCAACGCCGTCGACAAGCAGTCCGCCGACATCGCCCAGGGTGTCGACGCCGCGTATGAGACGCGGCAGAACGGTGCGCACGACGACGAGTTCGACCTCGCGGGTGCCGGCGACCAGGGCATGATGTTCGGCTACGCCACCAACGAGACGCCCGAGCTGATGCCGGTGCCGATCGCCCTGGCCCACCGGCTGGCCCGCCGCCTGGCGGCGGTGCGCAAGGACGGCACGCTGGACTACCTCCGTCCCGACGGCAAGACCCAGGTGAGCGTCCGCTACGCCGACGGGGTGCCGGTGGCCATCGAGAAGCTGCTCATCTCCACCCAGCACGCCGAGGGCGCCGAAGCGCGGTTGCGCGAGGATCTGTGGGAGCACGTGGTCGTCCCCGAGCTTCCCACCGAGCTCTACGACGAGAGCGCGCTGCGCGCCGACTTCCTCGTCAACCCGACCGGCCGCTTCGTCATCGGCGGTCCCGTGGGCGACTGCGGGTTGACCGGCCGCAAGATCATCGTCGACACCTACGGCGGCATGGCCCGCCACGGTGGCGGGGCCTTCAGCGGCAAGGACCCCTCCAAGGTCGATCGCTCGGCCGCCTACGCCGCTCGCTGGGTGGCCAAGAACATCGTCGCCGCCGGCCTGGCCGACCGCGCCGAGGTGCAGGTGGCCTACGCGATCGGCGTGGCCCGCCCGGTCTCAGTGATGGTCGAGACGTTCGGGACCGAGGCCCCCGGCCTGTCGCCCGAGCGCATCGAGGCGCTCGTCTCTGACCGCTTCGACCTGCGCCCCGCGGCCTTCCGCCAGCGGCTGGACCTCCATCGCCCCATCTACCAGCAGACGGCCGCTTACGGGCACTTCGGGCGCGACGAGGCCGACTTCACCTGGGAGCGCGTCGACGAGGCCGAGGCCCTGCGCGACGCGGCCGGGCTCGCTGCCGAGGTAGCGGCGTGACGATCACCGTTGTCGGCTCGATCGCCTACGACGCGGTCGAAACGCCGTTCGGCGTGCGTGAGCGCATGCTCGGCGGCGCGGCCACGCACTTCGCGCTGGCTGCCTCGCTGCTGCACGACGTCCGGCTCGTGGGGCCGGTCGGCGACGACTTCGGCGATGCCGAGCTCGCCGTGCTGCAGACCCGCGGCTCCAACATCGACGACGTCGAGCGCGTCGCCGGCGGCAAGACGTTCTTCTGGAAGGGCAAGTACGGGTGGGACCTCAACACCCGCGAGACCCTCGACACCCAGCTCAACGTCTTCGAGCACTTCGCCCCCAAGCTGTCGCAGGCCTCGCGCGATTGCGACGTGCTCTTCCTCGCCAATATCCAGCCCGGCCTGCAGCTGCAGGTCCGCGAGCAGTGCGCGGCGGCGCGGTTCGTCGCGCTGGACTCGATGAACCTGTGGATCGACATCGCGCGTGACGAGCTGCTGCAGATCATCGGCCAGGTCGACTGCCTGATGCTCAACGACGAGGAGCTGCGCCAGCTCACCTCCAAGCCCAACCTCATCTCCGCGGCCCACGAGATCCTCGAGTGGGGCCCCTCGGTCGTGGTGGCCAAGCAGGGCGAGTACGGATCGGCGCTCATCACCAAGGACGACTTCTTCGCCCTCCCCGCCTATCCGCTGCACGAGGTCATCGACCCGACCGGAGCCGGCGACACCTTCGCCGGGGGCTTCGTCGGCTTCATCGCCAGCCAGATCGACGGCGGGGTGACCACGCCGGTGCTGCGCAACGCCATGGCCTACGGGACCGCGATCGCGTCCTTCAACGTCGAGCGGTTCGGCACCGAGGGCATCGTCGACGTGGATCCGGCCGCGGTGCGCCGGCGCGTCGATGACCTGTATGCCTTCGCCCACTTCGAGCCGATCGACGTCGCGCTGAAGGGGTAGTGGGCGCCCCGGCGAGACCGGCGCGCTACGCCGCGATCCCGCCCGCGCCTTTCGCTACATGGCCCGCCCCCTGTGAGGCCGCGGCGAGCAGCACCCGCCCGATCTGCTTGCCGCGCCGGGCCGCGTCGCGGTCGCCCTCGCCGGCGGCGACGATCGAGCCCTTCATGAGGATGTGCCACTGGCGCGCGAAGCTGCCGGGATCGGCGATTCCCGCATCGGTGGCCAGCTCCGTGAGAAAGCCGCGGATCCGCGCCAGGTAGCTCGCCGCGGCTTGATGCAGCGGGTGATCCGGCGCCGGGTACTCGAGCATGACGTTGATGAACGAGCACCCCTCGAAGTCCGGGTCGCGAAACCACTCGTCAAAGACGTCGAAGATGGCCAACAGCCTCCGGCGGGGGTCACGCTCGCGGCGATGCACCTCGGTGGCCAGCCAACCGTAGGTCCACACCTCTTCGCGCCGCTCCAGGAAGGCCAGCACCAGTTCCTGCTTGGAGCCGAAATGCCGGTAGAGCGTCTGCCGGGCGACCCCGGAACGCTCGATGATCGCGTCGACGCCGACGGCCTGAACCCCCTGGCGCGCGAACAATTCGTAGGCGGCCGTTACGAGCCGCTCCCGTACCACCGACACACCGCGAATTTACCAGCGGCCGGACAGCCGCCGGCGATCTGCCTTCTCCTGAGCGAGCAGGGGTGACTACACACGACATTTGAGTCACGTATTGCATTACCGGATAAATGGTTCGCTAGCATGACGCCCATGGTGCCGTTCTCCTTTCTCACCAATCACGGCGCCGTGTTGCTGTGCATCGCCGATGACCCGGAGGTCCGCATTCGCGACATCGCGGTCACCGTCGACATCACCGAGCGCGCGGCGCAGCGGATCGTGGCCGAGCTGATCGGCCACGGGTACGTGAACCGCGTCCGCAACGGCCGTCGCAATTCCTACACGGTGCGCACGGATCTTCCCGTGGCGCTTCCTGCACAGCGCGACATCGATCTGCAGTCGCTGCTCTCGGTCCTGCTGCCGGCCGCCTCCAGCTCCGCGGGCCGCGACGGCATGGAGACCGCGCTCCCAGGCTGAGCGACGGTCAGCGACGGGGCGGCTGCAGCAGGGCGCCGACGATCCCGGTGCCAAACAGGACCACGACGAGGATGGCCAGCACGTCGAGCCAGTTGACGCCGTGATGGATCATGTCCAGCGCGGTCAGCACGCCGATCAGGACGGTGAAGCAGACGACGAGCACGAGCAGCAGGTACCTCATCGGTAGGCCGCCGCGGTCGGGGGTGTCGGCTTACGGCGTGTGGCCAGCAACCGGATGCTCAGCAGGCCGAAGACGAAACCGCCGACATGCGCGAAGTAGGCCACCCCGCCCGACGTGCCCAGCGAGGTGAGGCCGGCGGCGCCGAACGCCGCCTGCGCGGCGAACCAAACCCCCAGCATCACCCAGGCGGGGAGCTCGATCACCCCGAAGAAGAAGATGATCAGCGACAGGGTGAACACGCGTGCCCGTGGATAGAGCACGATGTAGCCGCCCAGCACCGCCGCGATCGCTCCGGAGGCGCCCACCGTGGGGGCTACGGAGTTGGGGTTGACCGCCACCTGCAGCGCCAGGGCCGCGACGCCGCCCAACAGGTAGAAGAGGATGAAGCGGATCGGCCCCATCGCGTCCTCGACGTTGTTGCCGAAGATCCACAGAAACAGCATGTTGCCGCCGATGTGCAGGATCGACGCGTGCATGAACATCGCGGTGAACACCGTCTCCCACGCGGGCAGGCCGTTGACCCGGTGCCCGCAGCCCAGCTCGGTGGGGGTGACCAGCCCGCAGTGCACGCCGGGATGGGTCAGGGCATACGGCGTGGCCCCGTACTTGACGATCTCGCGCGTGTCGGGCCCGCTGATCAGCGAGCCCCCGTGGCGGACCGCGAGCACGTAGACGATGACGTTGACGAGGATGAGGGCCGCCGTGACGAACGGGAACCGATCGGTGGGGATGTTGTCCTTGATCGGGAACATGCGATCGGAGAGCTTATGGACCGCTCGGCCGCCCTCGCGTCGGGCGCCGGCGGCGCTCGCGGGGATCGCAGCCGCTCGGCGAGGCCGCTAGGCGAGACCGACGGGCTCGCCCACGGCGGTGATCCGCCACGGCTGCGCGTCGTCGCCGCTCAGGCTGAGGGTCCAGCGCTCGGTGAAGCTCGTCTTGCGCGTCCGGCTGCCGGCGATCACGGCCGCGGTGTCGCGATTCTCGACGTAGCGTCTGCCGGTGAGGTCCACGGCCACCGTCATCGTCGGCGGGTCGGCGCTCGCATCGAGGTTGACGATGCGGATGCGGTTGACCACCGGGCCCCGGACGACGATGCGTACCGCGCCGCTCGTGTCTCCGGCGTACAGGAGCTCGCGCTTGGCTGAAGGTGTCGCGATCGCGTCCAGCAGCCCGTCGTCGCCGTCGATCGCCTGCGCCCACGCGCTCACGGCGCGCCGCGCCGCGACCTCGAGCACGTCGGGGGCAAAGCGCCCATCGGCGAGGCTGAGGTCCATGGCCGCGGCGTGCGCGTCGCCGTCGTACTGCAGGTCGGCGACCTCGGCCACCGTCGTCCCCGCGGGGACCTGATCGGCCACGGCGCCCTGGACGAGGGCCTCGTCGCGCATCCCCTTCTCGTCTCCCCACGCGGTGGCGACGATGTCCTCGTCGAGCGCGTGCTTGCCCTCGCCGCCCTGCTCGATCGAGGTCAGCGTCCAGTGGCCGCTGCGCTTCTGCAGCGTCCAGAACTCACGGATGCGGGTGGTCTCGCTCACGTTGCCGGTGCGCTTGAGCCGGCGGCCGGAGCGGTCGACCACGTAATCCTTGACCCGCGCGTCGATCTTGACCACCACGTGGTCGGTCTCGGCGTTGCCCGTGCGCTTGAGGCCCACGTACTCGACCGACGGCTCGCCGATCGGCTCGACCCGGTTGCGCCAGCCGCGGTCGTCGAAGTCGTCCAGGCGGCGCTCCCACTCGACGAGCAGGTCAGGGGAGACGAGCGCGCGCATGGCGAAGCGGTCACCGGTGTCCCACGCCTTCTCGATGTCGCGGAACAGCGTGGCGGCCGCGGCGCGGACGTGGTCGGGGGCGAAGTCGGGGTCCTCGTCGGCCGCTTCGGCGGCGGCCAGTTCGACGCGCCGCTCGCGCTCGGAGGTCTTGCGGCGGCCGCCGCTGCGCTGGGCGGCGCGCTCGGCCCACCAGGCCTGCAGCTTGGGCAGTCCGCGGGTGACGAACAACCACAGCAACCCCAGGGCGATGAGGAAGAGCAGCCCGAGCCCGTGGCCGAGAATGGCGATGTCGATGAGCAGGCGGATGAGGATGAACAGCGCGAATCCACTGCCGCCGCCACCACCCCCGCCGCCTCCGCCACCGCCGCCGCTGAAGCCGCTCGACCCGCCTCCCGCGGCGGCCAGCGCTCCGGGGGCGACGACGAGCGCCACCGCCAGCGCGGCGAGGATGAGCAGAGCGAGGCGACGGCGCCGAGGGGTCATGCTGCGGACTCCCGCAGCGGGCCGGCCCCGGGCTCCGACTGGACGACGTGCTGGTCGGCGTGGTAGCTGGAGCGCACCAGCGGGCCGGCGGCCACGTGGTCGAAGCCGAGCTCGTAGGCGGCCGTCTCCAGCGCCGTGAACTCGTCGGGATGCCAGTAGCGCACGATCGGCAGGTGGCGCTCGGTGGGCCGCAGGTACTGGCCGACGGTGAGGACCTGGACGTGGTTGTCGCGCAGCCGGCCCAGGGCGTCGAGCATCTCCTCGAAGGACTCGCCGAGGCCCACCATCAGCCCGGACTTGGTCGTCACCTCGTCACCGCCGTACTCCTTGGCCGTGCGCAGCACCCGCGTGGAGCGCTCCCAGGTCGAGCCGCGGCGGGCCACCGGGTACAGCCGGGGAACCACCTCGACGTTGTGGTTGAAGACGTCCGGGCGCTCGGCGATGACCTTGGCCAGCGGCATCTCCGAGCCGCGAAAGTCCGGGGTCAGCACCTCAATCTTGGTCCTGGGGGACTGGCGGCGGATCTGGCGGATGACCCCCACGAACGCGCCGGCGCCATAGTCGGGCAGGTCGTCGCGATCCACGGAGGTGATGACCGCGTGGCGCAGGCCCATCCGGGCCACGCTGCGCGCCACGCGCGCGGGCTCAAGCGGGTCGTTCCACGTCGGCTTGCCGGTCTTGACGTTGCAGAAGCCGCACCGGCGCGTACACGTGTCGCCCAGGATCATGAAGGTCGCGGTGCCCCGCTGCCAGCACTCGCCGATGTTGGGGCAGGCCGCCTCCCGGCACACCGTGTGCAGGTTCTCGGACTCGATCATCTCCTGCAACCGGCGGTAGCGCTCGCCGCCCGGCGCGGGCACCTTGAACCACGGCGGCTTGCGCCCGCGGTAGGGCTGCACCTCGTCCGCGCTGGTCCGCAGCACGGTGAGCACATCGGCGATCCCGCCGGGGTTGGCGCGCGATCGTGTCTGGTGCTGGCGCTCAGTCATTCTTGGTTAAGGCTACTCGGGCGGAGACGCGGCCTGAGCCGCACCCAGGTGTAGCGAGGCGTCACCATCGGGGCGGGGTTGCGAGCGAACGTCAACGGCGGCGATCGAGCCGGGGGTCGCGTGGCATCGGCGTCGATGGGTGTCCCGCGGCCGGGATGTGGGAGATTTTGGGCCTGTGACGACCATTATCTCCCACAACCCCCTGCAAACGAGGTGATTCTCGCCACCACGGACGCTACGCAGGCTCGGCCACCGGGACCTCAGACCCCAGTGCCGCCTCGAGCCGCGCCAAGGACATCAATCGCTGGCGCCGCCCGAGCCCCCGGGCCACCTCGTAGGCGGCCCGCTTGCGGAAGCAGGGCATCTGGCCCGCCCCGCGCCCGGTCTCCTTGATCAATGAGGTCATCTGGACCCCGGGCAGCCCACAGGCCACGACCCAGGAGAACGGCTGCAGATCGTTCTCGACGTTGACGGCCCACCCGTGGGTGGTCACGCCGTGTGCGAGGTGGACTCCGATCGAGGCGATCTTGCGATCGCCGATCCACACGCCGGTGTAGTCGGGTCCGTCCTGCGGCCGGCCGCGGGCGTCGGCGATGCCCTCTTGGCGCAGCGCGGCCGACAGGGCGTCCTCGAGGGTGCGCAGATAGGCGACCACGTCGTCGACGCGGACGATGGGGTAGCCGACCAGCTGACCGGGGCCGTGGTAGGTGAGCTTGCCGCCGCGGTCGACGTCGACGACGTCGATCCCCTGGGTGCGGTACCAGTCCTCGCCCATCGGTAGCTCGTCGGCGCCCGAGCGCCGGCCGCGCGTGTACACCGGCCAGTGCTCGAGCACCAGCATCACGTCGGGGACCTCGTCGGCCTGGCGTGCGGTGCGCACGCGCTGCTGGAGGGCCAGCGCCTCCCGGTAGTCGACCGTGCCCAGGTGGCAGACCCAGAGCTCGTCCATGTTCGTCTCCGCCCGTCCGGCCGCTAGGAGGGCAGGCTCTCCAGGCGTCGCTTGACCGTGGCCAGGAACTGCGCGGACAGCGCACCGTCGAGCGCTCGGTGATCCCAGCTCAGCCCCATGATCGTCATCGGGCGGATCGCGATCGAGTCGTTGCCGTCGGAGTCGGTGACCACGACCGGCCGCTTGATCACCGCCTCGAAGTCGAGGATGCCCACCTGCGGCTGGTTGATGATCGGGGTGGCCATGATCGAGCCGAACTGGCCCGGGTTGGTGATGGTGAACGTCCCGCCCAGCACATCGTCGGCGGACAGCTCGCGGGCGCGGGCGCGCCGCGCGATGTCCCTGATCCGTGCCGCCAGGCCCTCCACCGAGAGCTCCTGGGCCTTGTGGATAACCGGGACGATCAGCCCGTCCTCGCCCAATGACACCGCGATCCCGAGGTTGACGTCGTCGGGGCGCGCGTAGTCCTCGCCGTTGAGCCACGCGTTGAGCGCCGGATGCTCGCGCAGCGCGTCGACGGTCGCCCGGGCCACGAACGCCAGCGCGGTGACGCCGAGCTTGGCGCGGGCGGCCTCGACGTGGCTCATGTCCACCTCGATCCACGTCGTGCACGTCGCCGCCGTGTCCAGCGACTGCTTCATGCGCTCCCCGATCAGGCGGCGCATGCGCGACAGGCCGTCGCCACCGGCGCCGGCGGTCGTCGTGGCCGCCTGAGCGGGCGCGGCGGGGGTCGGGGGATCGGGCCGGTAGGGGCTCTCGATGTGCAGCGGCGGGTCCTGCACCGCTCCGCCGGCATTGCCGTTGCCGTTGACCACGGCCAGCACATCCTGCTTGCGCACGCGCCCGCCGCGGCCCGTGCCCTCGATCGTCGACAGGTCGATGTCGTGCTCGGCGGCGATCCGCGCCACCACCGGGGAGTAGCGGCCGCCGCGTGGCTGAGTCCGGGCCGGCCCCGGTTCCGCCGGCGTCTGGGCAGGCGCCGGCGTCTGGGCAGGCGCCGCCGGTTGCGCCGGGGGCGCTCCGTCGCCGTTGGAGGCGCCACCGCCCTCCACGGCGATGCGCGCCATCACCGTCCCGACATCCACGGTCTGGTCGACGTCGACCAGGATCTCGGCCACAACGCCGCTGACCGGGGCCGGTACCTCGGTGTCGATCTTGTCGGTGGAGATGTCGCAGATCGGCTGCTCGGCGCCGATGGCGTCGCCGACGCCCACCCGCCAGCCGACCACGGTGCCCTCGGCCACCGACACCCCCATCTGGGGCATCGTCACATCGATGAGCGTGTCAGTACTCGAGGAGGTCACGGCACGCCTCCTTCACGCGGTCGACGCCGGGAAGCACCGCCTGCTCCAGCGGCGGAGAGAACGGGATGGGGACATCGGGCGTGGCCACCCGCACGACGGGGCCGTCGAGATCCTCGAAGGCCTTCTCGGCGATCAGTGCGGCCACCTGGGCGCCCGCCGCGCAGGTCATGTTGGCCTCGTCGACGATCACTACCTTGGAGCACCGCTTGACCGAGTCCAGGATCGCTTCCTCGTCCAGCGGCACCAGTGAGCGCAGGTCGAGCACCTCGACCGACGCGCCGTCGAGGTCCGCCGTCGCCTGGAGTGCCACCCCCACCATCGCCCCGTAGGCGATGACCACCAGGTCCGAGCCCGGCCGGGCCACCCGTGCGGTGAACGGCGTCTCGTAGATCTCGTCGGGCACCTCGCCCTTGACACGGCGGTAGAGATGCTTGTGCTCCATGAAGCACACGGGGTTCGGGTCGCGGATGGCGGCGTGCAGCAGCCCCTTGGCGTCCTCGGCGGTGGACGGCGCCACCACCTTGATCCCGGGGGAGTGCATGAACAGCGCCTCGGGGTTCTGGGAGTGGAACGGACCGCCCGAGAACCCTCCGCCGGATGGCAGGCGCACCGTGATCGGCACCGCGAGGTCCTGGCGGTAGTGCATCTTGGCGGCGACGTTGACCAGCTGGTCAAAGCCGCAGGA
>DASXDW010000146.1:0-7033 GCA_036490435.1 Solirubrobacteraceae bacterium
GAGGGAGGGCCGGCCCAACTGCGGCGGGGATATGGGTGATCGTCCGTTCACTCGTTCGATCACTTAGGGGGGCACTGTCTGAGCTGCCCGGATACCACTGTGGCGGCCGCGGATGAGAGTTCGGTAGGGGAAAGCGAAGAGTTCTCCAAGCGGTCTCGCGGCGCTCGGACACAGCCGGGCGCCGTTACCCGGCGGGTAATCGACGGCATGACGGCCGGCTGGGAACGTGCCGGCCATGAGCACTCAATCGATATCGGCCGTCGGGCGCGTCCCGGAGGACCTCTCCCAGACTCGCAGCCGCTGGCTGCCGCTGCCGGTGATCCTCGCCGGCACCTTCATGGTCGTGTTGGACTTCTTCATCGTCAACGTCGCGCTGCCGTCGATGCAGGCCAATCTGCACGCGTCGAGCGGCGCGATCGAGTGGGTGATCGCCGGCTACGGCCTCACCAACGCCGTCTTCCTGATCAGCGGTGCCCGCCTGGGTGACCGGTGGGGCCGCGTCCGGATCTTCGCCGCCGGACTGGCCCTGTTCACGCTCGCCTCCGCCGGGTGCGGGGTGGCCCCCTCGCCCGAGATCCTCGTCCTCGCGCGGCTGGTCCAGGGATCCGCCGCGGCCCTGCTGATGCCCAACGTCCTGTCGATCATCGGCGTCATCTACGACGGCGCCGACCGGGCCAAGGCGCTGGCCGCGTACGGCATGAGCATGGGCTTTGCCGCGGTGTCGGGCCAGCTCATCGGCGGCATCCTCGTCGAGGCCAACCCGGCCGGGCTGGGCTGGCGCAGCGTCTTTCTCATCAACATCCCGATCGGCCTGGTGGCCGTGTTCGTGGCCCCGCGGATCATTCCGGAGTCCCGGGGCGAGGCCGGCCGGCCCGACGTCACCGGCACCATCCTGGCCACCCTGACCCTCACCGCCATCGTCCTGCCCCTGGTGGACGGACGGGCGCATGGCTGGCCGCTGTGGACGTGGCTGTCGCTGGCGGCCGCTCCGGTCCTGCTCGGCGTCTTCGTGTCACACCAGCGCCGGCTGTCGGCGCGTGGCGGCACGCCGCTGATGCCGCCCGAGCTGTTTGCCTCGCGGGCGGTGACCATCGGGCTCGCCGCGCAGATGCTGTTCTGGTCAGGGCAGGCGTCGTTCTTCCTCGTGCTCTCGCTGTACCTGCAGCTGGGCCGGGGCATGAGCGCACTGCACTCCGGACTGGTGTTCACGATCCTGGCCGTCTCCTACCTCGCGACGTCGATGCGGGCCCCGGCGCTGACCGTGCGCCACGGCCGCAGTGTCCTGGCCGCCGGCGCGGGCGTGCTCGTCGTGGGTCATGTCACCCTGGCGTTGACGCTGGCTGCGGTCGGCGTGGGCGGCTCGGTGCTGGCGTTGGCCCCCGGGCTGGCCCTCGTGGGGGCCGGCATGGGTCTGGGTATCACGCCGCTGGCCTCGCTGGTCATGGCGGCGTCCCCTGCCCGCCACGTGGGCGCAACCTCGGGCGCACTGGCGACGATGCAGAACGTCGGCAACGCGATCGGCGTGGCCGTGGTCGGAGTGCTGTTCTACGGCGCGGTGTCCCACGGGTTCGCGGGTGCCTTCCAGGTCAGCGTGATCGCGCTGGCGGTGGTGCTCACCGGCGTGGTCGCGCTGACCCGGCTCATCCCGGCGCCGGTACGCTCGTGATGGTGACCGTCGCCGAGAATCGCACCGTGCGGGTCGGGCCGCTCCTGCGCGACTGGCGCCAGCGCCGGCGCATGAGCCAGATGGAGCTCGCGCTGGAGGCGGGGGTCTCGACGAGGCATCTCAGCTTCGTCGAGACGGGCCGCTCCCGGCCGAGCGCCGAGATGGTGCTCCATCTGGCCGAGCGGCTCGACGTCCCGCTGCGCGAGCGCAACGAGCTGCTGCTGGCCGCGGGGTTCGCCCCGCGGTACTCGGCGCGGGACTTCGACGATCCCGCCCTGCGGGAGGTCCGCGACGCGGTCAGCCGTGTCCTGGCCGCCCACGAGCCCTATCCCGCGATCGCCGTGGACCGCTACTGGAACCTCGTCGCCTCCAACGAGGCGCTCGGGCCGTTGTTGGAAGGCGTCGCTCCGGACCTGCTCGTGCCGCCGGTGAACACGATCCGCCTGGCGCTGCACCCGAACGGGGTCGCGCCGCGGATCGTCAACCTCGGCGAGTACCGCGCCGACCTCATCGACCGACTGGACCGAGCGGCTCGCCTCACCGGCGACCCGCTGCTGGCCGAGCTGCACGAGGAGATGCTCGGCTACCCGGGCCCGGCGGGCCCGTCGGTCCCGGTGGACGCCGCGGTCACCGTCGGCCTCGAACTGGTCCCGGCGCCGGGCTCCGATGCGCCCACGCTGTCGTTCTTCAGCACCATCACGACGTTCGGGACAGCCGTGGATGTCACCGTGTCCGAGCTGGCGGTGGAGGCGTTCTTCCCCGCCGACGGGGAGACCGCCGAGTACCTGCGCCGCTGAGCGGACCGCCCGCCGGACGCGGCCCGTATAGGGAGTGTGCGCAGGCTCCTGCTGGTCCCGGCTCTGGCCCTGGCCGTCATTGCGGCGATGACGGCGCCCGCCGGAGCCGGTGACCAGCGGACCTCACTCCACCGTGGGGTGAGCGTCGTGCTGGCCGCCGGCTGGCACATGGTGCGTGGCCGCATCAGCTACGTGAGTCAGCCCGCCCCGATGGCGGTCGCCACCTTCCGCGTCCGGCTGGCTCGCCAGTCCTGCGAGTGCGGAATGCCGAATGTCGCGCACTTCCCGCGCGCCGGGGCGCTTCTGTTCGTATGGGAGTACCAGCGGCTCGCCCACCGCGATCTCCGCTACTTCCCGGCGCATGCGGCGCGTTTCCGCATCGGCCGCTCGGTGATCGCACACGTCTGCGCCCCCAGCGACGGCCGCACCTTCCGGGAGCGCGGCCGGGGCTTCCAGGCCGAGATCTACCTCGGACCCGCCGCCCCGGCCTCCGCCCGCGCTCAGATCGCAGCGATCCTCGACAGCTGGCGCGTCAGTTGAGGGGGTGCGCCCCTAGCGGCGGCGGGCGCTCGGCTCCAGCCCGGGGTTGGGCCAGCCACCGTCGGCGGCATTGATGTTCACGCCCGGCGGGACGATCGCGTCGATCTTGTCCAGGACCTCGTCTGAGAGCTCCACGTCGGCTGCGGTGAGCTGGGACTCGAGGTGCTCCATCGTCCGCGGGCCGATGATGGCCGCGGTCACCGCCGGGTGGCGGATCACGAACGCGATCGCCATCTCGATGAGCGTGATCCCGGTCTCCTCGGCGAGGCGGGCCAGCGCGTCGGCGACCTCGAGCTTGCGCTGATTCTCGGGCAGCGACAGGTCATAGCGACCGGGGATGCGCTCGGCGCGACGTGACTGCGGCGTGTCCTCGCCCAGCCGGTAGCGACCCGACAGCCACCCACCGGCCAGCGGGCTCCACGGGATCACGCCCATCCCGTAGCGCTGCGTGGTCGGCAGGACATCGTTCTCGACCCCGCGCACGAGCATCGAGTACGGCGGCTGCTCGCAGACGAAGCGCTCGCGGCCGCGGCGCTCGGCCACCCACTGAGCCTCGACGATCTGTGAGGCGGGGAACGTGGAGGAGCCGATGTAGCGGACCTTGCCGGCGCGAACGAGATCGGTGAGAGCGCCCAGCGTCTCGTCGATGTTGGTGTCGGCTTCGGGGCGGTGGATCTGGTAGAGGTCGATCCAGTCGGTGCCCAGCCGGCGCAGCGAGTTCTCGACCTCGCGCACGATCCAGCGGCGCGAGTTGCCGAACTCGTTGGGATCGTCGCCCATACTGCCGTGCACCTTGGTGGCCAGGACGACGTTGTCGCGCTTGCCACCGGCCAGGGCCTTGCCCACGATCTCCTCGGAGCCTCCCCGGGAGTAGACGTCGGCGGTGTCGATGAAGTTGACCCCCGCGTCGAGCGCGCGGTGGATGATGCGGATGCCGTTGTCAGGATCGGGATCGCCCCAGTCGCCGAACATCATCGCCCCGAGGCAGAGGGGGCTGACCTTGACTCCAGTGGTGCCTAGTGTGCGGTAGTCCATGACCTCCACCCTAGCCGCCCGCTTCACCGGTTCCGTGGCCTTGGCGTGAAGCCGCTCGCCGCCGCGCCGCGGGCACTCACCCCGCTGGCGCTGGCGGCCGCGGCCCTGGCCATCGTGGCCCCGTCCGCCGCGGTCGCCCGCCACTCCGACCTGCTGTTGGCGCTGCTCGTTCTGCTCACCGCTCTGGGGCTCACCGCCGCGGAGCTGCGCGACGATGTGCGCCGGCACGCCGTCGCCATCGCCGTTCTGTCGGTGGCGCCGCTCGTCGTCCTCTCCCTGCTGGCGTGGGCCATCGGCCGGGCATTTGACCCGTCGGTCCGCGACGGACTGCTGGCGGTGGGAGCGGCGAGCTCGGAGGTGGCGATCGTCGGCCTCGTCACCATCGCCGGGGCGGACGCCACCGTCGCGCTCGGCGCCGTGGCGGGTTCACTCGTGGTCTCCGCCCTGCTCGGCCCGGTGGCGCTCGGCGTGCTCGCCGGCCATGCCGGTCACGTGGGCACCGCGCGTCTCCTCGGCCGCTTCACCCTGGTGGTCATCGCTCCGCTGGTGGTCGGCGTGGCCGTCCGGAGCGCCGCTCCGCTGACGCGAGCTCTGCGGGCGACCGACGCCGAGCGCGAGGGGCTGGCGGCGATCACGGTGGCCGCGCTCGTCTACGCCGCGCTGAGCGGGACCGCCGGCCACGACGGCCTGGGGAGCGCGCTGCTGGCAAGCTGCGCCTTCCTCGCCGTCACCGCCATGCTGGCAGAGCTGTGGCGGCGCGCGGCGCCGCCCCCCGTCGCCGTCCCGGGCGCCCTGGCCATCGCCATGCGCGACTTCGCCGTCGCCGCGGCGCTGGCCGCGCAGGCGTTCGGCACGCGCGCCGCCGTCGTCCCAGGGGTCTACGGCGTGGTCATGCTGGTGGCCGGCTCGGCCGCCGCCGGGCTGCTGGGGCGCGCAGAGTAACGTCACGCCACATGAGCGACGACAGACACTTTGGACTGACCGGGCTGGCGACGATGGGCGCCAACCTCGCCCGCAACGTGGCACACCACGACATCCCGGTGGCGGTGCACAACCGCACCACGAGCCGCATGACGACCTTCGTCGAGGAGCACGGCTCCGAGGGCCCGATCGAGGGTTTTGAGAGCACCGAGGAATGGGTGAAAGCGCTCGCCCCGCCCCGGGTGCTGATGAGCATGGTGCAGGCCGGCCCGGCCACCGACGCGGTCATCGAGGACATCGCGCCGCACCTTGACAAGGGCGACGTCCTGATCGACGGCGGCAACGCGCTCTACCGCGACACCCAGCGGCGCCACGCCAAGCTCGCCGAGCAGGGGATCCACTTCATCGGGTCGGGCGTCTCCGGCGGCGAGGAGGGCGCCTTGAACGGGCCGAGCATCATGCCCGGTGGCGACCGCGAGCCCTACGACGCGTCGGTCAAGCCGATCTTCGAGGCGATCGCGGCCCAGGTCGACGGCACGCCGTGCTGCACCTACGTGGGCCCCGACGGCGCCGGGCACTACGTGAAGATGGTCCACAACGGGATCGAGTACGCCGACATGCAGCTCATCGCCGAGAGCTATGACCTGCTGCGCAACGGCGTCGGCTGGGACGTCCCGCGGATCGCCGATCGCTTCCGCACGTGGAATGACTCAGAGCTCGAGTCCTTCCTGATCGAGATTGCCGCGCGCGTCCTGTCCAAGACCGACAACGCCACCGGCAAGCCGCTCGTGGACGTCATCCTCGACGCCGCCGAGCAGAAGGGCACGGGCCGCTGGACGGCGCAGGACGCGCTGGAGCTCGGCGTCCCGCTCACCGGGATCACCGAAGCGGTGTTCGCCCGGACACTGAGCGCGCTGAAGGACCAGCGCCTTCACGCCTCCGACATCCTCGCCGGGCCCCCGCCGCGGCCGGCTGCCGACGACTCGCTCGCCGACGACCTCGAGCACGCGCTCTACGCCTCCAAGATCGTCTCCTACGCCCAGGGCTTCGCCCAGATGGCCGCGGCCGCGGATACCGAGGGCTGGAAGATCGACCTCGGGTCGATGGCGACGATCTGGCGCGGCGGCTGCATCATCCGCGCTCGCTTCCTGGATCGCATCCGCGAGGCCTACGACGCCGAGCCGGGCCTGGCCAACCTCATGCTCGCCGAGTTCTTCGCGTCCGCGCTCGAGGACGCCCAGGATCCATGGCGGCGTGTGGTGGCACGGGCGGCCGAGCTGGGCATTCCCACCCCGGCCTTCTCCTCCTCGCTGGCCTACTACGACGGCTACCGCCGCGCCCGCGGGCCCGCCAGCCTCATCCAGGGCCTGCGCGACCTGTTCGGCGCTCACACCTATAAGCGTGTCGACCGCGAGGGCACCTTCCACACCCTGTGGGGCGAAGACGGGCGCGAGATCGAAGCCTGAGCCCGGCTAGAACGCGGGCGTCTGGCCGGGGATCCAGTTGGTCCCGGCCAGCGGCACCTTGGCCATCGCCGAGGCCTCGATGGTCAGCGCCACGAGGTCCTCGGGCTCGAGGTTGTGCACGTGGGACTTGCCGCACGCGCGCGCCAGCGTCTGGGTCTCGAGCGTGAGCGTCCGCAGATAGTTGGCCAGCCGCCGTCCGCCCAGAACCGGGTCAAGCCGCTGGGCGAGCTCGGGCTCCTGGGTGGAGATACCGGCCGGATCGCGGCCGGCCTGCCAGTCGTCGTAGTAGCCGGCCGCCGAGTCGATCTCGGCGTACTGGGCGTCGTGCTCGGGCGCGTTGTCGCCCAGCGCGATGAGCGCCGCCACGCCGATCGAGACGGCGTCGGCGCCCAGTGCGAGGGCCTTGGCCACATCGGCACCGGTGCGGATCCCGCCGGACACGATGAGCTGGACCTTGCGGTGCATGTCGAGCTCCATCAGCGACTCCACCGCCTGCGGGATGGCGGCCAGGATCGGGATCCCGACGTGCTCGATGAACACCTCCTGGGTGGCCGCGGTGCCGCCCTGCATGCCATCGAGCACGACCGCGTCTGCGCCGGCCTTGACGG
>DASXDW010000008.1:0-3063 GCA_036490435.1 Solirubrobacteraceae bacterium
GCCTCGGCGATGGTCTGCAGCGTCTGAACCGCCCGCGCCGGATCCCGCTCGGCCACGAACGCGCCTCCCTCGGCCTGCCGGACAATCACCGCGAGCGAGTGCGCCACGATGTCGTGCGTCTCCCGCGCAATGCGGGCGCGCTCCTCCAGCACCGCGACCCGCGCCGACTCGGCCCGCTCGATTAGTGCCCGCGCCCGGCGCACCGCCGCAAGCCGGCCCAGGTTCCACGCCATCAGCACGCTAAGGACGAGCCCGACCCCGACGTAGAACGTGACCAGCCAGCCGCCCGCCGTGAACTGACGCAGTGCGTCCGCGGTCGATCCCGTCGCGATCGCCACGCCGACGAGCGCGACGGCCAGGACGACGCGGCTGCCGGCGACGTCGACGCGCGCCGCGACGCTATAGAGGACGAGCAGGAACACCAGACTTGACGGCAGAAACAGCGCCGGCACGTGCGTGGGCCCGCCGACCACCTGATCCACGACGCGCCCGTCCGGCGCGAGCACGATCACGAGCATCGCCAGGCTCGCCGATGCGTAGGCGACCACCGGCGCGAACCGCCGGAACACCACGCTCAACTGCAGCACGGCGAACGAGGTGACCAAAACGACCGCCCAGGCCGTCGACCAGCGCATACCCTGCGCGCCGCTGATCGAGAGCACACCGAGAACGGCGACGAGCGCAAACCCGGTCAGCGCATCGCTCGCCCAGCCGTGCGCCTTGCTCCAACGATCGACGCGGCCGAGCCAATGTCCAGGCTCGGAAACAGGCAGGATCACACCTCGATCGTAAAGGTGAACATCGGCCCACCGGCCGTAGATACGCGGCGCGGAACGGCGGGCGCGCTAACCGCCACCGCCGACGAGATCCACCCGTCCGCGTCGCGAGACCACCGATCACTTGGGCCGCTCGATTCAGCTTCGACATCGTCCTGCACGGCTGCGGACAGACCCCGTTCGATACTGAGCCAGACGAGGTGCTGGGCCATCTCATGCGGTCTTGATCGCGCCGCCCTCGATGAAGATGACACCGGCCAGCTACTCCTGGCTAACCCGGCTGGCCGGGCTGGCCGGGCTGGTAGTCGCCGCCGCGCAGCTGGGTGATGACGCCCAGCCGGTTGGTGGCGTTGATGAGGGCGATGAGACACACCAGGGCGGCGAGCTGCTCCTCGTCGTAGTGCTTGGCGGCATTAGTCCAGGCCTCGTCGGTGACACCACCGGCCGCATCAGCCATCCGGGTGCCCTGCTCGGTCAGCTCCAGAGCGGCGCGCTCGGCGTCGGTGAAGATCTTGGACTCCCGCCAGGCCGCGACTAGGTTGATGCGCACCGGGGTCTCTCCGGCATGCGCGGCGTCTTTGGTGTGGATGTCGGTGCAGAAGCCGCAGCCGTTGATCTGACTGGCGCGGAGCATCACCATGTTTTCGGTCGATTTCGGCAGCGTCGAGTCCTCGATGACCACCTTGCTTGCCGAGGCCATGTACTTCATGGACTTGGCTGCGAGTGGGCTGCCGGAGAGGTTCAAGCGAGCATTCATAGCGCATTCCTGCCGTTGTTGATGGGTACACGTCGGAGACGAGACAGCCCGGCACGCTGTGACATGGACGAATCTGACGGGTAGCTGCCTGACGCACCCGCGGCGCAGACCCAGTTCGCGCGATCATGCCAACGATCTCCTCCCAACCGCCGTCCCTCCCATGTCACGGACGGCCGGGGCTGTCTCGTCTCAGTTCGCAGAGACAGGCTCTGGAATCGGGAAGGTGATGATCGTGAAGGTGTTCGTGGCGGGCGGGGCTGGAGTCTTGGGGCGGCGGCTAGTGCCGCAGCTCGTGGCCCGGGGTCACCAGGTGACGGCGACGACGACGACTCCGGCCAAGCTGGGCTTGCTGGAGCAGCTGGGCGCGGAAGGTGTCGTGATGGATGGGCTGGATGCGGTGTCGGTCGGTGAGGCGGTGGCCAAGGCCCGGCCGGAGGCGATCGTGCACCAGATGACCGGGCTCTCCCCGGCGCACAACGGAAAGCCCGATCTGAAGCACCCAGACCGGTTTTTCGCCGCCACTAACCGGCTGCGCACCGAGGGGACCGGCCATCTGCTGGCGGCCGCTGAGGCGACCGGCGTATCCCACGTCGTCGCGCAGAGCTTTGGCGCCTTCGGCGGCATCCGCGAGGGCGGATGGGTGAAGACCGAGGAGGATCCGATGGATCCAGGCCCGGCGAGCGCACGCAAGGGGCCGGAGGCGCTCCGCTACCTCGAGGACCTCGTCATGAAGGCGGATGGCGTGGCCCTGCGATACGGCAGCTTCTACGGGCCGGGCGCCATCGACGACCAGGTCGAGCTCGTGCGCAAGCGGCAGTTCCCGCTTGTCGGGGGCGGCACCGGCTACATGTCGTGGGTACATCTCGACGACGCGGCGAGCGCCACCATTCTGGCCATGGAGCAAAAGGCGACCGGCGTGTTCAATATCGTGGACGACGAGCCTGCCCCGGCCAGCGAGTGGCTGCCTTATCTGGCCGCATGCGCGGGGGCCAAGCGGCCGATGCGGGTCCCCAAGTGGCTGGCCCGGCTGCTGGCGGGGGAAATGGCAGTGATGATGATGATCGAGGCACGCGGCTTCTCCAACGTCAAGGCCAAGCGAGACCTCGGCTGGGAGCTGCGCCACCCCTCGTGGCGCCAGGGCTTCAAGGAAGAGCTGGCATGACCCGGACCGAGGAGTTCGAGCAGCTGCGGCCGCTGCTGTCCGCGATCGCTTACCGGATCCTCGGCAGCGTGACCGAGGCCGAGGACGCGGTCCAGGAGACCTGGCTGCGCTACGAGACCTCCCCGACCGAGCCCACGTCGACCAAGGCATTCCTCTCGGCCGTGGTGACCCGGATCTCGATCGATGTACTGCGCTCGGCGCGTGTCCGGCGGGAGGAGTACGCCGGGCCGTGGTTCCCTGAGCCGCTGCTGACCGACCCCTACCAGGACCCGGAGCGGTCGGCGGAGCTGGCCGACTCGGTATCAATGGCGGCCCTGCTGCTGCTGGAGCGGCTCAGCCCGCTCGAGCGGGCCGTCTTCGTGCTGCGG
>DASXDW010000017.1:0-81384 GCA_036490435.1 Solirubrobacteraceae bacterium
GTGAAGCTCAACGTCCGGCGGACAAGCAGGTACTGCAGCCACCTCACGGTGGCACCAGTCGCGCCTTCCTGAATCGTGGCGGGAGTGGTCATGACGGTCCCCCTTCATCGTGGGTTAGGAAATGAGCGCGGCAGCGGCGACCGCCAGCGCTCCCACGGCCAGCACCAGGGCACCGGCGCGCGTCGCCTGGCGTGGCCGGGGCGCGAGCTTCTCCACCAGGACGAGCCCCGTGATGGCGAGCATCCAGAACGTGGTGGCGGTAACCGCCACCGACATCGCCAGCATCATCGCCCAGCACGAGCGCGCGCAGGCGGTGCCGTTGCGCATCCCGAAGCGCACCACGCCGGCGGTGGCGCGGCGGCCCGTCGGCGGCAGCCGCGACGGCCGATGACAGTCACGTAGGGCGCGGCACTTGGCCGCCGAGAGCTGCCAGGCGGTGGCGAGCGCGAGCGCGCCGGCGGCCACCGCGGCACGATCAAGGCCTGACCACGCCGGCGCGAGTGCCAGGATCAGGAGGCCGAACGCCACCCACACGAGGGCGTAGATCGCCACGAACGTGGCCATCGCACGCGGGCGGCGACGGCGCAGGCTGTTCGCGGCGACGTGGCGGACCGCCGGGAGCGCCGTCGGCAGCATCATCGCCACGATCATCAGCGCCCATATGCCGATACTCGCAACGGTCACGCCGCCGAGCAGAAGAGCGTGGTGGGCGGGCGGCGCGCCCGCGCTCCCGGAGGACATCCCGGCCATCCCCGCGCCCCCGGAGGACATCCCGGCCATCCCGGCCATCCCCGGCATCCCGGGCATGCCGGCCGTTCCACTCATCCCGGCCATCCCCGGCATCGCGTCCATCCCGGACCCGCCTCTCGCGCCTCCGGACGCTCCGGCCACCGCCATCGCGATCAGGGCGACCCACGCACCGGCGATCACCGCCACCAGCCCCGCCATGACCGCCCGCTCCCGCGGGCACGCCGCTGGCCGCCACCACAGACATCCGGCGGCTGCGCGGATCTGGAGCATCACTCGTAGAAGATCGCGACGCGGCCGATCGTGACGGGCGGGTCGGCATTCGACACGTCATCGGGCAGCGCGTGGGCGAGCTCGGGCCGGTCGGGCGGGATCAGCCCGAGCGGGCGGAACGTGACCTCCACGTGCCGGCCGTCCCAGTCGCCCTGGGCGGCCAGCGTCGCCGTCAGCTCGGTGATGTCCTGCACCACGCGCAGGCTGTGAGCGGCCTCGTCGCCGCGCGGGTTGCGCGCGCGCTCGATCCCGAAGAACGAGACGTTGCCGGCGTGATGGGCCTCAGCCACCTCGGCCGAGGCGTCAGCGGGCAGGTTGAGGTAGATCCCGTACACCGTCCCCGGGTTGCGCTCGGCTTCGATGTCCTCCACGCCGAGCAGGATGCGCTGCGGGGCAGCGGCGCCGATCGCAGCGAGCGCGGCGTCGTGGGCCTGGGGGTCGATCTGGAGCGTCACCGACGCCGGACCGCCGACCAGGCGGACTGCCGTCTCGGACGCGCCGACGAGCTCGGGCTCGCCCTCGGGGGGCTCGGGTCCGGTCACCACATCCTCCGGAGTCGGTGCGGGCGGCGGAGGCGGAGGCCCGCCCACCGCGGGGGGCGCCACCTCGTACGTATATCCCAGCTGCCGAACGATGTCGACGACGTCGGCGGGCGACTTGGTGACGCGTTGGCCGTGGGCGTCGAAGAACGCGAAGGTCTGGGCCGTCCAGCGCTGGTCGGTCGGGTTGAGATGCTGCGGGCTGCTCCAGCTGAACCACAGCCGGTCGATGTTGGCGTGGTGGACCCAGAAGATGGGGTCCGCGGCGGCCGCGTCCGGATCGGCCATGAGCCCGCCGTTGCCGCCCACGGCGTCGTGGATCACGTTGTGAGGCTGGGCCTCCACATCGCCGGTGCTGTTGGAGAACTGCGCCACCGCGGTCCGCCCGCCGCCGAACTGCGCGGTGCCCGTGAAGCGTGCGGCGCGCAGCGCCCGCGACGAGGAGGCCACCGCCGGCGACAACGCCAGGCCGGAGTTGATCCCGGACGCCCGCGCGGATTCGAACAACGGGTTCGGGTGGCCGTTGGCGGTCTGGGGGCGAAACGCCGTGGGCAGCGTCGCCTGCTGCCCTCCGGCGCCGTAGTCCCAGAACGGCAGCGACCAGTTCGCCGAGCCGCCGGCCTGCACGACCGCGGCGCGGACGATCTGCTCGAAGTAGTAGATGAACATCCGGTGCCAGGCCAGGAAGAACCACGTCCCGTGCTGACACCCGTTCCACAATGGCTGCACCGACCGGGCGTGTGTGCCGTGCATCGCCGCCTGGTAGGTCCAGCTCGTCGGGTCGTTCGCGTGCCGTCCCCGCATGATCGCGACCGCCTGCGCGTACTCCTGCACCGTCCGGTCGCCACTGGGCAGCGTCCAGATGTTCCTGCGTACGAGCGGCGCCGTGGCCGCACTTGCCTGCGGCGCCACCGCCGCGCTTGGCACACCCATGTCCCCTGATCCCTCCGTTCCCGTGCCGGGTGATGGTCCCCGTCCGGGCTAGCTATATCACCGGCCGCGGGAGGGGTCAAACCGACGGAGCGTGGCCCTCGACCGAGCCGTCCGCGCCCGCGAAGCTCACCGTGACAGCTAGGCCCCCGGTGGACTGCGGCGTCACATCGATCGTCGCGTCGTGCGCAGCGGCGATCGCCCGCACGATCGAGAGGCCGAGCCCGTGGTGGCCGTCGGCCGCGGCCGCTCTGCCGCCCAGGCGCTGGAAGGGCTCAAACAGCCGGTCGGTGTCCTCCGGTGCCACGACGGGACCGGTGTTGGTCACCGTCACGACGGCATGGCCGTTGACAGCCCCGGTGCGCACCTCCACGCGTCCGCCGGGGCGGTTGTAGCGCACGGCGTTGTCGACGAGGTTGGCCGTCAGTCGGGCGATCAGCGCGGGGTCGCCGGCCACCGTCGCCGGCTCGAGCGTGGTGTCGACGTCCAGGCCCTGGCTCTGCACGTCGGGCCGCGGCGCGCGCAGAACCTGTCCGGCCACGCGAGCGAGGTCGACCTGCTCGCGGTGGTTGAGAGCGCGCTCGCTGGAGGCCAGGGTGAGCAGCGACTCCAGCAGGCGCTCGTGCTCGCGGCCGTAGGCCAGGAGCTCCTCCAGGGTGGCCCGCAGGCTCGCCTCGGTCGCATCGGGGTCGGCGAGCGCCACCTGGAGCACCGTGCGCTCGACGGTGAGGGGCGTGCGCAGTTCGTGCGAGGCGTTGGCGACGAAACGGCGCTGGGCATCGAAGGACGCCTCCAAGCGGGCAAGCAGATCGTCCAGGGTGTCACCCAGGCGCTTGAACTCATCGTCGGGTCCGGCGAGGGCCAGCCGCCGGCCCAGGTTGCCGGCAGAGATGGTGCGCGCCGCATCCGCCATCTGGCCCAGCGGTCGCAACACCCGTCCAGCGGCGAACCAGCCCAGCAACGCCGAGGCGATCGTGGTGACCACCAGAAGCCCCCAGTAGAAGGCCAGTGGCTTGGCCAGCACGGCGGCGCTCTGGTGCGAGTCGAGATCCTTGACGCCCGCGATGAGAGGCCCACCCGGCGTCAGCGGCGACACAGACCCACCCGATGCCTGGCTCGGCACCGGCTTCACGGCGACCGCGCGGACCTGGGTTTGCACGACGTCGCCGTTGTAGGACAACACGTAGATGGCGACGATCAGCGCCGTACCCAGCCCCAGGAACATGCCTGTGAACAGCAGGGTGAGACGCAGCCGCGCGGTGCGGCGCGGCAGGCGCAGCCACGATCGCGGCGACAGGGCACGTAGCACGCGGCCCATCAGATGCGGTACCCGCCCTCGCGCACGGTGTGGATCACGGAGGGTTCTCCCAGCTTGGCCCGCAGGCGGCTCATCGTCGTCTTGACCGTGCTGGTGAACGGGTTGGTCGTCTCGTCCCACACGCGCTCGAGCAGTTCCTCGGTGGAGACCACCCGTCCGTCGGCCGCGAGCAGACACTCGAGCAGGGCGAACTCCTTGGGGCTGAGATCCAACGGCTGGCCGTGACGGCACGCCGAGTGCCGGGACGGGTCGAGGGTGACGCCTGCGCGTTCCAGGGTCGGAGGCACGGGCGCCACGGCGCGCCGCCCCAGCGCCCGGATCCGCGCCACGAGCTCCGTGAAGTCAAACGGCTTGGGCAGGTAATCGTCGGCTCCCAACTCCAGGCCCTCCACCCTGTCACGGATCGTACTGGCCGCGGTCAGCATCAGGACACGGGTCTCGCTGCGCTGATCGACGAGCGCACGACACACCTGATCGCCGTGGACGGCGGGCAGGTCGCGGTCCAGGACCACGACGTCGTACCGGTTGACGGCGACGTGCGACAGCGCCTCGGCGCCGTCGAACGCCAAGTCGATGGCCATGCCCTCGCGGCGCAGCCCCTCGGCGAGCGCGGTCGCCAGCCGTGGGTGATCTTCGACAACCAGCACCCTCATCGTTTCTGCCCCGCAGCATGTCTGAACGCGCGTAACAGCAAGGTCACAGTCGCCGTGACCGTGATGTCACCCCCTCATCTCTACAACTCGTCAACTGACCCATTGTCTCTCTGCCAAGGATGCCTTTCAGATGACATCGACGCCGAGCATCTCCTCGCGATCCACTCGCGGCCTCGTGCTGCTGGCCGCCGTCGCCGTGGCGGCGATCACCGTGGGCTGTGGCGGCAGCTCGCCGTCGTCGGCGTCCCTGTCAGGCGCCGCGGCGCAGGCGAAAGGGGGCCCCGGCCAGGCCGCCTATCAGTTCTCGGCATGCATGCGCAACCACGGCGTCAGCAACTTCCCGGACCCGAAGGTGAAGACCTCCGCGAACGGCACGTCGGTGGCCATCGGCATCAATCCCTCGATCAGCGGCCAGCCGGCCTTCAAGACCGCTCAGGCGGCCTGCCAGCACATCCTGCCCAAACCCGACGGCGGTCCGGAGGGTAACCCGGCCCAGCAACGGGCCAGGACCCAGGCACTGATCGCCTTCGCACGGTGCCTGCGCGCCCACGGCTTCCCCAATTTCCCCGATCCGGATGCCACCGGGGAACTCTCGGAGGAGATGATCCGCAGGGCGGGGATCAACTTCCAGACCCCCGCGCTGCTGACCGCCGGGCGCAGCTGCGCGTCAGCCACCCACGGCCTCATCACACCCGCCCAGGTGGCTCAGGCGATCACCCACGCCAACGCATCGGGCGGTCAGACCGCCACGTCACCGTGATGCCGAGACTCCCTGCCGCCACCCGCGGTGTCACCATTACGCCGATTGCGCCCTACAGCGCAGCAGCGAGGAACTCATGGTCGGCGAAAAGAAGTGAGCGACACGCCCCCGGTAGGCCTGGGCGTCAGCCTGCGACAAGCGTGGGTTGGCTACCGGCGTCAGCTCGAGCACGAGCTGGCCGCCGCGGGCTTCGGCGACCGCGGCTTCCCCGACGGCCGGGTGCTGCGGTTGTGTACCGGCGGCAGCGAGGTGACGATCTCGCAGATCGGCCGCGAGCTCGGCATCACCCGCCAGGGCGCCAGCAAGATCGTCGCCAGTCTGCGCGACCGCGGCTATGTCGCGCTCTCACCCTCCCCCACCGACCGGCGGGAGAAGATCGTCAAGCCCACACCCCGGGCGCTTCAGTTCCTGGCCGCCCAACGAGTGGCGGCGCGCCGCATCGAAGCACGCGTCCACGCCGAACTGGGCGACGGCGCCCTCGACGCGCTCTACCAACTGCTCGACGCCCTGGGCACTGCGGACCAGTCACGAGCGACTGACCATCTGCGTGTCTAGCGCAGGTTGAGGGCGAACTGCTCGAGAAAGCCCCGGCGTCCCTCCGGGGTCACGCGGAGGGCGCGGGTATCCGGGACGTGCGCCACCCACCGTTGCGCCGTCGCGTGCTCAGCGATGGCGGCGCCGACCGAGCCGGCGAGGTGCGGGCGGCGCTCGGTCCAGTCCAGGCACGGCCGGGTGAAGGCCCGGCGCTGCAGCCGCAGCGCGTCCACCTCGATCCCGAGCGACTCCAGGCGCCGCTCGCCGGCGTCGGTCAGCCCGAAGGACCCGTCGGCGGGTTCAATGAGGCGCTGGTGCTCGAGGCTGTCGGTCAGGGCGACGCCGAGCTCGCCGGCAAGGTGGTCGTAGCACGTGCGCGCCCCGCGTAGGGCGGCGCCGCGTCGCGACTCGCGCAGCCCGGCCGCGGCTCGGTCGGGCGCAATCGTCAGCATTGCCTCGATGACCTCAGCCACGCGGGGGTCGGCCAGCCGGTAGTGTCGCCGGCGGCCCTGCTGCTCGACCGCCACCAGTCCACCGTCCAGCAGCTTGGAGAGATGGGAGCTCGCCAGTGAGGGCGAGATACCCGCGCGCTCGGCCAATTCGCCCGCCGTCAGCGGACGGCCGCCGAGCAGCGCCAGCAGCATGGTGGCGCGGTGTGCGGTCATGAGCTCCGCAACTCTCGAGAGGTCGCCGTCGGCGAGCATCTCACAGATCGTACCGCCGCAACGTTTCAACTGGGGTTGAAGATTTTGCCTCCTACGGTCATGTCCATGCCCTCCACGAACAGCCGCCGCCGCGGGCTCACCCTCGCGGCCACCAGCCTCGGATTCGGCGTTGTGCAGCTCGACGTCAGTGTCGTCAACGTCGCCATCAGGCCGATCGGCGCCGCCCTGGGTGGCGACGTCGGCGCGCTGCAGTGGGTGGTCAACGCCTACACGGTCGCCTTCGCGGCGCTCATCCTCAGCGCCGGGGCGCTCGGGGACCGGATCGGGGCCAAGCGCGTGTTCATCGCCGGGTTCTCCGTCTTCACCGCGGCCTCGGCGATCTGCGGGCTCGCCCCGTCGCTGGGCATCCTCATCGGCGCGCGCGCCCTTCAGGGCGCCGGCGCCGCGCTGCTCGTGCCGTGCTCGCTGACCGTGCTCAGCCACACCTTCCCGGAGCCCGCCGAGCGCAGCCGGGCCATCGGCCGGTGGGCCGTCGGAGCCAGCGCCGCGCTGTCGGCGGGGCCGCTCGTCGGCGGAGTCCTCACCGCCACCCTGGGCTGGCGCGCCATCTTCTTCATCAATGCCCCCATCGGGCTGACGGGGATCCTGCTCACCGCCCGCTACGCCGACGAGACGAGCCGCTCGCCCGATCGCGGCGTGGACCTGTGGGGCCAGCTCACCGCCATCCTATGCCTGACCCTGCTCGCGGCGGCGACGATCCGGGGCGGCTCGGCGGGCTTTGGCTCGACCTCGGTCCTGGCCGGCTACGCCACGGCGGCGGGGGCGGGGGTGGCCTTCCTCGCCGTCGAGGGGCGCCGCGCCCGGCCGATGCTGCCGCTGCGGCTCTTTCACTGTGAGGCGTTCGGCGCCAACACGGCGATCGGGCTGCTGATCAACGTGGCCTTCTACGGCCTGATCTTCGTCCTCAGCCTCTTCTTCCAGCGCGCCCAGCACTTCTCGGCGCTGCAGGCCGGGCTGGCCTTCGCCCCCATGACCGCGGCCATCATGGCCTCCAACGCCGTGGCCGGAAACCTGGCACAGCGGGTCGGCACCCGCGCGGTGATCGCTGGGGGCGCGCTGCTCATGGCCGGCGGCACGGTGACGCTGGAGGGCATCGGGGCCCACACCGCCTTCCCCGCCCTCGTCGCGCAACTGGTCGCCATCGGCTTCGGGCTGGGGCTGATCGTCCCGCTGATGACCGCCTCGCTGCTGGGCAGCGTGGACCGCTCGCGCTCGGGCATCGCCGCGGGGACGCTGAACACGGCGCGCCAGGCGGGCAGCGTGATCGGGGTGGCCCTCTTCGGGTCGCTGATCGCCGGCGGCCACATCGTGGGCGGCCTCCACGTCGCGCTCGCCATCGCCGCCGTGCTCAGCCTCGTCGTGGCCACCATCGGCGCACACACGCGCACGCCCGAGGTGTGATTTGCTGGCGGCGTGCACGAGACGCCGGACGACCTGACCGCGCTGCAGCGCCTCATCGACGCAAGCTACGCCGGTGCGGGTCCGCACCTGCTCTCGATCCATGAGCCGGAGCGGCGACTGACCGCCGCGCAGGTCTCAGAGCGGCTGACCGGCATGTGCCTGCTCTCCCTGGCCACGGTCACGCGGGACTGCCGGCCGATCGTCGGTCCCGTGGACGGGATCTTCTTCCGCGGCGCCTTTCATTTCGGCTCGGCCGACAACTCGGTGCGCTTTCGCCACATCCGCGCGCGCCCTCAGGTCTCCGCGGTGTACCTGCCCGGCGAGGAGTTGGCCGTCACCGTGCACGGGCGCGCCGTGCCGATTGACATCGAGGCACCCGAGCACGCCGCATTTCGCCAGGCGGTCCTCGACGTGTACATACCCATCTACGGGGACGGCTGGGAGCAGGAGTTCCTGGACGCCGTCTCGCCGGCGTACGCGCGGATCGACGCGGATCGCATGTTCACCTTCCACATGCCGGCGTCCTGAGAGCCTCCATGTCGCGCGTCGTCCTGATCGACGAGGTCGGCGACGTCGCGGCCGCGCGCGCTGCGCTCGCGGCGCATCTGGACGTCGAGGTTCAGCGCGCCGACATCCTGCCCGCGGGCGACGACATCGTGGGCGTCCTCGTCGGCACCGAGGTCCCCGTCGGCGCTCCTGCGCTGGCCGCCCTGCCGTCGGTACGGATCGTCGCGGCCACCGCCACCGGCTATGACCACCTCGACCTGCCGGCCATCGCCGCGGCGGGGGCCTGGGCCACGCACTGCCCCGGCTACTGCGACGACGAGGTGGCGGAGACCGCGATCGCGTTCGCCGTGGACCTGCTGCGCGGCGTGACCCTGCTCGACCGCTCGGTCCACGCCGGGCGCTACGACCATCTCGACGCGCCCGGCCGGCGGATCGCCGGCTCGGTGCTGGGCATCATCGGCCTGGGGCGGATCGGCCGCGCCGTTGCCTGGCGAGCGCATGCCCTGGGGATGCGGGTGCTGGCTGCCGATCCGGTCGTCGAGGCCGCGACGGCCGCTCCCGCCGAGCTGGTGGGGCTGGACGAGCTGCTCGCCGCCGCCGACGTGGTGACGCTTCATGCCCTGCTCACGCCGGAGACGCACGAGCTGATCAGCGCCGAGCGCCTGGCGCTGATGCGCCCTGACGCCTACCTCGTCAACTGCGCCCGCTCGGCGCTGGTTGACCACGGCGCCCTCGGCGAGGCGCTGCGCGCCGGACGGCTTGGCGGCTGCGCGCTCGACGTGCTCCCGCAGGAGCCCCCGGCGCCCGACGAGCCGGCGCTGGACTGGCCGCGCACGATCATCAACCCGCACTCGGCGTGGTACTCACCGCAGTCCAGCGGCGCGCCCTACCGAATGGCCGCCGAGGCCGTGGCCGCCGTCCTTGACGGCCACGAGCCGACGGGGGCGCTGGTGCGGCCGGCTGCCCCCACGCCGCCGGCCGCGTAGCGCCCCCACTGGGCTCAGTGGGTCTCCCTCTAGTGCTTCTTGTGCTTGTGCGGCGCCTTGAACGTCACCTTCTGCGTCCGGATGGTTCGGTTCTTACCGCCGATGCGTTGGGTGACGGTCAGCTTGGCCGTGACCCGGTGGCGAGCCGCCAGCAGCTTGCGCCCGGTTCGGTTGAGGCCGATCCGCACGGTCTGCTTGTGCCCTGCCTTGATTGTCGCCTTCGCGGTGCCCAGCACCACGGTTTTGTGGGTCAGCTTGGCCTTGCGGGCGCTGACCGCGACCAGGCGGTGCCCACGCAGCGTCTCGACCACCGTGAGCTTGAGCGACACGGTGCAGCTGGTGTCGCCCGTGCAGGTGATCGGAACCGATGCTGTGGTCCCCGACACCCGGGCGCGACCCACCGACGCCTTGCCCGGCACCACCGGGGGCGACGTTGTCTTGAGCGTCTGGTCGGCGCCGACCTGGGTGCCGAAGTCGCTGGTGGCCACCGCCCGGTAGTGGATGGTGGTGCCGGCCGGCAGGCCGCTCAGCGCCGCGCTGAACGCGTCGGCCGCGTTGTCCGGCCCCGTCGTCTGGGCCGCGGTCGACTGCCCGTAGGCGGTGGTGGTCCCGAACTGGAAGGCCACGCTCGTGCGCGCTCCCTGCGGGTTGACGCTGCCTGACACGGTCGCCGTGCTCTGGCCCACCCCACTCGGCACGCCGGTCACTGGTGCGTCTGACTGGTAGGCGTCAGAGAACAGGCTGAGCGGGCTCGTCCCGTTGGTGAACAGGAAGAACGGTGTCCCGATCGCTCCGCCCTGGCACGTCGCGCCATCCGCGTTGAACGGGTTGGCGGTGCAGCCGGATGAGATCGGCTCACGCACGTCGGCCTGGCCGGGGCCTGTGCCGGTCGGGGTGATCGGAATCCCACTCTTGTCGACGACGAACGTCGGATTCGCCGCGTTGACGAAATGCCCGACGGTGGTGGTCGAGGTGCCACCGGAATCGGTGCGCCATGTCACATACGGCGTGTTGCCTGAGAACGTGATGTCGGGCCGGGTGGCGTCGACGCCCGCCGCGGACAGCGGCTGGCCGTTGTTGACAGGCACGAACCGCGCCGCCGCGCCGGCGCCGACCAGACGGCTGACGAACACCTGG
The DNA here is from genome assembly GCA_036490435.1 of Solirubrobacteraceae bacterium. Classification (GTDB taxonomy): domain Bacteria; phylum Actinomycetota; class Thermoleophilia; order Solirubrobacterales; family Solirubrobacteraceae; genus Palsa-465. Next base: position 10,511 of record DASXDW010000017.1, read on the forward strand.
TGATGGGTGCCAGTGTTCTCGTCCCAGGCCACCCACGGAACGGTCGGATTGGCCGAGTTCATCGTGCCGCTGGCCACCCGCGGGTCCTCGGCGTCAGCGGTCGGGCTGATGTTCAGCGAGCACGCCTGCTCCTCCGCGAGCGAGTGGGCGCACGTGCCGGCGCCGTTGATCGACCCGTCGAGGTTGCCCTGGCCGCCGTTGCCGACCGCCACCCAGTGGAACCCACCGTTTGCGCCGACGCCGTCGCTGACGCCCTTGGCGGCGAACACCATGCCGTTGGGGCCCTGCAGCGACGTCCCAGGCGTGCCGGTCTCATACCAGACCACCCACGGCACGGCGTCCTGGGCGCCAGTGAACGCGATGTCGGGCTCGATGCCGTCGCGCGCCGGGTCGATGTTCAGGCTTGGGTCCAGCGTTGGCGTGCCGACGCGCGGGATACCTGTCTGCTGGAAGCAGAAGCCGCCGACAGCGGGCACGTGGCCCGTGCCGTCGGCAATGCCCGTGGGCGTCACGGCGTCGCAGTTGGCCATGCCGGGACCCTCGGGACGCGACACGAAGATCTGATCCGTGCCGGACGCGGCGGTCGTGGTCTCCTGCCAGGTAACCCATGGGCCGGGCTTGGTCGGATCCACAGCGCTGCCGCCGGCCACCGAGGGGTTCTCGGCGTTCTGACCGGTGTTGATGTTCAGCGACGGCACGGGCACGGTGCCGGTGCCCAGACCACGGCCCTGACCGGAGAAGATCCACTTTCCCTGGTTCGCGTCGCCGGTGTTGTCAAAACGGCTGGCGAAGATCTGCTCCTTGCCGCCGAACGCCGTTGTGTCCTCGTACCACGTGGCCCACGGCACGGTCCGCCCCGCGCCGGCGAAGTCGATCGCCGGTGCCTCGCCGTCCTGGGCCTGGTCGAAGTTCAGCGAGCCGCTAAACGTCGGCGCCGCGCTCGAGCTCCCGTTCACAGTGCCGTTGCCGCGCGTCGTCCACGCGCCGCCCGCGAAGGAGCGCGAGAAGATCTGGTCCTTGGCGGGACTGGCCTCCGTCTGGCGGAAGATCGACCACGGCACAGCGACCTTGCCCGCGGTCAGCGCGCCGCCCACGACATCGGCGTTGGTCGGATCCTCCCCGTTCACGCTGAGCGCCGGGTTGATGCCCGCCGCCGCGTCGTCGTTCACCTGCCCGCCGGGTGGCAGTCCCTGCAGCGCCATCGCCGAGCCGGCGCTGGCCAGCACCGCGACGGTCCCCGCGAGAGCGATGCGTGATCGCCCCAGCCTACGTCTGTGGATCCCCATGTGGTCCCTCCGTTGATGTGGTCGAGCGGGTGCTCGAACCCCTTTACGGACCAACGCCACGAATGGTTCGCGGCGCGTCCGTGAGATCAGCGAATCGTCCCTATAAGCACCTTCCGCCCCGTTGACTCCGGATTGCCGTTGGCCTCTTGCTGAGTGACGGTGAGGCTGCGGAACTTGGTCACCGGCACCCCTGACCACAACGTGACCTTCCGCGCGTCGTTGAACGTCCCTATGGGGACGAGCACCCCGGCGGCGTTCTTCAGCCACGCCTCGTAGAACTCGCTGCCCTCGCGGCGTGGCAGGCCCGTGGCCGAGAGCTGGATCCGCCAGCCCGAGAGCGTCTTGGTCAGCGTCGCTGAGCCGTGCGCGCGCGGCGCCAGTGCCGTCCCCTGGACGACCATCGCGAATTGAAGCGGCGGGTTGGAGGCGCTGGAGCTGGTGATCAGCACCACCACCACCGCGGCGGCGGCCAGAGCCGCCACCGGCAGCGACAGCGCCAGCGCGGGCCGGCGCGGAAGTCGCGCGCGCAGGCGGCTCCACAGCGGCGGCGATGCCGGCGGAGCGGGAGCCGGGCCGCGTCCGCGCTGCTCCGCGGCCGCCCGCGACACGGCCGCGACCACCTGGTCCTCGAGCGCGGACGGCGGCTCATCCCAGGTCGCGGCGGCGCCCAGCTCGGCGCGCAGCGCGTCGAGCGCCGCCACCTCGTCGGCGGGCAGCGACGCGCCATCCTCGCCGGCGAGGTACGCGATCCTCTCGTCGTCGCCTGGAGTCACGGCAGCTCCTTATCCTTCCTGAATACGGAAGAGAACACGATTCGGTTCGGCTGCGCGGCACCGGGGGCCGGGGCCGGGGCGGTCGGATTCACGCGCTGACCTCCCTGAGATGACCGAGCGCGGCGGCGAGTCTCCGGTGGGCGCGGAACGACCGTGACTTGACCGTGCCCACCGCCACACCAAGCCGATCGGCGATCTGGCCGTGGGTCATGCCCTCGAAGTGCTGCAGGCGCACCACCTCGCGCTCGTCATCGGGCAGCTCGCCGACGGCCTGGCGCACCTCCCAGGTCTCATACAGCGTGTCCGCCGAGGCCGGCGCGGTGACCATCGCTGGGTCGTCTGCGGGCACGGCCTCCAGGGGCGCCCCGGCGCGCAACGACTCGCGGCGGTAGACATCGATCGCGGTGCGGCGGGCGATGGCCACCAGCCACGGGCCCAGCTCGCGGTCCTCGTCGACCTGAGCCGCCGCCCGCCACGCCTTGACGAAGCACTGCTGGGTCACCTCCTCGGCCAACCCGCGATCACCCAGCGCCCGCAGGGCCACCGCAAACACCAACCGGCCGTACTCGCGGTAGATCGCGCGCACCGCCTCGGCGTCGCCGTCACGAAATCGCCTTCTGGTGGCCCGGTCCACCACGACTCGGACGCTACAGGGCCGAAGCGCCCACGACCACCCCCTTGGCACCCGTCGCGACCGCCCTACACAGCGGCGGCCGCCTGCTCCAGGCGATCGTCGCCGAAGAACACGCGCTCGCCGACGCGCACCGTGGGCACGCCCCGGACCCCGTCTTCGAACGCGCGCTCGCTGGTGGCACGCAGCTGCTCCTTGAGCTCGGGTGTCCGGATCGCCTCGAGCATCGCGTCCCCGTCGATCCCGGCCTCGCGAGCGCAGGCGGTGAGCACCTCGAGATCGGCGATGTCGGCCGCCGCGGTCCACTGACGTCGCCCCACCACGTGGGCGAACTGCGCCACGCGGCGCTCGCGAGCCGCCCAGGTCGCGCACCGCATCGCGCTCAGCGCGTTGGCAGGCCAGCCTGGGGGCCAGTCCATCGGCGGCAGGCCGTACTCGCGGCCGCGCCGCTCGATCTCAGCCATCCCGGCGGCGCGCTCGGGAGTGAGCGCCCACGAGCCGTGGCCGCGCCACCCGAAGATGGCGCCGACCAGCACCGGGACGAGCGTCACCGGCCCGCCGAACACCGCTTCGGCGCGCTCCAGCGCGAGATACGCATACGGGGAGCCAAGGTCGAAGTAGAGCTCCGGAGTGCGCTGGGTCACCGTGCCCGAAATGGTAAGCGGCTTGACCGTCAGGCCGGGCGCCCGCCGCTTGGCGAGCGCCCGGCGACGCGTGTGCTCAGATGAGGAACAGCTCCGTGACCGCACCATCGGACACCGTCACCGTCGTGCGTGCCGTCGTCTCGTCGGCCCACACGACGTATTCGCCCGTGTCCAGGCTGCCGAAGATCGCGGTGAGCTTCGACCCGGCCTCGGTGGAGCGCTCGTGCACGCCGGTGTGCACGCGGCGGCCGTCGCCGTCGGCGCGGCTGATCTCGATCTCCGTGCCGCGGTAGCTCTCGCTCGGATAGATGACGAGGGCCCCGCGGCCCTCACCGATGTCCAGCGCCACGCTGGCGCTGGATGCATGCCGAGACGCGAGGTCCTCGGTGGGGTGCTCGTGGCGATTCCCGTTGGTGGCGGCCGTCATTGGCGTCACGCCCCTCACGCCGCGAGCGGCTTGGTCTGAAAGCCGCTCACCGGCGTCCCCAGATACGGGAATTGCGACAGGTACGTGGTACTGGAGGCCGTGAGCCCGTCGGTGATGGCGTTCACCGCGGCATCGGGCGTGAAGCCAGGGTTGACCAGCGGGTAGGTGAGCCCGGCGATCGCGCGCAGCTCGATGGTGACGACGTCGTCGAACACGCGCCGCCCGTTGGGGAAGCCGGCCGCGTCCCCGGCCACCAGCCCGAGGGCGTTGACCTTGGCGCTCGGCGTCGGCGGGATGGCCACGTTGAGCCGCAGCTGATCGGCGAGCGTGCTGCCCGTGAAGTTCTGGAAGCCCGGGACGATGCCGGCGGGAAGCCCCGTCAGCAGGATGGCCACCAGATCCGCGCGTGCCGCCTTGAGCCCGGCCAGGTTGGGGAACGCGCCCGGGTAGAGCACCGGCAGCAGCCCCGCCAACTCGGGGTGCTGGACGTACTTGAGGAACTGCTTGTCCTCAGAGGCCGGCAGCGCGTTCCAGCGGTCCTTGTCGCCCATCGGGACGATGACCTCGTTGAACAGTGGGTTGCCCAGACGCGACACCTGGACCCACGGTCCCGCCTCGAACGTGAACCCGGCCTCGCGGACCACGGCACGCCGTCGCCTGGCCGCCGCCCACACGCCGATGACGGCCTTCTGCGACATCGGGTTGGTCGGCGTCGAGCCATCCTTAGTGAGCTGCGAGATCGGGATCTTCAGCGCGATCGCGTGCACCCCGAAGTCGTTGGTCGCGTTGACGCCGGGAGTGGGCGGAACCATCGAGGCCAGGTGCAGGTTCTGCAACGGGCGTAGATCGCCGAGGTCGAAGATGGCGCCGAGGTCGACGTAGAAACCCTCCAGCCGCTGCCCGGCGAACACGGTGCCGCCGCCGGAGATGCCGTGGATCCCCTGCGAGGCCACCGCCGCGTAGTTCGGCGTCGAGGACGGGCCGATGTTGCACGGCGGACAGGCCAGGCCCGAAGCCAGCACGCGGCTGCGATACCGGTCCACGCGCGTCACCGAGTAGAACTGGCGACGGTTCCAGTTGGGACTGTCGATCGCGGTGATCGGGCCGGTGTTGTAGAGGAACGTGTCCGGGTTGCGAACCTGGGTGGTGAACTCGAACTGGTAGGTGATGTCCGGCTGGCCGTCGGCGTCGTTGTCGATGTGGATCTCGTACAGGACGTCGTCGCCGAACTCGAAGAAGTTCGGTCCCCCGAACGGTGCCTCGAGCGGCAGGTAGTTGGAGATGATCGTGACGGTGCCCGGGTCGTCCGGGCTGACGAATGCGTAGGTGTCGGTGTTGTCGGCGACCGGGTCCTTGCTGATCGCCGGCGCCTCACGATGAGACGACATGCTCTACCTCCATTTGGTGTCTGTGAAAAGGGTTGCTGCGCGCCGCGTTGGGCGGCTCAGAGGGCGGCGCGGGCGATCGCAGCGGCGAGCTTGCGATCGTGGACGTGCACCTCGCGGTCGCCCATCAGTACCGAGATGTCTCCCTTGCGGGGGTCGCGCACGTAGGCCACGACCGCCCGGGAGCCCGTCTCGCCCGCGTGGGCGTCGGCTTGGTCGGTGAGCAGGGCACCGATCACCGTGATGCCGGCCGTCGCCGCCGCGGAGTTCTTGACGAACGCGCGCCTGGTGAGGTCACTCATGGAGTCCTCCTATTGGGTTGTGCGCCGAGCGACCGGTCCATCGCCCCGTTCGCCTCCCACAGCGCCGCGGTGTCGCGGCCCGGGCCAGGCCCTCAGCTCTCTCTCTCACCCGCCCGTACGGCGCCCGCAGGCCGCCGGATCACTGCCATCAGAGAAAGTCACGCCCGGACACCGCTGCGCACGGCATCACCTATGGTCCAGCACGCAATGACCGCGATGAAATGGTGGGGCTGGGGAGACGAGGGCCTCGAGTTCACGCACGAGGACAAGCCCGAACTGGCGCCCTTCATCGAGCGCGTCCTCGGCATCCGAGTGGGGGCGCCCACGTCCGCTCCGGTGCGCTTCGAGGACCTGCCCGTGCCCGACCCCGACCTGCCCGACAGCCTGCGCAAGGCGCTCGAGGAGGCGGTGGGCCCCGACGCGGTGTCGGTGCAGCGCATGGACCGCGTGGTCCACACGCGCGGGAAATCGTTGCGCGACCTCATCCTCCAGCGCCGCGGGGCGCTGACCCGGGTGCCCGACGTGGTGGTGCGGCCCGCCTCCGAGCATCAGGTCGGCGCCGTCATGCGGGCGGCGCTCGAACACGACGCGGTGCTCATCCCCTTCGGCGGCGGCTCCTCGATCTCGGGCTCGCTCGAGGCGCCCGGCGACGAGCCGCGGCCGATCGTCTCGGTTGACGTGGCTCGCCTGGACCGGGTGTTGGAGATCGACGCGCCCTCCCGGCTGGCGCGCGTCCAGGCCGGCGTCTCGGGGCCTGACCTGGAGGCGCAGCTGGCGGCCCGCGGCTACACCCTCGGCCACTTCCCCGATTCGTTCACCCATTCCACGCTGGGGGGCTGGATCGCCACCCGCTCCTCGGGGATGCAGTCCGACCGATACGGCGATATCGCCGACCTGACCAAGGGACTGCGCGTCGTGACGCCGTCGGGGACGCTCGTCACGCGTCCGGTCCCGGCGACCTCGACGGGGCCCAGCGTGCGCCAGATGGTGCTGGGGTCAGAGGGACGGCTCGGCATCATCACCGAGGCCACCGTCGAGGTGCGGCGGCTGCCCGAGAAGCGGGTCATCCTCGGCTACCTGTTCCCCACCTTCGCCGCCGGGCTGGCCGCGATGCGCGCGATCGCCGAGAGCGAGTGCAGCGTGTCGGTCACGCGGGTCTCCGACGCCCGTGAGACCCAGTTCTCCTTCGCCACGCGCAAGACGCCGACGATCGTGGACAAGCTGCAGTCGCGCGCGCTGCGCGAGTTCCTGGCGCGGCGGCTGAGCTTCGACACCGACGCGATGGCGCTGTCGTTCATCGGCTACGAGGGCAGCGCCGCCCACGTCGCCCGGGAGCGCCGCGCCGTGGGCAAGATCGTCAAGGCCCACGGCGGGCTGAGCATCGGCTCAGGCCCCGGCGCGCTGTATGACCAGAAGAAGTTCGACACCCCCTACATCCGCGACTTCCTGCTGGACCGCGGGGTGGCCGGTGACGTGTCGGAGACGGCCATGCCGTGGAGCCTGCTCACGCCGGTCTACGACGCGGTCACCGCCGCCGCCGAGCGCGCCTTCGCCGACCTCGGGGTGATGGGCTACATCATGTGCCACCTCTCGCACAGCTACCACGCCGGCGCATGCCTCTACTTCACCTTCGCCTTCCCGCCCTCGCCCGGAGGCGACCTGCTCGTCGAGTACGACGTCGTCAAATCCGCCATCCAGCAGACCTTCGTGGACAAGGGCGCCACGCTGTCGCATCACCACGCGGTCGGGACCGAGCACGCCCGGTGGCTCAGCCAGGACATCTCTCAGCCAGGCGTCGAGATGCTCCGCGCGCTGTTTGACGGCACCGACCCGGGGCGGCACCTGAACCCCGGCAAGATCGTCTAGCCGCGTCGCGCCGCGGGGCGGTCGGCGGCCGCGGTGTCGCTAAACGGACCATCGCGGCAATTGTGCGTTTCAGCGCAAACCGCCATGGGTATCGAGAACTCACCTGATTTGTTAGCGCTCACATGGCGCGGCCAGGTGGGCGGAAAGAGGGAGACCGAAGATGACCGTGTGCACGCGACGGCCCCGCCCGGGCCGAGTCATCCTGCGCTATCTCGCCATCGTCCTGGCGACCACCGCAACGCTCGCCTTGCCCTCGCTGGTGGCGCCGTCGCCCGCCGCGGCGGCCGCGCCGGCGCTCACCGGGCACTGGACCTTCGACGAGGGCTCGGGCGCAACCGCGGCCGACAGCTCGGGCAACAACAACCCGCTGACGCTTGCCAACGGTGCCGGGTGGGGGCCGGGCATCGTCGGCGCGCACTCGCTGGCGGTGAGCACCCCGAGTCAGCAGTACGCCCAGAGCGCCGGGCCGGTCATCGACACCACGCAGAGCTTCACCGTGTCGGCGTGGGTGTATCTCACCAACACCAGCGGCTACCAGACGTTCGTCAGCCAGGACGGCACGCAGGTCAGCGGCTTCTTCCTCCAGTTGCGCGGCGACACCGGCCGCTTTGCCTTCACGCGGCTCGCGTATGACTCCACCAAGGCGCTGGGCACCGTCGCCGGCGCGCCCGACATCGTCCCCCAACCCAACGAGTGGTACCACCTGGCCGGGGTCTACGACGCCGCCCAGCAGACCATCTCGCTGTATGTCAACGGCGCCCTGCAACAGACGCAGCCCTTCGTCCCGAACTGGGGCGCAACGGGACCGCTGGCGGTCGGCCGTGGCTTCTTCAACGCCGGCAAGGTCGACTTCGTCTCCGGCAACGTCGACGACGTCCGCACATACTCCGGCGCCCTGGGCGCCAACGCCATCTCCCAGGTGGCCGGCCCCGGCCGGCTCACGGTCGACGCCTCCCAGCGCGGCCCGGCCATCAACTCCACGCAGTTCGGAGAGTTCCTGGAGGAGATCAACCACTCCGCCGACGGCGGCCTGTACGCCGAGCTCGTCCGCAACACCGACCTCAAGGAGAGCTCGTCGAACCCGGTGGCGTGGTCGGAGGTCGGCGCCCCCGGGACCGACGCGAGCATCTCGCTGGACTCCAGCCAGCCGCTGACCTCCGCCAACCCGGTGAGCCTGAAGCTGGATGTCGGCAACGGCACCTCCAACGGCCGGGTGGGCGTGGCCAACGCCGGCTACTGGGGCATCCCGGTCAAGCCCTCGACCACCTACAAGGTGTCCTTCTTCGCCCGTAGCAATGCGGCGAGCCTGGGGCCGCTCACGGTGGACCTGGAGAGCAACTCGGGGCACGTGTGGGCATCGAGCACCGTCACCGGGGTCACCGGGTCCTGGCAGCAGTTCACCACTACGGTGCACACCAACGGAGCAGCGCCGTCCTCGCTGGAGAACCGGCTCGTCATCTCCACCCCGGCAGCCTCGGCGGCCGGCAGCGACCTGTGGTTGAGCATCGTCTCGCTGTTCCCGCCCACCTTCGACAACACCGCCAACGGGCTGCGCGTCGACCTCATGCAGGAGCTGGCGGCGCTGCATCCCGGATACATGCGGGTCCCCGGCGGTAACTACCTGGAGGGCGACACGATTGACACCCGCTTTAACTGGGAGGACACGATCGGTCCACTGCAGGACCGCCCCGGGCACTTCAACAGCGCGTGGGGGTACTGGTCCCAGGACGGGATGGGGTTGCTCGAGTACCTCGAGCTCGCCGAGGAACTGCACGCCTCGCCCGTGCTCGCGGTGTGGGCGGGCTACACGCTCACCGGCACCGTCGTGCCCCAGAGCCAGCTGCAGCCCTACGTCCAGTCGGCGCTGGATGAGATCCAGTACGCGATCGGGCCGACCAGCACCCCGTTCGGCGCCATGCGCGCCGCCGACGGCCACCCCGCCCCGTTCGACGTCAAGATGATCGAGGTCGGCAACGAGGACTTCTTCGACAACTCGGGCAGCTACAACGCCTACCGGTACCCGATGTTCGCCAACGCGATCCGGCAGGCGTACCCGCAGCTCAAGCTGATTGCCACCACGCCCGTCACCAACGGACCGGTGGACATCGTCGACGAGCACTACTACTCAAACGACCCGTCGTTCTTCGCCGAGAACGCCCACCTGTTCGACAGCATGAGCCGCACCGGGCCGAAGGTGATCGTCGGCGAGTTTGCGACGACGAATGGCACTCCGACGGGCACCCTCGCCAACGCCGTGGGCGAGGCCGCCTTCCTCACCGGAGTCGAGCGCAACGCCGACCTCGTGCTCGGCGCCTCCTACGCGCCGCTACTGGTCAACGTCAACGCGCCGAGCTGGCCGACCAACCTCATCGGCTACAACGCGCTCAAGAGCTACGTGTCACCCTCGTACTGGGCACAGGAGATGTTGTCCAGCCAGCACGGTGATCGTGTCATCGGCTCGCAGCTGGTGTCCGGGAGCGGCACCCTGTTCGACGTTGCCTCGCAGGGCACCGGCCACACCTACGTCGCGGTCGTCAACGACGGCAGCGCGCCGTCGCAGACCACCGTCTCCCTGGCCGGCGTGGGCGCCGGAGCCAGCGGCGGGACCGCGACGACGCTCACCGGCAGCCCCGGCGCGATGAACTCGCTGGCCCACCCCAACGCGGTGGCGCCCACAACGCGCCGCCTCGGCGCCGTGGGCACGAGCTTCACCTATCGCTTCCCGGCCAACTCGGTGACCGTGCTCAACCTGACAACCGGCGCCGCGTCGACGACGAGCGCGATGCGCCGGGCGGCGCGCCAGGCGAAGTTCCACTTCACGTTCTCCCCCGCGGCACCCAAGCTGCGGCCGACAAAGCGGGAGCGCCGCTGGCGCGGCTGAGCGCACTGGCCGCCCGACCGTGCGCGCCGGGCTACGCCGGCGCGTAGCGGTGGTGCAGCCCGAGCGAGTTGCCGGCCGGATCGAGAAAGATCGCCTGGTGGCAGACGCCGCTGTCGAAGACGTCGGTGACGAACTGCACGCCCTGGGCGACGAGCTGTTCGCGCGCCGCGGCGACGTCGTCGACGTGCAAAGCGATGGGCAGCGCGTGGGCGCGGAACTCCTGCCCGAACGCGGTGGGTTCCATGAGCGCCAGGGTCAGGTTGCCAGCCTGGAACTCGACGCCGGGCATGTCGCCCCAGCGCTTGACAAAAGGCAGGCCCAGGGTCGTGCCGTAGAACTCGGCGGACTCCTCGATGTCGCGGGCCGGCACGGCAACGAAGTCCACCCCGGTCACCAGCGTCGTCCCTGTCTCCGCAGCTTCGGTCATGCTCGCTCTCCTTTGTCCCGGTGGCGCCCGTCAAGCCGAATCGTCCACGGCTCCACGGACTCCACTTGCAGGTGCGTTTCGTTCCACGGGTCGCGCATCAGCGTCTCGCGGATGGCGTCCTCGGACTCGGCCTGCACGGCGTGGACCACCCGGCGCTCGTCATCCAGCGGGCCGCCGAGCACGATGAACCCGCGGTCGACGAGCGCCTCCATGTAGGCCGCGTGCTCCGTCCACCCGCTCTGCTCCTCCAGCGGGCGCCCCGCGCGCCAGCTGGGCCCGCTGCGCGTGACGACCACATGGAACATGGGCATGCCTGGGTTCTAGCAGTAAGGTCACCGCCCATCGGAGCGCGTGCTCTCATCATCCTCGGATGCGGCCTGGTCGCCATGGCCGGGCCGGTGGCCGCGGCGAACGCCTTCACCGACCCGCCGGCCAACCGCGACCTGAGCGAGGCCACGCTGCGCGCCTGCCAGGCCGGCCCCACGAGCGCGGCCTGTCAGACCACGGCTCTCGCCGACATCAACGCGGCGCGGGCGGCGGAGGGGCTCGGGCCGATGCAGCTGCCCGGAGACTTCGGCTCGCTGACCGTGCCCCAGCAGCTCTTGGTCCTGTCCAACCTCGAGCGCGTCGACCGCGGTCTGGTGCCGGTGCTCGGCCTCTCGGGCCCCCTGGACCAGAACGCGCTCACGGGCGCGCAGGACGACGCCGACCCGGTGCCGACCCCGTTCAACGGCAACTCCGCGAGCTCCAACTGGGAGGGCGGCTACGGCTCGCCGTTCGAGGCCGACTTCGTGTGGATGTACGACGACGGCTTCGGCTCGAACAACATCGACTGCACGTCGCCGAGCGACATGGGCTGCTGGGGCCACCGCCACGACATCCTGGAGCCGTTCGAGGCACCGGTGGTCATGGGCGCCGCGAACGCGCAGGGGCAGTTCGGCGCCTCACAGACCGAGCTGTTCGTCGGAGGCGACGCTCAGACCGCTCCCGGCCAGGCCGACGCGCCCCTCGCCCCGACGTGGGCGACGATCGCGGCCACCCTCCCGTTCACGGTCTCACCGGCGGCGCTGCACTTCACGGCCACGCAGTCCTCCGCCCCACTGGCGGTCGCGGCGTCCGGGGAGAACATGGACATCGCCGCCGTCCTCCCGGCCGGCGCCGGCGGGTGGTCAGTGACCCCGGCCACGTGCGCGGTCACCGCCGGCTCGAGCTGCACCTTCACCGTCTCGGCCGGCCCCGCGGCCGCCGGCAGCGCGCCCACCCTCACCCTCCAGGGTCCCAACGGCGCCCAGCAGGTGGCGCTGTCCAAGCCGGGCGCAGCGACGCTGCAGACCACCTCGCCCTCCGGGGCCACGCTGCGGACGGGCTCGGCGGCGCGGACCATCGTCGCCGGCTCTGCCACCACGATCGCCGGTGTCCTGCGGCGCTCCGCCGGCACCGGCACCGGCACCGGCGCAGGGGTCGGCGCGGCCGGCCTGGTCGTGGCGCTGACCGGGCAGGCGGCCGGGGCGCCGAAGGCGACGACCGTCGCGCATGCCACCACGACGGCCACGGGCGCGGTGAGCTTCCACGTCCGTCCGCAGGTCAACACCACCTATCACCTGGTCTTCGCCGGCACCCCGGCCCTGAGCGCCGCCTCGGGCGCGCCGGTCCGGATCGACGTGGCGCCGCGCATCACCGCGGCTCTGGCCCACCGCTCGCTCCCCGCCGGGACCGCCGTGAAGCTGAGCGGCACGGTCACCCCGGCACCGGGCTCGGACCGCCTCGCCCTCCAGGTCAAGCGCGGCCGGCGCTGGGTGACCATCGCGCACACGCGCGCGAGACGGGCCGGCCGCTACCGCTTCACCATCCGCCCCCGGCGCGGGGCCAGCCGCTACCGCGTCATGTTGCCCGCTACGTCGAGGCATGCACGCGGGCTGTCGGCCGGCCGGGCGCTGCGGGCGACGTAGGGCGGACGCGCTCGACATGGCGATCGAACTGCCCTGCGAGGCCGACGTCCACTGTGCCCCGGAGACGATCTTTGACCTCATCGTCGACCTCCGCGGCCAGGAGCGGTGGCTGAGAAAGTCGTCGTCTTTTCGCGGGACCCACGAGATCTCCTCGGGACCGGTGGGGCTGGGGACCACCTATCGCGAGCCCGGCCCGTTCGGCGTGCGCAACGGGACCGTCACCGAGTTCGTGCGCCCGACGAACGTCGCCTTTCATCAGCCGATGTCCGGTCGCTTCCACGCCGGCACGATCGATGTCCTCATGCGCTACACCCTTGCTCCGGGCGCAGGCGTCACCCACGTGCGCCGCGTGGTCACGCTCGAGATCCCGCGGTCGCTGAAGCTGCTCAAGCCGGTGCTGGTGCGGGCGTTTGCGCACGAGAGCCGGCGCACCCTGCTCGCGCTCAAGGCCTACGCCGACACCCTCGACTAGTGGCGGCCGGTCGGTACCGCGTCCTGCTCCGCTCGCCCGCGGTGCGCTGGCAGGCGCTCGCCGGCCTGCTGGCCCAGACCACCCAGGGTGCCGGTGCCATCGGGATCATCCTGGTCATCCGCGGCCACCACGGCTCGCTCGCACTGGCCGGAGCGGTGGTGGGCGCGGTGTCGATCGCCGGCGGCCTGGCCCGGCCGGCGCAGGGGCGCTTCATCGATCGGCACGGCGCGCGCGGACTCATGGCGGCGACCGGCATCGTCCATCCCGCGGCCGTCGGTGCGATCGTCGCGCTGTCGGACGCCCGGGCGCCGGGCGGCGTGCTCGTGGCCCTCGGCGTGCTCGCCGGCGTCTCGTTGCCGCCCGTCTCGACGTGCATGCGGGTGGTGTGGGGCGCCGCGGCCGGCGATGGCGACCGGACCTCGGCGTACAGCCTCGTCTACCTCACCCAGGAACTCGCAGTCCTCACCGGGCCGCTCCTGCTCTCCGCCGTGGTCGCCGCCTCAGGGCCGTCGACGGCGCTGGTGGCCGTGGCGATCGTGACCGGCGTGGGGACGCTCGGCTTTGCGGCTTCGCTCCCCCCAGACCTCGATCGGGGCGCACCACCGCACGAGCATGGCGGCGCGGTCCTGCGGGCCCCGGGGATGCGCGTCCTGCTCGCCACGGGCGGCCTGGTGGGAGCGGTGATCGGAGCGATCGCAGTCGGGGTGCCGACGTTCGCCACCGCGCACCACTCGCCGGCGGCGAGCGGTCTGCTCATCGCGCTTCTGTCCATCGGCGGGATCGCGGGGGCGGCCGTCTACGGCGGCCGTCGCTGGGCGCTGGCGCCAACGGGGCGGCTGTTGCTGTTCCTTGGGGCCCTCACGATCGCCACGGCCGTCACCATCACCGCCCCAACGTTCATCGTCCTCGGCGCGCTGCTCGCGCTGGTCGGGCTCCCGCTCAATCCGAGCCTGACCACGATCTCCCTGCTGGTGGACTCCCACGTCACGGCCGCGACCGCGGCCGAGGCGTTTGGCTGGTTGTCAACGGGTCTCGCCGGCGGCGCGGGCGTGTCCAGCGCGATCGCCGGAGCGGTCACCCATCCCGGCCAGCCGCGGCCGGCGTTCATCGTGGCCGCGGTCGCGGCGCTCGGCGCGACCCTCGTCGTCGCCGCCACGCGGCGCACCCTTGCCGCGACGCCAGCGACACCCGCGGCGGCCTAGACCTAGACGATCTCAGGGTCCAGCGCGGCGACCATCGCGTCCACCCTCGCCTTGGCCGAGGCAAAGCCCAGCGTCCCCAGCTCGAACGCGGCGCGGGTCCCAGCGGAGGGTGAAACGAGCAGGAAGGCGGTGGAGGCCTTGCGCTGTACGACCTGGACGACCAGCCCGGCGCGCGACAGACACGCGAGCTCGCCTTTGATCTTGACCCGGCCCCAGAACGGCTTCCATTTGAAAAAGTAGACCGAGGTCGGCGTCACTGCAACGGCGAAGCTCTGGGGGAGGCGAACGTCCTTGCCGCCCTTCTGGCGTACCCGACCGCGGGTCGCGCCCGACAGACGGGGGGAACCGCCCCCCAGCACGGCGCCGGCGGCATTCAGCGCCTCGGCTCCGAACAGGCTCGACATCGAGCCCACCGGGCTCCCCACCGTGACGGTGACCGGAGGCCCGTCGAGGAGCGGCGCCACCCCCTGCTCCAGGTTCTGCTGATACCGCTCGCCCATCGACAATGCGCTGCCTCCTCCCGGTACAAGGAGACGCCTCCCGCGGCGCGGCGATTCTATTCGCCGGGGCCAGTGAGGGCGACCGTGGGCGGACGACCGGCTGCGGGGTCAGCCGCGGTAGCGCAAGCCGTCGAGCGCGATGTCGAGGATGCGCTCGATCTGGGCCGAGTCGGCGCCCTGGATCTTGGCGATGCCCCCGACCATCTGGATGACGTCTGCGAGGGTGACATCGGGGCGGATCACGCCGGCTTCGTGAGCGCGTTCGAGCAGCGGCTCGCCCGCCTCGTACATCATCGTCCGGCAGCTCTTGAACAGCGGCGCGTCGCGGTCCATGTAGTCCAGGAGCTCCTGGGCGAGGGCCTGCTTGGTGGCCATGTAGCCAACAAAGCGCCGCAGCCAGCCCACGAGCGCGTCCCACGGCTCGAGGTCGTCGAGCTCGCCCGCGGCGCGGCACAGGCCGTCCAGCTCGCCGACGTACACCGCCTCCAGCAGCGCCTGGCGGTTGGGGAAGTTCCGGTACACGGTGCCGATCCCGACCTCGGCCCGGCGGGCGATCTCCTCCAACGAGGTGGACGCGCCGCCCTCGGCGAAAGCCTCGCGCGCGGCCGCGATGACCTTGTCGTAGTTGCGGCGCGCATCGGCGCGCTTGGGGCGGGTGATGAGGATGTCGGTGGGGGTGTCGGTGGCGCTCATTGGGGTCCGTGAGGAAAATCTCGCTTGACAAACCGGAGGGTCCCTCCGCTATAGTAAAACGGAGGCAGCCTCCACATAGTTCTGGAGGTGCCCTCCAGTTTACCACCGACCCATCCTCCCCCACAACTTTTTGGATTGCATGAACCTCACATCCACACCCACATCCATCCCCACCAATGACCGCCGGTGGATGGCCCTCGTGGTTGTCTGCCTGGCGCAGCTCATGATCGTGCTCGATACCACGATCGTGAACGTCGCCCTCCCGTCGATCCAGCGCGACCTGCATTTCAGCCAGGGCAACCTGACCTGGGTCGTCAACGCCTTCCTCCTCACCTTTGGCAGCTTCCTGTTGCTCGCCGGGCGCCTCGGAGACCTGCTTGGCCGCAAGCGCGTGTTCATGTCCGGACTCGTCGTCTTCACCGTCGCGTCGCTCCTGTGCGGCGCCGCCCCCAGTCAGGGCTTCCTCATCGCCGCCCGTTTCGTCCAGGGCCTCGGCGCCGCCATGCAGGCGTCGGTGATCCTGGCCATCATCGTCACCGAGTTCCCCCAGCCCCGCGACCGCGCGCGGGCCATGAGCGCCTACGTGTTCACCGCCGTCGCCGGCGGCTCGCTCGGCCTCCTGGCCGGCGGAGTGCTCACCGAGGCGCTGAGCTGGCACTGGATCTTCTTCGTCAACCTCCCCATCGGCCTGGCCGCCATGGCCTCCGGCCGGCTCCTCATCCCGCAGGACGAGGGCATCGGCCTCGAGCACGGGGTCGACTGGCTCGGCTCCGTCCTGGTCACTCTGTCGCTGATGACGGCCGTATACGCGATCGTCCAGGTGACCAACCATGGCTGGGGCTCCTGGCAGGTCCTGGGCTTCGGCGGTGTGGCCGCCGTGCTCATGGCCGCGTTCCTCACCCTCGAGACGCGGATCGAGAACCCAATCATGCCCCTGCGCGTCCTGCGCCTACACGGCCTGGTGGCGTCGAGCGTCGTGCGTGGGCTGCTGGTGACCGGGATGTACTCGACGTTCTTCCTGGGCACGCTGTACCTGGAGCATGTGCGCCACTTCAGCGCGCTGCAAACCGGCCTGGCCTTCCTGCCGTGGACGATCACGGTTGGGATCCTCTCGACGGGCGTGACCGCCCGACTGGTTGAGCGCTTCGGACAGATGCGCGTGCTCATCCCGGGGCTGGTCAGCGTGGTCATCGGACTCCTGCTGATGCGGAGCGCCGGCGCGTCGACCAGCTTCTTCCCCACCGTGTTCTTCGCCAACTTCGCCATCGGGCTGGGCATCGGCAACGCCTTCATGCCGCTGCTTCAGATCGCGATGGCCGACGTGCCGGCCCAGGACGCGGGGCTGGGCTCGGGCATCATCAACGTCTCTCAGCAGGTCGCCGGTGCGCTGGGGCTCGCGGTGCTCGGCACCGTCGCCACGAGCCACTCCAAGACCCTGCTGGCCCAGCACCACACGGTCGTCGACTCGCTGATCGGCGGATATCACCTCGCCTTCGGGATCGGCGTGCTGGCCGTCATCGCCGCCATCGCGACCGCGCTGGTCCTCCTGCGCACCCCGGTCTCCGAGGAGGCCGAGGAGCGAACCGAAGCGGTGGCGCTGGTCACCGAGGAGCCGTCAATGCCATTCGAAAGGCAGGCCGCATGATGCCGACCACGTCGACGTTTCCTCCCAGGCGGCCCGGGGCGCCGGTCCCCACGCGGCCAAGCACCCCGAGCCTCCCTCCACGGCGTCCCTCACCGCAGGGCGAGGTCGCCCGGCTGGCCGAGGCGGTGCGCATGGAAGCCGCCGCCCTGGAGGCCGGGCGCAGGCTGCGCCGCAGCGGCCGGGTCAGCCTGCCGCTGCGCTCTCGCCAGCGCGACTAGCTAAGAGCGGGCGCCGCGCTCCTCCCCCGCGGAGCGCGGCGCCCGAGCGCTACGCCAGCGACCTGGCGAACCAGTGCTCCGCGTAGGGCTCGTCGTTGAACGGCGGCACCTCGGCGTATCCGGCCGAGCGGTACAGCGCGATCGCCTCGACCAGCGCGGCATTGGTCTCCAGCCGCGCCACCCCGGCGCCGCTCTCGCGGGCGAGCTGCTCGAGCTCGCGTAGGAGGCGCCGACCGAGGCCCAGCCCGCGGGCGGACTCGGCGACCCACATGCGCTTGATGTCCGACGGGCCGCCCGACAGGTGCTTGACCGCGCCACAGCCGATCGGCTCCCCGTTGAGGTAGGCGACGACAAACGCGCCCGCCGGCGGCCGGACCTCGTGCGGCTCGGCGGTGGAGCCGCTGCGGGGATCGAAGGGCCTGTCCGAACGCCGGCCCAGCTCGGCGTAATAGGCGCGCAGGCAGCGCCGGGCGTCCGGGTCCTCGGGGTCGACGATCCGCGTCTGCACGAGCGAAGCGGTGATGAGGCGCTCGACGGAGCGCATCGCGGTCACCAGCTGGTCGCGCTGGGCGGGTTCGAGCGGTGCGAGGATCGAGCGGGCGAGCTCGTCGCTGCGGTCGTCCAGAACCCCCCGCTCCCTCATCCCCGCGGGCGTCAGCCGTGCGACGCGGACCCGGGCGTCGGCCGGGCTGGGGCGCACCTCGATCAGCCCATCGGCCTCCAGCGCGCGGAGCACCCGGCTCAGCTGACCGGAGTCCATGTCCAGGCGGGCGCGCAGCGCGCGGACCTCGGCGCCCTCCACCCCGATCTCCCACAGGACCCGGCAGGCCGACAGCGGGCGCGAGCGCGCCAGATAGTGATCGCTCAGGGCCCCCACCCGCTGGGTCACCGCCCGGTTGAAGCGCCGGACGTGATCGACCTCGAGATCCGCCGGAGCACCTAGCGTGGCCGTGGCGGAGGACATTCTCTGATAATAGTCAGAGAGTCAAGCCGTGCCGAACTGAGCGTTGGCCCGCTCAAGGATGGTGGTCAATGTCCGCCCGGTCGTCGCCAGGTCGTCCTCAGGCAGGTCGCCCCAGAGCCGCGTGGTGATCTCGTCGACGGCGCCGCGGACCCGTCCGTGCACCCGCCCGCCCGCCTCGGTCACGGCGACCCTCTCCGCATCCGGTGACGCCTGCAGCAGCCCAGCCGCCACCAGCTCGTCGACGCGCGCCTCAGCCGCGGGCGCCTCGACCTTCAGGGCTCCGGCCAGCCGCCCCACCAACTGCTCGCGGCCGACCTCGCCGCCGCCGATGACGGTCAGACGCAGGACGATCCACTGGTGCTCGGTGAGCTCCACGTGGCCCAACTCGCGATAGAGGATGGCGTTGAGGGCCTTCTCGGTCTCGCCCAGAACCTGCGGGGTGAATGTGATCTCAAGTGCCATGGCCGGCGTCCTTTCGTTGGTGTCATCAACGTTGGCGTAGCCAACGATATCACTGACCCGTTGGCAACCCCAACGTTGGCTCTGCCAATGTAAGCTTGCCCACCGTGACCGAGCCTGAGCACGACAGCGGCTACGACCCCCCGGTCCGCCTGCAGCAGCTCCCCAGCTGGCTGGCCGCCCAGGTGGCGCGCCGCGCCCAGCACCTGGTCGAGGAGGCCCTCGCCGGTGAGGGCGCGCGTCGCCAGCACTTCGTGGTCCTCACCTCACTCGCCGAGCAGGGCCCCGCGAGCCAGGCCGAGCTCGGGCGGCGGCTGTGGATCGATCGCAGCGACCTGCACGCGATCCTCAACGAGCTCGAGGCGGCCGGCCAGGTCGCGCGCATCCGCGACGAGGCCGATCGCCGCCGCAACGTCGTCGCCCTCACTCGCTCGGGCCGCGCCGCGCTGGCGCGGCTGGACAAGCGCGTCGATGCCGCCCAGGACGCCCTGCTGGCACGGCTGTCCGCGCGCGACCGGCGCGAGCTGCAGCGCCTGCTGGAGCGCGTGGTTCAGCGCGACTGAAGCTACGCGAGCTCGGCGACCGCCTCCAGCAGGCGGTCCACATCGGCGGCGGTGTTGTAGAGCACGAGGCTCGCGCGCACCGCTCCGCCGGCGTCCTGCAGACCGAAGCGGCCCATCAGCTCATACGCGTAGTTGTCGCCGTTCCACACCGACACGTGGCGCTGCGCCAGGTGCTCGGCGACAGCGAGCGGGGTGTGGCCCTCGACGACGAACGACAGCGTCGAGGTCCGCCGCGCCGGCGCGGGCAGGACGCGCACACCCTCGATCGACGCCAGCCCGTCGAGCGCCTGGCGCAGCAGCCCGGCGAGATAGGACTCGATCGCGGTGAGCGCGGCCACGAGGCGCTCACGGCGGGTGCCGGCGACATCGGTGAGACCGGCCAGCCAATCCACCGCGGCGGTGATCCCCGCCAGCAGTTCGAAGGCCGGGGTGCCGCGCTCGAAGCGGTCGGGCACGTCGTCGGCGGCCGGCGCGAGTTTGGCCGGCGTGAGGCGCGCCAGGAGCGCCGGGTCAGCGACGACCGTCCCGGCGTGCGGGCCGAACAGCTTGTAGGTGGAGAAGGCGTAGAAGTCGGCGCCCAGCGCGCGCATGTCGGTGGGGACGTGCGGCGTGGCGTGCACCCCGTCGACGTAGACCAGCGCGCCCGCCGCGTGCGCGCGCTCGGCGATGGCGCGGACGTCAGGCCGGCTGCCGATGGCATTGGATGCCGCGGTGACGGCGACCAGGCGGGTGCGGTCGCCGATGACCTCGCCGACGCGCTCGGCGGTCAGTTCGCCCGTGTTCGTGTCGAACTCGGCCCAGCGCACGGTCGCCCCGGCGCGCTGAGCGGCAATCACCCAGGGGCGGACGTTGGCGTCGTGGTCCAACGACGTGACCACGACCTCGTCGCCGCGCGACCACCCACGTGAGAGGGCGTCGGCGACGTGGAAGGTGAGGGTGGTCATGTTCGGCCCCAGCACCACGCCCTCGGGCCGGCCGTTGACGAGGTCGGCCACCGCGCGCCGGGCCTCCTCCACGATCGCAGTGCTGCGCTCGCTCGCCGCAAACGCACCGTGGACATTGGCCATGCCGTCGCGCAGCGCTGCGGCGATGGCCTCGATGACCGCAGCCGGGACCTGGGTGCCCGCGGCGCCGTCCAGCGACGCCCAGCCGTCGGCGAGGCCCGGGAACTCGGCGCGAATGCTCTCGATGGACCGGTTCAGCGCGCTCATCGGCGCCGTATTGTGCCGATCCGGCGCCCAGTCGGCCGTGATCACGTCACCCGCAGCCGGCGAGCCTCAGGCGCTGCATGCCCGTCTCCCACCCCTGCTCGGCCGCCTTGAACCGAAGGCCAAACGAGGTCACGGCTCGTTTGAATGCCGGCATGGTCCGATAGCTCGGCACGGTGGCCGCGAACCGGAGCATCATGCGGGCACCGCCTCGATCGCTGCGCAGAGCGCGGGCCATGGCCGGTCTGAACGCCGGCGGTAGATCGACCTGAGCCAACGCGTCGTCGGTCTTGAGGCTCCACGTCCCCCACGTCCTGAAGTAGGCGGCCTCGGCCCGCAGCTTCTCAGCAAGGCTGGCAGTCGGGCCGGCGTGCGGTTGCGCTTTGAGCGCCTTATTCAGCCGGCCGACGAAGGTGGAACACACGGCCTCGCCGGACCGTCTCCACGCAGAGTGGCCTGCCATCCCCGCCCCGCGCGTCAGGTACATCTCGGCGTGACCGACGTCATAGGTCACGGTGAAGGCGTAGAACGCCGCGACCCCGGTGTCCATCAGAGCCAGCCGGTGACCGTCGGTGAGCACGCGGTTGTCGGACGAGACTCCGCCGGTGGTGAATGACCACAAGGGCGTCGCGCCGCCAGACGCCGGCCAGCCGGTGATGGCCTTCCCCGCAGGGAGCACGCGGGTGGGAGGACCGCCGCTACGGGAGAAGAGCACGGCATCCGTCGATCCGGTGTCGAAGACCGTGGGTACGCAAAGACGATGGGCGTCGCGAGCGACCTGCCAGCACATCGTCGACGAGCCGGTGGTTTCCATGCTCACCCCCGACGAGCCCGGCTGCGAGAGAGCGGTCAGCGACGAGGTCGAGCCGCCGGCCGGCTGCGCAGGCGTCGGGACGGTGCCCGACGTCGGGATGGAATCGCCCGGAGCGACTCCCGAGAGCGCGAATGCCGCCGTGGGATGAGCGGGGATCGGGGCTCCCAGTCCGAGGGTGCCGCCGCTGCTCGACAAACTCACGCTCCACGACTGGGTGTAGCGCGCCGGGAGAGCCGCGAGGGGGTTGGTGAGCCCCGACGCCGGATCGGCTCGGATCCCGAGGACGCCGTCGATCCCATGGCCGATCCACGCGCCGCAATGGTGGACCCCGGGCACACACCCCGTCGAGTGCACGAGACCGATCGTGATCCTACGTGTGGTCGAGACCCCGTCGAGGCTGACCTCGGCCAGCGCCGCGCTGGCGTGCGTCAGGTTGCCGCTGCCCCAGCTCTCGGAGAACGACCCCATCGGGATCGCGCCGCTCGCAGCCGGCAGGTCCTTGGCCAGGAGGTTCAGTCCGGTGGATCCGGTGTCGAGCAGGACCGGCAGCGGCGGGCCGCCGCCGATGCTGATGCGCACCACCGGAAGCACGCCGCGCGGCCCTCCGGGCCATCCGCGCAGCTCAATGGGGATCTTGAGGGGTGGGGCGGTGGAGCTCAGCGCCGAAGCGGGGCCGCCGCCGGAGGTGAGGACAACGACCGCGGCGGTGATGAGGCCTCCGACGCCCAAGATGATCAACAGGAGCTGCCAGACCAGGATCGTGGGGCCGGTCGGCTGGGCCGCCCGCGCGTCAAGGACCACCGGCGTGTCAACGACCACCGGCGTGTCGACGACCACCGGCGCGTCAACCACCGCCGGCGCGAACTGCTGCTCCTCGCACATCCGCCCCTCCTTGGGCTGCGTGTGACACCCACCCGCTGCACGGGCGGCGCTGGCCCCATCCGCCTATCGGCGGCGACCGGCTTCCGTCACAGCCTTACGACCGGAATCTGGCCAATTGTCCGATGGGGCGTTCACACGACAGCCTGGTCGCCGTCGAGCAGGTGGCGAGCCGTCTCGTTGGTCCAGGCCAGGGCCTCGAGGTAGTGCTCAGGAGCACTCGGGACGAGGCCGCGCGCGCGGCGGAACTCCCCCTCCTCCATTGCCGCGACGCAGTCGAGCAGGCGACCCCGGCCGGTGCGGTTGATGAGCGCGTCACGCATCTCGGGCGGGAAAGGGAGCGACTGCACGACGGTGCTCATCGGGCGGTCGGTGAGGGCGTCGATAACTGAGAACAGCCCCAGGGCAAACAGCTCGGGCGCCGGACCGCCCTCGCCCTCACCCTCGCCGGCGAGCTGGCAGAAGCGGGCGCGGACGAGGGCGGTGATGAACAGCTCGCGCGGCTTGCCGCCGATCTGGGCGAGGATCATCATCGTCGTCCAGCTGCGGACGTTGTCGATCCCCAGCATCGCCACCGCCTGCATCACCGTGCTCACTGGCTGGCGCAGGCTGAAGTAGGCCGAGTTGATGTAGCGCAGCAGCCGGTAGCTGAGCGCGACGTCGGTCGAGATCACGCGATCCAGCGCGGCGAGGTCGACGGCCGGATCCTGGACGTCGGCAGCGAGCTTGAGGAGCGCCAGTTTGTTGGGCGGTACCAACGTGCCCTCGATGATCTCGGGCCGGCAGAAGAAGTAACCCTGGAACAGGTGACAGCCGGCGGCCAACGCGATCTCGAAGTCGACATGGTCCTCGAGCTTCTCGGCCACGAGGGTCAGGTGGTGACGCGAGAGGTCGCGTGCGAGGCTCGTCAGGCCTTCGGCGCCCAGCGCGCGCAGGTCCAGCTTGACGATGTCGACCTTGGGCAGCAGCGGCTCGATGTCGGGAGTGAGCGTGAAGTCATCGAGCGCCACCTGATAGCCCCCGCTGCGCAGCTTGGCCAGCGCGTCGATCAGCGCGTCGTCGACGAGCTGGTCCTCCAGCAGCTCGAGGACGACGCGGTCAGGCGGGATGGTCTCGGCCAGCCCGCCCAGCACGAACTCGCGGCTGACGTTGATCCACGCCCGGCGCGCGTCGACGAGGCGCTCGAGCTCGATCTCGGTCATCGCGCGCAGCGAGACCCTCGCCGTCGCCAGCTCGTCATCGCGCACGTTGGCCTGGTCGGATCCGGCTTCGCGGTACAGCAGCTCGTATCCGACGGCGGTCAGGTCGACGTCGAGGATCGGCTGCCGCGCGAGGAGAACCTCGTTCATTGGTGACGAATCGGTCATCCAGTCAGAAAGCAATAATCGCCGATATGCGATGCACCTGAAACCCAGACGATCGTCCAGGTGCCGGCGGTGCGCGGCGCGCCGTCAGGGCTTGAGCTTGTGCCCGCTGTGGAACAGCCATGCGCTCCAGGTCACGGTGAGCGCCGCCAGCGCCGCGGTGATCCCCAGGGCGATCCCGACGGGCACGTCGCTGGTGCCGAGGAAGCCGTAGCGCACCGCCTGCACGAGGTAGAAGATCGGGTTGGCGTGTGACACCTCGCGCCACGGTGACGGCAGCGTCGACACCGAGTAGAAGACGCCGCCCAGGAAGCTCAGCGGCACGATGAGGATGTTCTGAACGAAGCCGGCGTGGTCCCAGGTCTTGGCGTAGATACCGATCACCACGCCCAGGGAGGCGAACAGCGTCAATCCGAGCGCCATGCCCAGCACCAGGACCAGCGGCTCGTTGACCGGCACGTGGGTGATGGGCAGGGCCAGCACCAGCAGCGACACGCCGATGAGCAACGCGCGGGCCACACCCCCCAGCGACAGGCCCAGGTTGATCTCCCAGTTGCGCATCGGCGAGGCCAGCACGTCGTTGAGATAGCGGTCAAAGCGCGCCTGGAACACCGACGAAGAGTTGTTGGTGTACGCAGCCTGGACCATGGCCATGGTGATCAGGCCGGGCACGATGAACTGGCGGTAGTCGAAGCCGTCGACGTGACGGATTCGCCCGCTCAGCGACAGGCCGAAGACCAGGATGAACAGGAACGACGCCATCACGGGCGCCACCACGGTCTGGGTCCAGAGCTTGAGGACCCGGAGGATCTCGCGGCCGCCCAGCGAGATGAGCCCGCGCCGGCGCTCCATGAAACTGCCCCCGCCCACCCCAGCCGGCGGCCGGTGGTCGTCGATGACGGTGGAGGCGCTCATGCCGCCGCCATCGCCTTGACGTACACATCGGCCAGCGAATCGGCCTCAAAGGACTCGAGCAGCGCGGCCGGGCTGTCGCGGGCCAGGAGGCGGCCGCCGCGGATGAGCGCGACGTCCTGACAGAGCTCCTCGGCCTCCTCGAGGTAATGGGTGGTGAGCAGGATCGTGGTCCCCTGCTCGTGCAGGCGCCGGATGTAGCGCCACAGCTCGATGCGCAGCTCGAAGTCCACTCCTGCGGTCGGCTCGTCGAGGATGACCAGCCGCGGCTCGTGCATCAGCGCGCGCGCCAGCAGCAGTCGCCGGCGCATCCCGCCCGAGAGGCTCGGCGCGCGGACCCCCGCCTTGGCGCGCAGATCGAAGACGTCCATCATCTCCCGCGCGCGACGCACCGCCTGCGCGCGGCTCATCCCGTAGTAGCCGCCGTGGTAGACGAGCGTCTCCTCCACGTCGAGGAACCGGTCGAGGTTGACGTCCTGCTCGGCCAATCCCATCATCCGCCGCGCCTCGGGGTCGTGATGCGGTTGGCCGAAGATGTCGATCTCGCCGGCGGTGATCCGGATCAGGTTGCACACCGCGCTGATCAGCGTGGTCTTGCCCGCACCGTTGGGCCCGAGCAGGCCGAAGAACTCGCCATCCGGGATCTCGAGGTCAAAGCCGTCGAGGGCGAGCAGGCCGCCGTCGTAGCGCTTGGTGAGGCCGCGCAGGGAGAGGGCCGGAAGGGAGTGCATCGGACATCGAGCCTAGTCACCCGCGGCGGGGCTGCCGTCCGCCAAGCGCTTGGAGCCGCCATGGCCGGGTAGACGCAGATCATGCCCAAACCCCGTCCTGGCCTCGTCGCCTTCGTCGCCTCGCTGGTCCTTGCGGCCACGGCGAGCGTCGCGGCCGGCACCACCCTGGACTTCTGGACCGGCGTCGTCAAGCACCACCAGGACATGATCGTGCAGGTCAGCCACGTGCGGGGCCGCGGTCCGGCCACCATCCAGGTGAGCTGGCAGTGCAAGACCGGGCGGCGCGCGGCGCATGACTTCGTCTTCCAGCTTCAGGGCCAGATCCGGAAGGGCGGGCTCAAGGCAGCCGGTCCCCAATCGGTCAACAGCGGCTCAGGTCACCTCACCGTGAACCTGCGCGCGTTACGCGCCGGGCACAAGGCGAACGGCACCCTCACCTGGCGCGCGACCACCATGTCCGGCAAGCGGTGCTCAGGCCACGGCACCTGGGCCGGGAACTACGTGCACTGAACCGCGCGCGCGGTTCGCGCCGTCCGGGCGCACGGTCAGGCCCGTGATTCGGTTCAGTGGGCGGTACTGGGCTCGAACCAGTGACCTCCTGCTTGTAAGGCAGGCGCTCTACCAGCTGAGCTAACCGCCCGCGGCAGCCGATGGTACCCACGGTCCCGCAGATCCTCACGAGTCGCGGGGCGTCAGCGGGGGTTAGGATCGCTCGGCGATGAAGACGTTCGTGACGGGAGCCAGCGGGTTCGTCGGGCGCGCGGTGTGCGCCGAGCTGCTGGCTCGGGGTCACCAGGTCACGGCCCTGGTGCGCCGGCCGGGGTCAGAGCCGGCGGGGACGACGGCGGTCCAGGGCGACCTGACCCACGCCGACCCGGTCAGCCAGGCGCTCGAGGACGCCGCGCCTGACTGCGTCATCCACCTCGCGGCGGAGATCGCCACCCAGCGCGACCTGGCGAAGATCGAGGACGTCAATGTCCACGGCACCAGCCGGCTGATCGGCGCGTGTGAGACCGCGACCGACGCCCGCCTGATCTTCATGTCCACGGTGGTCACCGGCGACGCGGAGGGAGCGCTGCTCGACGAGGAGTCCGCGCTCCCGGTGCAGACCGAGTACGGCCGCTCCAAGCAGCGCGGCGAGGAACTCGTGCGCGAGTCAGGGCTGCACAGCGTCATCCTGCGCCCCAGTCACATCTACGGCCCCGGCGGCTGGTACGCGACGGAGCTGGTCAAGCGCCTGCGCGCCCCCGGTCGGCTCGTGGTCATCGGCTCCGGCAAGAACTGGTGGGACGTGGTCCGCGTCGAGGACGTCGCCACCGCCTGCGTCGACGCGGCCGAGCGTGCCCCGGACGGCGCCGTCTATCACGTCGCCGACGACGAGCCGATCACCCAGTACGACTTCGTGGCGCTCACCGCACAGGCACTGGGGGTGGGGAAGCCGCGCCGGGTTCCCATGTGGTTGGCCAGCATCGTCAGCGGCGCCGACCCCGCCCGGGCGGTGGTCCGCTCGGCGCGCAGCTCCAACGCCCGCATCAAGCAGGAGCTGGGCTGGGCGCCGCGGTTCCCGTCCGCCCAGCAGGGCGTGCCCGACGCGGTCGCGCACCTCCCGGGCTGAACCGTCTCACGCGACCCGGTAGGTCAGCACGACGTTGCCCGAGGCCAGCGGGGTGGTGTCGGCCAGCTCGAAGTTACCGGCGCGCTCGGGACGGAAGAGGAGATCGTCGCCCCCGCCCTTGCCGAGCATGAACGGGTGAACCCACAGCCGCAGCTCGTCCAGCAGCCCGTGGGCGAGGAGGAGGTCGGTGACCGGTCCGAAGCCGTACTGGACGATGTCGCCGCCGTCCTGCGCCTTGCGCCGGGCGATCTCCGCCGCCACGTCGCCCGCGATGACCTCGGAGTTGTTCCACTCCGGATCGGTCAGGGTGCTTGACACCACCCACTTCTCCATGGCGTTGATGTGATCTGCATACGGGTTCCCGGACATCGTCGTCCACACTGGGACAAATCCCTCGTAGGTGCGGCGCCCGAGCAGCAGCGCGTCACAGCCGAGCAGGAGTTCGGTCTGGATCTGGCCGCCGCGGCCATCGTCCTGGTGGCGGCCCGACGGCCAGTCCTGAGGGTCCTCGATCACGCCGTCAAGGGTGATGTAGGTGGAGTTGATGATGCGTCGCATGAGCGTTCCTCTCGGAATAGGGTGGACGGTCACGCGCAGACTTTCAGGAATCGGACCTGCTGATAAGGTCCGTTTTGGTGGCGGTTTCAAGGACCAATTTGTCGCCGGTCTCGGCCCTGGCGATTGATCTGGACCGCGTGGGGGCGGACGCGCTGCACCGCCAGATCGAGGCGTCGATCCGCGAGCGCATCCGCTCCGGAGCGCTGCCCGCCGGCGTCGCGCTGCCCGCCACCCGCACGCTGGCGTCCAACCTGGGCGTCTCACGCGGTGTGGTGGTCGAGGCCTACGCGCAGCTCGTGGCCGAGGGGTACCTGACCAGTCGCAGCGGCGGCTACACGCAGGTGGCCCCCGCTCTGGCGCGACCGGCGCGTCCGCGGCCCGCCGCGATTGAGCCTCCACTCGACGGCTCCGGCTCCCCGGTCGCCAACCCGTCCGGCGCCCCGTGGTCGGGCCCCGCGCGCCCGGCGGTCGATTTTGGGTACGGCCGCGGCAACCTCAGCGCCTTCCCTCGCGGCGCCTGGCTGCGGTCGGTGCGCCGCGTGCTCACCCAGACCCCCGACGACCGCCTGGGCTATATCGACGGCCGCGGAGCGCCTGAGCTGCGCTCCGCGCTCGCCGACTACCTCAACCGAGTGCGCGGCACCCACGCCGAGGCCGAGACGGTTCTCGTGACCAACGGGTACGCCCAGGCGATATCGCTGCTCCTCGGCGTGCTCGCGGCGCGCGGCGCCACCGCGCTGGCGGTGGAGGACCCATCGGCATCCGACGATGCGCGGCCGAGCGCCCAGGCGCTGGGGATGGAGGTCATCGGCGTTCCGGTGGGTGGCGATGGTGTGGAGGTCGGCGCCTTGTCGGAGTTGCGCGCCGACGCGCTGATCCTCACGCCCTCGCACCAGTGGCCGACCGGCGGAGTGCTCTCGCCGGCCACCAGAGCGGCGGCGCTCGCCTGGGCGCAGCGGACCGGCGCGCTGGTCATCGAGGACGACTACGACGCGGAGTACCGCTATGACCGCCCGCCGGTGGGCGCCATCCAGGGCCTGGACCCCGACCGGGTCGTCTACGCCGGAACCGCCAGCAAGACGCTGGCGCCCGGGTTCCGGCTCGGCTGGCTCGTTCTACCGCGACACCTCGTGCAACCGGTCGCAAAGGCCAAGCTGCTCGCCGACCGCGGCTCGCCCATCCTGGACCAGCTCACGTTCGCCGACTTCCTCTCCCGGGGCGAGTTCGATCGCCACCTGCGGCGCATGCGGCCGCTGTACCGCTCGCGCCGCGATGCTCTGCTGGCCGCACTGGACGAGCACGTCCCCGATCTCGAGCCCGCCGGAATCGCGGCGGGCCTGCACCTGATGGCCTGGTTGCCCGATCATCTGCCGGAGCACGAGGTCATTGCGGCCGCGGCCGGTGAGGGTGTGGCGGTGGCGGGCGTCGCTCCCTACCGCATCGCCCCCTCGGCACGCGGCGGGCTCATCTTCGGCTACTCGAACCTCAGCGAGCGAGCGATCGCCGACGGGGTGGCGCGGCTGGGCCGGGCGATCGCGCGCCTGCCCCGCGCCGCGACCGCCGGGATCGCGCCGAGCACCTAGTACCGTCCTGTCTCGACATGGACTTCGGGTTCGACCCCCAACGCGCCCTGGACCAGCTCAAGCAGTTCGCCGCCGATGCGCCGGCGCAGATCGCCGACGGCATCGGCCGCCTCGTCCGCGACACCTCGCCCGAGCGCCTGGACCAGCTGATGAAGTCCCCGGCGCGCCGCGCCGTGCTGGACGGGATCTTCTGGCAGATGCCGCGCCAGCTCGACGCCAAGGCAGCGGCCGAGGTCAAGACGGCGGTCCGGTGGAACATCACCGGCCGCGGCGACAACGGCATCGACAGCTACCTGCTGGAGGTCGACCGCGGCACGGCGCGCACCAACCGCGGAACCGACGGGCCTGACCCCAAGCTGACCATCACCATGGACGGCGTCGAGTTCCTGCGGCTCATCAGCGGCAACTCCGACCCGATGGCGGCCTACTTCAAGGGCCGCATCCAGCTCGCGGGCGACATCATGGTCGCGGCCCAGCTCGCCCAGATTTTCAAGATGCCGAGTGGTAGTGCCGGCGCCGGGGACGGGGACCGGCCGGCCAACGGTAACGGCGGCGGCGAGCTCGACGACCCCGCCCACTGAGGCGCGCCGCCACCCTCCCGCGCGCGGCTACCCTCAGACGTCGTGCACGAGGAGAGGGTGTCGATCGAGCTGCGCGGCGTGGTCAAGCGCTTTGGCGCGATCACGGCCGTTGACGGGCTGGACCTGCTCGTCCCGCACGGGGTCTGCTTCGGGCTGCTGGGGCCCAACGGCGCCGGCAAGTCCACGACGATGCGCATGCTCACCGCGCAGACGCTCGCGGACGAGGGTGAGATCGAAGTCCTCGGCTACACGCTGCCCCGCGAGTCCAAGCAGGCGCGGATGGCGATGGGCGTCGTGCCCCAGCTCGACAACCTCGACATCGAGCTGACCGCCCGGCAGATCCTCGACGTGTTCGCGCAGCTGTACCGGGTGCCCCGCGCCGACCGGGCCGAGGCGGTCGAGCGCGCGCTGGACATCGCCAATCTCCGCCCACGGGCCGACACCATCGTCCGCGACCTCTCGGGCGGCATGCGCCGCCGGCTGCTCGTGGCGCGCGGCCTCATCCACCGCCCTCAGCTGGTGCTGCTCGACGAGCCGACGGTGGGCCTTGACCCACAGGTGCGCCAGGAGCTGTGGTCGCTGATCGACGCACTGCGCGCCGGTGGCGTCACCGTGCTCATGTCGACGCACTACATCGAGGAGGCCGAGCGGCTTGCGGACACCGTGGCGGTCATGTCGGCGGGCAAGATCATCGCCCAGGGGACGCCCTCGGAGCTGGTGAGCAGCCATGCCGGTGAAGAGGTTTTGGAGGTCTACGGCCCACCCGCAGAGCTGGCCGAGCTCGAGGCGCTGGCCGGCGAGCGCGGCTGGCCCTACCGGCGCAGTGGACCGGCGGTCGCGCTGCTCGAGGCCGAGCGGCTCAACGGCGAGGCGCCCGAGGGCGTGCGCCGGCCCGCCAACCTCGAGGACGCCTTCGTGGCGCTCACCGGGCAGGAGATCGAATGACCACATTGGAGCCGACCGCCGCCGCCCCGCCGGGGCGCGCTCGGCGCGTGCGCCGCCTGGAACCCGCCGCGCTGGCCGGCGTGATGATGCGCGACGTGGTGCTGTTCAAGCGCTACTGGAAGGCGACGACGTTCTCCTCGATCGTGCAGCCGACGATCTACCTGCTGGCCTTCGGTCTGGGGTTCGGATCGCTGGTCAAGAACGTCGGCCACGTCAAGTACGTCGAGTACGTCGCCACCGGAGTCGTCGCCACCGCGGTGCTGTTCTCCTCGGCGTTTCCGGGCATGTTCAACACCTTCATCCGCTGGAAGTTCCAGCGCACCTACGACGCGCTGCTGGCTGCGCCCGTTGACGTGGAGGAACTGGTCACTGCGGAGATCATCTGGATCTCGGTCCGCGCCGGCGTCTACGGGATGGCGCCGCTGATCGTCGGCTTCGCCTTCGGGCTCAAGGTGCAGGCCGGCATGCTGCTCGTGCCCTTCATCGGCTTTATCACCGGCTTTGGCTTTGCCGCCTTCGGCGTGCTCATCGCCGCCGTGGCCAAGACGATCGACAACTTCAACTACGTCACCAGCGCCGTGCTCACCCCGATGTTCCTGGTGGCCGGCACCTTCTTCCCCATCTCCACCCTGCCCAGTGCGCTGCAGACGATCGCCAAGTTCAACCCGCTCTATCACTGCGTGGCGCTGGTGCGCGACGTGTCACTGGGGATCTATGTGAGCGCCGACCTCGTCCACCTCGCGGTGCTTCTTGGGTTCGCCGTCGTCATGTGGCGCCTGGCCATCTGGCGCATGCAGGCCGGCCTGATCGACTAAAGCCCGGGGCTCGTGCGACATCTTTATGCGAAACGCATAAAAAAGTCGCGCGCGGGGCCAGAGGAGGTCAGCCGGTTAGGCGTGCTCGCGCTGCCAGGCGCGGAAGCTCTCCACCGTGCGCTGCTTGTGACGGCGAGCCGCGGTCTCGATCCGCTTGGCCGGGGCGCCGGCGCGCAGAAGCTCGATCAGCTCGCGGTGCTCGGCCACTGAGGCCGCGCCGCGGTAGGGGATGTGGACGAACACCGTGGTGCGGATGGCGTCCAGGCGGCGGTCGACCTCGCGCAGCATCGACACCAGCACCGGGTTGGGACACCGCGCGTAGACGACCTGGTGAAAGGCGCGGTTGTGGCGCCCGAAGGCGAGTGAGTCCATCTGCTCCATCGCCGCCACCATGTCATCGGTGCGCTGCTCCAGCGCGGACAGGTCGTCGGCGCTCAGCAGCGGCGCGGCGAGGGCGGTGGCCTGGCCCTCGAGCAGAGCCAGCACGCTCATCGTGTCCTCGAACAGCTCGGGCTCGGCCGGCGCCACCTGCGCGCCCGCGTTGGGCCGGTACACGATCAGGCCCTCCGCCTCCAGCCGGCGGATGGCCTCGCGCACCGGCAGTGCGGACACCGCGAACTCCGCCGCGACCTGGTCGATGACGACCCGGAACCCCGGTCCGTAGGCACCGCTGAGGATCCGCTCGCGCAGCGCCGCGTAGAGCTGCTGCTGCTTGGTCACCACCGTCGCGGGCACACGGCGATCATATACCCCGATCAGATATGATCCCCTATATGGTCACCGCGGCCACTCCGACCTACGGCACGCAGGAGCATTACATCGACGGGGGGTTCCGCGCCAGCGCCGCCGCTGAGACCTTCGAGTCACTCAACCCGTCCACCAACGAGGTGCTGGCGCTGGCGGCGGCGGGCGAGTCCGCGGATGTCGACCTGGCCGTGACGGCGGCGCGGCGGGCGTTTGACGAAGGTCCCTGGCCTCGGCTCAAGGCAGCCGAGCGCGCCGGCGCCCTGCGGCGGATCGCCAACGGGATTCGCACGCACACAGACGAGTTCATCGCGCGCGAGGTGGCCGACATCGGGATGCCGGTCGCGCAGATGAAGGGGCTGGCCGCCCGCGCAGCGCAGAACTTCGACTACTACGCGGGCGTGGTGACCGAACTGCACGGCCGCTCGTTCCAGGTCGGCGACGAGTTCCTCAACTACACGATCCG
This sequence comes from Solirubrobacteraceae bacterium, assembly GCA_036490435.1. Classification (GTDB taxonomy): domain Bacteria; phylum Actinomycetota; class Thermoleophilia; order Solirubrobacterales; family Solirubrobacteraceae; genus Palsa-465. The sequence goes on from DASXDW010000017.1 coordinate 43,013, forward strand.
CAAGCCGGTGGGCGTCGCCGGCCTGATCATGCCCTGGAACGCCCCGCTCATGCTCTCCACGTGGCGGATCGCGCCGGCGCTGGCGGCGGGCAACACCGTGGTGCTCAAGCCGGCCGAGTGGTCGCCGCTGACCGCCACCCTGCTGGCGGGCGTGATGGAGGAGGCCGAGATCCCCGCGGGCGTGTTCAACGTGGTGCAGGGCTTCGGCGAGACCGCGGGCGCGGCGCTGACCGCGCACCCCGGCGTCGACCTCATCTGCTTCACGGGCGAGACCACGACCGGTCAGACGATCATCGCGGCCGGCGCGCCGACGCTCAAGCGCTCCTCGATCGAGCTGGGCGGAAAGTCACCGGTGGTGGTGTTCGACGACGCCGACCCCGAGCTGTGCGTCGACGCGGCGCTGGCGCAGATCTTCACCATGAACGGTCAGCGGTGCACCGCCGGCTCGCGCCTGCTGGTGCAGGAGGGCTTCTATGAGCAGATCGTGACCGCGGTGGCCGAGCGCGCCAGGCACATCCGGGTCGGCGATCCCACCGACCCGCGCACGGAACTGGGCCCGCTCATCCGCCCCGAGCACCACGCGCGGGTGATGGACTACATCGCCTCAGCCCAGGCGGAGGGAGCACGCGTGCTGGCCGGCGGCGAGCGCCCGCCGGGCCTTGACGCGGGCAACTTCCTGCAGGCGACCGTCATCGCCGACGTCAACGAGGACATGACGGTGTTTCAGGAGGAGATCTTCGGACCGGTCCTGGTGGCGATGCCGTTCGCCGACGAGGCCGAGGCGATCCGGCTGGCCAACGCCACCCCGTACGGCCTGGCCGCGTACGTGTGGACCAACGACATCCGCCGCGCCCACCGCGTGGCCCACGCCATCGACACCGGGATGTGCTGGATCAACTCCCAGAACGTGCGCGACCTGCGCACTCCGTTCGGCGGCGTGAAGTCCAGCGGCATCGGCCGGGAGGGCGGCGACTACGCCTTTGACTTCTACTGTGAGACCGAGATCGTGCACGTGGCGCTCGGCTCACATCACATCCCCCGGCTCGGCCTCCCGGACGAGGACTGAAAACCGCGACATGGCCTCGCCCGCCTCCGAGCTCGCCCGCACGCCACCGGTGTCGCCGCCGTTCGACATCGTGCGCGCGGCCTTCGTGGAGCTGGGGGTGGCCGACCTGGAGGCCTCCGAGCATTTCTACGCGGGGCTGCTCGGCATGATCGTGTCGGCCAAGACCGACGACGCGGTGTACCTGCGCGGCTGGGAGGAGCGCCAGCACCACTCGCTCATCCTGCGCCAGTCCGCCCCCGACCAGCCGGCCGCCGCAGCCCGGCTGGGCTTCCGCGTGCGGGCCGAGGACGACCTTGACCTGGCCGAGGCGCACTTCGCGCAGGAGGGCCTGGCCACGCAATGGATCGAGGCCGGCTCTGACCCCGGGATGGGCCGCGCCCTGCGCGTGTGGGACCCGTTCGGCTACCCGCTCGAGTTCTTCGGAGCCATCGAGCAGTTCGAGACCCAACACCAGCGCTTTGACCTGCAACGCGGCGCGCCGCTGCTGCGCTTCGATCACCTCAACCTGCACACGCCCCGCGTGGAGGACGCCTTCCGCTTCTGGCTGAGCCTCGGCTTTCGCTGCAGCGAGTACATCTCCACCGACGATGCGGCCACCGAGCGGATGACCGGTGCGTGGCTGCTGCGCAAGCCCACAGTCCACGACGTCGCGCTGACCGCGGGGACCGGGCCGCGCCTTCACCACTTCGCCTATTGGGTCACCGATCCCGCCGGGGTGATGCGCGCCTGCGACCAGCTCGCCGGTGGCTACCGCACCGACGTGATCGAGCGGGGGCCGGGCCGCCACGGGGTCTCCAACGCCTTCTTCGTCTACCTGCGCGACCCCGACGGTCACCGCATCGAGCTGTACTCCTGCGACTACTACACCGGGGACCCTGACCATGAACCGTTGCGCTGGTCAGTCAACGACCCGCGATGCCGGTCGTTCTACGGCACCCGCGCACCCGACAGCTGGTATGAGGAGTCAAGCCTGCTGCTCGGCCCCGACGGCGAGCCGGTGCCCGTCGAGCCCGCCAACGTCGACGAGCGCGCGCAGCGCTCCGAGGTCGCGGCGTAGTGATGTCACGAGGACGAGGCGGCTGACGTGGCCGGCATCGAGCCAGTGGCGCTCCCGGAGGGGCTGACCCCGGGCAAGGTCATCGGGGTCCACCTCAACTACCACAGCCGCGCGGCCCAGCGCGGGCGCGTCCCCACCGAGCCCTCCTACTTCATCAAGGCCACCACCGCGCTCTCGGGCGGGGGCGACGTGGTCCGGCCACCGGGCACCGAGCTGCTCACCTTCGAGGCGGAGATCGCGGTGATCATCGGGACCCCGGCGCGCAACGTCACCCCCGAGGAGGCCGGCCGTCACATCGGCTGGTACGCGCCGGCCAACGACTTCGGGCTGCACGACTTCCGCTGGGCCGACCGCGGCTCCAACGTGATGGCCAAGGGCCAGGACGGCTTCTCGCCGGTCGGGCCGGCCATGCCCGCCCAGGGCGTGGACCCGGCGACGCTGCACATCACCAGCACCGTCAACGGCGAGGTGCGCCAGGACGCCACCGGGGCCGACCTCATCTTCAGCTTCGCCCAGCTCATCGCCGATCTGTCGCGATTCATGACCCTCGAGCCCGGCGACGTGATCCTCACCGGCACCCCGGCGGGAGCCGACGTCGTCGCGCCGGGCGACGTCGTGGTGGTGGCGCTCGAGGGCGCGGGCAGTGTGACCAGCACGATCGTGGAGGGCACCACTCAGCTCGCCCCCTATGGAGCCATGCCCAAGGCCACCGACGACGCCCGCGCCTTCGCCACCGGCGTTACCCCGCCCCCGCCCGCCCCGACCGCCCCGTCGGCCCCGCCGCGGCCCGCGGTGCTGAGCGACGATGCCATCGCCGCGCTGCGCCAGGTGTCAACCGCGACGTTGACCGTGCAGCTCACCCGCCGCGGCATCCAGACGACGTTCCTCACGGGCCTGCGCCCCACGCGCCCGGAGCTGCGGATGGTCGGCTACGCCCGCACGCTGCGATACGTCGCCATCCGCGCCGACGTCCGCGAGTCCATGCAGGGATCCGAGGACGCCCAGAAGCGGCTGGTGGAGTCGGTCAACGCCGGCGACGTGCTCGTCATGGAGGCGCGGGGCGAAACGAGCGCGGGCACGATCGGCGACATCCTGGCCGCACGGGTTCTGGCCCGCGGGGGGGCCGGAGTCGTCACCGACGGCGGGGTCCGCGACACCCCGGGCGTCACTGAGCTCGACCTCCCCACCTACTATCGAGCAGCCAACGCGTCGTCGTTGTGGAACGCCCACATCCCCATGGACATCGACGTGCCGGTCACGTGCGCGGGCGTGCTCGTCATGCCCGGCGACGTCATCGTCGGCGACGCCGAGGGCGTGGTCGTCCTGCCCTTCGCGCTGGCCGAGGAGATCGCCGACGCGGCGCTCGACGTCGAGGAGCGCGAGGCGTTCGCCCTGGAGCGCATCAAGGCCGGCGAGTCCCATCGCGGCCTGTACCCGCTGTCGGACGAGCGCCGGGCGGAGTTCGAGAACTGGAAAGCGACGCGAAGCGAGGAGTCCAGCCCATGACGAGCCCGTTTGCCGGCGACGCGTCCGCGGTGCGCGGCGCGATCACGCCCCTCATCACCCCGTTCACCGATGCCGGCGAGTTGGACCTGGAGTCGATCCCGCGGCTGATCGACTGGCAGCTGGCTCGCGGGACGCACGGTATCTCGGTCGGCGGCTCCACCGGCGAGCCGACGTCGATGACGGTGGCCGAGCGCATCGAGGTCATGCGCGCCGCCGCGGCAGTAATCGACGGCCGCGTGCCGTTCCTGCCGGGGACCGGGACCGCGCTGATGGCCGAGACGCTCGAGCTCACCGCCGAGGCACAGCGGCTGGGCGCGAGCGCCGCGCTGGTCGTCACCCCCTACTACGGGCGAGCCCAGCAGCAGGGCCTGTTTACCTGGTACTCGCGGGTGGCGTCCGAGTTCCCGGACCTGCCGATCATCGTCTACAACGTCCCGGTTCGCGCGGCCGTCGACATCACGCCGCAGACGGTCGGTCGCCTGCGCCGCGCCCACTCCAACATCGTCGGCATCAAGGAGACGACCCGCGACTTCGAGCACGTCTCCTACGTGCTCAACGAAGCCGGCACGGACTTCATCGCACTGTCGGGGATCGAGCTGCTCTGTTACCCCATGCTCACGCTCGGCGGAGCCGGCCACCTCAGCTGCGTGGGCAACTTCGCCCCCGACCCGGTGGCCCAGCTCTACGACGCCTTCACCTCGGGTGATCAGGAGCGCGCCCGGGCGCTGCACTACGACCTGCACCCGCTGGTGGACGCCGCGTTCGCGGAGACGAACCCGGTGCCCGTCAAGTGGGTGATGAAGCAACTCGGCCTGCTGGCCTCAGACCACGCACGCGAGCCGCTGGCGCCACTGAGCGACGCCGGCCGCGAGAAGGTCCGCGGGCTGCTGGCCACCAGCCCGCACGTCGACCTCGACGCCCCGGTCGCGGCTTAGGTCGCGTCTGCAAGCGCCCGCGTCGTGGCGATGACCGCGCGCGCCATCGCCGGCTCGTCGCGCTCGCCGATCCACACCGCGCTCACCGCGGCACTGTCGCCCGTCGGCGCGGCGACCCCTGTTGCACCGGGCAGCAGCTCCCCCGTGGACCGCGACCACCCGCGCTGGCGGGCCTGGGTCACCTCGGCACGCTCGGACGGCCGCGGCGGGCCGGCGGCGAGGATCGCGATCCCCGAGGCGGCGATGGCCACCGGGTGGCGCAGGCCCGGGCGGTACGTGATGTGCATGTCCGCGCTGCGAGGAGACCGCACGTCAAGGACGACCGCCGCGTCCTCGCCGTCACGGACCGTCAACGCCGCCGTGGCGGTCACCTCGTCAGCGAGCGCCTGGAGCAGCGGCCCCGCGACCTCCCGGAGGCGGGGCTGCACGCGACTGGCCAGCTCCACCAGGCCGGTGCCCAGGAAGTAGCGATCCTCGCGGCGCCGGACCAGGCGCTCGGACAGGTGCGGGCCCAGGAGCCGGTAGATGCCGGCGCGGTGGGTCCCGAGCGCGTCGGCCAGCTCGGAGACGGTCATGCCCTCAGGGTGCTCCGACAGCACGCGCAGCACGCGCAGCCCGCGCTCGAGAGTCAGTGAGGACGAAGCCGAAGGCATCGCGAGGAGTGTACGTTATCCGTACGCAACGCACGGTATCCGTGCTATAACCGGCCGCGCCCCACGTCAACACCAGGAGAGGGAAGTCATGGCAGCGCGTACCGGCAGCGACTACATCGAGCGCCTCGCGGCGTCGCACCCCACCGTCCTGATCGGGGGCGAGGCCGTCACCGCCGGGATCCCCGACCACCCCGCGTTCCGCAACGTCGTCCAGACCTACGCGCGCCTCTACGACCTCCAGCACGACCCGGCGCACCGCGACCTGCTCACCTACGAGTCCCCCACCACCGGGAACCGGGTCGGCACCTCGTTTCTGGTCCCGCGCACGATCGAGGACCTGGTCAAGCGCCGGGAGATGATGAGCACGTGGGCGCACGTGTCCAACGGCTTCCTCGGCCGCACCGGCGACTACCTCAACGCGTGCCTGATGGCGCTGAGCGAGGCCGGCGAGTGGTTTGCCCAGGCCGACGGCGCCTACGGCGCGAACGCCCGTCGCTACTACGAGAAGGTGCGCGAGGAGGACCTGCTCCTCACCCACACGCTGATCCCGCCGCAGGTCAACCGCAGCCTGCCGCCCTCCGAGCAGCTCGGCGGAGAGATCTCCGCCCAGATCGTCTCCGAGGACGACAACGGGATCGTGGTCCGCGGGGCGCGGCTGCTGGCCACGATCGGCCCGATCGCAGACGAGCTGCTGGTGTTCCCGTCCACGCTTCTGCGCGGCCGGCCCGAGGACGCCCCCTACTCCTACGCCTTCGCCATCAACTGCGACGCTCCCGGCCTGCGCTTCCTCTGCCGCGAGTCGGCCGACTACGGGCGCAGCCACTACGACCACCCGCTGGGCTCACGCTTTGAGGAGATGGACGCCGTTGTCGTCTTCGACGACGTCCACGTCCCGTTCGAGCGCTGCTTCATGCTCGGCCACCCGGAGCTGTGCAACGGCCTCTACACGCAGACCGGCGCGATCAACCACATGACCCATCAGGTGGCCACGCGCACCACCGCGAAGACCGAGTTCATGCTGGGCCTGGTCACGCTGCTCACCGAGGCGATCGGCATCGAGCAGTTCTCTCACGTCCAGGAGAACGTCGCCGAGGTGATCATCGCCCTGGAGGGCATCCGGGCCTTCGTCCGCGCCGCCGAGGCCGACGCCGCCGTCAACCCCTATGGCGTGATGACGCCCCGGTGGGAGCCGCTCAACACCGCGCGCAACTGGTATCCCAAGCTCTACCAGCGCTTCCCCGAGATCCTGCGCAAGCTCGGCGCCAGCGGGCTGATGGCGCTGCCCACCGAGGCCGACGTCACCGGCCCCGCGCACGACGACGTCGCGCGCTACCTGCAGTCAGCGACGCTCGCCGGTCCCGACCGGGTCAAGCTCTTCCGGCTCGTGTGGGACACGTGCATCTCAGCGTTCTCCGGGCGTCAGGCGCTGTACGAGTACTACTTCTTCGGCGACCCGGTGCGCATGGCCGGCGCGCTGGTCTCAAGCTATGACCGCGCGCCCTACCGCGAGCGCGTGCAGGCCTTCCTGGATCAGGACTAACCCGGCGGGGGCACGGCGCGCGCGATCAGCTGGATCACCCGCGCCCGCCCCTCCACCAGGTTCTCGCGCAGGTTGGCGGCCAGCAGTGCGAAGTCGTCGCCCATCACGTCGCGCAGGTCAAACTCGGGCGGAGGTGCGGGCGGCGCAGCGGGCGCGGCGCCCGGCGGCGGGTCCACGACGCGTGCCCAGAAGCGGGCGCCCTGGACCACCGTGTCGGTCCGGTCGGCGAACGACACCTCCTCAAAGCCCGCCGCAGCCACCGCGGCGCGGGTCTGCGCTTCGGTGAGCAGGAAGCTCGTCTCGGGGTCGCGGGCCCATGGCACCGGGAACCTCAGCGGCCCTCCATCCCCCGCGGCCACGTCGTAGAGGGCAAACCGCCCACCCGGCGCCAGCACCCGGCGGATCGCGGCGTACAGCCGCGCGCGGTCGGCGATGTTCATGGCGACGTGCAGAGTGATCGCCGCGTCGAAGGACGCGTCATCGAACGGCAACTCCAGCGCGTCGCCACAGACGAAACGCACCCGCTCACCGAGCCCGGTGCGCTGGGTCAGCCGCTCTGCGACCGCAACGTACTCCGGCGTGAGGTCGATCCCGGTGACGTCGCAGCCACGCTGGGCGGCGATGAGCCGGGCCGGACCGCCGAGGCCGCTGCCGACGTCCAGGATGCGATCCCCGGGCCCGGGATCGAGCGCCGCGACCACCTCGCGCGTGGCGGCGAGGCCGCCCGTGTGGAACTCGTCGATGGGCGCGAGGGCCGCCCAGTCGATCGGACCCTCGCTGAGGCCCACGCGGGCCAGGGCGGCGTCGACCCGCTCGCCGAGAGACGCCGTCGCGTAGTGCTCACGAACGCGTGAGGACACGGCGGCGCAGCGGATGGTCGGCGGGAACATGATCGGCGGCGTGGGCCCACACGTCGCGCGGGCCCAGCCTGGCGCCGCACGCCGTGCACAGCAGATGGTCGTCGACGGCGCCCCCGCAGCCGCGGTGCTTCAGTGAGACCGGCGGGCCACCGGGCACGCCGCCGTGCTTGTCGCCCCATTGCATGAGGGCCACGACCGCAGGCCACAGGTCAAGGCCCTTGTCGGTGAGGTGGTAGGCGTAGCGCTCGGGCCGCGGCTGGTACACCCGTCGCTCGAGGATCCCGTTGGCCACCAGCCGCTCCAGCCGCGCCTGCAGCACGTTGCGGGCGATCCCGAGGTCGGCCTGCATCTCGTCGAAGCGGTGCACGCCCAGCAGGGCCTCGCGGATGATGAGCATCGTCCAGCGCTCGCCCACCATCTCCAGGGCGGCGGCGATGCTGCACGTCTGGCCCGAGTACGTGCGCTGTAGGGGCACGCGGGGCAGGGTACCCGAGTCAGTTGCATGGTGCAACTCTGATCCGGTACAGTCGGGCGGGCCCATGAGCGACAACGGACATCGCACCCGCACGTTCACCTGGCAGGACCCGATGGGGACTGCGGAGCTGGCCCGCGAGCGCAGCGGTATGGAGGTCCTCCAAGCCGTCATCGACGGCACCGTGGGGCCGCCGCCGATGGCCGACCTCCTGGGCATGAGCCTCGTCGAGGTCCAGGAGGGCCGGGCGGTGTTCGCCGTCGAGCCCGCCGAATGGATGTACAACCCGATCGGCTCGGTACACGGCGGGATCGCGGCCACGCTGCTGGACTCCTGCATGGGCTGCGCCATCCACAGCACGCTGGCCGCGGGCGTGGGCTACGCCACCAGCGACCTCCAGATCCGCTACGCGCGCGGGATGACCGTCGACACCGGCCGCGTCATCGCCGAGGGCACGGTCGTGCACGCCGGGCGGCGGCTGGCCACGGCCGAGGGGCGGCTCACGGTGCAGGCGACCGGCAAGCTCGTCGCCCACGCCACCACGGCGTGCATCCTCATCAGCTGAACGCGGTGGGATGCAGGAACGGGACCGTTGCGGGCTCCCACCCGGACCGCAGCACCGCGATCAGCGAGGGTGGTGTGATCGCCACAGCGGTGCCCGTGGACGGGCGTGTCCGGCGGGCGGCGACGTAACCGGCCGGAGTCCATTCCAATAACTCCGCGCCCAGCACCAGCCAGGGCCGCCCGTCCTCAAGCACGAACGTCCCGTCGGGCAGGTCGGCCCAGGGCATCTCGTGGTGGCGCTGGCCGCGGGTCTGCGGGTCCACGCGCTCTGAGTGCAGCTGGTCGTCCATCGCGTCGGCCCCGACCTGCCCGGGGTGCAGCCGCTGCCAGATTCCGCTGAAGCGCCGGTAGTCCTCATAGCGGCACTCCCCGCACGGCCGGTGACCCGCCGCGAACGCCGTCGCCTCGTCGAGGAAGAAGAGCTCGGTGTAGCGGCGAGGCGCCATCAGCGGACGCCGGCGGCGACCCTTGAACTCCAGGCGACAGGCGATCCAGCGGCGCACGCCCCAGCGGCGGCGGATCTCGCCGTGGGCGTCGACCAGCACTCCGCGGTTGGCATAGACCAGCCCGCGCGCGGGGTCGGCGATGATCTCCTGCTGAGGGGTGGCGCGGTTGCGCAGGGGCATCTGCGTTCACGCTAGCCCAGGCGCGCGTCCTCGAGGTCCAGGTCGTGCTCCAGCGCGCGGGCCGTCGTCACGCCGACCCGCCCCTCGCGCCGCAGCCGGACCAGCGCCTCTCGCTGGGCGGCGATGAGATCGCGCCGCAGGGCGCGCTCCGCCTCGGCGTTCTCGGCTGCCTCCTGGACCACCTCGGCCTCGTCGTCGCCTGACTCCAGCCGCCGGCGTCGGGCCAGGTACTGAGCGCGCAAGCCGTCGACGACCTCCGGCGCGACCCCGGCGCCGTCGGCGGTCTGCAGGCGGTGCAGCACCGCCTGGGTGAGCGCGAGGCGGCCCCGTCGCTCGGCTTCGGCGACCGCGGGATGCTCGGTGAGTCCCAACCGCCTGACCAGGAGCGGCAGGGTCATGCCCTGTCCGACAAGGGTCACGATGATCGCGGCGAACCCGATGTAGATGATGTCGTCACGGCCTCGCAGAGGCCGCCCGTCGTTGGTGGTGAGCGGCACCGCGAGCAGGAGGGCGAGCGTGATCGCGCCGCGCATGCCGGCCCAGCCGATGACCAGGCGCTGGCGCCACCCGGCCTGGTCCGGGGCCTCCTCCTCGTCGGGCGGAGGGCTGCGACGCAGCAGCCGCGTCAGCCAGCCCGTCCCCTCCATCCACGCCAGGCGGACCACGATCACCGTGACCACGACCGCGATCCCGGTGAGCACCAACCGTCCGACGGGGCCGCGCGCCTGCTCGGTGAAGGTGTGGAAGGACAGCCCGACGATGACGAAGAGGGCGGCGTTGATGAGAAAGACGAGCGTCTCCCAGAAGGCGTTGAACTGCAGCCGGCTGCGCGCGGAGAACGCGCTGCCACCGCTGTGCCAGCCGAGGTAGAGGCCGGCGACCACGGCCGCGAGCACCCCCGAGGCGTGCACGGCCTCCGCGGGGAGGTAGGCGACGTAGGCGACGAGCATGGAGCCCGCGATCTCGATCGGGGGGTCGTCGATGCGGTCGCGCAGCCTCCGTCCCACCACTCCCACCAGGAGCCCGATAGCCGTCCCCGCGGCCGAGGCGTAGATGATCTCGAGCGCTGCGTGAGTCGCGTGGAAGGTCCCGGTCGTCGCCGCGGTCACCGCGGCGGTGTAGAGAACGATCGCCGCGCCGTCGTTGAACAGCGCCTCGCCCTCGAGGATCGTGACCAGGCGCCGGGGCAGGCCCAGCCGGCGCGCCATGCTCGTCGCCGCCGCGGCGTCGGTCGGGCCGACCGCCGTCCCCAGCACGAACGAGATGGCCCACGGCAGATGCCCGATCCAATGGGCCACCGCGGCCACGCCCAGCGCGGTGGCGCTGACGAGGGCCACGGCGAGCACGCCGATCGACCGCGCGTTGCGCACGAACGCGGTGGCCGAGGAGGTCGCCGCCGCATCGAACACGAGCAGCGGCAGCAGCCCCAGCAGGACCACCTTGGGGTCCAGCGAGGCGTCGGGGACGAACGGCAGGAAGCCGATGACCAGCCCCGCCACCACCAGCACCGCGGCGGTGGGCACGCCCACCCGGCGCAGGCCGGCGACCGCCAGCAGGGTGATGACGGTGACGACCAGGACGACGATCAGGTGTCCGGAGACCACACCCCTATCGTGCCCGGTCGCGTGAGGGGACCGCTAATTCCAGGCGAGCTCGGAGCGCTGCTCCCAGTACATCTCGGGATCCTCGGCCACCGGCGCCAGGCGCTCGAGGACCTCACCGCCCACCGTCACCTCGAGCGCGTCAAGGTTGGATTGCACCATCGCCACCGTCGAGGCGCCGCTCAGCACCACGTCGACCCATGGCTGCGCCAGCACGCAGGCCAGCGCCAGGGCGTCAGCTGCGACGCCAAGGTCTGCCGCCATCTTGACCAGCGCCGGCACGTCGCCGCGCGCCGTCAGGCGCCCGTTGGCCACCGCCTCTTTGATGATCACTCCCAGGCCGGCATCGTGGGCGGCGGCGAGCGCCGGACCGGCAGAGGGCTCGAGCACGTTCCACGTCGCCTGCACGCAGTCAAAAGCGCCGACCTCGAGCGCCCGCAGCACGGTCTCGCCCTGTCCGGGGCCGGTGACCGAGAGGCCGGTGAACCAGCCCTCCTCGGAGCGCAGCCGCGCGAGCTCGTCCAGCACCGCTCGGTCCTCCAGCACGCCGCTGTCCAGGGTGGCGGAGTGGATCTGGTAGAGCCCGATGTTGGCGCCGAGACTCGCGCGGGTCTCGCCCTCCTGGCGGCGCAGCGTGTCGATCGACAGATCCTTGACCTCGTTGACGTCGGCGTCGATGCGCCAGTCGGCCGTGTAGGTGTAGCCCCACTTAGAGCCGACGCTCACGTCGGCGCGGGTCAGGCCCCGGTCAGACAGCCACGAGCCCAGGAACTCCTCGGCTCGCCCGTAGGACCGGGCGGCGTCGAAATAGCGCACGCCCGCCGCGAAGGCGGCGTCAAGCACCTCGTGGGCGCGGGCGCGCAGTGCGCTCACCTCGGTGTGGGCGGCGAGGTCATCGGCGTGGCCGAGGTTGATGTAGGCGGGCCGGCCGAGCGCCGCCAGCCCCAGCCCCATCCGGGTCACGTCCAGCGAGGTCTGACCGAGTCGTGCCACGGCGGCTAAGGGTACCCTCACACCCATGCGACTGACGGTCCTCAACCGGTTCTCGCCCGATCCCCATCGCGCCCCCGCGACGATGACCGACGATCAGCGCGAGCACCCGGTGGTCAGGCTCATCCGCCGCCGCCGTGATGAGGGCTCCAAGCCGGGAGCCCGCGCCGACGGCCGCCGGGTGGCGCTGATCATCGAGGGCGGCGGAATGCGCGGCGTTGTCTCGGCGGGAATGACGGCGGCGATCGAGCAGTTGGGGCTGCGCGACGCCTTCGACGAGGTCCACGGCGCCTCCGCGGGGGCGTTCAACGGCGCCTTCCTGCTCGCGGGTCAGGCCGCGTATCTCACCGCGCTGTACCCCCACGGGTTCGGGGACCCCAGTTTCGTCAACTTCCGCGACACCCTTCTGCGCAGGCGCCCGATCTTCGACATGGACTACGTGATCGGCGAGGTGTGGCGCCACCAGCGCCCCCTGCGCACCGACGAGATCCTGTCCTGCGGGATCGAACTGCACTGCACCGCCACCGACGTCGAGTCCACCCAGATCGCGGACCTCGCCGACCTGCGCGACGACGACGAGATCCGCTGCGCGATGCGCGCCTCGGGCCGGCTGCCGTGGCTCGCGGGGCCGCCCGTCGCATTCCGGGGCCGTCGCTGGCTGGACGCGACGCTGGCCGAGGCCATCCCCGTGCACGCTGCCCAGACCACGGCCACCGACATGCTGGTGCTCCAGACCCGGCCTCATGGCATACAGCACACCCCACTCTCCAGCGCGGTGGCCCGGCTCACCGACGGCTACCTGGCCAAGGTGAACCCGGCGCTGGTGACGCTTCGCGAGTCCCGCTCAGAGCGCTACGACGAGCTCAGCGACGAACTGGCCGCGCGCGCCGGTGACCCCGCGGCGACCCCGGCCGTCTGCGTCATCCGCCCGCCGGCCGACGCCCTGCTGGTGGGGCAGATGGAGAACCGGGTGAGCGCGCTCACCACCGCGGGCAGCCACGGCCTGCGCGCCGCCTGGATGGCCCTGGAGGGCGAGGACCCTGAGCTGCTGGCTACGCCGCGTGCGTACACGCGGGGCGCCACCAGCCCAGACTCGACTCGGGCGCGCGCCGACTCGTCGGCCGACGCGCAGCCGGACGCCGAGTCGGTGCCGATGGCGGGCCGTCAGGCGTTGTAGCCCGGCGGCTCCTCGTCCTGGCCCTCGGAGAAGCGGCGCTCCTCGTGCTTCTCAGGGTCCTCCTCCCCGAGCTCCTCCTGGCCTTCTGAGAAGCGGCCGTGATGGAGTTTCTCCTCGTCAACGGCGGGCAGATCCTCCTGCCCCTCGGAGAAGCGTCCGACCGCCTCGTCCTCGGGGAACTCCTCGGGGTTGTCTTCGCCCTCGGCGAACCCTTCGGCAGGCTGCTCCGGCTGCGCGGGATGCTCGCTTGGATCGATGGCCATCCGTCCTCCCTTCCCTCGTTGGTGGCGGGTCGCACCGGTTGGTGGCCACGCCGAGCTTACCGCTCTGGTCCACCCGCTTCAGACGCGATCCGCACAGGATGTAACGGATGTCACGCATGGGGGTATCTCGGGCGGTGTTGCCGTTCCGCCGCCAGCGCACGTGGCAGCGTCGGGTGTCCGATGCTGCGCGCAACGCGCCCCAGAAGGGGAGGGAGCTACGCGCCGCGGCGGCCCAGCTCGACCTGCCGTGGGCGCGCTCGGCGCCAGCCCGGTTCGTGCGCGAGCGCTTCATGCAGTTCGTGCTCAACCCGGTCATGGACTATTACGCCGCGCGGCGCGCCACCGGCCGGGACATGCTGTCCTCGCTCAAGGAGCCGGTCATCCTGGTGGCCAACCACGCCAGCCACATGGACACGCCGGTGATTCTGTCGGCGCTCCCGCGCAAGCTGCGCAAGAAGACGGCGGTGGCGGCGGCCGCGGACTACTTCTACCGCAACCGCCTCGTCGCCTCGGCCGTGTCGCTCATCTTCAACACGGTCCCGATCGAGCGCAAGGGCGGCGGCGGCCTGTCCAAGGACGGCAGCCACCTCGACCGTCTGCTGGACCAGGGCTGGAACCTGCTGCTCTACCCCGAGGGCACCCGCTCGCGCAGCGGCGGCCCGGGACGGGTTCGCCGCGGTGCCGCGGTCCTGGCCGCGGCGCACAACCTCTCGATCATCCCCATCCGCGTCACCGGCACTGCCGAGGCGATGCCGCCCGGCCGGCTCTGGCCGCGGCGCCTGCGCGGCAAGCTGATGTCCCGCCGCCACCGCATCACCGTCGCCTTCGGCGAGCCGATCCCGCCCAACGGGGATACCGCCGCGCTCATCGAGCGGGTGCAGAGCTTCTTCGACAACGGTGACGGCGGCCCGTCGCGCTCGCCCTACCGCCGGTCGGCGCCAAAGGCCGAGGCGGTCTCTGGGCCGCCTGCGGGCTGAGTTCCACAGCGGCGCGGCTTTGGTCAGGCGCTAGCGTGGTGAGCCGGATCGCGGCGGTTGGCGACGTTTGTGTGGCCCGTGAGCGGGTCTGCCTACCAGAGGCGGCCTCGGTGGCCCGCTGAGGGCGCGTTTGCCGGTGGTCGTGGGAGATTTTTACTCTCCAGCAAGCAAGATCTCCCACAGCCCCTTCCCGGCCGGGCCAATCTGAGAGGCATAAGCTCTCACAGGCCCGCCCAGCCACCCCGGCCACGACCGGCGACCACCCGCGACCACCTACTCGTCGTCGTCGTCGAGCCAATCGGTCGTCCGCGCCACGGCCTTGCGCCACTTGCGGTAGCCACGCTCACGCCGCTCGTGCTCCATGTCGGGCAGCCACTGGGCGGCCGGGTGCCAGTTGGCGCGCAGCGCCTCGGTGTCGGGCCAGTAGCCCACGGCCAGGCCGGCGGCGTAGGCCGCGCCCAGCGACACCGTCTCGGCCACGTTGGGCCGCACCACCGACACGTCGAGCACATCGGCCAGGCATTGCATGAGCAGGTTGTTGGCGGTCATGCCGCCGTCGACGCGCAGCGTGCTCAGCGACACCCCGGAGTCCGCGGTCATCGCCTCCACCACCTCGCGCGTCTGCCACGCGGTGGCCTCGAGCACGGCGCGGGCGAGGTGGCCCTTGGTGATGTAGCCGGTGAGTCCGGCGATCACGCCACGCGCATCGCTGCGCCAGTGCGGCGCGAACAACCCCGAGAAGGCGGGGACGAAGTAGCAACCGCCGTTGTCCTCGACGGTGCGGGCCAGCGTCTCGATCTCCGGCGCCGAGCCGATGAGCCCGATGTTGTCGCGAAACCACTGCACGAGCGCCCCGGTCACCGCGATCGACCCCTCCAGGGCGTAGGTCGGGGCCTCGTCGCCGACGCGGCAGCACAGGGTCGTGAGCAAGCCGCTGTCTGAGAGCACGGGACGCTCCCCGGTGTTGAGCAGTAGGAAGCTGCCGGTCCCGTATGTGCACTTGGCCTCGCCCTCGGCAAAGCAGGTCTGGCCGTAGAGCGCCGCCTGCTGGTCGCCGAGCGCCGCGGCGACCGGGACGCCGGCGAGCTGGCCGCCGGCGTCGCCGTAGATCTCGGCCGAGGGCCGGATCTCGGGCAGCATCTGGCGGGGCACGCCGAGCGCGTCAAGCAGCTCGTCGTCCCAATCGAGCGTGTGCAGGCCCATCATCATGGTGCGGCTGGCGTTGGTGAGGTCGGTGAGGTGGCGACCGGTCAGCTTCCAGATGAGCCACGAGTCCATCGTCCCGAAGAGGACCTCGCCGGCCTCCGCGCGCTGCTGCAGCCCGGGCACGGTGTCGAGCAGCCAGCGCAGCTTGGGGCCCGAGAAGTACGTCGCCGGCGGAAGCCCCGAACGCTCGCGAAACCAGGCGGCGCCGTGATGGACCGACAGGGCGCGGACGATGTGGTCGGTCCGGGTGTCCTGCCAGTTGATCGCGTGGTGCACCGCCTGGCCGGTGACGCGGTCCCACACCAAGGTCGTCTCGCGTTGGTTGGCGATGCCCAGCGCCACGAGGTCAGAGGCCTCCAGCTGGGCCTCGCCGAGCGCGCGTCCCACCACGGACTCGACGTTGCGCCAGATCTCCTCGGGGTCGTGCTCGACCCAGCCGGGCTTGGGATAGATGTGGTGGTGCTCCTTCTGGGCCACTGACACGATGCGACCGGAGCGGTCGAAGACCAGGCATCGGGACGAGGCCGTGCCCTGGTCGATCGCCGCCACGTACCGCTCTCTCACAGCCGCCTCTCTCTCACCACGGGATCGCGCCGAGCTCACGCGACACGGCCCGAGCCGCCTCGCGCACGTAGGCCAACAGCTCTCCGCGCGGCTGCCGAGCCACCAGGAGCCGCTCCGGTGGACCGAAGATACCCATCGCGCCCACCGTGAGGCCGCTGCGGTCCATGATCGGCGCCGCCAGCGACACGGACCGCGGGCTCAGCTCGCCGATCTCGGCAGCCCAGCCGCGCTCGAGCGTGCGGGCGAGCTCGCGCTCGAGCCGTTCCTGATCGCAGATCGTGGCGTCGGTGAACGAGGCCAGCCCGTTGCCGGTCACCTCGGCCGCCACGTAGGGGTGGTGAGCGAGCAGCACCTTGCCCAGTGCGGTGGCATGGGCGGGCAGGAGCGTGCCCACATCGAGGGTCTGGAGGCTGTCGTCGGGGCGGAACACGTGGTGGACGATGAGGACCTGGCCCTCATGCAGAGTGCCGATGCGCACCGCCTCCTGGGTGCGCGACGCCAGCGAGTCTGACCAGTTGAGCGCGCGCGTGCGCAGCTCGTTGCCGTCCAGGTAGCTGGAGCCCATGTGCAGCAGGGCGGCGCCGAGCTTGTACTTGCCCGTCTCGGGGTCCTGCTCGACGAACCCGACGTGCTGGAGCGTGCGCAACAGCCCGTGCACGGTGCCCTTCGACAGGCCCAGCTCGCCGGCGAGGTCCACCACGCCGAGCCGCCGCGTGCGGCCCGAAAGCAGGCGCAGGATCGCCGCCGCGCGTTCGATGGACTGGATGTTGCCGGGCACCTCTTCTCCTACCCCCGCGTGATCACCATGACGTTGACGAACCGGGTATCAGTCTTTTGAACTCGGTTTGACATTGTCGAACCGCCGCGGATAGTATCGCCGCCGTCCATACGTACTGCTCAGGAGGGAGAGAGACTTGAGCATCATTGGGTCTGAATGGATCGGGACTGCGCTTCTGATCCTCCTTGGTGATGGAGTGGTTGCCGCCGTGCTCCTCAACAAGTCGAAGGCACAGAATTCTGGCTGGATCGTCATCACGTTCGGCTGGGGCTTCGCGGTCATGGTCGGCGCGTATTCGGTGGGTAAGTTCTCCGGTGGCCAACTGAACCCGGCGGTGACGCTCGGGGTCTGGATCAACGGCGGCATCGACGGCGGTCAGGCATGGCATTACTGGATCGGCGAGATGCTCGGCGCCATGACCGGGGCCGTCCTGGTGTGGGCGGCGTACTACCTGCACTGGGCGGAGACCGAGGACCCGGGCCTCAAGCTCGCCGTCTTCTCGACCGGCCCGGCGATTCGGAACTACTTCTGGAACGTCGTGACCGAGGTCATCGGCACCTGCGTCCTCGTGTTCGGGATCCTGGCGATGGGGACCTTCACCGCCACGGGCGCGAGCGGACTCAGCATCCTGCTCGTGGCGTTCCTGGTCGTCGGTATCGGCTTGTCCCTCGGTGGACCGACCGGTTACGCAATCAACCCGGCACGCGACCTAGGGCCGCGGATCATGCACGCGATCCTGCCGATTCCCGGCAAGGGCCCCTCTGACTGGGGCTACGCCTGGGTTCCCGTCCTGGGGCCGCTCATCGGCGGCGCCATCGGTGCGCTGCTGTATGGCGCGTTCTACCCCGGCTAACGAGGACACGACATGAAGAAACTCATCAACGCGCCCGACGCGGTGGTGGCGGACGCCCTGCGCGGGGTCCAGGCGGCACACGGCGATCGTGTCCGTGTGACGTTTGACCCGTACATGGTGGTCCGCGCCGATGCGCCGGTGCAAGGAAAGGTCGGGCTGATCTCAGGCGGAGGCTCGGGACATGAGCCGATGCACGGCGGCTTTGTCGGGCCGGGCATGCTCGACGCCGCCTGCCCGGGCGAGGTGTTCACCTCGCCCACGCCTGACCAGATGCTCGAGGCGACCAAGGCCGTCAACGGCGGTGCCGGGGTCATTCACATCGTCAAGAACTACACCGGCGACGTGATGAACTTCGAGATGGCCGCCGAGATGGGTAAGGGCGACGACATCGAGGTCGAGACCATCCTGACCAACGACGACGTGGCCGTGGAGGACTCGCTCTACACGGCCGGCCGTCGCGGGGTGGGCGTCACCGTGCTGGTCGAGAAGATCTGTGGGGGCGCGGCAGAAGACCGTCGCAGCTTGCAGGAGGTTGCAGAGCTGGGACGGCGGGTCAATGCCCAAGGACGTTCGATGGGCATGGCCCTGACCCCGTGCATCACGCCCGCCTCCGGGGAGCCGAGCTTTGAGCTCGGCGACGACGAGGTGGAGATCGGGATCGGGATCCACGGGGAGCCGGGTCGCTTTCGGGAGAAGATCGGCCCGGCCTCCCAGGTTGCGGAACGCCTGATGACCCCCATCGTGGAGGACCTGCCGTTCTCCTCCGGTGACAAGGTGCTCGCCTTCGTCAACGGCATGGGCGGCACGCCGCTACTGGAGCTCTACATCGTCTACGCCGAAGTGGCGAAGATCGCCTCCGAGCACGGCCTCACCATCGAGCGCAACCTGATCGGCAACTACATCACCTCACTGGAGATGCAGGGCTGCTCGATCACGTTGGTCAAGCTCGACGATGAGATGGTCCGCTACTGGGACGCTCCGGTGAACACTCCAGCGCTGCGCTGGGGGGCCTAGGGGCATCAGGCAGTGGCGATCGATCGCGACACCACGCTGGACTGGATGACCCGGTTCGCGGGCGAGATGGGCGAGCACCGGCAGGAGCTGGTCCGTCTCGACACCGCGATCGGCGACGGCGATCACGGGACGAACATGAACCGCGGGATGCAAAAGGCGCTGGAGAAGCTCCAGGCGTCCGAGCAGCCTGATCCCGGCGCCGTGCTCAAGACGGTTGCCATGGCGCTGATCTCCAGCGTCGGTGGCGCCGCCGGTCCCCTGTACGGGACCCTGTTTCTGCAGATGGGCACGGCGTTGGCCGGGCAGACCGAGGTTGATCTCCCGACGTTCGCCGCAGCGTGGCGTAAGGGCATGGAGGGCGTCCAGTCTCGTGGCAAGGCACAGCCTGGCGACAAGACGATGCTGGATGCGCTCCTGCCCGCGGTCGAGGCACTCGAGCAGGCATCGGATCTCGACAGTGGCCTCAGCGCGGCGGTCGCCGCCGCCGAGCAGGGGATGAACGCGACGACGCCGCTCGTCGCGCGAAAGGGACGGGCCAGCTACCTGGGTGAGCGCTCAGCCGGTCACCAGGACCCGGGTTCGACCTCCACGTTCTACCTCTTTACGAGCGCCGCCGAAGCGCTGGCGGACTGAAAGGAACCACATGCCGAAGTATTCACTCGCGTTGGATCAGGGCACGACCAGCTCCCGGGCGATGGTCTTTGACCACTCGGGCAAGGTCGTGGCCGTGTCCCAGAAAGAACACGAGCAGATCTATCCCAAGCCGGGCTGGGTGGAGCACGACGCCAAGGAAATCTGGGCGCGGTGCCAGGAGGTCCTCGACGAGGCGGTCGAGAAGGCCGGCGCCTCGGTCGACGACATCGCGGCCCTGGGCATCACCAACCAGCGCGAGACCGCGCTGGTGTGGGATCGCAACACCGGCGAGCCGGTGCACAACGCGCTGGTCTGGCAGGACACCCGGACTGACAAGCTCGTCGACGAGTTGTCGGCCGATGGCGGTCAGGATCGCTTCCGCGAGAAGGTGGGGCTGCCCCTGGCGACTTACTTCTCGGGGCCGAAGGTGCGCTGGATCCTCGACAACGTCGACGGCGCGGCTGCCAAGGCCGACGCGGGCGACCTGGTGTTCGGCAACATGGATACCTGGCTGATCTGGAACCTCACCGGCGGCACCAACGGCGGCAAGCACTACACCGACGTCACCAACGCCAGCCGCACGATGCTGATGGACCTCGAGACCCTCGCCTGGGACTCAGGGATCGCGTCGACGATCGGCGTCCCAGAGTCGATGCTCCCCGAGATCCACTCCTCCTCCGAGGTCTACGGCGAGGTTGCCTCGGGCAAGCTCCAGGGCCTGAAGATCGCCGGGGACCTCGGCGACCAGCAGGCGGCGACGTTCGGCCAGGCCTGCTTTGACGTCGGCGAGGCCAAGAACACCTACGGCACGGGCAACTTCATGCTGCTCAACACCGGCGAGGAGGCCGTGCAGTCCAAGAACGGCCTGCTCACCACGGTCTGCTACCGGATCGGCGACCGCAAGCCGGTGTACGCGCTGGAGGGGTCGATCGCCATCACCGGGGCGCTGGTCCAGTGGCTGCGCGACAACCTGAAGATGATCAAGGCGGCCCCCGAGGTCGAGGAGCTGGCCAAGACCGTCGACGACAACGGCGGCCTGTACATCGTGCCGGCGTTCAGCGGCCTGTTCGCGCCCTACTGGAAGTCCAACGCCCGCGGCGTGTTCGCCGGGCTCACGCGCTATGTCAACCACGGGCACATCGCCCGCGCAACGCTCGAGGCGACGGCGTTCCAGACCCGTGAGGTCATGGACGCCATGGCCTCGGACTCGGGCGTCACGCTGGAGTCGCTCAAGGTCGACGGCGGCATGGTCGCCAACGACCTGCTCATGCAGTTCCAGGCTGACATCCTGGGCGTTCCGGTCATCCGCCCGCAGGTGGCGGAGACCACCGCGCTCGGCGCCTCCTACGCCGCCGGCATGGCCGTCGGCTTCTGGGACTCCGAGCAGGAGGTCCGTGACAACTGGGCCGAGGACAAGCGCTGGGAGTCCACGATGGAGCAGGACAAGCGCGACGAGTACTTCAAGTACTGGAAGAAGGCCGTCACGCGTACGTTCGACTGGTTCGACTGACCCAGCCGACGTGCGTCGGAGTACGGGTGTCGAGGGCGGTCTCCGGACCGCCCTCGGCGTCTTTCCCCCCTCGAAGCCCAGCAGAGGTAGTCTGACCGGATGGTGACGCTCAGCACCGAGATCCTGGTGATCGGCGGTGGTGCAACGGGCACCGGGGTCGCCTGGGACGCAGCCCTGCGCGGCTACGACGTCGTGTTGGTGGATCGCCTGGATCTGGCCGAGGGCACCAGCGGCCGTTTTCATGGGTTGCTGCACTCGGGCGGTCGATACGCGGTCAAGGACCCACGGGCCGCCCGGGAGTGCATCGCTGAGAACCGCATCCTGCGCCGCGTCGCCGCCGACTGCATCGAGGACACCGGCGGGATGTTTGTCACCACCCCGTCTGACGACCCGGACTTCGCCGACCGGTTGACAGAGGGGTGCCGCGCCACCGGCGTGGATTGCGAGGAGATTCCGGTCGCGGAGGCACTGCGATCCGAGCCTCGGCTCAACCCCAAGATCTCACGGGCGTTCCGGGTGCCCGACGCCAACATCGACGTGTGGAAGACGGTGTGGGCGATGGGCCACGGCGTCCAGCAGCGCGGGGGCCGGATCCTCCCCTACCACGCCGTGATCGCCGTCCATCGCGAGGGTGACGAGATCACCGGCGCGCGAGTGCGCGACGCGCGCACCGGCGAGGAGATCGACGTCAACGCGCGCGCGACCATCAACGCCACCGGCGCCTGGGCGGGGCAGGTGGCTGATATGGCCGGCATCGAGGGCGTCCGCGTGCTGCCGGGCCGCGGGATCATGATCGCGATGAACCACCGCCTAGTCAACACGGTGGTCAACCGCTGTCAGATGCCCTCAGACGGGGACATCATCGTCCCCATTCGCACGGTGAGCGTGATCGGCACCACCGATGTCAACACCGACGACCCCGATGACCACAGCGTGCACCAGGACGAGGTGGACGCGATGCTCGACGACGGGGAGAAGCTCGTCCCGGGCTTCCGCCAGGCCCGGGCCCTGCGGGTGTGGACGGGCGTGCGACCTCTGTTCGAGGACGCCAAGCCGGCCGGCACCGACTCGCGCGACGTCACCCGCGCCCACGCGCTGCTGGACCATGCCCAACGGGACGGGATCGGCCGCTTCTTCACCATCACCGGCGGCAAGCTGACGACCTTCCGGCTGATGGCCGAGGAGACGATGAACGCCGTCGTCGCGCAACTCGGCGACACCCGCCCGTGCACCACCTCGACCGAGCCGCTCCCCGGCTCGGAGTCGAGTGAGAACTACCGGCTGGGGGAGCGACTCGCGCACAAGGAGGCGAGCCTCATCGACGAGCAGATGATCTGCGAGTGCGAGCTGGTTCCCCGCCACAAGCTCGAGGAGGCGATCACGCGCACCGGGTCGGCCAATCTCGACGACATCCGCCGCCAACTGCGGCTGGGGATGGGCCCGTGCCAGGGCGGCTTCTGCATCTACCGGGCCACCGGCATCCTGCACGCCCACGACGGGATGACCGCAGAGGGCGCCGACACCGCGCTGGTGGACTTCCTGCAGGAACGATGGAAGGGGCAGCGGCCGATCCTGTACGGCGATCAGCTGCGCCAGACACGCCTCGACGACTGGATCTTCCAGGGAGTCCTCGACGTGGAGCATCTCCCATCGTGAGAACGAGCGAGCTTCACTACGACGCGGTGGTCATCGGCACCGGCACCGCCGGGCTGGTGGCGGCCACGCGCCTGGCCCAGGGCGGCGCGCGCGTCGCCGTTGTGGCCAAGGGCGTCGGCTCCACGCATCTGGCGCCGGCCACCATCGATGTGCTCGGCTACGCGCCCGACCGCGTCGAGGCCCCGGGGGCCGCGCTCGAACAGCTCATCGCCGCGCGCCCCGATCATCCCTACGCACTGGTCGGCGCCGAGGTCGTAAGCGACGCGCTGGCCTGGTTCGCGCAGCTCGTGCCCAACGGCCCCTTGCCCGGCTACGTCTACGGCGGCAGCCTGGAGCGCAATCAGCTGCTGCCGACCGCAGTGGGCGCGCTGCGTCCTTCAGCCCTCGTCCCCGAGACGATGGCCAACGGCGAGGCCTCGGGCTTGAAGCGAGTGTGCATCGTCGGTACCCCGGCGCTGCGCGACTTCCACCCCGCGCTGTGCGCGGCCAACCTCGCGCGCTCCGGCATCGACGCCCGCTCGGTGAACCTGGAGCTCAAGCTCGAGCGCGCGGACATGAACACGCTGGGCATCGCGCGGCACTTCGACGACGAGAAGTGGCGGCGGCAGTTCTGCGCCGAGCTCTCGCTGACGCTGCGTGCCGACGAGGCGGTGGGGCTGCCGGCGATGCTGGGGCTGCGCGACCCCCACGAGGTGCTGGCCGACGTGGAGCACCGGCTGGGCCGCCGCGTGTTCGAGATCCCCACGCTGCCACCATCGGTGCCGGGGATGCGGCTGTACGAGATCCTGCGCGGCGCGCTGCGTGCCGCCGGCGGCCGGCTGGTGATCGGCCCGGAGGTCGTCTCGTGCACGCGCGACGGGGACCGCGTGACATCGGTGGCCACGCGTGCCGCCGGACGAGATCTCTCCTACGTGGCCCCCTGGTTCGTGCTGGCCTCGGGCGGCTTTGCCTCGGGCGGCATCGAGCTGGACTCGCACTGGATCACCCACGAGCGGGTCCTGGGCCTGCCGGTGCGCGGCGTCCCCGCCGTGGGTGAGGAGCGCTTCATACCCACCTACCTCGACGAGCAGCCCATGGCGCGTGTGGGGGTCGCCGTGGACTCCGACCTGCGCGCCGAGGGCGCCGAGAATGTGCTGGTGGCCGGCGCCGCTCTGCCCGGAGCGGTGTCGTGGCGGGAGGGCTCGGGCGAGGGGATCGCGCTGGCCAGCGGCTACCGCGCGGCCCAGGTGGCGGCCGGCCAGTTGAGTCCGACGGCGGCGACCGCATGAGCGAGTCCGGCGACCTGTTCGTGGCCGAGCTGCTGCGCGGTTCGCTTGATCACTGCGTCAAGTGCACGATCTGCGAGACGGCCTGCCCCGTGTCCAATGCCACGCCGCTGTTCCCGGGACCCAAGTACGCCGGCCCCCAGTCAGAGCGATACCGGATCGCCGACGAGCCATCGGTGGACGCGTCGGTGGACTACTGCTCCGGGTGCGGCATCTGTTCCATGGTGTGTCCGCAGGGCGTCAAGATCGCTGAGATCAACGCCCAGGCGCGCAACAAGCTCAAGGAACAGAAGGGCTTCGCACTGCGCGACCGGATCATCACCCGCCCCACCTGGCTGGGGCGGGCGGGCACGCCCGCCGCGCCGATCGCGAACTTCACGCTGCGGTTCAAGCCGTTCCGCGTGCTCGGCGAGAAGGTGCTGGGGGTCCATCGCGACGCGCCGGCGCCGAAGTTCGCGGGCCGGCGCTTCTCGCGGTGGGCGCGCAAGCACGCGGCCGAGAGGACGGCGGCGGGCGGCGCGGGCGCGGCGGCGGCCACGGCGCGCAAGATCGTCTACTTCCACGGCTGCGGCACGGAGTACTACGAGCCGTGGGAAGGCGAGAAGGTCGTCGAGATCCTCGAGCACAACGGCTTCGAGGTCGTCGTCCCCAAGCAGGACTGCTGCGGCCTGCCCCTGCAGTCCAGCGGGCTCTTCGACGAGGGCCGCAAGGTGGTTCTGCGCCTGGCCCGCGCGCTGCGCGAGCACGTCGCCGACGAGGACACGATCATCGTCGGCAACGCCACCAGCTGCACGCTGATGCTCAAGCGCGAGGCGCGCGAGATCCTCTCGCTGGAAGATGACCCGGACCTGAAGTTCGTCTCCGAGCGCACCTACGACATCTGCGAGCTCCTGCTCGAGCTGCACGACCGCGGCGAGCTCAAGACCGACTTCTCCCCCATCAACGAGAAGGTCGCCTACCACGCGCCGTGCCAGCAGCAGGGCCACTGGGTGGGCAAGCCGGCACTTGAGCTGCTCGCACTGGTTCCCGGACTCGAGATCCAGGAGATGAACTCGCGGTGCTGCGGAATCGCCGGCACCTACGGCCTCAAGGTCGAGAAGTACGACATCGCCATGGCCGTGGGGCGCGACCTCTTTGACCAGGTCGCGGCCTCGGGCGCTCCGCAGGTGGCCTGCGACTCCGAGACGTGCCGCTGGCAGATCAGCCACGGGACCAAGCTGCCGTCGGTGCACCCGATCGACTACCTGCACCGCGCGTACGGGCTGGCTGGCAACGGCGCCGCCCGCAACGGCTCGGGCTAGGAGCCGCAACTCGTGGTCGGGCTCGTCGTCGTCTCCCACAGCGACGCTCTCGCCGAGGGCGTGGTCCGGCTGGCGCGGGAGATGGGCGGTGAGGGGCTGGCCATCGAAGCCGCCGGCGGGATCGAGGACTCTGACCCCGCCGACCCCGTCCTCGGCACCGACGCCGAGCGGGTCCGAAGAGCGATCGAGCGCGTCATGTCGCCGGACGGCGTGCTCGTCCTCATGGACCTCGGCAGCGCGTTGATGAGCGCCGAGTTCGCGGTGGAGATGCTCTCGGACGCGCCCGGGCCGGTGAAACTGAGCTCCGCGCCGTTGGTCGAAGGTGCGGTGGCCGCCGCGGCGGCGGCCAGCGGCGGGGCCTCGCTGGAGGAGGTGGCCGCCGAGGCGCGCGGCGCGCTGGCGATGAAGACCAGCCAGATTGAGGACGAGCCGGCCGACGAGGCGGCGCCCGACGCCGGCCCCGCCGATGCCACCACCGATCTACAGGTCCGCAACGCAATCGGACTGCACGCGCGGCCCGCGGCGCGGTTCGTCCAAACGGCGCGCGGGTTCGACGCCGACGTGCGCGTGGCCAAGAACGGCGACGCGGGCGGGCGGGGGCCCGTAACTGCGCGGAGCCTGACGAATCTGGTGGCCCTCGGCGCGCGGTTCGGAGACACGCTTGTGGTGACCGCGAGCGGGCCCCAGGCCGCGGAGGCGATCGCTGCGTTGCGCACGCTCGCCGACGAGGGCTTCGGCGACGGCATCGCGACCGACGTATCCACTGCGGACATACCCACGCCCCCGCCCACACCCCCCGCCACAGCGACGCAGCCCGCCGAGCCACCGGCCGCGGGCGCCGTGCTCACCGGCGTGCCCGCCTCTGCCGGGGTGGCGATTGGCCCGGCTCACCGCCTGGGCGGGGCGATGCAGGCTCCGCCCGAGCGCAAGGCGCGCGGCGCTGAGGAGGAGTGGCGCGCTCTGGACGGCGCGCTGACTGCCGCGCGGGACGCGATCGAGCACGATCGCGAGGTCGTCGCGCGCCGCGCGGGCACCGCGGACGCCGCCATCTTCGACGCCCATCTCGCGCTGCTCGACGATGATGCCCTGCTCGAGCCCGCGCGCGAGGCGATCGCCGCCGGCACCACCGCCGAGCGCGCGTACCACGACGCCGCCCAACAGGTAGCCGCGCTCTACCGGGGCCTGGACGAGCCGTTGCTGCGCGAGCGCGCCACCGATGTGCTCGACGTGGGCCGTCGGGTGGTGGCCGCTCTCACGAGCGCCGGCGAGGGTCGCGAGTCGGCGTCGGGCATCGTGGTGGCCGACGAGCTCACCCCCGCCGACGCCGCCGGGCTCGATCCCGAGCGCGTGCTGGCCATCGCCACCGCACGGGGCTCGACCACCGCCCACGCCGCGATCCTGGCCCGCGCGCTGGGTCTGCCGGCCGTGGTGGGGCTCGGGCCCGAGGTGCTCGCGGTCCCCGACGGGACGACGCTGCTCCTGGATGGCGAGGCGGGGACAGTCATGGCCGACCCGCCGGCCGCGGTGCTCTCAGACGCGCAGGACCGTCGCGAGCGCGCCGAGCAGCGCCGCGCGGCAGCCCGCGAGCACGCCCATGAGCCTGCCGTCATGCGCGACGGCGAGCGCGTCGAGGTCTTCGCCAACCTGGGAACCGGCAGCGACGCAGCCCGCGCGGTGCAATTGGGCGCCGAGGGCGTCGGTCTGCTGCGCACCGAGTTCCTCTTCCTCGGGCGCTCCGAGCTGCCCGGCGAGGAGGAGCAGGCCGAGACTCTGCGGGAGATCGCCCAGGCGCTCGATGGACGGACGCTGATCGTGCGCACGCTGGACGCCGGCGCCGACAAGCCGCTGCCGGCGCTGCCCATGCCCGCCGAGGAGAACCCGTTCCTGGGAGTTCGCGGCATCCGCCTCGCGCTGGCCCGGCCCGAGCTGCTGGCCACGCAATTCCGCGCCATCCTGCGCGTCGCCGCCGAGCATCCGGTCAAGACGATGCTTCCGATGGTGGCCACGCTGGGCGAGATCACGGCCGCGCGCGCCCTGCTGGACCGAGCCCGGGCCGACACCGGCATCGACGCGCCCATGGAGCTGGGGATCATGGTGGAGGTCCCCGCGGCGGCGCTCGCCGCGCCACGACTGGCGGCCCATGTCGACTTCTTCTCCCTGGGCACCAACGACCTCACCCAGTACACCATGGCCGCCGAGCGTGGCGACGCACGCCTGGCCTCGTTGCTGGCCGGACCCCAGCCGGCGGTGCTACGCCTGGTGGCGGCGACCGTGGCGGGCGCCGCGGTGCACGGCCGCTGGGTCGGGGTGTGCGGAGAGCTGGCCGGGGACCCGGCGGCAGCGGTGCTGCTCGCCGGCCTCGGGGTGACCGAGCTGAGCATGGCGGCGGCGCTTGTCCCCGAGGTCAAAGCGGCGCTGCGCGAGGTGTCACTCTCCGACGCCCGAGCCGCCGCAGAGGCGGCCCTGGACACCGACGACGCCGACGCGGCGCGTGCCCTGGCGCTCGACCTGCTGTGAGGTAGTCTCGTGACCGTGGAGGCGGGTACTCTGACCGCGTTGCGATCATCTCGCGTGCTCGCGGTCGGCACCGGCGTGCGCATCGTGGTCTCCCCGGTGATCATGGCGCTGTTGCTGAACCACTCCTATACCCCCGCGGCCATTCTGTTCCTGGCGGCCGCCGCCACCGATTGGTTTGACGGGCGGCTCGCGCGCGCCTGGAACGTCACCACCAAGCTCGGGTCCTTCCTGGACACGACGGCGGACAAGCTGCTGGTGACCACGGCGCTCCTCGGGCTGGTGTCGGTCGGCCGCGCCTCGCCCTGGGTGGCGCTCGTCATCATCGCCCGCGAGTTCACCATTCTCGGCCTGCGCGCGGCGGTGGAGGCCGGCGGTCGCCACCTGGAGACTTCGATGCTGGGCAAGTGGAAGGCGACCGTGCAGTTCGTCGCGGTCGCCCTGGCCATGCTGCGCCCCGACGTGACCTTCGCGGGCGCCTACCTGGACCAGTGGGCCATGGTGATCGCCGCCGTGGTCACCGCCTGGTCGGGCGCCGACTATCTCATCCGCTCCTCCGCCGCCCTGCGCTCCTAAGACTCCGTGGCCCGCGTGTTCGTCACCGGAGGGACCGGCGTGATCGGGCGCGCGCTCGTCACGGAGCTGGTGGCGCGCGGCGACGACGTCGTGGCGCTGGCCCGGTCCGCTGAGGCCGAGAGCGCCCTGCGCGAGGCCGGCTGCGACGTAGCCCGGGGCGACGTCGTCGACGTCGACGCCATGGCGCGCGGCATGGACGGCTGCGCCCTGGCCTACAACCTCGCCGGCGTCAACACCCTGTGCGTGCAGGACCCCGAGCCGATGCGCCGCGCCAACGTCGACGGCGCCGTGGCCGCGGTGCGCGCCGCCGCGCGCGCCGGGGTCCCGCGGCTCGTCCACACCTCCTCGGCGGCGACGATCGGCGAGGCACCTGGATCGGTGGGCACCGAGTCGACCCCGCACCGGGGCTGGTATCTGTCGACCTACGAGCGGACCAAGACCGAGGGTGAGCGCGCCGCCCTCGCCGCGGCACGCGAGACCGGCCAGGACGTCGTCTACGTCAACCCGTCCTCCGTGCAGGGGCCCGGCCGGGCCAGTGGCACCGGCCGCTTCCTGCTCGCCGCCCTGGACGGCCGCTTGCCGGTGTTCGTCAACACCAACGTCAGCCTGGTGGACATCGCCGACTGCGTGCAGGGCCACCTGCGGGCGGCCGAGCGCGGCGCGGCCGGTCAGCGCTACCTGCTCAGCGGCATCCGCCTCACCGTCTCCGACGCGCTGGCGCTGGCCGCCGACGTGGCCGGCGTGGAGTGCAATCCCCGCATGGTGCCGCGCGCGCTGGCCACCACCGCCGGCACCGTGGTCGAGTACGGCTTTCGGCTGCGGCGGCGCAAGCCTCCGGTATGCCGCGAGATGGTGCGCACGCTGCTGCACGGCCATCTCTATGACGGCTCGCGCGCCGAGCGTGACCTGGGCGTGGTCTACACCGACCCGCGCGAGACGGTGCGGCGCACGGTCGAGTGGGCGCGGTCCGAAGGTCTGCTGCGCAACATCTGACTCGGCTGGAGGGGGTGTGGGCAAGTAAACTTATAAGTTTACTTGCGGCGTGCGGCGTGCGGCGTGCGGCGGTCAGCGCCGTAGGTGCGGCGGCCAGTGCATCTGCTCGATGCCCGGCGGCGGCTCGGCCCACAGCAGCAGCACCGGGCAGCCGGCGTGGTCCACCACGAAGCGCGCGTAGTGGCCGATGCTCTTGGGCTCGCGGCGCGGCTCGCCGTCGCGACACAGGATGAGGACGTCGAAACCCTCCGCTGCTTCGAGCACCTCGCGTTCGACCCGGCCACGGCGCGCGTCGAGGTGGGCGTCGCGCCCGAACCGCTCCCGGGCGCGCTCCAGCAGGGCCCGGGCCTCGGTCTCGGCGATCTCGCGCACAGGCGGACCGGGCGGCGGTGGGCGATGGCGGCCCAGCCGCCCCGGGCCGGGATGGCCGGCCACGTACTCGACGTCTGAGGCGGCGACGTGCAGGAGCGTGACCTCGGCGTCGGCCGGCAGCAGCGCGCGGGCCTGGTCGACGCACGCGGCCCAGGAGGTCTCGGTGATCCAGATCAGCGCGCGCATCAGAAGACCTGCAAAGCCAACCACAACGCCACGATCGCGGCCACCAGGGTGCCGGGGACGGTGAGGGCGCCGAGCTTGAGGAACTCGCGCGTGTCGACATCCTCGTCGTGGGCGTGCACGATCCGCCGCCACAGAAGGGTGGCCAGCGAGCCGACATAGGTGAGGTTGGGGCCGACGTTGACCCCGATCAGCATCGCCAGCACGCCGGCGGGGGCGCTGGCCGACACCACGGCGACGATGATGAGCGTCGCCGGGAGGTTGTTGACGAGGTTGGCCAGCACCGCGCTCACCGCGGCCACGCCGAGCAGCGCCGGCAGGCTCGAGCCGTGCGGAATGAGCGAATCCACGACCGAGGAGAGGCCGTGATTGCCCGCAGCGGTCACGACCACACCGAGCGCCAGGACGAAGACCAGGAATGTCGGCTCGGCGGCGCTGACCAGATCGGTCAGCGAGTCAGGAGGCCGGCGGACGGTGAGGGCGATCGCCCCCGCGGTGGCAAACCACACCGGCGCCACGCCCACGATCGAGCTGACGCCGAAGCCGATCAGGGTGAGACCGACGACGGTGAGCGCGAACCTCGGCAGGCGGGGCGGGTGCTCCGGTGCGCCGTCGCCGTCTGGCGTCGGCGCGCTCGGCCGGCGCAGGTCGTCGGCGAAGACGCGGCTCAGCACCACCCACTCGACGGCGATCGCGACCAGCCACGGCAGCGCCATCAGCGCGGCGAAGCGCGTGAAGGACACGCCACATGCAGCGAAGGCCAGGAGGTTGGTGAGGTTGGAGACCGGGAGCAGGAGCGAGGCGCTGTTGGCCAGGTGCGAACAGGCATAGACGTGCGGGCGCGGGCTGGTGGGCAGCCGCGCCGCGGTGGCGAACACGATCGGCGTGAGCAGCACGATGGTGGCGTCCAGGCTGAGGACGGCGGTGGTGCCCGCGGCCACCAGGAACACCATGCCCAGGAGCCGCCGCGGCCGCCGGCGCGAGCCGAACGCCATCAGCGCCCCCAGCGCGTCAAACAGGCCGGCCCGGCGGCACCCGTCGGCGAGCACGAGCAGCGCTGCGAGGAAGCCGACGGTCGGCCCCAACCGGGCCAGAGACGTGCGCGCGCCGTGCAAGCTCAGTGCGCCCACCGCCACGACGATCACCGCCGCCGCTGTCGCCACCGCCCAGTCAGGCGCGCGGCGCCAGCGCGCCACCGCCGCGGTGAGGCTGAGCGCCAGCGCGACGAGGGCGACCGCCTCGTTCACGAGTGGCCGCTCACGTCCGCCCGGCGCCCGCCTCAGGAGTCAAAGCCGAGGCCCAGACGGTCGAGGGTTCTCAGCCAGAGCCCGCGGCGGCCGTCGTTGCGGTCGGCGGCGGCCAGGCGGTTGCGCGTGAGCTGGATCACGGCTGAGCGCACTGGCTCGGGCGGGAACGGCAGCGGCCGGCGCCGGACCATCTTGAGTTGTGTCGCCTGTGTGGCGCGGCCGTCGAGCAGGTCCAGGGCCACGCGCGCGCCGAAGCGGGTCGCGCCCACGCCGAGCCCGGTGTAGCCCAGCGCGTACACCAGCCGGCCCCGGTGCGCCCGGCCGAAGAACACCGAGAAGCGGCTACACGTATCGATCGCCCCGCCCCAGCGGTGGCTGAAGCGCAGGCCCTCGAGCTGGGGGAACGTGGTGAAGAAGTGCTGGGAGAGCTTGCCGAACGTGGGATCGTCGGTGTCGCGGTGCGGTCCCACGTCGCCGCCGCGGCGGTACACCGCGTCATAGCCGCCGTAGAGAATCCGCCCGTCGGCGGTCGGGCGGTAATAGTGAAACTGGTTGCCCATGTCGCTGATGCCCTGGCGATGGCGCCACCCGATCGCCCGCTGCTGGCCGTCTGACAGGGGCTCGGTCATGAGCGCGTAGTCATAGACCGGGGCGATGTAGCGGCCGGCGGCGGGAACGAGCGGCGGGTAGGCGCTGGTGGCCATGAGGACCTTGGGCGCGGTGACCACGCCCCCCTCGGTGATGAGGGTGAGGCCGGCGCCGCGGCTGCCGTGATGGATGCCGCGGACCGGGGTGAGCTCATGGATGCGGACACCCTGGCGCTCCGCCGCCGCCCGCAGGCCGTCAGCAAGACGGCCGGGGTGCACGAGCGCCGATCCCGTCCGGTCCCACACAGCCCCCAGATACGTCGGCGAGTTCACCTCGGCGCGGGTGGACTCGGCATCGAGCAGCTCGACATCGTGGCCGAAGCGGCGAACGAGCTCCACCTCCTCGGGCAGGTCCTCGAGCTCGCGCGGATCGAGCGCGACGGTGAGGACCCCGGTGGTCTCGTACTCGCAATCGATGCCGTGGTCCGTGAGGTCCTGACGCAACCCGTCGAAATTCTCCCGCGCGAGTGACTCCAGCTGATCGATCTCATCGGCGAAGCGGCTCAGGCCGTTGGCCAGGCCGTGAGTGAGCGACGCCTCCAGAAAGCCGCCGTTGCGGCCGCTGGCGCCGTTACCGCAGCGCGTCGCCTCCAGGAGGACGACGTCGCGCGCGGGATCGTCTTGCTTTGCCGCCAGCGCCGCCCACAGCCCCGTGTACCCGCCGCCGATGATGCACAGGTCGGCGTCGGTCGGGCCCGTCAGCGGCTCGTGGGGCGCGCGACCGGGCAGCGAATCCAGCCAGTAGGAGCTCGGCTCGGCGTCGGCGTAGGCGGCCCGGTGCGCCGGGGTCGGCTCGGTCTGAGGCCAGGGCGACGGCAAGGGCACACCGTAGTTCATGATGTGGCCACCTGGCTGGACGCGACTGACGACGAGGTGTGGGCGATGCAACTGGTGATTGGCGGCGAACTGGTCGACGGACACGGCACCGAGGCCGACCCGGTGCTCAACCCCGCCAGCGAGGAGGTGCTGGCCGAGATCCCCAGCGCCACGGTGGAGGACGTCTTCGCGGCGGTGGATGCCGCTCGGGCCGCGGGGCACGCCTGGGGCGCGACGACGCCGGCGGTCCGCGCGACCGCCCTGCTGAAGCTGGCCGACCTGCTGGACGCCAACGCCGACGAGCTGGCGCGGGTCGAGTCGGCCAACGTGGGCAAGCCGCTGGGAGCCGCGGCGGAGGAGATCCCGCTGTGCTCGGATCACGTGCGCTTCTTCGCCGGCGCCGCCCGGGTGCTGGAAGGCCGGGCCGCCGGCGAGTACGTGGAGGGCTACACCTCGATGGTCCGCCGCGAGCCGGTGGGCGTCGTCGGCCAGATCACGCCGTGGAACTACCCGCTGGCGATGGCCATCTGGAAGATCGCGCCCGCACTGGCGGCGGGCAACACGATCGTCCTGAAGCCATCCGAGCTCACGCCGTTGTCGACCTTGCGGCTGGCGGAGTTGGCACTGGACGTGCTCCCGCCGGGGGTGCTCAACGTCGTCGCCGGCCGTGGCAATCCCGTTGGCGAGGCGATCGTCACCCATCCGGCGGTGAAGATGATCTCACTGACCGGGTCGGTACGTACCGGCAAGGCGATCGCCGCCGCCGCGTCCGAGCACCTCGCGCGCGTGCACCTCGAGCTTGGCGGTAAGGCGCCGGTGGTGGTCCTCGACGACGCCGATGTCGACGCGGTGGTGGCGTGCATGAAGATCGCCGCCTTCTTCAACGCCGGTCAGGACTGCACGGCGGCGACGCGGATCATCGCCACCCCGCGCGTGCACGACGCGGTACTGGAGGCGCTCGTGCCCGCGGCCGCGGAGTTGAGGCTCGGGGAGCCGCTGCTGTCCGACGACGTCGAGTTGGGCCCCGTCATCTCGGCCGCGCAGCGCGAGAGGGTGTTGGGGTTCGTGGATCGGGCGGGCTCAGACGGCGCGCAGGTGCTGTGCGGCGGCGGCGCGTGGGGCGCGCGGGGGTTCTTCGTGGAGCCGACCGTGATCGCGGGTGCCGCGCAGGACTCCGAGATCATCCAGCGCGAGGTCTTCGGGCCCGTCATCACCGTCCAGCGCGCCGCCGATGAGGACCAGGCCATTGAGTGGGCCAACGACACCGACTACGGCCTCGCGGCCTCGGTGTGGACGCGGGACACCGGCGCGTCACTGCGCGCCGCGCGCGCCCTGAACTTCGGCTGCGTGTGGATCAATGACCATCTGCCCTTCCTGTCCGAGATGCCCCACGGCGGGTTCGGGCAGTCGGGCTACGGCAAGGACCTCTCCATCTACGCGCTCGAGGAGTACACGCGCATCAAGCACGTGATGGCCTCGCTGGCGTAGCCGCCGTCGCCGGGTGTGAGGCGGCCGCGCACGATGTCGGATTACGATTGGCCTGCTAGCGCGTGACGGCCCTACCCCCGGGCCCTAGCCAATCCCCCAGAGGAGGAGGACACATGAAGCTTGTCTACAGCCCGAGGCGCTTGCGCGTCGCCGCGGTGGTGTCGATGGTCTGCGTATCCGCTCTGCTGGCGCTGGGCAGCGGCGCCGCCCTCGCGAAGTCAAAGCCCAAGCCGAAGCCCAAGCCCGTTCCGGCCAAGAACCTTCCGGTCGTCCCCGGCAGCCAGTATCTGGCGCTCGGCGACTCGGTCACCTTCGGGTACATGGAGCCGACCGTGGTCCCGGCCCCGAACTACGCCAACGCCGCGAGTTTCCCCGGCTACCCGGAGCAGTTGGGCTCCCGGCTGCGCTTGTCCGTCGCCAACGCCGCATGCCCAGGCGAGACCGCAGCGAGCCTGGTCAACGCGTCGGCGCCGAGCAATGGGTGTGAGAACAGCCCGTCGCACAACCCCGCCGACAACTACCGCAACAACCCGCTGCACGTGAACTACAAGGGCTCGCAGTTGGCGTTCGCGCTCTCCTACCTGCACAGCCATCACAACGTCCGGCTGATCACGCTCATGATCGGCGCCAACGACTTCTTCCTCTGTCAGGAGACCACGTCCGACAGCTGCGCCAGCACGGCTGAGCAGACCGCCACCGCAGCGTCGGTGACCAAGAACATCCACACGATCCTGTCGGCGATCCGCAACAAGGCCCACTACACCGGGCAAGTGGTGATGGTCAACTACTACTCGCTCAACTACTCCGTGCCCGCGGTCAACGCCCAGTCGCAGCTCCTCAACAAGGTCCAGGACGCCGCCGCCAAGCCGTTCGGCGTCACGATCGCTGATGGGTACGGCGAACTGGAGGCCGCCACGGCGCACTCCGGTGACAACACGTGCACTGCCGGGCTGCTGACGCAGCTGAGCGCCGGTGGGTGCGGGATCCACCCCAGCTACGCCGGACAGGCGCTCCTGGCCCAGGCCCTGGAGAAGGCGATCAAGATCGGGTGAGGTCAGACGGCCGCGCGGTCGCCTGACTCCAGTCCGAGCAGGCGGCCCGCGCCGGCCAGGACCTCGCGCATGGCGGAGACGATCTCCTCCAGCACGGCGTCATCGGCGACCAACGGCGGCGCGATCTGAAGGACCGCGTCGCCGCGATCGTCGGCGCGGGCGATCAGCCCGGCCTCCCGCAGCGCGCCGGGCATGAAGCCGCGCAGCACGCGCTCGCGCTCGTCCGCGTCCAGGCGCTCGTTGCCCTCGCCCTTGACCAGCTCGACCGCCCAGAAGAACCCGAGGCCGCGCACGTCGCCGACGATGGGCAGCTCCTTGAGGCTGTCCAGCAGCTCCTGCAGGCGAGACTCGCGGGCGCGAACGTTCTCCACCACGCCGTCGCGCTCGAAGATCTCGAGGTTCTTGAGCGCGATCGCGGCGCACAGGGGATGACCGGCGAACGTGATGCCGTGCATCAGCGTGCGGCCCTCGTCATACAAGGGGGCGGAGATGTGGTCAGACACGAACACCGCGCCCATCGGGGCGTAGGCCGAGGTGAGGCCCTTGGCCGTGGTGATGATGTCTGGGCTGGCGCCGACGCGGGTGCACCCGAACAGCTCGCCCAGGCGGCCGAACCCGGTGATGACCTCGTCGGCCACCAGCACGATCCCGTAGCGGTCGGCGATCTCGCGCAGGCCCTCCCAGTATCCGGGCGGGGGCGTCAGGCAGCCGCCGGCGTTCTGGACGGGCTCGGCGATGATCATCGCCACCGTCTCTGGGTCGGCGTCGAGGACGGCCCGCTCCATCTCCTCCAGCAGATGCTTGGTGAGCTCCTGGCCCTGGAGGGGGTTGCGGAAGGCGTTGGTATTGGAGACGTGCGTGGTGTCGATGGCGGGCGGCCCGAACGGCTCCTTGTAGCCCGGCACGCCGGTGAGGGCCAGGGCGCCGAGGGTCACGCCGTGGTAGGCGATCTTGCGGGCGATCGCCTTCATCCGCTGGGGCTGCCCGTTGGCGATGTGGTACTGGCGCACGATCTTCCACGCCGACTCGACGGACTCCGAACCGCCGGACGTGAAGAAGATCCGGTTCAGGCCGGGTGGCGAGAGCTCAGCCAGCCGGTCAGCCAGTTCCAGCGCCGCAGGGTGCGCGGTCCCCCACAGCGTGTTGAAGGCGAGCTTGGAGAGTTGCGCGCCGGCGACGGTGGCCATCTCCTCGCCGTACGAGTAGCCGATCTGGGCGCAGAAGAGGCTGCTCAGGCCGTCGACGTAGCGCTTGCCGTGGGTATCGAAGACATACGGGCCCTCGCCGCGGTCGAGCACGAGAAGCTCGGTCCCGCCGGGTCCGAACGCGCCGTTGCGCGAGAAGTGCAGCAGGGCCGAGCCCTGGTCAAAGTCCGTTATGGTGGTCATGGTGAGTGATGTTCGTTGGGGCGGGCCGTTCACGCAAGTGCCCCGGCGTCCCAAACCGACGTGCGCGCCGCTCCTCTCGGGGCGGATTGCGAGATTTGGGGCGGATTGCGAGATTTTTATGCGGATGACATAAAAAGATCGCAACCCGCCGGCGCGTCCGCCGCGCGGGTCACTCCGCGCCGCTCAGGTGATCGTCGTCCCGGGCGGCGGCACGGCCAGCCCGGCGCCGGCGGGTGCGGCGGTGACGATCTTCATGTTGGCCAGCTCCTCGAAGGTGGCCCGCAGGTTGGCCCCGTTGTTGTAGTGGCTTGACGCCCACCCGCTGTTGGCGATGGCCATGATCTGGTCGTCGGGGGGCTTGCCCACGGTCTTGAGGATGTCCTGGATGCCGCTGCTGGCCCCGCCCCACTGGCCCTTGAGGAACTTGGCGGTCTGCTCAGCGGCGCTCACCGGGTCGCTGAACGGACTGGCGTGCGCGATCGCCCCGGTCCCGCTGTCGAAGTAGCCGATGTTCAACCAGTTGAAGTTCGAATCCGCCTGACGGCCCTGCGCCGCGCTTCCTGACTCCTCGGCCAGCACCCAGCCTGCGACCACCCGGGTGTTGAGGCCGGTGGCCGAGGCGAGGTGTGCCACGAAGGTCTGCTGCCCGCTGGTGAGCATCGACGAGCTCACCGAGACGACGCTGCCGGCGGGCGCCGCCTGCGATAGCGCCTGGTCGCCGACGCCACCGGCGCCGGCGCCCGGCTGGCCTTGGATCTGGTCGGCAACCGGCTGGCCGGCCACGGGCTGGCCCGCGGCAGCGGTGGGGTCCACGCCGGGCGCGCCGGTCCCGCCGGCCTGGGCAAGCGGGGAGGCGGCAGGCGGCTGCACGGCCTGGAGGAACTTGACCGTGTTGAGCTTGTGATGGTGCTCGTGGCTGCCAGCTGCCTGGAACTGGGCGGTGCCACCGGCGGCGGGCGCGGCGGTGGGATCTGGGGCGCCCGGGGTGGGCACGGGCGCGGCGCCGGGGGTCGCGCCGGCGCCCGGGGTTGTCCCGGCGGTGACGGGGGTCGTCCCCGCCACGGCGGGGGTGGCGCTCCCCGCGACCGGGGCGGTGGCTCCGCCGCCCGCGGGAGTCGTGGGCGCAGTGCCGACCGCACCGGCAGGCGTGGTGCCCGCTGCGCCGGTCGGGGGCGTGCCGGCGGCGGCCGGCGTCGTCGCGGCCTGGCTCAGCCCCGCGCCGGACAGCGGGACCACCCGCCGTGCGCCCGCGAACTGAGAGGACCAGTAGGAGTTGCGGAGGTCGGCCACCTGCACAACCTCGCCGGTGCGCGGCGCCTCAAGGAACATGTGGTTGCCGACGTACATGCCCACGTGGTCCACGTCGCCGCCGCCGATCCGGAAGAAGACGAGGTCGCCCTCCTTCAGATCGTTGAGGCCGACCGACGTGCCGACGGTGAACTGCTGATCGGCAACGCGCGGGAGGTTCACCCCGGCCTGGTGATAGGCCCATTGCATCAGCCCCGAGCAGTCAAAGCCCGCCTTCGGGCTCTCCCCGCCATAGAGGTACGGGACGCCGAGCTCCTTGTGAGCGGCCTCGAACGCGGCGTGCGCGATCGGCGAGGCGAAATTGGGGCCACCGGCCGCCGCGCTCGCCCCGGCTGCCGCATCGACAACGGTGCCGGCAGACGCGCCGGCGGCGGGGGTGGTGCCGACTGGAGTGGTGCCTGCCGGGGTCGTGCCCGCGGGCGTGGTGGACGACGCGATGTCGGCGCTCGGCGCGGCGGGCGCGGGGGCCGCGGTGGGGTCGACGCCGGAGGAGACCGCGCCGGGGACGGTGCCCGCCGTGCCGGGGACGGTGCCCGCTGCTCCGGGGACGGTGCCCGCTGCTCCGGGGGTGGTGCCGACCGCGCCGGGGACCGCAGCGCCGGCCGCGCCCGGGACCGCCGCACCCGGCACCCCAGCCGCCTGCTCAACCACCCCCGCATTCGCGCCCGGCATCTCAAACGCCAAATGCAAACTCGCCTGCGAACTCTGATCCGAAAAAAAC
>DASXDW010000035.1:0-153255 GCA_036490435.1 Solirubrobacteraceae bacterium
CGGGCATGCGGTGGCGCTCACGAAGCTGCCGACCTCGGAGGTGCGGCGGGTGCGGGTGGCGGCGCCGGAGACGCCGCGGCGCGACGGTCCGTCCCTGGGCTGATTCGGCGGTGAGCTGTGGGGCGCTCGGCGGGGTATTGGTGAACGTCAACGACCTGCTGGGGAAGGCGCCTGGGCTGCCGCCGGCGCAGTGGAAATCTTCGATTTGCAGGGGGTTGTGGGAGATAAAGGTCGTCACAGGCCCAAAATCTCCCACTACCCCGCCGAGGGACGCGATCAGCGCCGAGGCCGCCCCGCCCCCTCTCGATAGCCGCCGTTGACGTGCGCGCCCCCAAATCCCTCGCCAAGTAAACTTATAAGTTTACTTGTCCGGGCGGGTGGGCTGGCGGGCGCCGGGCCGAGCCGCCGTGTGGGTGCTACCCGGCGCCCGGGGTCACCCGGTAGGCGTCGAACACCGCGTCGATGTTGCGCAGCCGGTTGATGGCCTGGTCGAGCGTGCGGGTGTCCCCCACCTCGACCACGAAGCGGTTCTTGACCATCGGGTGGTTGACGGTGCAATGGGCGTCGAGGATGTTGATGCCGGCCTCGGCGAAGGTCCGCGACATGTCCTCCAGGAGGCGGTGCCGATCCCAGCCGTCGACCTCGATCTCGACGCGGAACGAGGTCTCGGCGTCGCCGTCCCAGGAGACGGTGGTGAAGCGCTCCGGGTCCTTCTTGAGCACGGCCACGTTGGGGCAATCCTCGCGGTGGATGGTGATCCCGCGCCCCAGCGAGATGTAGCCGACGATGGGATCGCCGGGGACCGGCCGGCAGCACTTGGCCAGGCGCAGCATGACCTCGTCGATCCCCTCCACCGCGATCCCGAAGCGCGAGGACGAGGTCGTGGGGCGGCTGCGGCGGCGGCTGGTCTGGATCAGGTCGTCGGCAGCAGTCGGCTCAGACTCGGCGGCCTCGCCCTGCTTGAGGCGCTGCATCACCTTGTTGACCACGGTGTTGGCGGAGATCTTGGCGCCGCCGAGCGCGATGTAGAAGTCGTCGCCCTTCCTGAAGCCCATCTCGCGGATGACGTCGGCCAACAGCGGCGAGCCGACGAGCTTCTGGGCCGGCAGCCCCTGCTTGCGCAGCGCGTCCTGGAGCAGCTCGCGACCGCTGTGCTCGGTGTCGCGGCGGCTCTCGGCCTTGAACCACGCCTTGATCTTGTTGCGGGCGCGGGTCGTCTTGACCAGGGCCAGCCAGTCGCGGGAGGGCCCGCGCTCGCGCTTGGAGGTGAGCACTTCCACGATGTCGCCCGAGCGCAGCTGGTAGGACAGCGGCACGATCTTGCCGTTGACCTTGGCGCCGACGCAGCGGTGGCCGACGTCGGTGTGGATCTCGTAGGCGAAGTCAAGCGGCGTGGACCCGGCGGCCAGGGACTTGACCTCGCCCTTGGGCGTGAACAGGAAGACCTCGTCCTCGAACAAGTCGACCTTGAGGTTCTCCATGAATTCGCGCGGGTCGGCCATGTCCTGCTGCCAGTCCATGAGCGAGCGCAGCCACTTGAGCTTGCTGTCAGAGTCTGAGCGGGCGCCATTGGCGCCGCCGCGGCCGGGCGCGCCCTCCTTGTACATCCAGTGCGCCGCGATCCCGAACTCGGCGAGATCGTGCATCTCGCGCGTACGGATCTGGATCTCCAGGGGCCGGCCCTGGGGACCGATCACGGTCGTGTGCAACGAGGAGTACATGTTGAACTTCGGCATGGCGATGAAGTCCTTGAAGCGCCCGGGCAGCGGCTTCCACAGCGAGTGGATGACCCCCACCGCGCCGTAGCAGTCCTTGACCGAGTCCACCCTCACGCGCATCGCGGTGAGGTCGTAGATCTCGTTGAACTCCCGCCCCTTCTTGGTCATCTTGGCGTAGATGGAGTAGAAGTGCTTGGCCCGCCCGGAGATATCGGCGTGGATGCCGAGCTCGGCGAGCTCCTTGGCCACGATCTCGCCGGCCTCGGAGACGTAGCGCTCGCGCTCCCCGCGCTGCTGGGCGACCAGGCCCTTGATCTCGTTGTACTTGCGCGGGTGCAGCGTCTGGAAGGCGAGGTCCTCCAGCTCCCACTTGATGGCGTGGATGCCGAGGCGATGCGCGATCGGGGCGTAGATGTCGAGCGTCTCGCGCGACTTCTCCAGCTGCTTCTGCTTGGACATGGCCGAGATCGTGCGCATGTTGTGCAGGCGGTCGGCGAGCTTGATGAGGATGACCCGAATGTCGGTGGCCATCGCCACCACCATCTTGCGGTAGTTCTCGGCCTGCGCCTCGTCGCGCGACTGGAAGGTCAGGTTGTCGAGCTTGGTGACGCCGTCGACCAGCCCGGCGATCTCCTCGCCGAAAGTCTCGCCCACCTCTTCCAGCGACGCGCTGGTGTCCTCGATGGTGTCGTGCAGCAGGGCCGCGCACAGCGTCTCGGTGTCCAGACGCATGCCTGCGCAGATCTTGGCCACCCCAACCGGGTGGATGATGAACTCCTCACCGGAGAGGCGGCGCTGGTCAGCATGGTGCATGCACGCCCAGGCGAACGCCTCTTCGACACGGTCGCGATCCACCGGCACCGACTGGCTGGCGTGCTCCTCCACGATCGCGAACAGGTCGCCCAGCAGCCGCCGCTCGAACGGCGACAGCTCGCCGTTCTGCACCGCCGTCTCGCCGCCCGGATGGGCGACGCCGTCGACGCGCGGGCGGTCGGAGGCCAGCACCGTCGAGAAGCCGTCCCCGTCGGTCTTGCCCCCGTTGGACTTGCCGCCGGCGCCCGCGTCACCGCGGCCGATGGCTCGGCTCAGGCGCCTGCTCGAAGATTTGCGCGGTTCAGGTATCTGTGGCCCTCCTCGTACACCTGAGAATAGAACCTGAACGCGGGTGAGCGGTCGAGTGCCGTCGGCGCATGATCGAGGACCGCCAGAGCGGGCGGATCGCGCACCAACTCCACCAGCTCGAGCTCGGACAGCACGCGCATGAGCCGCCCGGCGAGCCTCGCCGAGCGACCGTGGGAGCTCTCGCCGCGTAGCAGCGCCTCGAGCTCCGCCCCTCCGGCGCGCCCGCCGGAGCGCAAGGCGCGAAACAGGGACACCAGCGAGGCGCGCAGTCCGTACTCGTGCTCGAGCATCTGCGCGGCGAAGCGCATCTCGGGCTCGCCCCAGGCCAACGAGGCGATCCCTGCTCCGGCGCGCAGCGCCCGGTCGCCCGCGGCGCCGGTGGGCGGGTCCAGGGCGACGATGTGCGCGTACCCGAGCGCGGCTGGCGGATTGGCATCGAGCTCGCCGTAGGCCGCCAGGGTGAAGCCGCCGACGCGCTCGCGCAGGCCGGGGAGCCGACGCGAGACGTCGGCACACAGCGCCAGGACGGGGCCACCGCCCGCCACGGCATCGACGAGGACCGCCAGCGGGCTGTGGCCGCGGCAGTCGACCACCGTCCGGCCGGCGTCCGCCAGGCCAACCGGCGAGGACGCACCGTCGAGGGCGGCGTCGA
Source organism: Solirubrobacteraceae bacterium (assembly GCA_036490435.1). Lineage (GTDB taxonomy): Bacteria > Actinomycetota > Thermoleophilia > Solirubrobacterales > Solirubrobacteraceae > Palsa-465. The sequence continues at coordinate 3,493 of DASXDW010000035.1, forward strand.
CCTCGGCCAGAGCGGCCTCCAGATACGCCGCGTCTCCGCCGCCAAGCAGCTCGATCGCCGCCGGCGCGCATGGCTGGGAATGGCGCAGCACGAGCCGGGGCTCGACCGCCCCGTTCCACGCGTTGCGCTCCAGGCGGAAGGTGGCGTCCAACGGCTGGGCGGGATCGTCGGTGACATGGCCGTCGCACCCGAAGGCAACCGCCCGGGCGCGCACGCCCCCGGAGATGACCGAGAAGCGGGCGTGGCGCCCCTCCCCCATCGACCGCACGTCGTCGAAGCGGCCTCCGGGGACGAGCAGCCGCGGCGACGGGTTGCCCATGCCGCAGGGTTCGAGCGACTCGAGCTCCTCCGCGAGGCCCAGGCCGAGCTCGTGCCCGGAGACGACGGCGTCGACGCGCTCCACCGGCTCGAGCAGGTCGGGTGTGAGCACCGCCTCGGCGTGCGCCTCGAAGGCGTCCCGGAACGCGTCGAGCTGCGCGACGTCGATGGTCAGTCCCGCGGCGGCTCGGTGGCCGCCGTAGCGGCGCAGGTGCTCGGCCCCGGCGTCCAGGGCGCCCAGCAGGTCAAAGCCGGGGATGCTGCGGCCCGAGCCGCCGCCGGTGTCCCCGTCCAGCGCCACGAGCACCGCCGGGCGGTGGTGGCGCTCGACGATCCGCGAGGCGACGATCCCCACCACCCCTGGGTGCCAGTCCTCGGACCACAGCACGTAGCCAAAGCGCGGGCCCGCGGCAGCGAGGTCGGCGACCTGGGCCTCGGCCTCCCACAGGATGCGCCGCTCCACCGCCCGGCGCTCGGCGTTGACCGCATCCAGTTCGGCGGCGATCGCCTTGGCCCGGGTGGCGTCTTCGGTGAGCACCAGCTCCAGACCGGCATCGGCGCGGCGCAGACGCCCGGCGGCGTTGATGCGCGGCGCCAGGCGGAAGCCGAGAGTCCCGGTGTCGAGTGCCGAGGGGTCGGCGCGGGAGACCGACATCAGCGCCCTCAGCCCCGGTTTGGCCGTCGCCGCCAGCGCGGCCAGGCCCTGGCGCACCAGCCGCCGGTTCTCGTCGACCAGCGGGACGAGATCGGCCACCGTGGCCAGCGCCACCAGGTCGAGGTCGTCCTCGGCGGTCTGAGCGCCCAGCGCGCAGGCGAGCTTGTAGGCGACCCCGGCCCCACACAACGTGGGGCACGGGTAGGAGCACAGCTCCGGATGGACGATCGGGCAGTCGGGCAGCGCACCGTCGGCGCGCGGTGCGTGGTGATCGCAGATGATGATGTCCATGCCCGCGGCGCGGGCGGCCGCGACCTCGTCGACCGCGGTGATGCCGCAGTCGACGGTGACGATGAGGGCGGTCCCGCGCTGGGCCAGCCGCTGCACGGTGGCGGCGGCCAGCCCGTAGCCATCCTCCGCACGGCTGGGCAGAAACCAGCTGACCTGGGCGCCCAGGCTGCGCAGTGCGCGGACCATGATCGCGGTGGCGCACACCCCGTCGACGTCGTAGTCGCCGTGGACGACGATCGGCCGACCAGCGGCGACGTGGCTGCCGATGAGATCGAGTGCCCTCTCGATCCCGTCAAAGGCAGCGGGATCGTGCGCCTCGCGGGCGTCGAGGAAGCGCCGCGCGGCGGCCGGGTCAGCCAGCCCGCGGCGCACGAGGATCTGGGCGAGCACGTGGCCGACGCCGAGCTCACGCTCGAGCGCCAGCGCGTCGCCGGCGGCGTAGGGCGCGAGCGCTAAGCGCGGAACCGCACCGCGAGCAGGCGCCACATCCGCGGCCACCCGCAGCGGCGGACGGGCGGGGTCCGGTTCTGACCCCGCGGCGGGCGCAACCGGGGCAAGTGCAGCGGCGTGTGCCATCGCGCGCCAATGTAGGCGGCGCCGCAGACAGACCCGCGGGCCCCGGGGATCAGCTCCCAAACAGGCCCGAGGTGGGCTCTAGATCTGAACGGGGCCGGGAGTGAGGCCGGCGCGCTCGCGGCGCATGCCCTCGTAGTAGACGAGCCCGATCCCGATGAGCGCGCCCGGGATCGCCTCCAGCGACGTGGTCAGGTGGGTGTCGTGGCGGCCGGGGATGGAGAACCCGTTGACGATGAAGCCGAACAGGGCCGAGCCGATCAGGGCCCCCAGGAACGCGCCGACGATACCGCCCCAGAAACGGTCGGGCAGCCAGATCGCGAAATGCCACAGGGCCAGGCCCATCATCACCCACGCGAGCATGGCCATCAGCGACGTCTCCCGTGGCGGCGGTTGGTCCGGCGCGGCTTGGACGAACGGTCCGGCTTCGGAGCACGGGCGATGCCGCCCTCCTCAGCCTCGTCGGGGGCGTGCTCGAAGTCCTCGCCGGCCAGCGGCTCGTCCAATTTCTCGGGGTCGATCGGGGGCGTCGACGACGGAGGCGGAGTCGGAGCCGGCGGCTGGCCGGCACCGCCTTGAGCCTGGCCACCGCCCTGGGGCTGGCCCGAGGCACGGCCACCGCCGCGGCCACTCGCGCCACGGCCGCCGGCGCCGCGGCCACCGGCGCCACCGGCGCCACCGCGACCGCCTTTCGCGCCGTTGCCTGCGGAGCGACCCGAGCCGGCCCCATCGCCCTCGCCGTCATCGGTGTGGGCAAGGCGTTTGGTCAGCGTCGATGTGCGGCGCCGGGGCTCAGCCTCCTCCTCGGCGATGTCGCGCTTCATCTTCTCGAACTCAGCCGCGCTCACGGCGCCCTCGGGGTCGGGCTCGGTGAGCCGTCCGGCGCGGCGACGGGCGCGATCGCGCGACGGGTCGACGTCGGCGCCACTCGGCGCGTATGGGGCAACGAAGCCGTAGTCCTCTTGGATGCGCTCGCGGCGATGGCGGTACACCGACTCGCGCTCCTTCCAGTGCGTGAGCACCGGGGAGGCGATGAAGATCGACGAGTACGCGCCGGAGGCCACTCCGATGAGCAGCGCGAAGGCGAAGTCCTTCAGCGTCGAGCCGCCGAACAACAGCAGCGCGATGATCGGCAACAGCGTGCACGACGTGGTGGCCAACGAGCGGGTCAGCACCTCTGACATCGAGCGGTTGACGATCTGCGAGAAGGCTGCCCTGGGCATGCGCGGGATGTTCTCCCGCACTCGGTCGAACACGATGATCGTGTCGTAGAGGGAGTAACCCAAGATGGTGAGTAGGGCCGCGACCGTGTCGACCGTCACCTCCCTTCCGGTCAATGCGTAGACGCCGCTGGTGATGAGCAGGTCGTGCATCAGGGCGATGAGCACGGGGACCGCGAACTTCCAGCTGAAGCGCAGCGCCACGTAGAGCGAGATGACCAACAGCGAGGCGATGATGGCGATCACCGCGCTGTGGGCCACGGTGCGCCCGAACGTCGGGCCGACGGTCGTGGCGCCAAATGACTTGGGCTTGCCGTACTTGGTCGCAATCGCCTGCTCGATCTGGCCGCTGCCGACCGTCAACGGCTTTGACGAGACCTGGAACTGGGTTCCCTTGGTGCCGATCTGCTGCACGACCGGCGACTGGACCCCCGCCCCGCGGACGATCGACTGGATCGACGACGACGTGGCGGGCTTGGCCAGCGTCACGTCGATGCGCGCGCCCGAGGTGAAGTCGATCCCCAGGTTCAGCCCGCGGCCGCCGATGGCCAGCGCGCCGATGAGCAGGATGACGCCCGAGAGGGAGAAGAAGTACTTGGACGCGCCCATGAAGTCGAACGTCCAGGTGTGCTTCTTGCCGCCCGCGCCGAGCGCGGAGGGACGGGCGATGGTGCGCGAGTCACCCATGGTCATGAGGATCGCCTGGGTGGCCAGGACGGCCGTGAACAGCGAGACGATCGTCCCGACGCCCAGCGTGAAGGCGAAGCCCTGGACGTCAGAGGTGGCCAGGACGAACAGGATGAACGCGGTCATGATCGTGACCACGTTGGCGTCGATGATCGCGGTGAGGCCCTTCTTGTAGCCCGTGGCGATCCCGGCGCGGATCGATCTCCCGGCGCGGATCTCCTCCTTGACGCGCTCGAAGATGACGATGTTGGCGTCGGCGGCCACGCCGATGGTGAGGATCAGACCCGCGATGCCGGCCAAGGTGAGCGTGATCGGGATGAGCTTGATCAGGGCGTAGAAGTACAGGCCGTACACCGCCAGGCCGGCGACGGCAATGACGCCGAGCACGCGGTAGAAGGCCAGCAGGAACAGGGCGACGATGAGCAGACCCACCGCACCGGCGACCAGACCCTGATGCAGCGCCTGCTGGCCCAGGGTGGCCGAGACCTCCTCCTCGGAGATCCGCTTGAGGTTGATCGGCAGCGCGCCGAGGCGCAGCTGGGTGGCCAGGTCAGAGGCCGATTGGCTGGTGAAGCCGCCGGTGATGTCGGCGCCGCCACCGCCGACGATGCCGTCGGGGTACTGGCGGAAGTCGATCTGCGGGACCGTGACCAGTTGGCCGTCGAGCGCCACCGCGAAGTGCTGGTCCAGCGACTGGCCACCGAGGCTGACGTTCGCGCCGCGGTGAGCGATCTGGCCGGTCACCTTGGAGAACTTGCTCTGGCCGGCCCCGTTGAAGCCGAAGGTGACGTCAGGCTGGCCGCTCTGGTCGGTGCTCGGCTGCGGGTTGGTGATGTCCGTGCCCGTCAGCGCGAGGTTGTCCTTGAGGACGAAGAACTCCGCGTTGGGGCTGCTTGCCGAGATCTGGTCAGACGCCGATGGGTTGGCCGCCTGCAGGATGACCGTCCCCTGCGGCACGGTGACGAGCTCGCCGTCGGCTTTGGTCACCCCGGCCGGCAGGTTGTCGTAGAGGTCCTGCGTGGTCGAGTCTGGCCCGCTGAGCAGGCAGTGCTGGCCTGCCACCGGCTTCGTTCCGGCGGCCTTGGCCGCCGAGGCGCAGGCCGCGCTTCCCGGGGCCCCGAAGAAGTAGTAGGCCGGTCCCTTGCGCGACTGCGTCTCAGACAGCGGCTGCGGAGGCTGCTTGGCGGCAAGCTTGGCGGCCTCATAGAGCGGGACCCCGCCGGCGCCGGGCACGCCCGGCTGGCCCGCCGAGCCACCCGTGCTGAGGGTGACCGAGTCCGTGTCCTGGGTGATCAGCCCGTTGGCCGCGGGCTTGCCGCTGGGCGTCAGGACGTTGGCCTCCCAGTCATAGAAGAACAGCTGGGCGGTCTGGCCGACCTCGGCCTCGGCGCGCCTGACGTCGTGGACGTCGGGGAGCCCGACGGTGATGAGGTTCTGGCCGGTGGTCTGGATCGACGGCTCCGAGACGCCCAATTGGTCCACGCGCGAGCGCATGATGTCCACCGCGCGGTCGAGCGCGGCCTGGGTGACCACCGGGGTCTGAGGACTGGGCTCGCCCTGATAGACGAGCTCGATGCCGCCCTTGAGGTCGAGGCCCAGGACCGTCTTCTGGGTGGTGAGAACCACGATCGAGGCGGCGATCAGACCCACCACGAGGAGCAGGACGAAGCCGTGACGCTGGCGATCTGACATCAGCTAGGAGGGGATGCTAGTGGTCTGGGCCTGAAGCGGTGCTGCTCGTCGAGCCGGCCACGCTAGTGGTGGTTGGTCGGCGTGAGCACGACCAGCAGACCGCCCTCTTCGTCGTCGTACGCAGGGAAGATGTCGGCGACCGCCCGGGCGGGGAGGTCGTGCTCGGCGTTGACCTCCACCGGCTTGCCCTGCACGCGCACCTCCCACTCCAGCGCCGTCCCGACGTGATCGGCTCCGTCGTCGAAGCGCAGGCCGAGCACGTCGCGCACGGGCCGGCCGATGGCCTGCTCGGTCTTCAGCCCGGTCAACTCGAACGAGCCGCGGCCGCAATCGACGATGCGCCCATCGGAATCGCAGGCGAAGAACGCCGCGTTGGGGGCGGGGTAGTAGTCGTCGAGCAGTTCGAACAGGTAGGCGAAGCCGCACCTTTCACAGCCCCGGGCCTCTCGCCGGAACCCCGCGTTGCGGTCGGTGCCCATCGACCGGTTCCCGCAGTGCGGGCAGATGAAGTAGTGCTCGCGCGCCATCGGCGCTGAGGATAGAGATACGTGCTTAGGAATAGCCGAAGAACCCCGGCGGGGCCGTGAGCCCGCCCATGCCTTCACATCAGCCGAGTCTGGGCCGGCTCGGGCGGGGGCGGCTCCAGGCCCAGGTGGGTGTAGGCGCGACGGGTCGCCGCGCGGCCGCGCGGCGTGCGCTCGATCAGCCCGCATTGGAGCAGGTAGGGCTCGTAGACGTCCTCGATCGTGTCCTGCTCCTCCCCCACCGCCACCGCCAGCGTCGAGAGGCCCACCGGGCCGCCACCGAACTTCTCGCAGATGGCGCGCAGGATCTCGCGATCCAGCCGGTCAAGTCCCTCCTCGTCAACCTCGAGCAGATCGAGCGCGGCCGCGGCGACCGGCTCGGTGACGACGCCGCCGTGACGCACCTCGGCGTAGTCGCGCACGCGGCGCAGAAGCCGGTTGGCCACGCGCGGGGTGCCTCGGCTGCGCCGGGCGATGGCGACCGCCCCGGCCGGTTCGATCTCCATCCGCAGCAGCCGCGCCGAGCGGGTCACGATGCGCGCCAGATCCTCTGGCCCGTAGTGCTCGAGGCGGTGGCGAATCCCGAAGCGGTCGCGCAGTGGGGTCGTCAGCAGGCCGGCGCGAGTGGTGGCCCCGATGAGCGTGAACGGCGGCAGCGGCAGGGTGACGATGCTCGCCCCCGCTCCCTGGCCGACGGTGATGGGCAGAACACCGTCCTCCATCGCGGGATAGAACGTCTCCTCCAGGGCCCGGGGCAGGCGGTGGATCTCGTCGACGAAGAACACCGCCCGCGGCTCGAGCGCGGTCAGAAACGACGCCACGTCGCCCTTGCGCTCCAGCGCCGGCCCGGCGGTCTGGACGAAGGGGACGTCGAGCTCGGCGGCGATGATCTGGGCCAGCGAGGTCTTGCCCAGGCCCGGCGGGCCGGACAGCAGGACGTGGTCCAGCGCCTCGTCGCGCGATCCCGCGGCCTCGATGGAGACGGCGAGCTGCTCGCGGATGGCCTCCTGTCCCACGAAGTCCTCCAGCCGCCGGGGGCGCAGCGAGCGCTCGAGGTCGAGCTCGTCCCCGGGTAGCTCCTCAGGGTCCTGAATGCGGGGGACGCTCACCGCCGGGCGCTCCGCAGGGCGTGGGAGATGAGCTCCTCGGTGCTGTCACCGGAGGCCCCATCGAGCAACGCGTCGATCTCGTTGGCGTTGTACCCCAGGCCGAGCAGCGCCTCGCGGGCCAGCGTGGCCGGATCGTCGGAGCGGCTGACGGTGATGGAATCCTCGGGCAGCGTCGCGCCCACCTTCTCCCGCAGCTCGACGATGATCCGCTCGGCGGTGCGCTTCCCCACCCCGGGCGCCGCCTGCAGCCGCGCCGCGTCGCCGGCGGCGACCACACGGAGCAGCTCCCGCGGCGGCGCGCCTGAGAGGACAGCGAGCGCCACCTTGGGCCCGACGGCCTGCACGCCCAACAGCATGAGGAACAGCTCGCGCTCCTCCTCAGACGAGAAGCCGTAGAGCGCCAGCGCGTCGTCGCGGACGATCAGGTGGGCGTGTAACACCACGTCGCGTCCGACGGCCGGGACGTGCTTGAGCGTCTCCGCCGAGACCGCGAGGCGGTACCCGACCCCGCCGCAGTCCACGACGACGTGGTCCCCACGGCGTACCGCCACCTTGCCGGAGATGAGCGCGATCACGCCGAGGCCCCCGCCACCGCACGGGCCAACGGCGAGTGGTTGAGGTGGCAGACGGCCACCGCCAGCGCGTCGGAGACGTGATCGAGCGTCGGCGGCGCGGCCAGGCCGAGCAGGCGCGTGACCATGCGCGCGACCTGGGCCTTGTCGGCGCGGCCGTTGGCGCAGACCGCACCCTTGACCTGCTGTGGGGTGTAGGACCGAGTCGGGATGCCTCGCTGGCCGGCGGCCAGCAGGATCACGCCGCGCGCCTGGCCGACCGCGAACGCGGTGCGAACGTTGGCGCCGAAGTACAGCTCCTCGACGGCCATCCCCTCAGGCTGGTGCTCGTCGAGCAATTCCCCCACGCGCCGGTGAATATCGGCCAGCCGGCGTTCGAGCGGCACCCCCGGGCGGGTCTGGATGACCCCCTCGTCGATCGCGCGCAGGCGCGAGCCGACGCCGCGGACGACGCCGTAGCCGGTGCTGGCGGTGCCGGGATCGATGCCCAGGACAAGCATGGGAACACATTCTCCGTGGGCGCTCGGACGCCTCCCGGCCGTGTCGCGTTGCCGCCTGTTCGATTTCTGTCACCGGCGCGGGGGTAGCGCAACCCGCCGCCGCGTCTGATGTTCTAGCGGTTGTCATTCGCTTGATTCGCTTCCCAGTCTGCCCCGGGGCGCGCCGCAGGGCCGTGGTCGCGCTGTGCATATGCGCCGTGGTCGCGGCCGCCGTCCTGCCCGGGGTCGCCGGCGCCGCTCGCCCCCGCGCGCCTGCGCTTGCGCCCGCCGACACCGTCGTGGACGGTCCGAGCTCGGACATCCGCTCGCTGAACGGGCTGTCGGTGTCTCGCGACGGCTCCGGCGCCCTGGCGTACACCAAGACCGTCGGCGCCGTGGCCCACGTATTCCTCTCCCGGCTGGCCGGTGGCACGTTCGGAGCGCCGGTGCAGGTCGACGCGGGTCTGGTCGGGCCCTCGTCGCAGCCGGTGGTCGCTGCCGGGCAGAACGGGCTGGTCCTGGTGGCGTTCGTCAACGCGGGCACCCTGTACGTGGCCCAGGCGCTCTCCGCCGCCAGCCCGCTGAGCGCACCCGCCGCCCTGTTCACCGGCGCCGCCAACCCGTCGATCTCGATCTCCAACTTCGGTAAGGCGTATCTCGCCTTCACCAACACGGCGGGTGCGGGAGGCGGCGACGTGCGCGCCGCCTATTTCTTCCAGGGCCAGTGGGCCCTGGAGGCGAGCCCCCTGGACGCTGCCGCGGGCGACGCGGCCGGCGTGGGCATCGGGCGCCCGGATGTCACCGTCTCCGGGGACGGGGTGGGAATCGTCGCCTGGGGCGAGGCGGGGCACATCTTCACCCGGCGCGTCACCGTCACCACGCCCAGCACCGTCACGGAGCAGGCCGATCCCCCGAGCTTGGACGGGTGGTCCGAGACGTCGGCCAGTTTGCCCTCGATCGGCACCGGGGGCGACTCGACGTTCGCCGCGGTGGCCTTCCAGGAAACGCTCGGCAACGGCTCAGCGACTCAGTCACGAGTTCTCGTCGACCGCCTGCAGGCGTCCATGTTCGCCGGCGCGTCGGCGGTCGACGGCGCTTCCACCGGCGGCCCTGAGGGCGCCGACCAGCCGCAGATGACAATCACGGAGTACGGGGCGGGCTTCATCACCTCCGAGACGGACGGCACCCATCAGTTATTCGCGGCACCGCTCGGACAGGGCGAGAACCGCGGCCCTGTCGAGCGCGTCGACTCACTGGTCAACGGCGATGCCGCCGATGCCGTCCCAGCCACCGCCGGCCTCACCTCCAACCTCATCGCGTGGCAGCAGACGCCCGGGGTCGCCGGGCCCGCCGAGATCCGCGTGCGCTATGCCGCCGACGGCACCGACCTCGGCGACGAGCAGGTCGTCTCGAGCCCCTCGCTGGGGGCGACCAACGCCGACGACGGGCTCGTGGCGGGCGGCGACGTGGCCGGCGACGCCGCCGTGGCCTGGGTCCAGGGCAGCGGCGCGAGCACGGCGATCGTCGCCGCACAGTTGTTCAAGGCCCCCGGGGGCTTCGTGCCCTCCAACAGCTTCCGCTACGTCACCACGGCCTCTCCGCTGCTGTACTGGTCGCCCTCCAACGAGCTATGGGGAGCACCCACGTACGTGCTGCGCATCGGCGGCGCGCCGGTGGGCCAGACCACCGCCACCCAAATGGTCGTGCCCGCACCGCTGACCAACGGCCGCCACAGCTATCAGCTCAGCGCCATCAACCTGGCCGGCGTGACCACCAACGGCCCGGCGGCGACGGTGTTCGTCGACACGGTGGCGCCCCGCGCCAGGTGGACGCTGAGCGGCTCCTCGATCGTCAACACGCGCGAGCAACTCCGGGTCAGGTACACCGACCCGCCACCCCGCGGGCTGCCGCGGTCCGCCGCGTCCGGTGTGGCCACGGTCTCCGTGAACTGGGGCGACGGGTCGCCGCGGGCGCGCATCCGCCGCACCACGGCCAGCCACGTCTACCGGCGCATCCGCACCGACACGATCACCATCACCCTCATCGACCGCGCCGGAAACACGACGCGGATCGTCCACAAGGTCAAGATCAAGGCCAAGCCCAAGCCCAAGAAGCACAAGAAGGGCAAGAAGGCGAAGAAGGCGGCCACTGTGCAACGCGCGGCGATCGGCCTCGTCCCGCTCAGGGGCCCGTCGGCGGGAGGAGGGAGTTGAGCTCCGCGCGCTCAGCGCCCGACGCAGGCGGTGCCGTGGTGGAGGTTGGGGTCCGTCAGGCGCACGACACGCCAGGGGCCGGCGCTGGCCACAGTCTGGGCGTGGGTGAGGCGTGGGTCGATCTTCGCCGGGCCGCCGATCTGCGCCGCCTTAGGCCCCACGAAGTTGACGCCGGGCGCGCGCATCGACGTCCCCACGCGCTGGAGGGTCACGCCCAGCTTCCAGGCCAGCGCGGTCTGGGCCGAGTGGTTGATGGCGGTGAAGCTCGAGGGGCACGGCAGCACGCCCGCCTTGCCGCCGGCGGCCGCAACCGCCTGGGTGAGCGTGTCGAGCAGGTGGACGCCCTCCGAGGCGAACCGCTCGTCGTCGCGCGCGATACTGATCTGAGTGGTGCTGAAGGGGATGCACGCCGCGGCGATGAGCACCGCAGTCCCGGCGATCACCGGGCGGCGAAGCGACCCGGCCAACCCGCCCGCCAGGCGAGCCAGCTCAGCCAGCCCGACGCCGCCGAGGACGGTGGTGAGCGCCGCCGCTGGCAAGAAGAAGCGCTCGAGGCCCGGATAGCCATCGAGCGTCTCGCCGACGACCACCACCCACCAGCCGGCGATGAAGGCAGCGATGGCCAGGATCGTCTTGTTGCGGTCGCGCACCCAGGTGATGACGACCGCCGCCACCGCCAGGATGAGCGCAGGCAGCAACTGGTCGCGCACGCCGCGGGCCAGGATGGATCTCAGGATGTCGGAGCCCAGATGACCGTTGTAGTCGGCCGCATGCGTGGCGGCCAGGAAGGGCTGGCCGGTGGTGACCCACGGCGGGACAAACCAGCCGATGGGCTGGACAGCCAGGCCGGCGAGGAGGACCAGGCGCAGGACCGGGCTCTTGAACGCGGGTTCGCGAAACCACAGCCAGATCGCGTACAGGCCCAGGAACGGCCACCACTCGGGCCGGATCAACCCCCCCGCCGCCATGATCAGGTAGGCCTGGAGGTGACGGCGGTCGATCAAGCGGTCCACCGTCCACACCGCGACCGCGACGAGGATCGCCTCCGAGGTCCCGTGCAGGAAGTAGTAGTACCAGGCTTGGTCCTGGCGGCCGGTGAGGATGATGCCGATCGCCGCCAGCAGCCCCGCGAAGGCACCCAGCCATCCGCCGCCGACCAGTCGGCTGGTCAGCTTCCACGTGCCCCACAGAGCCAACAGCCCGCCGATCCGGGCCGTGATCACCCACAGCGTCGGCGCCGCGCCCCCGAACAGGCCGTAGATCGTGGTGAAGACCATCGGGAGCGGCTTCCACGAGGGCCCGCCGTTGACGATGAAGCTCGTGTGCGGGTCAAAAACCTCGTGCCCCCACACGATCCACGACCATGGGTCGTAGCTGGGCACGGTGGGCAGGATCGCCGCCGACAGTGCCGCCAGGACGATGCAGGCGAGCACGCCCAGCATCAGCGGCGAACGCCCGGCATCGCGCAGGGAGGCGGCCAGTGAGGCTCCGCGAGACCCTCCGGAGCCGACAGAGCCGGTCGCGGGTGGCCGCTGCTGCGGCGAGTCGACGGCTGACATCGGCGGGCGATTGTAGCGGCGGGCCTGGCGCCTTCACGACGGCGGCCTCGGCAGCGGTCGCGGTGGCGCTCGTCATTCTCGCCGTGGCCGTGGCCGGCCTCAGCGCCGGTGCCGCGCCCGCCCTGGCCCAGACCGGACCGGCCTACGCTGCCACGCCCCCCACCTTCGGCGCCCTGTACCGCGACGGGCCCGGCGACCGCTGGCTGCTGGGTGGCACCTGGCTGTACCGCGCCGACCCCACCAATGCCGGGCTGGCCGCCGGGTGGTTTCACAATGTCGCCTCGACCGACGGCTGGAGCCCGGTCGCCGTCCCCAACTCCTTCAACGCGGGCGATCTCTCAACCGCGTCGGCGCAGGGATCGGTGGGCTGGTACCGGCGCGACTTCACGATCGGACCCAAGGCCTTCGCCTCCTACGTACCGGCGCGGTTTCGCAGCTGGATCATGCGCTTCGAATCCGTCAACTACCGGGCGACGGTGTGGCTCAACGGCCGCAAGCTCGGCTCGCACGCGGGCGAGTACGTGCCCTTCGAGTTCGCGCTCAAGGGTCTGCGTGCCGGGATCAATCGTCTCGTGGTCCGCGTGGACAACCACCGCGACGGCGGAGACCTGCCGCCGGGGACCGGCGGGTGGTGGAACTACGGCGGCATCAACCAGGAGGTCTACCTGCGCTCCGTCCAGGTGGCCGACATGTCGCCGGTGGTCATCCGCCCGCTCCTCCCCTGCCCGACGTGCGCGGCTCAGATCCAGGAGCAGGTCACCGTGCGCAACGTGACCGCCGCGGCGCAGACGCTCACCCTGCATGGGAGCTACGGCAGTTCGGCGGTCAACTTCGGCGGGCACAGGATCGCTCCCGGCGGCACGTGGGTGGCCCGGGCGACGGTCACCATCCGGACCCCGCATCTGTGGTCGCCGACTGACCCGTTCCTGTATCACGCCGCGCTCACGCTGGCCGATGCCCACGGCCGGACGCTACAGACCTACACCGACTACAGCGGCATCCGCAGCGTCACCGTCGGGCCGGGCGGGCAGTTGCTGCTCAACGGCCGCGTGCTCGACCTGCGCGGCTTTGACCTGCAGGAGCTCAACGTCGGGACGGGCGCCGCCATGTCGCCCACGCAGCTGCAGACGATGGTCGGCTGGGTCCGGGAGTTGGGCGGCAAGGTCATCCGCGCCCACTACCCGCTCAATCCCGAGATGGAGGAAGCGGCCGACCGCGACGGCATCCTCATCTGGTCGGAGATCCCCGTCTATCAGAACAACCCGACCTATCTGACGCGCGCCGGGTGGCTGACCTTCGCCCACAACATGCTGCGCACCAACATCCTCACCAACGAGAACCACCCCTCGATCCTGGTGTGGAGCATCGCCAACGAGCTCCAGACGCCCCCCGGCGACGCCGAGGCCCGCTACATCGCGGGCGCCACGCAGATCGCCCATCAGCTTGACCCGACGCGGCCGGTGGGGATGGCCATCTCCAGCTGGCCCGGGGTCGCGTGCCAGAGCGCGTACGCGCCGCTGGACGTGCTCGGCTTCAACGATTACTTCGGCTGGTTCGACGCCGGAGGCGGCACCACCGACGATCCGGACCAGCTGAGCCCGTTCCTGGACTTCCTGCACGGCTGCTATCCCGCCAAGCCGCTGATGATCACCGAGTTCGGCTTCGAGGGCAGCCAGAACGGGCCGCCCGAGCAGCGGGGTACCTACCAGTACCAGATCGCCCAGGCCGCCTTCCACCTGGGCGTGTTCGCCTCCAAGCCCTACATCGCGGCCGCGATGTGGTTCGACCTGCAGACCTTCCCCTCCAAGCCGGGCTGGAGCGGCGGCGATCCCTTCCCCCACCCCCCGTTTGTGATGAAGGGCGCCATCGATCTCGCGGGCAACCCGGTGCAGCCGCTGTTCTCCACGATTCAGTCGATCTTCACGTCCACCCAGCAGATCGCCCCGGCCCCGGCCCCGGCGCCCGCGGCGCAGAAGCCGCTCGCCGGCAAGCGCTGATCCCGGAGCCGCGCCGTGTGGCGGAAAGCCGCCACAGGCGCAGCATCCGGGATCGTGGGGCCTCCCTTGGGCCGCACGTTCAGGGGTCAGCCCACGCGGGCGCCGACTGACCCCTTGAGCTCTACGCGGTCGTCACGAGCAACGTGTGCGGTCCGTTGCCCTGGACCGGCACAGTGACCTCGACGCCGCGGTTGGTGTCGCGGGTCGTGGCGTTGCTCACCGGCTTGCCATCGAGCACCACGCTGGCGGGCTGCGAGCCGGCCGGCAGCGTATGCCCGATCTCTACCGAGCGTAGGTTCAGGTCGTGCAACGAGAGCCGCGTCTCATACCGGCTGCCCGAATGCGAGGCAAACACGTCGATCGACCCGTCGCCCATCCCGAGCCGGATGTTGGATCCGGCCACGCTGGGCTGGTTGGGCGGCACCTGCGGGACGACCTGCAGCGCACTGTCGCCCAGGAACGGGCGCACGCCCAGCTGCTGGTCCACGACGGGCCACACCGTGCCGTAATTGCCCCACGCCTGCATCACCATCGACCGGCAGGTCCAGCAGCGGTTGATGTTGGCGGGGATCCCCGTCGACGGGTCGCCATTGGGAGACGATGGGAAGATCTCGGGCATCGCGCCCGGCATCTCGTCCGGGGTCCCGCCGGTGGCGGGCTCGGAGAACATCGTCTCGGCGTTGGCGTCGGTGTAGCGCTGCTGCTGCTGCGGACCCAGACGACCGTAGTTGCCCTCGCCGACGGCCTGGATGGCGGTGGTCAGCGAGAAGATCTCGAAGTCGCCCGCGCCATCGGCCCCGCCGCCGCACGCGGTGTGGAAGAGACCGAGGCTGCCGGGACGGTCCCCGCTGAAGCACGAGGACTCCCGCGTGGCCAGGGCGGCCGCCCCGTGGTCCTGGCTCGCGACGCCCGGGGTCACCGTCGTGCCCGTGGTCAGTGTCGCCTCCATCGGCACCTGGTCGATCCAGTTCTTGAGGTAGACCTGATTGTTGGCGGGGTTGTCCAGCGAATCGGCGTACTGGGAAACCGACGGGTCCCACCATGTCTGCTCGAACTGAGTGCGCAAACGATCGGCCAGGTTGGTCGCCCATGTCGCGGTGGCGCTGTCGTGCTCGGCTTGCGCCATGTCGGCCAAGTCATAGAGCCCGCGCATGTAGTAGACGCCGTTGTCGAGCTTCTCCGGCCCCAGGCCGGGCCGCTCGATGTTGCCTGAGCCCTCTGGCCACCCGTCGTGATCGACGTCGTAGCGATCGTCGATGACATGCATGTTGCGCTTGGTGAAGTCGTACATGCTGTCCAGGAACTTCCTGTCGCCCGTCCACCGCCACACGAGTGCCACCGCACTGGGGAACTTCACGGTCTCGTCGGTGTTGAAGTCATTGGTCGCGGTGCCGTCACTCGCGACGGTCTGACTGTCGTGACCGAAGTAGACCGAGCCGTCAGAGACGGTCTCGTGGACGACGATGCCCGACCCGTGGTTGAGGATGTCGGAGATGTTGCGCAGCGCGATCAGGTGATCCTCGATCGTCTTGAACTGACCGACAGCCACGGCCGCGAACGCGGTGTACTCACCGTCGGTGGAGAAGATCCACGGGTAGTCGGGGAATCCGGCGGCGAACCACTGGGCGTGCGCGACGGTCCCGAGCGGTGCGGGGAACTGCGTGCCCTGGTTGGTCCACCGAATCTGCAGATTGGACGCGGTCTGCGTCAGATCGGCCAGGTTCTGCTTGCCCCACGTGATCGCGTTGGCCAGCGTGGGATCGCCCGGCAGGGCGACCTGGGTGTTGTGACCCAGCGCCTGCCGGGACGCGATCTTCTGGGCGAGCTCGCCGGCGGGGTTGCTGATCGCTCCGGCAAGCTCGGACTTCGCCGCGCTCATGCCCTGGTCAGAGCCGGCCACGGCGATCCACAGCGTCGTCGAGCCGCCGGCCGGGACGGTCACCTGGTAGCGCAGTTCGCCGCCGGTGCCCTTGCCGAACGGACCGTCGTCGCAGGCACTGGGGAGTGAGGTCGAGTCGTCGGCCTGGCAGACGCGGCTGCCCTGCGGCCCGCGGAAGGCGCCGCCCTCGGCGGCCGCTGTGCCCGACTGGGGCTTGACGTTGGAGCCCACGAGCGCCGCGTAGTCATGCACCGGCGCGCCGTGGCCGATGGAGCCGTTGTCGGTGAAGACCAGGTCACGGCCGTCAAAGCTGCCGTGATCGGGCAGGTTATCGGCGGCGCTGGCGGGGGTGGTGGAGCTCCACGGAAAGGCACCCATGAGCTCTGAGTGCGCGTCGACCTTCACGCCGACGGTCCGCTTGGCGCCCGGGTTGGTGATCTTCAGGCCGAACAGCACCGCCCGACGCCCGTCGGGGGCAAAGTCGGTGCGCTCCAGCCGCAGCCCGTCGGTGCTCGGAAGCTGGTAGCGGGTGTAGCCCCAGCCGCTCGAGAACCTCGTCGCCTGGCCGACCCAGGCGTTGTCGATCCCGAACCACACTCCGTCGGCGAGCTTCAGCGGCGGCGCCCACACACCGCCCATCTCACCGGTGGTGTGCCACCCGTTGGCGTAGAAGCGGCCGTCCTGAAAGCCCTCCGCATAGGACCGCTGGCCAGCCGCGACCTCGCGGCGATCCTGGAGACGATTCGTCGTCGACAGCTCAGGCGTGGCCGCCTGTGCGCCGGCGCAGCAGAGCAGCGCGCCCGCGACCCCCAATAGCACGGCTCGGTTCAAGCGCATCCGGACCTACCTCCCTCTCGACTAAAGCGCTTTAGAAACAGTGCTACGGTTACCCGCGGCAGGTGCGGATGAATCGCCCAATCGCGAACTCCGACGCAGGTTCCCGGCGCCGTCCGACGATCACGGACGTGGCCAGACGCGCGGGCGTCTCGCCCACTCTGGTCTCCTTCGCCTTCAACGATCGACCCGGCGTATCGGCACCCACCCGCGAGCGCATCCTCGTCGCGGCCAAGGAACTGCGCTGGCGCCCGAGCGCCTCCGCGCGGGCCCTCACGCAGGCGCGCACGCAGACGGTCGGCCTCGTGCTGTCGCGTCGGGCCGACGAGCTCGAGGCGGATTCGTTCTTCGTGCGCTTCCTCTCCGGCGTGGAGCGCACGCTGGCGCAAGCCGACTACGCGATGCTGCTCCAGTTGGTCCCCGACACTGACGCCGCAGTGACACTGAGCGCGTATGAGCGCCTGACCACCGCCGATCGCGTCGACGGCTTCCTGCTCACCGATCCCCAGCTCGACGACCCCCGCTTCCCGCTGCTGGCACAGGCCGGGATGCCGGTGGTGATCGCCGGTCGGCCGGCGGCCGCCGTGCCGTTCGGATGGCTGGAGACCGAGCATGATCGGGGGATCAGCCTCGCGGTGGAGCACCTCGTCGGTCTCGGGCACCGGCGCATCGCCTTTCTCGGGGGGCTACGCGCCTACGAACACGTCCAACGGCGGTATATGAGATGGCGCGAGGCCACGCGAGAAGCCGGATTGCCCGAGGACCGGGTGGCCTTCGCCGACCTGGATCTCAGCGCCGCGGCGGCTCGCGTCCTGGAGCACGAGCCGACCGCCGTGGTGTGCACAAGTGACACGCTCGCCATTGCCCTGACCCGCGCCGTCCACGAGCGCGGGCTTTCGGTGCCCGATCACGTGTCGGTCATCGGGTTTGACGATTCGCTCCTGGCCACCCTGTCCTCACCTGGCCTCACCTCGGTGCGCGTTGACTACACGGGATTCGGCGCCGCTGCCAGTGCGGCACTCCTCGCCGTCATCGACGGTGCGCAGGCGCCTGGCTACCTACCGCCGCCACCGACACTCGAGGTGCGCGCGTCGACCGCCGCACCCATCCAGGTGCACGACTCATGAGGTGCGCCCGTCCCAGCGCCGCTCGAAGGCCGATCGCGCCCCGACCGTCCATGCCTGGACACGGTTGGCGATCGCGATCGGCTCCGGGGCCCCGGAGGAGACGGCGTAGAGCTCGGGCGCATCGCCCAGGCGGTCAAGCGCGGCCAGCACGCCGCGGCGCACGCGCTCGGCGTCGACCTCGCGCCCCGCGGCCCGCAGGCCGCCCCAGCCGATCCACGAGTCAAATGGCCACACCGCGCCGCGGTGGTATGCACTGGCGGAGAACTGTGGATGCTCCGAGGACAGGGTGCGCAACCCGAAGTCCGTAAGGACGTCCGGGCGACACAGCCGGTCAGCGTAGGCGCCCCGCTCCGCGACCGGCAGGGCATCGGCCCACAGCAGCCAGCCGAGCTGGGAACCTGCCCCTGCCACACGACCGTCGTGTGCATCGACCGCCACGGTGTCAGGGGTGAACACCTGGGCGATGCGCTCGGCGGTGCGATCGGCGAGCTCGACCCAACCCGAGTCACCTGACAGGCGGGCTGTCGCCCGCAGCGCCGCCACGGTCACGGCCTGGGTATCGGCGTCGGCGAGCGGGGACTCGGGCACGCTCCCGTCGGCATGGAGAATCCCGCCGCCGTCGCGCCCGCGCGGATTGGTCGTGTCGCGCCACCCCTGCTGCACCAGCCCGCCGCTCTCGGTGCGAGGCCCGTGTCGCACCAGGCCGTGCCCGCGCGCCAGGGCCCGTTTGACCCAGGCGCCGGCCGCCTGCCAGGACTCAGACAACTCCTCCTCCAGGGCGCGGTCGCCCAGCGCGGCCAGCACCACCAAGAACCACGACGTCCCGTCGGCTGAGCCGTAGTAACGCAGCTCGCCGTCGCGCACCGGCCACCCCATGTCCGCAAACCGGCGATCGGCATCCGGGCGGTACTCGTGCACGATCTTCCCTGGCTCCTCGTCGAGCGCGGGGTCCTCGCGCTGTCCCTGGAGCGCCGCCAGCATCCGCAGGGTGGCGCGCGCGACCTCGGGCCGGCCTTGCAGCACCTGTAGCGAGAAGACCAGCGAGTCGCGGCCAAACAGAGCGTGAAAGCGGCCCGGGTCGTTGGCGTCGACCGGGACCGAGGACGCATACGGCCAACCGTCGTCGGAGAGGATCGCGGCGCTCAGCGCGTCGTCTGCACTCACCAGCCCCATCCTGGCACGTTGGCCTGCGGGGTGACCTCGACGGGCCGGCGCGCGGTGCGTCAGCCCGTCGGCGTGAATCGGCAGCGCACCAGCGTGCCGATCACCCGGAACCCGTCGCGCGCGGTGAGCTTCTTGCCCTCGTCGGTGGCGCGTGCCCGGTAGTGGACCGGGACCTCGAAGATCCGCTCGCCCTGCTGCACCAGCCGAGCCGTGATCTCGGGCTCGATGGCAAACCCGGCGGCGCTGAGCGGCAAACCCTGGAACAGGTCTGTCCGGATCATCTTGTGACAGGTCATGATGTCGTGCAGGTACACGTTGAACAGCAGATTGCATGCCAGCGTGACGCCCTTGTTGCCCAGTACGAACAGGAACGAGTGGCTGGTGTAGCCGTCGAAGGCACGCACCCCGAAGCACGCGTTGGCCCGGCCGTCCATGAGCGGCGGCATCAGCAGCGCCAGGTCCTCGGGGTCGTACTCGAGGTCGGCATCGAAGATGCATGAGAAGTCGCCGCGCGCCTCCTTCAGCCCGGTCTGGATGGCGGCGCCCTTACCCTGGTTGTGCTCGTGCTCGATCAGCCGCACGCGCTCGTCCCAGTCGCTGTTGCGCAGGATCTCGCGCGTCCCGTCCGTGGACCCGTCGTCGATGATGATGAGCTCAAACTCGGTCGGCAGCTCGGTGGAGAGGACCTCCGCGATCGCCTGCTCGACGCGCTCGCGCTCGTTGTAGACGGGCATCAAAATCGACAGGAGCATGTGTTCGTGACGGGTGAGTTTCAGCTAGGGGGCACCGCAAGGCTTCCGACGCCCCGAGGACGCGATGATGCTAGCGAACGTCGTCGTTGAGGCTCACGACGGAATGATGTGCGGCTCCGACGGCGTCTGGACGCGCCTGGCGGCCGTCGCAAGCCTTTATCAGAGAGGATGCGCCGATGGACTTCGAGCGGCTGGGCCTGCTGCGCGGACTCGAGGGCGAAGCGCGCGACAAGCGCCGCCGGCTGCTTGAGCGGCTCGCCGCCGACGGCTTCTCCGAGCAGGAGCTCGTCACCGCGGTCAAGGAGAATCGGCTGGCGCTGTTGCCGGTGGAGCGCGTCCTCGGCGGGACCTACACCGCCGCCGAGGTGGAAGCGGGCGCCGGGCTGCCCGCCGGGACGATGGCGCGGATCCGCCGCCAGCACGGGCTGCCCGGACCCGGGGCCGACGACCGCGTCTTCACCGAAGAGGACGTCGAGGCGGCCAAGTCGATGAAGCTCTTCCTCGACGCCGGTTTTGCCGACGAGCGCGTCGATGAGATCACCCGGGTGCTGGGCGAGGGCATGGGCCGGGTGGCGGCGACCATCGCTGCGTCGTTCGTGGAGACGTTCCTGGAGGCCGGCGAGTCGGAGGACGAGGTGGCCCTGCGCTTCGCCGAGCTGGCCGAGCAGCTGACGCCCGCGTTCACCCCCATTCTGGTGGCCGCCTTCACCGACCACCTCCGCGACAGCGTGCAACGCGGCGTCCTGGGACTGGCCGAGCTCGAGGCGGGTGACATCGCCGGCGCCCAGGATCTGGCGATCTGCTTCGCCGACCTCGTCGGCTTCACGCGGCTCGGGAGTGAGGTCGAGGTCGGCGAGCTGGGGACCGTGGCGGGGCGGCTGGCCGCCCTCTCGACCTCACTGACCCAGCCCCCCGTCCGCTTGGTCAAGACCATCGGCGACGCCGCGATGTTCGTCAGCCCCAGGCCGGCCCCGCTCGTCGAGGTCGCGCTCAAGCTGGTCGAGGCCTTCGAGGACGAGGAGCTCCCCAGCCTGCGTGCCGGCATCGCCTTCGGGCCCGCGCTGCAGCGGGCAGGCGACTACTTCGGCAACTCGGTCAATCTCGCCAGTCGCGTGA
Source organism: Solirubrobacteraceae bacterium (assembly GCA_036490435.1). Taxonomy (GTDB): domain Bacteria; phylum Actinomycetota; class Thermoleophilia; order Solirubrobacterales; family Solirubrobacteraceae; genus Palsa-465. Next base: position 24,254 of record DASXDW010000035.1, read on the forward strand.
CCGGGGTGGCCCGGCCGGGCAGCGTGCTCTGCACCCGGGAGATCCGCGACGCCGCGTCCGACGAGTTCCACTGGTCATCAGCAGGCCGCCACAAGCTCAAGGGTGTCTCGGGCCCGACCCCGCTGTACCGCGCGCGGCACAGCGGCTCAGGCGGCCATGCCGACTAGGACAACAGCCCGCTACGACAGGCCGTGCAGGTCGATGACGAAGACCAGCGTGGAGTTGGCCGGGATCTTGGACTGGGCGGTGGCGCCGTAGCCGAGGCTCGGCGGGATGATGAGCTCACGCCGGCCGCCGATCTTCATCCCGGGGATACCCTGCTGCCAGCCCTTGATCACGCCCGTCAGGGGCAGTGAGACCGGCTGGCCCGAACCGTCGTTCCACGAGGCGTCGAACTGCTTGCCGCCCTTGTAGAGCTCACCGACGTACTGGACGTTGACGGTCGAACCGGCCGTGGCCGCGGGACCGGTGCCCTTGACCAGGTCCTTGACCACGAGCTTCTTCGGTGGCGGGCCCTTGGGGATCGAGACCGTGGGCTTGGTCTTCAAGGCCGCCGGCAGCGGAGTGCTGCTGGTGGTGGTGCTGGTGGCGCTGGCCGAGGCGCTGGTCGTGGCCGAGGTGCTCGCGGAGGCGGTGCTGGTGGCGGAGGTGGCCCCCGCCTGCGGTGCCAGCTGGACGCCCGGCGCGGTGGAACCGCTGCTGCTACTGCCGCCGCAGCCGGCAAGGACCGCGGCCAGCGACAACGCGGCACAGGTGATAGTTGTCGTCTTTCGCATGAGGGGCCCGAGGGTAGCGAGCGAGGCGAAGATTCGACGAAGGACCGCTTTCTGAGCCCGACGGCGATGTTACGAGACGATCCGCTCCAGCACGTCGGCGTCGACGTCGAAGTTGGCGTGCACCGCGCCCACGTCGTCTGACTCCTCGAGCATGTCGATCAGCCTCATGAGCCGCGAGGCGTCGGACTCCTCGAGCGGGACGCGCGACTTGGGGCGCTGCGTGACATCGGCGGACTCGATATCGATGCCGGCTTCGGCCAGCGCCTCGCGGACCGCCACCAGGTCTCCGGGCTCGGTGACGATCTCGTAGACGTCGTCGTCGCGCGAGATGTCCTCGGCGCCGGCATCGATCGCCACCAGCAGGTCCTCCTCGTCGTAGCGGGAGGCGTCAACGACGATCACCCCGCGCTTGTCGAACAGATAGGACACGGAACCGGGCTCGCCCAGGTTGCCGCCGTGCTTGGACAGAGCGTGGCGGACATCGGCACTTGTGCGGTTGCGGTTGTCGGTGAGCGCCTCGATGAGCAGGGCCACGCCCCCGGGGCCGTACCCCTCATACAGAACGGCCTCGATCTGATCGGCGTCGACGCCCTCGCCGGTGCCCTTGGCGATTGCGCGCTCGATGTTGTCCTTGGGCATCGAGGCATCGCGCGCCTTCTGGACCGCCAGCGCGAGCGACGGGTTGCCGTCGATGTCGCCCCCGCCCTCGCGCGCGGCAACCGAGATCGCACGGCTCAGCTTGGTGAAGTGCTGGCCGCGGCGCTGGTCGACGACCGCCTTCTTGTGCTTGATGGAAGCCCATTTTGAGTGACCCGACATGCCCCATAACTATAGGAGCCGGTCGAGGGCGCGCGGATGCGCTCTAGGGTGCGAGGCCGAGGGTTCGCGGATGTTCGCGATACCAGGCAATGGTGCGACGCAACCCCTCCTCCAGGTCGACGGCGGGGGCCCAGCCGGTCAGCTCGCGCAGTTTGGTGTCGTCAACCCACTGCCGGTCGATCTCCCCGTGCGGGGGCGCCGAGCCGCGGATCTCGGGGGTGAGCGTCCCACCCGCCAGCCGGCAGATCAGCGCCACCACGGCCGAGACGCGATGCGGACTCCCGCCGCCCGCGTTGAAGGCCTCGCCCCCGCCCTTCCCATCCAGGAGCGCGCGCCAGAGCGCCAGGTAGGCGGCTGCCGCGTCCTCGACGTAGAGGAAGTCGCGCTCCGGTGAGCCGTCTGAGCGGATGACGGGAGCGCGGCCGGCCAGGGCCGCTCGAACCGCCTCGGGCACGAGGCGACTGCGGTTGGTGTCGCCGCCGCCGTAGAAGTTGGCGAGTCGGGTGACCGCCACCGGGAGGCCGAACGTGTGCCAGTAGGACCGGGCGATGAGATCGGCAGCGGCCTTGGAGACCTCGTAGGGAAACGTCGGTTTCAGGGGATGGGTCTCGCGGTAGGGCAGCGCGGCCTGATCGCCGTAGGCCTTGTCTGAGGAGGCGACGATCACGCTGGCGATGTCGCGAGTCCGACACGCCTCCAACAGCATCCACGTCCCGCGGATGTTGGTCTCAAATGTGGACCGGGGGGACTCGTTGGCCGCTCCGACCAGCGGCTGAGCGGCGAGGTGAAACACGCTCGAGACCCCGTAGTCATCAAGCGCGCGCCCCACGAGACCCTCCTCACAGACGTCCCCGTGCACCGTGTCGACCTCGTCGGCACGGCCCAGGAGCTCGAGCGTCGAGGTGGCCGCTCCGTCGCGGCGGATGGTCACCACGCCGTGGCCGCCGTCAAGCAGCGCCGCGGTGAGCCAGGCCCCGAGCATGCCGTGCGCCCCCGTGACCAGGACCGATCGCGGGGCGGGCGGCGCGGCGGTCAACTCCACCGCTTCCACGGAGCGGCGCCGGAGGCCCACAGGTCGTTGAGGGCCACGGCGTCCTTGTAGGTGTCCATGCAGTCCCAGAACCCGTCGTGGCGAAAGGCGCGCAGGTCCCCGGCGGCGGCCAGCCGCTCCAAGGGCTCGCGCTCCAGCACGCTGTCGGGGCCGAGCAGGTCCAGCACCCTGGGCTCGAAGCAGAAGAAGCCGCCGTTGATCCACTGCTCCGATCGCGGCTTCTCGCTGAAGCCGTGCACGACCCCGTCGCCGTTGAGGTGGGCCACGCCGAAGGGCAGTCGTGGCCGGACCACGGTCATGGTGGCGGGGGCCCCATGCTCGGCGTGGGCGGCCAGCAGGGCCGACAGGTCGATGTCGGCCACGCCGTCGCCGTAGCCCAGGCAGAAGGGGCCCGGGCCGAGGACCTGTGCGGCGTGGTGCAGTCGCCCACCCGTGGGCGTGTCGTCGCCGGTGGGCAGGCAGTGGATCTCGGCATCGTCGGGCCACGTGGCGGTGTCCACGAAGTGCTGCACCTGCTCGCCGAGATAGCCGGTGAGCAGCACGAAGCGCCGGAAGCCCTGGGCGAGATAGATCTGCAGCACATGCCACAGGATCGGGCGGCCGCCGATCTCCACCATCGGCTTGGGGATCGACCGCGTGTGCTCCTGCAGGCGGGTCCCGCGTCCGCCGCACAGAATCGCCACACGGGGTCGCGCGTCACAAGCGGGTCTCACGGCGGCGGATTATCAGGCATCATCCCCAGCGCGTGTCCGAGCTCACCCATCCTGAGGTGTTCAAGGCCTACGACGTCCGGGGCCTGTACGGCGACGAGCTCGGCCCCGGCGCGGCCCACGCCATCGGGCGCGCCTTCGCTCGGGTCATCGCCGCCATGGAGGACAAGCCGACCTCCGAGCTCCGGCTGGGCCTCGGGCGCGACATGCGTCTTACCGCCGAGGAGATGGCCGCCGCCTACCGCGACGGCATGATGGCCGAGGGCGCCACCGTGCTGGACGCCGGGATGGTCGGCACCGAGATGCTCTACTACCTCGTCGGCGCCCGAGATCTCGACGGCGGGGCGATGTGCACCGCGTCGCACAACCCCAAGGCCTACACGGGCGCCAAGCTCGTGAGCCGCGGCGCGCTCGCGCTGTCGGGCGACGCCGGGCTGGGCGAGGTCCGCGACCAGATCCTCAACGGGCTCGGTGAGGCGCCCGGTGGCGGTTCGGTCGAGCAGGTCGACGTCTACGAGGTCTTCCAGCAGGCGGCGCTGAAGCTGGTCGACCAGTCCGCGATCAAACCGCTCCGCGTGGTGGTCGACGGCGGCAACGGCATGGCCGGCCCGATGATCGGCCCGCTGCTCGAGCGGCTCGGCCTGGAGCTCAGCGAGGCCTACTGGACGCCCGATGGCAACTTCCCCGATCACGAGCCCAACCCGATGCTGCCCGAGAATCGCGAGTTCATCATGCGCGAGGTGGTGCAGCGCAAGGCTGACCTCGGGATCGCCTGGGACGGCGACGCCGACCGCTGCTTCTTCATCGACGAGCACGGCCACTTCGTCGATGGTGACTTCCTCACCGCGCTGCTCACCGAGTCGCTCCTGAGCAAATATCCGGCCCCACCCGCCCAGACGGTCCTCTACGACGTCCGCGCCAGCCGCGCCGTGGCCGACGTCGCGGAGCGCGCCGGCGGCCGCGCGCTGGTCAACCGGGTCGGTCACGCCTTCTTCAAGACCCGGATGCGCGAAGAGCACGCGGTCTTCGGCGGCGAGGTCTCGGGCCACTACTACTTCCGGGAGTTCTACAACGCCGACTCGGGCACGCTGCCGGCACTGCTCATCCTGGAGCTGCTCTCCCAGCGTGAGGCGAAGATGTCCGAGCTGCTCGAGCCCTACCGCAGCAAGTACTTCATCTCCGGCGAGATCAACAGCACCGTCGACGATCAGGACGCCAAGATCGAGGCGATCGCAGAGCGCTACTCCGACGCACGCCAGAGCCGGTTGGACGGGATCTCCATCGACTACGACGACTGGCACTTCAACGTACGCGCGTCCAACACCGAGCCGCTGCTGCGCCTGTGCCTGGAGTCTCTGGTCTCCGTGCCGGACATGGAGGCCAAGCGCGACGAGGTGCTCGGCCTGATCCGCTCGTGAGCCCAGCCGAGGCCGACACGACCCTGGCACAGGCCCGCGACGCCGGCATCCATCTGATGGCGGTGCCCACCCCGTTCCTGGTGGGGCGTGTCAACTGCTACCTGATCGAGGACGACCCGCTCACGCTGGTGGACACAGGGCCCAACAGCGGCAAGTCGCTGGACGAGCTCGAGCGAGCCCTGGCACAGCTTGGTCACCGCATCGAGGACCTGGGGCTGATCATCATCACCCACCAGCACATGGATCACCTGGGCCTGCTGGAGATCACCGCCCGGCGCTCAGGGGCGGAGGTGGCGGCGCTCGACGTCCTCGGGCCCTACCTGGAGGACTTCAGCGCGTCGGCCACCGCCGACGACGAGTTCTCCATGACGGTGATGCGCCGCCACGGTGTCCCCGACGAGTTGGCCACGGCCCTGCAGATGGTGGGAGGCGCGTTCCGCGCCTTCGGATCGAGTGGTCAGGTGACGGTGCCGCTGCGCCAGGGCACCAAGCTCACCCTCCGCGACCGCACGCTCACCGCCCTGCACCGGCCCGGGCACAGCCCCTCCGACACCGTCTTCTGGGACGAGGAGCGCCAGATCCTCATCGCCGGCGATCACCTGCTGTCGCGCATCTCGTCCAATCCGCTCATCTCCCGGCCGCTCCAGGAGCCGGCGGCGGGAGCCGCGGGGGACCGCCCACACGCCCTGGTGCGCTACATGGAGTCGCTGCGCGAGACTCGTGAGATGCCCGCGCGCCTTGTCCTCGGCGGCCACGGCCCGCCGGTGACCGAGCACGCCGCACTCATCGACGAGCGCTTCCGCATGACGACGCGCCGGGCGGGCAAGATCCACCGCTTGCTGGCCGACGGTCCCCAGACCGCCTATGACCTCGCCAGCCAGATGTGGGGCAATGTCGCGGTCACCCAGGCGTTCCTGACCATCTCAGAGCTACTCGGCCATCTCGACCTGCTCATCGCCGACGGACGGGCCACCGAAGACGATTCCGGCCCGGTGACGCTGTTCAGCGCGGTCGATCCGTAGTCACTACGAGTTCAGAACCTCATCAGGGCTGCCGATCACAGCCCATAGATGTCCGACCGCCGAGCGCACGGCGGGCACTCGCGGGCCGGGGCACCGAACGGGACCTGCTCCGCCGAGCCGCCGCGATCCGACAATTCAGGCCTCCTGCTGGAGAGGGTCCCCGCGATCCTCTATACCGCCGATGCCGGCGGCGACGGCGCCTGGCACTACGTGAGCCCCCAGATCGAGGAGATCCTGGGCTTCACCCCCGAGCAGTGGTGCGCGGACCCGGGGATGTGGGCCTCCCGGCTGCACCCTGGCGACGAGCGGCGCGTCCTGGAGCAGGAGCAGGAGTTCGCCGACGGGACCGCCGCGCTGACCAGCCCCATCGAGTACCGCCTGCTGCATCGCGATGGTCATCCGGTGTGGGTCCGCGACGATGCGCTGTTGCGGGAGAGCCCGGACGGGATCGCGCGCTGGCACGGGGTGATGTCCGACATCACCGAGCAGAAGAACGCCGAGGCCGAGTTGGCCCTGCGTGCCGCCCAGCAGGCGGCCGTCGCCCGGCTGGGCGAGCATGCCCTACAGGGCGCGAGCCTCGCCGACCTCATGCACGAGGCGGTCAGCGCCGGTGTCGCGCTCCTGAGCGTGGAGGTCGGAGCCGTGGTGGAGCTCATCCTCTCAGAGGACGCGGTCGCCTTTCGCGCCCTGCACGGCCTCCCCGGCGTGCACGTCAACGACCGGGCTCCCGCCGGACTGGGATCGCAATCGGGCTACGCCCTGCTCAGCGGGCGCCCGGCGGTGGTGACCGACTGGGCGACCGAGCGGCGCTTCGAGCGCTCCGAGGTCCTCAACGGGGTTGGCACCACCAGCGGCCTGACCGTCGTGATCGAGGGGCGCCGCGGGCCGTTCGGGGCGCTGGGATTTCACTCGTACGCGCCGCGGCTGTTCAAGCAGGGCGACGTGGACTTCGTGCAATCGCTGGCCAACGTCCTCGGGGACGTGGTGGAGCGCCAGCTCACCGACGACGACATCCGCCACCGGGCGCTGCACGATCCCCTCACCGGTCTGCCCAACCGGCTGCTGTTCCTGGACCGCCTCGGCCAAGCCACCGAGCGCCAGCGCCGGCGCCCCGACACGCTGACCGCGGTCCTCGCCCTCGACCTCGACCGCTTCAAGCTGGTCAACGAGAGCCTCGGCCATCGCGCCGGAGACGAGCTCCTGGCCGCGGCAGCTCCGCGCCTGAGGCAGATCGTCCGCTCGTCAGACACGGTGGCGCGCTTCAGCGGCGACGAGTTCGGGATCCTGCTGGAGGACATCGCCGGCGAGCAGGACGCCATCGACATGGCCGAGCGCATCGCCGGCATGTTCAACCGCCCCTTCGTGCTGGACGGCAACGAGCACTTCGTCACCATCAGCATCGGCATCGCCCTGGCCGAGGGCGGGGAGCGTGCCGAGGACCTGGTCCGCGACGCCGACGCCGCCATGCACCGTGCCAAGGAGCGTGGCCGGGCTCGCTATGAGCTCTATGACGAGGCGTTGCGCGGGCGGGCGCTCTCACGGCTGCGCGTCGAGAACGACCTGCGCCGGGCGCTGGAGCGCGACGAGCTGGTCCTGCACTACCAGCCGCTGGTGTCGCTGCGCGACCGGGCCATGGTCTCCGTGGAGGCGCTCGTGCGGTGGGAGCACCCCGAGCGCGGCCGCATCGCCCCCGTGGACTTCATCCCGGTCGCCGAGGAGAACGGGCTGATCGAGCCGATCGGCCGCTGGGTGCTCGAGCACGCCTGCCGCCAGGCGGCCGAGTGGTGCCGCGAGCGCCCCGACGCGGCGCCGCTGACGATGAGTGTCAACCTGTCCGCCGCCCAGGTGGCCAACCGCGCGCTGGCCGACACCGTCTCCACCGCTTTGCGCGTCGCGGGCCTGGACCCGTCGATCCTGGCCCTCGAGCTGACCGAGAGCATGCTCGTGGCCGACAACGACGAGCTGTCCGAGACGCTGGTGGCACTCAAGGCGCTGGGGGTGCGGCTCGTCCTCGACGACTTCGGCACCGGGTACTCGTCCCTGTCGTATCTCACACGTTTGCCGCTCGACGCCCTGAAGGTCGACCGCTCGTTCGTCGACGGCCTCGGTACCGAATCGCGCGACACCGCGGTCACCGAGGCGATCGTGGCGATGTCCCGCGCCCTGTCGCTCCGGGTCGTGGGCGAAGGCGCGGAGACCGAGCAGCAGGTCGCGGAGCTGGCGCGGCTGGGCTGCGACCTCGTGCAGGGCTTTCACTTCTCGCGGCCGGTCCCGGCCGCCGAGATCACGCGGATGCTAGCCGAGGGCCCCGCGTGGCTGGCCGTGGGCGCCGCGCGCTAGCGGGAGACCCACTAGCTCCCACGGGCGGTCACTGGTAGGCGGAGGTGCCCGGCTGTACCGGCGAGACAGTGGTGGTCCCGCACTCGGAGGCCCCATTGGGGATCTGCACCCTGAGCGTCGCCGTGTCGTTGGGGGCGATCACCTGCAGGGCAGCGGCGGTGCTGCAGGGGGCGCTCGAGCCCCCGCCGTGCGAGACCCCGAGCCGGAACGACGCCGTCTGCCCAGGCTGGAGGGTCACCTTCCCCAGTGGGAGGTGGCCGAAGAAGTCGTCGGTGGTGTGCTGCGGTGTGGTCGGCAACGGCGAGCCGTCCTGGGCGAGGAACTGGATCCCGGGGTAGCCGGCGGTGATGCACGCGCTCGACCCGGTGTTCTTGAGCGCGAAGCCCAGCTCGCCGTGTCCGGTCGCGCCCTGCCCGCCGAGGTAGGACAGCGCCAGGCTCCCGGCGGTGCACTGCGGCGCACCGCCATCGTCGACCGCCGCGCCGCCGCTGTTGGCGGTCGCCGTCCCGGTCTGGCTGGCCGTCCCGCTCTGAGACCCGGTCGCCGTCTCCGTGCCCGTGGCCGTCTGCGTGCCGCTGGCGGTGCTCTCCCCCGTCGTCGCCGAGGTGCCGGTGGCGGCGGTGGGCGTGGACTGGTTCGAGGCCCGGGTGCCCTGCCCGCCGCCGCTGCCACCACTGCCGCCGCACGCCGAGAGGGCGACGGCGACCAGGACCGCGACGCCGGCGAGTGAGGTGCGCATCCGACTCATGTTCGGCCATCGCGCGGTCGGATCCTCCCGCTGGGCGCGTTCGTGCGTGCCAGTATTCCGTCGTGCCCGACGATCCGCACCATGGACTCGATGACGACGTTCGCACCGTAGACAAGGACGTGCACGTCGCCGACCAGGACGTCCTGGCCGCCGTCACGCGATATGACCCCTACTGGGGCGGGCAGCTGGTCATCGGCGTGGCGATCCTCCTGGACCTGTCGTTGTCCGACAAGGTGACGCTTGGGCCCAACTGGCTGCTCCCGGGGGTGGAGGCGCTGGCGCTGGTAGGCCTCACGATGGCCTCGCCGCACCCCCGCATGCGCGACACCCTGCTGCGCCGGCGCCTGGCGCTCACGCTCATCGCCGTCGTCACCGTCACCAACTCCTACGCACTCATCCTGCTCTGCCACTACCTGCTCAAGGGTGGCAAGGCCGATGGTCAGGCGCTGATCGGCTCGGGGATCGTGCTGTGGGTGACGAACGTGCTGCTGTTCGGGGTCTGGTACTGGCAGTTGGACGGCGGAGGGCCGACGGCGCGGCATCGCAAGCGCAAGCCCCATCCCGATTTCCTCTTCGTCCAGATGACCGAGCGTGAGTTTGCGCCGCGCGGGTGGCATCCCACGCTCATCGACTATCTGTATACGTCGTTCACCAATGCGACCGCCTTCAGTCCCACCGACACGATGCCGCTCACCCCGATGGCCAAGGCCCTGATGGCCGCGCAGGCGACGACGGCGCTGGTGACGGTCGGCCTTGTCGTCGCGCGAGCCGTCAACATCCTGGGCTGATGGCTCAGCCTGCCCACGCACCCGGCACTCAGCACCCCCGCAGCCGACGCCACCTGGACTGGGAGCTCATCACCTGCGGAGTGTCCGGGCACGTGCTCGTCGGGCGCGACGCCGGACCTGCGCGCCCCGAGGACGCCCTCGTCGTCCAGGATCACGGCGACGTGCGCTGGCATCGCTGCCTGCGCTGCGACACCTGGGTCCCGCTCCCGCTGCCCGCCGATCCGGTCCGGGCCCACCCGCCTGACCGCGATCAGATCGCCGTCCCGGCTCGGGGCAAGGCGCTGCACGACAAGATCGTGCTGCGGATCATTGCCGTGGACCGGGTGGTGCACTTCATCGTGCTCGTCCTCATCGGGTTGGGCGTCCTGCTCTTCACCGCCCACCGGGCCACGCTGCACGACGCCTACTACCGCATCCTCACCGCGCTCCAGGGCGGCGTGGCCGGCGGACCAGTGCAGACCTCGGGCCATGTGGGGATCCTGCGCGACCTGGACCGCCTGTTCTCCCTGCGGTCGGGCACCCTGCACGAGGTCGGCGCGGCGCTGCTCGGCTACGGGATCCTCGAGGGCGTGGAAGCGGTCGGCCTGTGGTACGGCAAGCGCTGGGCCGAGTACCTCACCTTCATCGCCACGACGCTCCTGCTGCCGCTCGAGATCTACGAGATCATCCACGAGGGCACGGTCCTCAAGGTGGTCGGCTTCGTCATCAATGTAGCCGTGGTGGTGTGGCTGCTGTGGCGCAAGCGCCTGTTCGGCATCAACGGGGGCGGCGCGGCCGAGGCGGCCGAGCGTCACCGCGACGTCAGCTGGGAGGAGATCGAGCGGCGCACCCTCTCCACGCCGATACCCGATCCCTCGCCGGCCGCGGAGGTGACGGCGTGAGCGAGGTAGACGGGGTGCGTCCGGCGGGCGGGGTCGAGTTGGAGTCCGCCGTGCGGGAGATCGGCGAGGAGCTCGCGGCCGCCCTCCCGAGCACCTCGCGCCAGCCGCTCAAGGCGCTGGACGCTCGCGCCATGGAGATGGCCTCCAGCGACCGGGAGCTGCGCGCGGCCCTGTTTCGCTTCGTCGACGTGGCCCCGGCGTGCCGGTCGCTCGATGACCTGGCGCGGCACCTCGTCGGCTTCCTGGAGGAGGTCCCCGAGACACCGCCGCCGCTGTCGGTGGCGATGAAGATGTCCGGGACGCGTGCCGGGCGCGCCGCCCTGGGCGCCGCGGCGGCCGGCGGGGTCCGTCACCTCGCCCATCGCTTCATCGTCGGCGAGACCCCCACCGCCGCCCTGGGCACCCTGCGCAAGCTATGGGACCGGGGCGTGGCAAGCTCGGTCGACCTGCTCGGCGAGGCCACCGTCACCGAGCCGGAGGCCGACCGCTACGCCGCGCGCTGCCTGGAGGCGATCGAGCAGCTGTCGGCCGCCACGCGCAGCTGGCCGCCGCGGGAGACGCTGGAGGCCGACGGCATCGGACCGCTGCCACGGGCCAACGTGTGCGTGAAGGTGTCCGCGCTCACCCCGCTGCTGCGTCCCGACGCGCCCGAGCGCGGCCAACGCGACGCCGCCCGCCGGCTGCGGCCCCTGCTGCGCGCCGCCCATTCGTCCGGTGCGCACCTGCACATCGACATGGAGTCCCTGGACTCCCGGGAGGCGGTGCTGGACCTGGTGCTGGACCTCCTGGATGAGGAGGAGTTCCGCGCCGGGCCCTCGGCCGGCCTCGTGCTCCAGGCCTACCTGCGCGACTCGCCCGACCAGGCGCAGCGGGTCATCGCCTGGGCGCGCGAGACCGGGCGCGAGCCGCCGCTGACGGTGCGGCTGGTCAAGGGCGCCTACTGGGACCACGAGCTGGTCCAGGCACGGCAGCACGGCTGGGATGTACCCGTCTTCCAGGACAAGGCCGAGTGCGATCGCAACTTCGAGGCGCTCACCCGCGAGCTCCTGGCCGCGCGTCCCGCGCTGCGGGTGGCGGTGGCCTCCCACAACCTGCGCTCGGTGTCGCACGCCATCGCCTGCAACCGCGTGTCCGGCGGCGATGACCGCGACCTCGAGCTCCAGGTGCTGCGCGGTCTCGGCGACGAGCTCCAGCAGGCCCTGGCCGCGTGTGGCTACCGGGTGCGCACCTACTGTCCCGTCGGCGACCTGGTCGCCGGGATGGCCTATCTGGTCCGGCGCCTGTTGGAGAACACCTCCAACGAGAGCTTCCTCGCTGAGGCGGCGCGGGGCGTGCCGGTGCAGCAGCTGCTCGCCGCGCCCTGAAGCCGGTATGTTGGGCGGCGTGATCCGGTTTGGCGCTTCATTGCTCGCCCTGATTGGGGCTCTGCTCGTCGTCTCGGTCGCCGGCGCTGCGAGCCTGCCCAGCGTCCTGGCCGACGGCGGAACCGTCACGCCGGGCAAGAACGTCCTGGTCCGCCCCAAGCAGATCGTCTACACCGGCGACGGCACCGGGTTCCTGGCCGGCCCCGGGAAGGCCGGGCGCCGCCCGAAGTCCAGCAAGCTCGAGTGGAGCTCGTGGACGGCCGGCGCCGCCCAGGGCACCGGCGATGACTGGATCAACAACTGCGAGCCGTTCTGTGCCGCGGGCCGGTTCTCCCAGCACGCGGTCACCATCACGCTCTTCCGGCCGCGCACGGTGCTGGGGCTACGGGTGTTCACGCGGATGCGGGTGCACTACACGCACGGTCCAGACCCGCTCACGCACAAGAGCACCGCCACGTTCACGCTGGCCCGCTCGGGCAAGCTGTTGTTCTGGAACATCCCGGGCTGACGCGGCGGTGGGCATGAGGCGTTTTCTGCTGGCTCTCAGCGCCGTCGCGGTGCTCGGCGTGCCTGCCACTGCGCTGGCGCGCGTCGGGGTGAGCGGCGCTGCCAAGGATCCACTGGTCCACGCCGCTCTCGGCGCCGGCGCCGCGCGTCAATGCGGCGCGGTCTACACCTCCAGCGTGGACAGGGCGTGGGCCGCGGTGTTCTACAAGCCGGCCAAGGGCTGGGCCACGCGCTGCAAGCCGTTCGGACAGAAGGCGTGGACGGCACTTCGCCACAGCCACGGCCGCTGGCGGAGCTTCCAGAGCGGGCAGAGCGACGCCTGCGTCGCCGTGCACGTGCCGGTCGCGATTCGCAAGGATCTCCGGATCCCCTGCTACCCGCTGCTGCCCTGATCCGCTTCGTGCGCTGATCAGCGCTGCGGCCGCCGCCACGGTGGCCCGGCGAGCGTTCTAACCTCGCTCTCCCCCACCATGCCCGCCCCGTTTGCCAACGAGCCGACCCTCGAGCTGCGCCGCGCCGCGGTCCGCAACCAGCTTGCCGAGGCTCTGGCAGCCGTCGACCGCGAGCTGCCACGCGAGGTGCCGATCCTCGTCGGCGGCGACGCCCGCAACAGTGGCGAGCTGGTCTCGACGGACCCGGGCGATCCCGAGCGGTTGGTGGCTCATGCGGCGCGGGCCACCGCCGCCGACGTCGATGCCGCGGTCGCGCACGCGGGGCGCGGCCGCGTCACCTGGGGCGCGACACCGGCCGCCGACCGGGCCGCCGCGCTCATCGCGGCCGCGGCGTGGCTGCGCGAGCGCCGCCTGCAGATCGCGGCGCTCGAGGTCCGCGAGTGCGCCAAGCCGTGGCCCGAAGCCGACGCCGACGTCTGCGAGGCGATCGACTTCCTGGAGTACTACGCCCGCCTGGCCCTCGAGCTCGACCGCGGCCGGCCGCTGCTCCAGGTGCCGGGGGAGCGCAACGAACTGCGCTATGTGCCCCGCGGTGTCGTTGCCGTCATCTCCCCCTGGAACTTCCCCCTCGCCATCCCCTGCGGCATGACCTCCGCGGCACTGGCGGCGGGCAACGCCGCGATCCTCAAGCCCGCCGAGCAGTCCCCCGCGCTCGCCCACCAGCTCGTCCAGGCCCTGCGCGCGGGGGGCGTGCCCCCCGAGGCGATCGGCTTCCTGCCCGGCGAGGGCGACGCCGGGGCGGCGCTGGTGGCCCACCCCGACGTCCACGCCATCGCCTTCACCGGCTCGCTGGCGGTGGGACGCGAGATCATCGCCAGCGCGGCCCAGCTGCGCGACGGACAGAACCACTTCAAAGGGGTGGTGGCCGAGCTCGGAGGCAAGAACTGCGTGATCGTCGCCTCCGACGCTGACCTGGACGAGGCGGTCCCGGCGATCGTCGGCTCGGCGTTCAACTACGCCGGCCAGAAGTGCTCGGCGGCCTCCCGGGTGCTCGTCCACGAGGCCATCGCCGACCAGCTGCTCGAGCGGCTGGCCGGTTCGGTGCGCACGCTCATCGTGGGCCAGGCCGAGACGCTCGGCACCGACGTACCCCCCGTGATCGAGCGCGAGGCACAGGAGCGCGTGAACCGCTACGCACAGGCCGCCGAGGACGCCGGGCGGATCGTCGCCCAGGCGCCGGCCCCGGAGGGCGAGGGCTGGTTCTGTCCCGCGACGCTCGCCGCCGACCTGCCGGAGGGCTCCCCGGTACTCGAGGAGGAGATCTTCGGCCCCCTGCTGGCCGTTCAGCGCGTGCGCGACGTCGAGGCCGCCTGCGACGTCGTCGACGGGCTCTCCTACGCGCTCACCGGCGGGCTCTTCACCCGGGATCCGGGGATCGTGCGGCGGGTGCGCGAGCGCTCTCCCGTCGGCAACCTCTACGTCAACCGCGGAATCACCGGGGCGATGGTGGCGCGCCAGCCGTTCGGCGGCAATCGGCTGTCAGGGACGGGGTTGAAGGCCGGCGGACCCGACTACCTGCTGCAGTTCGTCGAGCAGCGCGCGGTGAGCGAGAACACCATGCGCCACGGCCTCGAGGTTTGATCGAACCGGCTTGACCTACTGGTGAGTCGGGACGATGATGGGCCCATGCCGCCGTCGGTCGCCTGGAAACTGGCGTTCGCCATTGTGCTCATGGGGGCCATCGCCACCAGCGCGTTTGCCCGCGCGCCCCGCCGCGCGGCTGACCCCGCTGAGCTGCGCCGTCTGGTCGTGTGCGCCCTCGGGCTGTACGCGATCGGCGGCGTGGCCACCCTGACCCGCCACTCGACGCTGGCTGGGCTGGTTTACGCGTCAGGGATCGCAGTCGCGGCCCTGGCCGCGTGGCTCTCACGCGGGCGCGACCAGGAGGACCCGCCCGACGGCGGCTCCGAGCCCGTCGACGAGGAGCCTCCGCCCCAGCCCGACGGCATCCCCTGGTCCGATTGGGACCGGTTCGAGCGCGAGTTCCGCGACTACGCCCAGCGTGGGCGCAGTGGCTCAGCGGATCGTCATCCGCTCAGCCGTTAGGTCCGCCCGCGCCGCCCACGACACCGGATCGCGCGCGAAGTCGCGCTGCAGGGCATTGTCATTGAGCGCGTCGTCGAGCCCGGCCATGATCATCGACTGGTCCAGGACGAGCCGCCGGTGGCCGATCGAGCCCGTCTTGGGGTTCACGGAGTCGTAGAAGCCTCCGTCCGCGGTGAAGAGGCCCGGATAGTCGGAGCGCAGCTTCTGCAGGTTGGCGTAGGCCTGCTGCGGGATCAGCGGCAGGGCGATCGCCGAGGCATGCGGGGTGACGGCGTCCTCGGTGGTGCACGGCGCCCCCGGGGCCGGCGCGCAGACGTCCTGGGCCAGGCCCTCTCCCGCGCCGAGGTCCAGTCCCTGCACGCCGAAAGCGCTGTAGTTGCCGGTGTCATCGGGCGTGCTGGAGGGCGACATCCCCCACACCGGGTCGTGGAGCACCTGGGTGTCGTAGCGCTCCTGGACCTGGGCCCAGCGCAGGTCGGCCAGCCCGAAGCTGTGCGTCCCCCATTGGGTCTCGGGCACGACCAGGTTGGCCATCAGGCCCTCGAACATGCCGCCGGAGAACGTCGGGATG
The DNA here is from genome assembly GCA_036490435.1 of Solirubrobacteraceae bacterium. GTDB lineage: Bacteria > Actinomycetota > Thermoleophilia > Solirubrobacterales > Solirubrobacteraceae > Palsa-465. Next base: position 39,747 of record DASXDW010000035.1, read on the forward strand.
AAGGTGATCGGGGGGCCGGGCGAGGCGGAATAGACGTAGTGGCCCTCCCACACCTGAAACTGCTTGTGGCTGATCGGGTCGGTGACCGACTCCCACTGGCCTGGCACAGGCCACTGCCCCTGCCAGGAGAAGTCCGGGTCGGTGGGGCAGCGCTGGGGCGGCAGCGTCCGCCACGTCCGCCACCACACGTCGCCTGGCATCTGGCGCAGGCCCATGCCGATATAGACGGAGATGCGCGGGTCGGAGTACAGCGCGCCGTTGTGATACCCGGCCGGGTGCGCGGGGGCCGGATCAACGTAGAAGCCGCCGTACTGCTGGCCGGTGGGCTGGTTGCCGGTGATCGATGCGTTGGTGTTGCAATCGGTCTGAGGCCGGTTGTCGTAGAAGATGGAGAAGTCCATGTTGCTCAGCAACCGGGTGGCCAGATCGCGCACTCCGGGCAGCGCCTCGCGGGCCACGATGAGCCCGGACGCGTACCACCCGTTGTCGACAGCCGAGACGAACCCGCAGTTGTTCTCCTCCGTCGGGGGCGTCGCTGGGCAGTCCCCCTGCCCGGGGTTGAGCAGGACGTTGCCATTGGCCGTGTCATACCACTGGTAGAGGAAACCCTTGTAGCGCTTGAGCGTTGCCACCTCATTGAGCGTCGCCGAGGCCAGCCGCTGCGCGGTCGCGGTGTCGATGAGGTGCATGTCCCGCGCAGCGACGACCGCCCACAGATACACGCCGATGTTCGCCGCCGACGTGTAGGCCCCGCGCACCGCCCCCGGACCGAGGTTGTCCAGGGGCAGGTGGGTCGTGGGATCCACGTCGGCGGCGTAGAACCGCCACGTGTCGGCGGCGATGCCGTGCAGCACCGCGCGCTGCTGGGCCGTCAGCCCCGCGCCGCCGCCGGCGGCCAGCGCCTGACCGCACAGGCCAGTGGCCAGTGCGGCGGCGCAGACGACGGCTCCGAGCGCGAGGCGCAGGCGCATCAGTTCACCGTGAACGTGGCCGCGCCGCTACCGTCCGAGCTGTCGCCGACGAACATATGGAACAGCCCGGGCTCGATCACGAACTGGCCCTGGTCGTTGTAGAACCCGAAGTTCTGGCGGCTCAGGGTGAATGTGACCGTCTTGGTCTGCCCGGCGTTGAGTGACACCCGCTGGAACCCCTCCAGCTTGCGCACGGGCTGCAGGATGCTGGTGTCGTCCTGATGCAGGTACAGCTGGACGACGTCGGCGCCGCCGGCCGAGCCGGTGTTGCTCACCGGCACCGTCACGGTCAGCCTCCCGTTGGGCGACACGCTGCTCGAGGACAGGTGCGGGGCGCCCACGTTGAAGGTCGTGTAGGACAGCCCGTACCCGAACGCGTACTGCGGCGTGTTGGGGACATCGAGGTACTTGGAGGTGTACTTGTTATTGGGATCCGCCGGGCGGCCCGTGGGCAGCTCGTTGTAGGAGATCGGGATCTGCCCGACGTTGCGCGGGAACGACATCGGCAGCTTGCCGCTCGGGTCCACCTTGCCGAACAAGAGGTCGGCGACGGCGTCGCCGCCCTCGGTCCCCGGATACCAGGCTTCGAGCAGTGCCGGCGCGTTGTCGGCCAGCCAGGGGATGGTGAGCGGCCGGCCGTTCATGAGCACCACCACGTACGGCTTGCCGGTGGCGGCGATCTGCTGAATGAGCTGGAGCTGATGGCCCGGCAGATCGAGGATCGATCGAGATGACGCCTCGCCGCTGTCCGACGACGGCTCACCGGCGACGATGACCGTCACCGCCGACGACTGCGCGGCGGCCAGGGCGGCGCCGAACCCGGAGGTGTCGGTGCACGAGGTGTCACATCCCTGGGCGTAGGTGACGTGCGCGTTGGGAGCCGCCGCCTTGATCCCGTCCAGGGTGGTGACGACCTTGTCGGTCGTCTTCAGATCGGCGGCCGTTGTGTCGTAGCCGATCGGCACGTCCGCGCCGAGCTGGTCCAGCGCGTCGTCGGCCAGCGGCCCCACGACCGCGATCGACGGGGTCGAGGTGCTGAGCGGAAGCGCCTTGTTCTGGTTGTTGAGCAGGACCATCGACTCATCGGCGGCGGTCCGCGCCTGGCTCACGTTGGCCGGTGTCAGCTCAGCGGTCTTGACCCGGTTGGCATCGGTCATCGGGTGGGCGAACATGCCCGCCAGGTACTTGAGCGTGAGCACGTGGCGCACGGCGTTGTTCAGCTGGGTCATCGTGATCTTGTGCTGGGCCAGTAGGGCCGGGCCGGCGTTCTCATAGGTGGAGTTCGGGCTGTGCAGCTGGACCGCCATCTCGATGTCGACGCCGGCGGTCAGCGCCTCCTGTGCCGCCTCGGCGTCGTTGGCGGCGTAGCCGAATTCCTCGAGCTCCTGGACCGCCTGGTAGTCGCTGACGACCGTCCCGCCGAAACCCCATTCCTGGCGGAGGATCGTCTGCAGCGTCTCCGGATCGGCGGTCGCGGGGACGCCATTGAGCGAGTTGAACGCGCTCATGACCGTCGCCACGCCCGCGTCGACGCCGGCCTTGTAGGTCGGCAGGTAGTCGTTGTACAGCTGCTGGGTCGACATGTCGACCGTGTTGTATTCACGGCCGGCCACCGGGGCGCCGTACGCCGCGAAGTGCTTGATCGTGGCCGCCACCTTGTCCGGGGCGCTGTAGTTCGAGCCCTGGTATCCGTGGATGCGCGCGGCTGCGAGCGCGGCGCCGAGGAACGGGTCCTCGCCGCTGGTGCCCTGCACGCGGCCCCAGCGCGGGTCGCGGGTGACGTCGACCATGGGGCTGAAGGTCCACTTGATGCCATCGGCAGCGGCCTCCGCGGCCGCCATCGACGCGTCGCTGCGCGCCAGCGCAGGATCCCAGCTGCTCGACTCGCCGAGGGAGATCGGATACATCGTCTTGTACCCGTGGATGACGTCGAGCGAGAAGATGAGCGGGATGTGCAGCCGCGACTGGAGCGCGGCCTGCTGAAGCTGGTTGATGTTGTCGACGCCGACCATGTCGAGGATCGAGCCGACCAGTCCGTTCTTGGCGTCGTCGATCAGGCTCTGCCCGGCGGTGCCGTTGGTGCCCTGGGGGCCCGACGTCTCGAGCTGGCCGAACTTCTCGGCCACCGTCATCTTGCCGATCAGCCCGTTGACGAAGTTACTGGCCCCCTGCTGCTGAGGCGTGAGCGCGGATCGGCCCTGCGACTGGGTGCGGTGGTCGACCTTGGCCGACGGCGCCGCCGCGAACACCCCCGCGACGAACGCGACCACCGCGGCGATCGTCACCAGCCCGGCCATCCACAAACCGATGCGTCGCCGCGGACCACCGCCGACGATCCGCCGTACCTCTTCCGCCATGAGTTCTCCCTCTCCGCTGTTGTGGTGACCGGAGGTACCCGTGGCGAAATTCCGCGAAACCCCCAATGCATGGGGGATCCGGCGGGTCACGGCGCACCGTTAGGCGGCGCGTTGGCGGTGAGCGGTGCCGGCCGGCGCGGCCCGCGAGGCGGGTTCGGCTCGACGCGCGATCTTTTTATGCGATCCGCATAAAAATCACGCAAATCGGGTCCGCCGCCGGCGTCCGACGGCTCGCGGTGGCCGCCCAGCCCCCTCCTCCTCGATAGCTGCCGTTGACGTTCGTGGGCGGGCCGGCGGCCTACACGGAGACCGCGGCGAGGAGCAGCTCGTGCAGGCGTGACTCGCCCGTCAGCTCCGGATGAAACGAGACGGCGATGACCTTGCCCTGGCGCACGGCCACCGGGTGGCCCTCGACCTCGGCGAGCACCTCGACCTCGGGTCCGGTCTCGGCCACCCACGGGGCGCGGATGAACACGGCGTGAACCGGGCCGCCGGTCACACCGGTGACGTCCAGGTCGGCCTCGAAGGAGTGCAGCTGGCGGCCGAAGGCGTTGCGCCGGGCCTCGATGTCGAGCACGCCAAGGTGGTTCCGGTCGAGCATGATCATGCCGGCGCAGGTGCCCAGCACCGGGGTCCCGGAGCGGGCAAGCTCGCGCAGCGGGTCGCCCAGCCCCTCGCGTTCGATGCCGAGGGTCATCACCGTGGACTCGCCGCCGGGGATGACGAGAGCGGCCAGCCCGTCGAGGTCGGCCGGAACCCGCACTTCGCGCGCGGCGGCGCCGAGGCCGTGGAGGATCTTGGCGTGCGCCGCAAAGTCGCCCTGGAGGGCCAGGACGCCGACCAGCGGCATGGGCTTCGCCGGAGGGTCGGGGGCGCGCTGCGCCGAGATGTCGGGCACGGCTACCAGCCGCGGCCGGCGAGCAGCTGCTCAGACTCGAGCTTGGAGGTCTCGAGGCTGTCCATCGGCTGGCCCAGCCCGCTGGAGGCGGCCGCCACACGGGCCGGATCCTGGAAGTGGGTCGTCGCCTCGACGATGGCCCGGGCGCGCAGCTCGGGGTTCGAGGACTTGAAGATCCCGGAGCCGACGAAGACGCCCTCGGCGCCCAGCTGCATCACCAGCGAGGCGTCGGCCGGTGTGGCGATGCCGCCGGCGCAGAACAGCACGACCGGCAGGCGCCCGTCAGCGGCGACCTGGCGCACGAGGGGCAGCGGAGCGGCCAGCTCCTTGGCCGCGGTGGCCAGCTCCTCGGGGTCGAGCACCCCGAGACGGCGGATCTCGCGGTGGATCACGCGCAGGTGACGCACGGCCTCGACGATGTCGCCGGTGCCCGCCTCGCCCTTGGAACGGATCATCGCCGCCCCCTCGCCGATCCGGCGCAGCGCCTCGCCGAGGTTGGTCGCTCCGCACACGAACGGGATCTTGAAGTTCCACTTGTCGATGTGGTTAGCCTCGTCGGCCGGAGTGAGGACCTCGGACTCGTCGATGTAGTCGACCTCGAGCGCCTCGAGCACCTGGGCCTCGGCGAAGTGGCCGATCCGCGCCTTGGCCATCACGGGGATGGTGACGGCCTCCTGGATGCCCTTGATCATCTCCGGGTCCGACATGCGGGCCACACCACCGTCGCGACGGATGTCAGCGGGGACTCGCTCCAGCGCCATCACGGCGGCGGCGCCGGCGTCCTCGGCGATCTTGGCCTGCTCTGGCGTCACCACGTCCATGATCACGCCGCCCTTGAGCATCTCGGCCAGACCAGCCTTGACGGTGAAGGTTGCCTCGTCCCGAGGGATATCGCCGTTGGGGTCCATGAGGGCCAGTGTAGCCGGGCGCTAGCTTGTCGGATCGATGACTCCGGACGCCGTATTTGTCCAGGATGGCGATCGCTTCCGCGCCACCGAACTCGGTTTGGGGCCGTGGTACCCGGGCGCGCTGCACGGGGGCGCGCCGGCAGCGCTGATCGTGCATGTCCTCAACGGCCATGCCGTCGCCGATGGCCTGCGCCTGGCGCGGATCACCTACGAGTTCGTGCGCCCCGTCCCGCTGGGCGAGTTGACGGTGGAGGTGGAGGTGGTGCGGCCGGGTCGCCGAGTCACCCTGCTGGACGCCGTTCTGCGCGACGGCGACGGCACCGAGGTGACGCGGGCGCGGGGGCTGCTGGTACGCCCGTCAGACGTCAGCGCGCCCGGCACTGCACCCCGCGGACCGGCCTTCCCCGGCCCCGAGGAGGGGGTGCGCAACGACTGGGAGGGCCGGCAGCGCCGCGGCTTTGCCACCGAGGCGATGGAAATCCGTTTCGTACGCGGCCGCTTCCTCCAGGCGGGTGAGGCGACCGCGTGGTTTCGCCTGCGCCATCCGCTGGTCGACGGCCAGCCGGTGCATCCGCTGGAGAGCGTGGCCGCCGCCGGCGACTTCGGCAACGGGATTGCCGCCGTGCTCGACTGGGACGAGCACGTGTTCATCAACCCCGATCTCACGATCTACATCGAGCGCCCGCCGGTGGACGAGTGGGTTGCCCTGGAGTCCCAGACGCGCATCGAGGCCGGCAGCGTCGGGGTCGCCGAGAGCGTCCTGTGGGACCGGCGCGGCCGCATCGGCCACGCCATCCAGTCGCTGGTAATCGGTCCGCGCCCGCCGCGGACGCCGGCTACTTGAGCCGGAAGGCCTTGATCCGCACGTCGTACTGCTGCGCGTCGCGGGCGTAGACGCCGTAGGCCAGGGCCTGGATCAGCGACAACAGCGCCGTGTGCGAGCGCACGAAGGCCGGCGTGTTGGAGGAGTAATACAGCCGGATGCGGGCGAGCCGGGCCACCTCTGACAACGTGGCGTCAGTGATGGCGAGCGTCGGCGCCTTGCGGTGGCGCGCCAGCTTCATGGTCCGGGTGATGAGGGGGTGCGGGCGCCCGGCCGACAGGCCGATCACGAGCGTGGTGGCGTCGATCCGGCTCAGCCGGCCCAGCGCCTCCTGGGAGGGGCTGGCCACGATCTCGGCGCGGAGGTCGAGCAACATCAGCAGGTGACGCAGGTAGCTGGCGAAGAACGCCATCTGATCGGTCCCTGCGATGAGCACCTTCTCGGCGGAGACGATCGCGTCCACGGCCGCCTCCACGTCGGAGCGGCGCAGCTTGTGGGCGGTGTCCTCGACGTTGACATGGTCGGCGGCCAGCGCCGCCTCAAACTCGGTGTGGTCCAACGAGAACAGCGGGGTGGCGGTGGTCAGCGTCTCGGTGGCGATCCCCCCCTGCCCGACGCGGCGGCGGTATTCGTCGCGCGCGGCCTGCTGGAGTTCGGGGAAGCCCTCGAAACCCAGCGCCTGCGAGAAGCGGACCACTGTGCTCGAGGAGGTGTTGGCGCGGCGCGCGAGCTCCTCGGCGGTTTGGAAGGCGGCCTCATCGAGATGGTCGACGATGTACTGGGCGACGTCCTTCTGCGAACGGCTGAACTCGTCAAACCGAGCGGTGATGTAGGCCGAGAGCGCCTGGTGACCGTGGTTGGTCTCGGGGGCGGCGATGGGAGTTGATGACTGCTTCATGGGCAGGCGTCTGTTTCGACACCCCCCGCGCTCGTTCCTTCAGAGGCTGCTCGAAAACAGCTTCAGAGTCGGGCTACGAGCGGACGCGCGACTGGCGGAAACGCTCGGCGCGCTCGTGGTTCTGCCGGCGTTCGGCGAGGACCTGCCCCACCGCGTAGACGACGAGGAGGTTGGCCACGATCCCGATCCCGATGAACGTGATCGCCAGAGCCAGGGTCTCCCCGCCGGACGAGATCGAGTGCCCGAGGCCCAGGATGTCCGCTGCCGACAGCATGGGCGACAGCATACCCGCCGGGGCGGAGCATGGCCCGGGTGGGGCTCGAACCCACGACCGACGGATTATGAGTCCGCTGCTCTGACCGACTGAGCTACCGGGCCGGCAGGCACGCTACCGGCTCCGCGGAGCGTCGGGGGCGCTGAAGTCTGACGATCGGATGCGCGCGAGAGCTCGGCAGGCCCAATACGATCAGCACTGGAACCGGGCGAAGGGACGGTGGCAACATGGAGCGGCGATGGTGGCTGCTGGGTGCATTGCTCGTATGCGCGATCGCGGCGGGCTTTGGGATAGGAAGCGCGGTGAAGTCGACCTCGACGGCGTCGCAGGCGGGGTCGCTGGCCTCCGGGGACTCCGCCGGCAGCGGACAGGCCTCGGTCGCGCGGCCGGGGGCGGCGGTGCCCGTTCCGCCGCTGAAGGCCAGGGCAACCGCCGCGCACGCCACGACATCCACGAGCAGCACGACGGCCGGCGGGGCAACCAGCACGGCGGTCACGTCCGTAACGTCGACGCAGACCTTCATCGCCCCGCCCGCGAGCACGACGACGTCGTCGCCTCCGGCATCGACCACGCAGACCACCTCCAGCGGCGGCGGAGGAGGCGGCGGGGGCTAGTGTGAGCGACCCGCACGACCCGCACGACCCGCACGACCTCGCGCGCTTCCTGGCCGCCCAGCACGACACCTACCAGCGGGCCGTGACCGAACTGCGCGCGGGACGCAAGACCGGTCATTGGATGTGGTTCGTGTTCCCGCAGATCGCGGGCCTGGGTCACAGCGCGATGTCGCAGCGCTACGCGATCGTGTCGCTGGATGAGGCGCGCGCCTACCTTCACCACCCCGTCCTGGGTCCGAGGCTCGCCGAGTGCGCCGCCATCCTCATCGCGCTGGGCGCGACCGACGCCGAGCAGATCTTCGGCGCGATCGACGCCGTCAAGCTGCGCTCGTCGATAACGCTCTTCGCGCGCGCATCGGACGCATCGGACGCATCGGACGCATCGGAGGATGATTCGGTTTACGACACGGTTCTTGACCAGTACTTCGGGGGCGTGCCGGATCCGCACACCGACGCCCGCCTGTAGGCGGGTGGCGCATTGGCGCACGCTGGCGCTCGGGCTCACGGTGCTGGCACTCTCCCTCGCCCTCGCCGGCGCCGGGGCTCGTCCCGCCCGCGCCGCGGTGGACCCGATCGGGGCGCACTCGATGCTCCAACTCGACGACCCGCCCTCGTTCATGGAGGCGATGTTCGCCCAGGCCGCCGCGATGCATGCCGCCTCCATCCGGCTCGACGTCGCTCCGGCGCTGATCTTCACCTCCCCATCGCAGCCGCCGGACTTCTCGGGCCTGGACGAGGTCGTCGGGCTCGCCCAGACCTACCACCTCCAGGTCGTGGCCGACCTGCTCACCGTCCCCACCTGGATGGCGCAGTGCGCGACGCCGACCAGCACCCCGAGCCGGTGCGCCACGGAGGACCTCCCCGCCTACGGCTCGGTCATCGCCCAGATCGTGCGCCGGGCCGACCCGGTGATCCGCGACTGGGAGGTGTGGAACGAGCCTGACAACGGCGACTTCTTCGACGGCACTCCGCAGCAGTACGCGGTCATGCTGCGCACCGCGCACGACGCGATCAAGTCGGTGGACCCCGCCGACGATGTGCTGCTCGGTGGCGTCTCCGGCGTCACGGCGGAGGGCTGGCTGGCACAGGTGTTCGCCACCTCGGGCGCCGACGCCGTCCACGCCTTCGACGTCGCCAACCTCCATGAGCGCGGTGACCTGTGGCAGCTCGCGCCCGACGTGGCGGGCTTCCGGCACTTCCTGGCCACGCAGGGATTCGCCGGCCCGCTGTGGGTGACCGAGCACGGCTACCCGTCAGATCCTCAGTACCAGTACGACCCCGGCTACACCGGCTCAGAATGGGCGCAGGCCGCCTACCTGGAGGCGTCGCTCCCCACGCTGGTCGACGCGGGCGCCGCCATGGTCTTCGTCACCGAGCGCGACAACCTCAGCGGGTCGTTCGCGTCCGAGGGCGTGCTGGGTGGCGATGTCGCCGACCCGCCCCCGGCCGATCCGCAGATCACCCCGAAGCCGGCGTTCGACGTGGTGCGGGCCGCCGCCGACTGTTACGCGCAGTTCGGACGCGACTGCCCGGGCACGCCCGCGGTGGCGTCGCCGACGGCGGCGGCCCTGCCGCCCGCGCAGCCCGGCGAGACGAGCAGCCGGTCGGTCACCATCAGCAATCCCGGCAGTGTCCCGGTCGAGCTCGGGGTCGCTTGGGTGTCGGGCCCATCGGATGCCGGTCTGGCGGTGGCCGGCAACCGGTGCGCGGGCATGGTGCTCGAGCCCCGCGAGACGTGTGCGGTGTCGGCACGCTTTGCGCCCGCGGCGGTCGGCAACGCCGAAGGGACGCTCGAGCTGGCGTCCGACGACGGAACCCTCGAGGTGCCGCTCGCGGCCAGCGCACCATCGGTCTCGGGCCTGCTCTCGCCGGACCTCCGCCACCCCCGGTTCGTCCCCGCGGCCGGTGCAGACGGCGTTGGCTACCGCCAGCGCTGGCGCCTCGCGCTCACCAGCCCGTTCGGCGCGGCCGTATCGATCGCACACGCGACGCTCTCGGGCGGCGACGTGCGGCGCTTTCGCATCGCCTCCGACGGATGTGCCCACACAATCCTGCGCCCCTACGGCGGCTGCCGGCTGACCGTCACCTTCACCCCATCCCGACCCGGCACCCTGCGAGCGCGGCTGAATCTCAGCGGCACAGGACTTGCGCTGACCGTGCCGCTGCGACCCGTCGGCTTCGCGCTGCCGGCCGTGCGTTCGCTGAGCATCGTCCACGACAGCGAGTGTTCGACGAGCCCGGGTGCGCCGGTGTCGGCGACGATCAGCCAGGCCGCCACGGTGCACTGGACGCTTCACCGCTCGACCGCCACCCGTCCGTGGGCGTGCCCGCGCATCGCCATGACCGAAGGGCCGGCGGTGGCGTCAGGCCGGCTACCGACCAAGCCGCGACAGCGGGGCTACGCGGCGCGCTGGTCGCTGGCAGGCGGTGCGCACCTGGCCCCCGGCGCCTACGTGCTCAAGGTGTCGGCCAGCAACGCGCACGGGACGGGCGCCGTGCGCTCGCTGTCGATGGGCCTGTCGCCGTAGGGCGGCGTCGGCGATTGCGATACTTCCGGGCACTCGACCGTCCACCCTGGGACCCGTCTTGACTGCTCTGCCCTCGTCCGTCGCCATCCCGCGGGAGCTGCCCGGTTGGGAGTGGCTGCGCGCCCATGACCGCGGCTTCGTGGCTCTGCGCCGGGCGACGCGTGCCGCCATCCTCATGCCGACCGCGTTCGCGCTCGCCGGACCGGTGCTGGGCGGCGGCCCCGCACTGGCCACATTCGCAGCGCTGGGGTCCTTCGCAATGCTGCTGCTCGTCGACTTCGGCGGCTCGATCCGCAACCGGCTCCAATGCCAGGCCGCCCTCGCGGTCGCGTGCATGCTCCTCATCGCCCTGGGCACGCTGGCCTCCCGTACCACCTGGCTGGCTGCGGTGGCCATCGCCGTGGTGTCATTCGGGGTGCTGTTCGCGGGAGTGGTGAGCTCAGTACTCGCGAGCGCCACCACCGCCCTCCTGTTGCCACTCATCCTCGCCGTCTCGCTGCCCGCGACGGCGTCGGCGATCCCCGACCGCATCGCGGGGTGGGGCATCGCGTCACTGTTCTCGCTGGTGGCCATCTCGCTTCTGTGGCCCGCCCCCGCGCGCGACCCGGTGCGCAGCTCGGCCATCGCCGCCTGCCGGGCGCTGGCCACCCGCCTGCGCGTCGAGATCGACTTCGTCGTGGCGCGCGAGACGGGCGGCGAGGTGGTGGATGAAGCCGAATACCGGCAGGCGATGGCTGCGTCCGACGCCGCCGTGGACGCCGTCCAGACGGGGTTCTTCGCGACGCCCTACCGCCCGACGGGCCTGAGCACCTCAGCTCGCGCCGTGGTGCGCCTTGTCGACGAGCTGCGATGGCTCAACGCAATCGTGCTGCGGTCGGCCATCACCGCCCCCAGCGCGATGAAGGCGATTCACGAGGTCTGTGAGGTCAAGCGTGCGGCGGCCGAGGTGCTCTCGTGCGCCGCGGACCTGCTCGAGGCGCCGGCGAAGGCCGGCCCCCTGGACGACGCCACGGCCCGCCTGCGCTCGGCGCTGGAGGAACTCGAGCGCGTGAGCACGGCACGGCTTCCGGAGCCCGCTGAGCCCGGCGATGAGCAGGAGCACGCGATGCGCGTGGTGACCGCGCTGGACCCCAGCTTCCGTTCCCAGGAGCTGAGCTTCATCGTGCTGCAGATCGCCGCCAACGTCGACTACGCCGCCCGCGCCGAGCGGCGCCCCTGGCTGCAGAAGGTGCTGGGGCGCCAGCCGACCGGCTTCGTTGGGTTCCTCACGGCCGCGTCCCAGCGCGCGATCTCCCACACCGCGCGCGATTCCGTGTGGCTGCACAACAGCCTCAGGGGCGCGGTGGGCCTCGGTCTCGCGGTCCTCGTCGCCGACCTCCTCTCCGTCCAGCACGCGTTCTGGGTGGCGCTGGCCACCCTTGCGGTGTTGCGCTCCAGCGCCCTGAACACCGGCCAGAACATCGTGCGCGCCGTGCTCGGCACCACGGTCGGCTTTGTCATCGGCGGCGGCATCGTCGCCCTGGTCGGGACCAACACCGCCGTGCTGTGGGCACTCCTCCCGTTCGCCGTCCTCCTCGCCGGACTCGCCCCCGCCACCGTCTCCTTCGCCGCCGGACAGGCCGCCTTCACCCTCACCCTGACGATCCTGTTCAACCTCTTGGCGCCGGCCGGCTGGCAGCTCGGCCTGGTGCGCATCGAGGACATCGCGCTGGGCGGGGCGGTGAGTCTCCTCGTCGGGCTCATGCTGTGGCCGCGCGGCGCAGGCGTCGCGCTGGGCCGGGCTCTGTCGGCCGCCTACACCGACAGCCTCAGCTATCTCACCAGCGCGGTGGCGTACGGCGTGGGCCGCTGCGACGCGGGCGGCGGAACGACGGGCCCGCCAGTCGGGCAGGCCGCTCAGGCGGCGGCCGCCGCCCGGCGCCTGGACGACACCTACCGCAGCTACCTGGCCGAGCGCGGGGCCAAGCCCGTGCCGCTGGCCGAGGTGACCGCGCTGGTCACCGGGGTCGTGGCCGTGCGGCTCGCCGGCGATGCGGTGCTGCAGCTATGGGACGGCGACGTCTCCGACGGCGGCGATCGCTCTGCCGCGCGGCGCGAGCTTCTGTCAGGCTCGGACATGGTGCGCGGGTGGTACGCCCGCTTCGCCGAAAGCCTCGTTGGGCGGGGGACGGTGCCCGAGGCACTGCAGGGCGACGCAGTCGCCGACGGGCGCCTCGTCGACGCCGTCAGCCATGACCTCCGCGACGAGGACGGAAACGCCAGTGCGACGGCGGTACGCGTCATCTGGACCGGCGACCATCTTGACGCGGTGCGGCGGCTGCAGGGCATGCTCGTCGGGCCCGCCCAGCAGGCGGTCGACCAGCAGGCTCTCGGCTAGCGCGCTGACGCCTCAGGGGCCACGGTAGTGACTCGGCGTCGGGGTCGAGCTCAGGTGGCGCGCCAGCGCCCGGGCGCGGTCTGAACCGCGGCGTCCCGCCCATGGGTGCGGTCCCCGAGCCCACGGATGCCAGCCGAGCGTCCCGTAGTGCGCGCGCACCAGCGCCTTGAGCTCGCCGCGGTGTTCACCACAGGCGTAGCGCAGCGGCCCGTACATGCCGCGGCCATGCCAGGTCAGCCAACGGCCGGGGTCGGCGTCGACGTACTCCCCGTGGCGGAGATCCAGCAGCTGTCGCTGAAGCGACGTTTGCGTCTCGGGGTCGGGCCTGACCCCGCAGATCTCGCATGAGAACACGACGACGACCGGCACCGCCTACCACCTCGGCTCATAGCCCGACGCCAGGGCGTCACCTGGCCGGCGCCAGTCGGGCTCGACGTCGTACACACGCCTGATCGCCCGTCGGCGCAACCCGCGAAGCACGGGTCCATAGGTGACGCGCGCGGCGCGCGCCGAGAGCATGCCGAGCGGGTTGGGCGACATGAACGGCATGAACTTATCCGGGAACCCGGGCATCGTGCAGGCGATGCAGATGCCCCCCACATTGGGGCAGCCGCCGACGCCTCCGGTCCAGCCACGAAGCGGCACGTTGCACATCGCCACCGGCCCTTTGCAGCCGAGCTTCACCAGGCAGCCGCGCGCGTCGGCCGGCGTGCGGGCGAACTCCCCCTGCTCGGCGTAGCCCGCGCGCCCGCAGCCCTGCTGCACTGTGCGACCGAACAGCCAGCGCGGGCGCCCCTGCTCGTCGAGATCGAGCAGCGGCGCGGCGCCGGCCAGGTGCAGCGCCACATGGACAAGCGTCTCAGTGATGTTGTCCGGCTGCACGGGGCATCCGGGCACGTTGACGACGGGGACATCACGCCCCGAGGTCCACGCCGCGCCCAGATAGTCGCGGACGCCCATCGCCCCCGTGGGGTTGTTGCGCATCGCCGGGATTCCACCGTAGGCCGCACATGTCCCCATGGCGACGACCGCCCCGGCGTGAGGTGCGAGGCGCTCGATCCACCGCGAGGTGGTGACCGGCTCACCGGTGGCGCGATCGACGCCAAAGGCCGCCCAGTGTCCGTCGCCGCTGAGCTCCTCGTTGGCGACCGCCCCCTCGACGACGAGGATGAACGGGCCGAACCGCCCCGCTGCGGCAGCGAACCACGGCCGCATGAACTCCTCCCCCGTCTCGTAGGCGAACACGGAGTTGTGGATGATGAGGGCCGGCATCCCGGGGAAGGCGCCGCGCTGGAGATCCTCGAAGGTCGGGTTGCGCGCTGAGGTCAGTGCGATCGACTCGCCGTCGCAGCCCAGCCCGCTGGTGAGCCAGAGCACGTGGATAGGTTGACCGGCGTTGGAGGCCGGCCTTGGCGACCGGTGCGAAGAGGCGTCGCGTGCCGGGTCAGCCGGCACGCCGGTCGCTCGGTGTCGCCGACCCGGCCAGCGCGGTGTGGCGCTCGAGCAGCGACTCCAGCTGGTAGTCGAGGCTCCCGTGCAGGCGCAGGTCATCGGCCGTGCCGCTGACCAGCCCCGCCTGACCGAGGCGCTTGAGGGCGTGCGAGATCGACGGGCGCTCGGCGGCCACGAGCTGGCCGAGCAGCCGGTGCGTGAGCGGCAGACACAGCCGCACCGCCGAGGGCTCGACCCTTCCCCAGCGGGCGGCGAGGTGCCACAGCAACAGGACGAGGCGCACCTCCAACCGCGGCTGGGAGGTGATCGCCCGCAGGACGTCGAGCTCGGCGGTCCGCCGGCACGCCCGGCTCAACAGTGCGCGCACCACCTGGGGGAACGGGCGCACCCGGTCCACGAAGTCCTCATCGAGCAGCGCGAGCCGTGTGGGCCGCAGCGCCCGCCAATGGCAGCTGCGCTCCAGGAGGTCGTCGGTGGGCAGCGTGGGCGCCTGAAGCAGGTCGCCGGCGCCGAGCAGCTCAGTGGCGATCCGATCGCCGGTCCGGGTCTCGAACGTGATGAGGCCGTCGAGGATGAGTAGCCCCGGCCCGTGGCGGGCGACGTCAAACCACCCGGACAGGTCACAGTCGCCAACCCCGGCGTGCAGCACCCGCGCGGTGGCGAGCTGACGCACGGCCACCCGACCGCGGACATCGAACTCCTCGGCCAGCTCATCGTCGGCGTCCAGGAGGTAGGCGTAGAGCGCGCTGGGCTCAGGCCGCCGCGGCACGAGACCGGGCCTGCCGGGCCATTGAAACGACCCACGCTGGACGCTGCCTCCGTCGCTCAGAGTCACGGCAAGCCGTCTCCTAGGTCACTACCGACCATCGGAACCTGGAGCACCACCCTACGCCCCGGCACCTGCCTTGGGAAGGGGGTGATCGGAGTTACCTGATGGCGAGGTAACCCGCGTTACCACCGTTCGTGCCGGGCCCGAAGCGGGTGGTAGAACGGATTTGTGTGCTTGGCAATACCTGGTCAAGTCGTCGAAATCGTCGATGAGACCAATCGATTGGCCAAGGTGGACGTCGCGGGCGTGCGGCGCAACGTCAATGTCGGTCTGCTCGACGACGACGGCGGGGGTGTGGTCCCCGGCGACTGGGTCCTGATCCATGTCGGGTTTGCCATCTCCAAGGTCGACGAGGAGGAGGCGCGCGCCACGCGCGACCTGCTGGTGCGTATGGGCGCCGACTACGAGCAGGAGCTCGAAGAGCTGAAGGCCAGCGTGATCGAGTGACCGAAGACTGCGGCTCGCAGCACTGCATCACCTGCGGCGACGATGGCGTCCCGATGACAGTGCTGCGCGTCGATGAGGCGCGTGCGCTGGCGCTGTGCCGAGGCGAGGACACGTCGCATTCCACCGTTGAGATCGCCCTCGTCGCCCCGGTCGCGCCCGGTGACCGACTGCTGGTCCACGCCGGCACCGCGCTCACCCGTCTGCCATCGGTCCAGGGAGCCGCAGCATGAGGTTCGTCGACGAGTTCCGCGACGCCGAACTGGGCCGCGCGGTCGCCGGCCAGATCCTCTCGCTGGTCGAGCCGGGCCGCCACTACAAGCTGATGGAGGTGTGCGGCGGGCACACCCACTCGATCTACAAGTACGGCATCGACGACCTGCTCCCGGCCAATGTCGAGCTCGTCCACGGGCCGGGGTGCCCGGTGTGCGTGATCCCGATGGGCCGAGTCGACGACGGGATCGCCCTGGCACACGAGGACGGCGTCATCTTCACCTGCTTCGGCGACATGATGCGCGTCCCCGGATCCGACGGCAGCCTGCTCGAGGCCAAGGCCGCCGGCGCCGACATTCGGATGGTCTACTCGCCGCTGGATGCGTTGCGTATCGCCAAGCAGAACCCCGACCGGGAGGTCGTGTTCTTCGCCATCGGCTTTGAGACGACGGCGCCGTCCACCGCGCTGACGCTCAGGCGCGCCCGCGCCGAGGGTGTGCCCAACTTCAGCGTCATGTGCAGCCACGTGACGATCGTGCCGCCGCTCCGGGCCCTGCTGGAGTCACCCGACCTGCGGTTGGACGGCTTCATCGGACCTGGGCATGTCTCCACCGTCGTGGGCGCTCGGCCGTTCGAGTTCATCCCGATCGACTACGGCAGGCCCGTGGTCATCTCCGGCTTCGAACCGCTGGACATCCTGCAGGGGATCGAGATGATCCTTCGCCAACTCGCCGCCGGCCGCTGCGAGGTGGAGAACCAGTACAAGCGCGTCGTCCCCTACGAGGGCAACCTGCGCGCGCTGGAGGTCATGGCCGAGGTCTTCGAGTTGCGGCCGCACTTCGAGTGGCGCGGCCTGGGCTTCATCTCCCACAGCGGCCTGAGGCTGACCGAGGCCTACGCCGAGCTCGATGCCGAGGTGCGCTTCAGCGTGCCCGGGATCCGCGTCGCGGACCCCAAGGCGTGCCAGTGCGGCGAGGTGCTCAAGGGCGTGATCAAGCCCTGGGAGTGCAAGGTGTTCGGCACCGGGTGCACCCCGGAGCGGCCCATCGGCACGTGCATGGTGTCCTCGGAGGGAGCCTGTGCCGCCTATTACAACTTCGGCCGCTTCGCGCGGGACCGAGAGGTGGTCTGATGGCCGACCGCGCGGCGGTCTCCGAGCGCGAGCAGACGATCCTGCGGATCATCGAGACGACGCGCGGCAAGCGTGCGAAGTTCCGCGACGCCCGCATCACCATGGCCCACGGAGCGGGCGGCAAGGCCACGCAAGGGCTGATCGAGGGGCTGCTGGCCCCGGCCTTTCACTCCGACACGCTTAACGAGCTGGCCGATGCGGGGGCAATGCACATCGGCGGCGCCGAACTCGCCCTCACCACTGATTCCTACGTGGTCAAACCGCTGCGCTTCCCCGGCGGCTCGATCGGGGAGCTGGCGGTCAACGGTACCGTCAACGACCTCGCCGTATCCGGGGCCCGCCCGGTGGCGCTGAGCCTCTCCCTGATTCTCGAGGAGGGATTGGCCGCCGATGAGCTGCGCGCGGAGGTGCAGGCCATCGCGCGCGCCGCCGATGCGGCGGGCGTGGGGATCATCACCGGCGACACCAAGGTCGTCGAGCGCGGCCACGCCGACGGGATGTACATCTGCACAAGCGGCGTCGGGCACCAGGACCCCCGGGCCCACCTGTCGCCGGCCGCGCTGCGGCCCGGTGACCGGATCCTGCTGTCGGGGAGCATCGGCGAGCACGGCACCGCGATCATGCTGGCGCGCAACGAGTTCGAGCTCGACGCCGAGATCGAGTCCGACACATGCTCGCTGTGGCCGGTCGTCGACGCGCTGCTCGAGGCCGCCGGCCCCGCACTGCGCTGCCTGCGCGACGCCACGCGCGGCGGCGTGGCCTCGGTGCTCAACGAACTGGCGCGCGCGTCGGCGGTGGCGATGATCGTGCGCGAGGCCGCGGTGCCGGTGCGGCCCGAAGTGGCCGGCGCGGCCGAGATCCTGGGCATCGACCCCATGTATGTCGCCAACGAGGGCAAGCTCGTGGCGTTCGTGGAGCCCGGGTTGGCCGACGCGGCCCTCGCAGCGATGCGGTCCATACCGGGGTGTGAGGCGGCGGCGGAGATCGGCGAGGTGCGCACCGAGCCGCCGGGGATGGTGCTGGTGGAGACGAGCTTTGGCGGTCGGCGGGTGATGGATCAGCTGGTCGGCGACCCGCTGCCACGGATCTGTTGAGAGAGGAGACTCAGATGGCGACACAGGCGAGTCCGTATGCGAAGCATAAGGAGACAGAGGCCGTCACCGCACACGTGCTGTGGATGACCACGGGCCTGAGCTGCGAGGGCGACTCGGTGGCCATGACCTCGGCTACCAACCCCAGCCTGGAGGACATCATCCTGCAGGCGATCCCGGGCATGCCGAAGGTTGTGGTGCACAACCAGGTGGTCGACTATGCCGTCGGTCAGGACTACGCGCAGGCCTGGTTTGACGCCGAGAACGGCGAGCTCGATCCGTTCGTCCTGGTGATCGAGGGCTCGCTGGGCAACGAGGAGATCAACGGCGAGGGCCACTGGACCGGGTTCGCCGTCAATCCGGAGAACGGCCAGCCGATCACGATGAACGAGTGGATGGACCGCCTGGCGCCCAAGGCCGCGGCGGTCGTCGCCGTCGGCACATGCGCCACCTACGGTGGGATCCCGGCGATGAAGAACAACCCCACCGGCGCGATGGGCGTGCCCGACTACCTGGGCTGGACCTGGCGCTCCAAGGCCGGGCTGCCGGTCGTGTGCATCCCGGGCTGCCCCGCGCAGCCTGACAACATGACCGAGACGCTGCTGTACCTCGCGCTGCATCTCGCCGGCTTGGCCCCGGCGCCCGAGCTCGACGAGGCGCTGCGGCCCAAGTGGCTGTTCGGGCGCACGGTGCGGGAGGGTTGCAACCGTGCCGGCTTCGCCGAGCAGGGCGACTTCGCCACCGAGTACGGGTCGGATCATCGCTGCCTGGTCAAGCTGGGCTGCAAGGGGCCCGTGGTCAAGTGCAACGTGCCCGTTCGCGGCTGGGTCAACGGGGTGGGCGGCTGCCCGAACGTCGGCGGCATCTGCATGGCCTGCACGATGCCCGGGTTCCCCGACAAGTACATGCCGTTCATGGACGAGGACAGGTGGGGCGGCGTGGCCGCGGACGTCATGAAGTTCTCCTACGGGCCGATCGTGCGCATGTTCCGCAAGCGACACATCAAGAACAACTTCGACGTCGAGCCCGAGTGGCGGCGCCGCGGCAGCACGCTGACGAGCGGCTATGAGAAACGGTGGTAACGACACCACCCCTCGGACAGTGAACGCCACGCGAGATTGGAGACGAAATGGCAGTTGAAACAGGACAGAAGGTCGTCGTCAAGGAGATGTCGTGGGACCCGATCACCCGGATCGTGGGCAGCCTGGGCATCCACACCGAGATCGACTTCACCAATCAGCAGGTCCTCAAGTGCTACAGCACGTCGATGATCTTCCGCGGGTTCGACATCTTCATGAAGGGGATCGACCCGCGCGACGCGCACTTCATCACCAGCCGTATCTGTGGCATCTGCGGTGACAACCACTGCACCTGCTCGTGCCTGAACCAGAACATGGCCTACGGCGTCAAGCCGCCCAAGCTCGGCGACCTCGCCTTCAACCTGGCCGAGACCGCGGACTACATCTTCGACCACGCGATCTTCAACGACTGCATGGCCAACGTGGACTTCTGCGAGCAGATGGTCAAGGAGACCAACCCCAGCCTGCTGGCCAAGGCCGAGAACACGGCCGCGCCCGGCTCGGACATCCACGGCTTCAAGACCATCGCCGACATCATGCGGGCGCTCAACCCGTTCACCGGCGAGTTCTACCTCGAGACGCTGCACGTCGCGCGCTACACGCGCGAGATGTACTGCCTGTTCGGCGGCCGCCACACCCACCCCTCGACGATCATGCCCGGCGGCTGCAGCGCGGATATCACGCACCAGACATGCACCGATTACTACGTGCGGCTGATGCGCTACTTCGACTACGTCAAGCGCAGCGTGCCGATGCACGACGACCTCTATGACTTCTTCCTCCGGGAGTTGCCCGGCTACGACATGGTCGGGTTCCGGGAGACGAATCTCGTCAACTGGGGCTCGTTCGACGATCCGGACTACGTCGACTACGACTACCGCAACATGACCGAGTGGGGACGCAAGCGCTACATCACCCCCGGCGTGGTCATCGGCGGCGAGCTGATCTCGACCGACCTGGTGGAGATCAACCTGATGATCCGCATCCTGCTGGGCTCGTCGTACTTCGACGGCTGGGAGGACGAGCCGACGTTCGTCACCCATGACCCGCTCGGCAACCCGGTGGACAAGAACCACCCATGGAACAAGGTGACCCTGCCGCGGCCGCAGAAGCGCGACTTCGCCGACAAGTACACCTGGGTGGTGTCGCCGCGCATCTATGACAAGCGCACCGACACGCACGTGTGCTGCGACACCGGCGGCGGCCCCTTCGCCCGCCAGTGGTGCACCGCCAAGGCCGGGCTGGTGGACTTCGGCTACGCCAAGGCGACCGGCGATTCGATCCAGATGGTCCTGCCCCGCTCGCCCAACATGCCCGAGATGGAGCTCGAGTGGAAGGTCCCCGAGAAGTCCAACGCCATCGAGCGCGACCGCGCGCGGACCTACCACCAGGCCTACAGCGCGCTCATCGCGCTGCACAACCTCGAGCGGGCGATGACGGAGGTCCAGGCGGGCCGGACCAAGAGCTGGAACAGCTTCAAGGTCCCCGAGAACGCCGTCAGCGTCGGCTTCCACGAGGCGGCCCGCGGGGTGCTCTCGCACCACATGGTCATCCGCGAGGGCAAGATCGCCAACTACCAGCCGTATCCGCCGACGCCGTGGAACGCCAGCCCGCGCGATGCCTTCGGGACCCCGGGCCCCTACGAGGACGCGGTCCAGAACACGCCGATCTTCGAGGAGAACGGCCCGGAGAATTTCAAGGGCGTCGACATCATGCGGGCGGTTCGCTCGTTTGACCCTTGCCTTCCGTGCGGCGTGCACATGTACACCGGCGGCGGCAAGGTGCGCAAGGTCATGCACACGCCGACGGCGATGGCGTAGGCCATGGACTCGGCGGGCGTCAGGACGGGCGGGTCCGCTTCCGCGGAGGAGCTGATCCAGCGCATCCAGGATCTTCAGGAGCGCCTGGAGGCAACGGGCGACCCGGCCACTCGTGAGGTGGCCGACCAGCTCGTCTCGGCGGTGGTGCAGATGTACGGCGCCGGCCTGGAGCGGATCGTGGAGTTGCTTGCCGAGGCCGGCCCGGACGGTCGCGCGTTCGCGGACGCGATGTCTGAGGACGGATTGGTCTCCACATTGCTGCTCATCCACGATCTGCACCCGGTGCCCTTGGAGGACCGGGTGCGAGCGGCACTGGATTCGGTGCGGCCCTACATGGAGTCCCACGGGGGAAACGTCGAGTTGCTGTCGCTGCATGACGGCGTCGCCACCATCCACCTGCGCGGGAGCTGCTCTGACTGCTCGGCGTCATCGGTGACGCTGGAGCTCGCCATCAAACAGGCGCTGGAGGAGGCCGCCCCGGATCTCGAAGCCCTGGAGGTGCTCGGCGTTGCCGCGCAGACCGCCGGTGGGCCCGGACTGCCGATGCTCAGCGGCAGTGTGCCGTCCGCGCCCACCGGGATGGAACTGCCGGTGGTGATGGCCGGGCCTGCCCCCACGCCCGCGTGGGTGGACGTGCAGTCGGTGGCCGCGCTGGCCGACGGGACGCTGACAGCGGTGAGCGTGGCCGGATCGGACCTGGTGGTGGCCAACGTCGACGGCACGCTGCTCGCCTACCACGACCGCTGTGCGGCGTGCGGCGCGCCCCTGCACGCCGGGCTGCTCTCGGCGGGCGCGCTCGCCTGCCCGGAGTGTGAGCGCTCATTCTTCCTCCCCCGGGCCGGCCGCTCGCTCGACGACGAGGACATCCAGCTCGAGCCGGTGCCGCTGCTGCGCGACGAGGGGCGCGTCAAGGTCGCGCTCACGCAATGACAAGCCGCCGCCCGGTGGCGGGCGCGGTGGCCGCTCGGCGACGGGCCGACCTCGTCTCGGGGCTGCGTGGCCTGGCCCGGCCGCGCCCAGCGACTGCACCGCCGGCGACCGCACCGGCGGCGTCCGCCGACACGGAGGCCTGCGACCTGTGCGGCATCGGCATCGCCTCCGACCACCGTCACCTCCTCCACCTGGGCGAGCGGCGGATCGTCTGCGCCTGCGAGGCCTGCTGGGCGATGCGCTCGGGCGAGGGCGACTATCGCCCCACCGGCAACCGGACGGTGTGGCTCACCGGGCTGGACGTGCCCGATGACCTGTGGGCGGGGTTCCAGATCCCGATCGGGCTGGCCTTCTTCATGGAGTCGACGGTCACCGGCTGCATCGTCGCCATGTATCCCAGCCCCGGCGGAGCCACCGAGAGCGAGCTGCACTTCGAGTCCTGGAAGCGCATGCGTGAGCTCAACCCGGTCCTGGAGACACTGGAACCCGATATCGAGGGGCTCGTCGCCAATCGGCTGTGCGACCCGCCGATCTACGTGATCGCCCCGATCGACCGCTGCTACGAGCTCACCGGGACGATCAAGGCGGCCTGGGAGGGCATCTCCGGCGGTCCCGGGGTGCAGGTGGCGGTCGACGGCTTCTTCGACGGTCTCCGGGCGAACGCGAACGCGAACGCGAGAACGTGATGGACATCGCTCCCACCCCGACCGCGAACATCCCCACGGCCGCGGTCGCGTCCGACCAGCCTCCCGAGGTGGAGTTCGCCGTCCTCGGCGCCCGGCCGGTGAAGTACGCCGCCGCCCCGATGCTCGCGCTCGACCTCGAGGTGACCGAAACGGCCGGCCGCCAGGTCTACATGCTGGCGCTCAGCGTCCAGCTCATGATCGAGCCCGCCCGACGCGCCTACGACGACGCCGCCCACGAGCGGCTGGTGGAGCTGTTCGGCGCACCCGAGCGCTGGGCGGTGACCACCCGCAGCCTCGTATGGGCCGCGCTGGACGTCGTCGTCCCCGCGTTCACCGGGCGCACCACGGTGACCGTGCCGCTCGCCTGTCACTTTGACCTGGAGCTCGCCGCCGCCAAGTACCTGCACTCGCTGACCGACGGCGAGGCCCCGCTGGCACTGCATTTCAACGGCATGGTCTATTACCCGAACGCGGACGGCGGGCTCCAGATCGTCCTGCTGCCGTGGAGCAACTCGATCGGCTTCCGGATGCCGGTGCGGGTGTGGCACGAGACGATCGAGCACTACTACCCCGGGACCGGGTGGGTGGGGCTGCGCTCGGAGACCCTCCAGGCTCTGCAGCGCGCCAAGCTCGCGCGCGGGCTGGCGACGCTGGATGACACGGTGACCGCGCTGCTGGGCGAGGGCCACGATGGCTGACCACCTGGAGCAGTTGCTCGAGTCCCTGCTGTGGGAGGGCTACGCGCTGTACCCCTACACGCCCGGCGCGACCAAGAATGCCACCCCAACACCGTTCGGCATCGTCTATCCCCCGGTCTACGCCGCCGCCATGTCCAGCACGTTCGACCACCTCGAGCTGCGTTGTGTGCTGCGTGCGCCGGCCGATGCGGTCCTGAGCGCGGAGGTGAGGTTTCTCGCGGCGGCGGGCGAGCGCCACCAAGGCACCGCGCGCCGTCTGGAGCTGCCCGGCGCGATGGTTGGCGCGCTGGCGGGACGCCCGGCGTGCAAGGAGGTCTCGGTGGGCGGCCTGACCGTGGGCCTGGCGCTGGAGACCCAGCCGCAGCTGAGCGAGAACGAATATGAGGTGCGCCTGCGGGTGGACAACCGCACGCTCGTCTCCAGCGGGCTCGGCCGCGCCGGCGCTCTGCGGCGCTCGCTCATCTCGACCCACCCGGTGCTGCGGGTGGCCGGCGGGCGGTTCGTCTCACCCCTGGAGCGGCCATGCGGCTCGGTCAACACCTTCCCGGTGCTGGCCACCGACGCCGACGACGTCGTCCTGGGCACCGCGATCGTCCTCCCCGAGCACCCGCGGCTGGCACCCGAGAGCCTTGGCGGGCTCTTTGATTCCACCGAGATCGAGGAGGCGCTGCTGCTGCACGTGCGCACGCTCTCAGACGGCGAGCGCGCGGAGATCGAGCGCCAAGACCCCGCCGTTCGGGAGATGATCGCGCGGGCGGCGAGCGCCACTCCCGAGGACATCGTGGCCCTGCACGGCCGCGTGGAGCTGCGCGACCCGGTGACCACGGAGCCACCGTCCGAGCCGCCCGGCCTCATCGACCCGCGCGCAGGGGACTCGATGCTCGACGTCGGTGGGCAGACGTTCCGGCGCGGCGGCAAGGTGGTGATCCGCCCCGGGCCCGACGCCGATGTGCACGCCCGGATGCTGGACGGACGCACGGCGACGATCGAGCGGATCTTCACCGACTACGACGGCAAAGCCCATCTGGGCCTGACAATCGACGACGACCCGGGCCAGGAGCTGATGCGGGAGACCGGCCGCTACCTGTACTTCTTCGCCCCGGAGCTGGAGGTAGTGCAGCCATGAGCGAAGACGCACTGCGCAGCATCCTGATCGCCGGCGTGGGCAACAGTTGGCTGCGCGACGACGGGTTCGGGGGCGAGGTGGCGCGGCGCTTGTCGGCGCTCGAGCTGCCGCCGGGGGTGTCGGTCATGGATGCGGGCACCGGCGGCCTTGACCTCGCCTACGAGGTGATGCGCGGCTATGACGCACTGCTCATCCTGGACGTCTCCCCGCAGGGCGGCGAGCCCGGGACCCTGTATGTCATGGAGCCCGATGAGGAGGCGGTGCCCGGCGGTATCGAGGACGGGGACGTCATCAACCCCCACGCCATGGACCCACAGACCGTGCTGCGCTTCGTCAAATCCGTCGGGGCGTGGCCCGGGAAGGTGGTGGTCATCGCCTGCGAGCCCGAGGAGGTCGCAGAGATGGGCTGGGGCCTGTCGAAGCGGGTCCAGGGCGCGGTGGACCGGGCCGTGGGACTGGTCCTGGAAACCGTCGAGGAGTTGCGCGCCGGCACGGTCGGGGCGCCCGCGGAGTAGCCGCGCCGTGCATGAGCTGTCGCTCTCCAGCGCCATCGTCAACACCGTCGCCAAGCACGCCGCCGGACGGAGGGTGATGGTCGTCAACCTCCGCGTCGGCCGCCTGCGCCAGGTGGTCCCCGACACGCTGGAGTTCTATTTCGAGTTCGTCGCGCGCGACAGTGTGTGCGACGGCGCGCGGCTCGTGCAGGAGGTCATCCCGGCGCGCCTGCGCTGCCACGCGTGTGATCACCAGTGGGACATCGAGATCCCGGCGTTCCGCTGCCCCGATTGCGCGGGCAGCGACGTGTCCGTGGCCAGCGGGGACGAGTTCGAGGTCGAGTCAATCGAGGTCGAGGAGGCCGAATGCATCGCACGAAGGTGAAGGTGGTCGAGGAGGCGCTCGACGCCAACAACACGATCGCAGCGGCCAACCGGGCCGACTTCGACCGGGCCGGGGTTACGGTGATCAACTTCATGAGCGCCCCGGGGGCGGGCAAGACGACGCTGCTCGAGCGCGTCGTCGCCGACCTGCCCGGGGTGCGCGTCGGCGTGCTGGAGGGCGATGTGCAGGGTTCGATGGACGCCGACCGGCTCGCGAGCCTGCACATACCGGTGACCCAGATCAACACCGACGCGGGCTTCGGTGGCGAGTGCCACCTGGACGCCAACATGGTGCGCTCGGCCATCTCGTCTCTGCCGCTCGCCGACATCGACCTGCTCATCGTCGAGAACGTCGGCAACCTCGTGTGCCCGGCGGAGTTCCGCATCGGTGAGGACGCGCGCGTGATGGTGAGCGCCGTCACCGAGGGCGTGGACAAGCCGCTCAAGTACCCGCTCATGTTCCGTGCCTGCGACCTGGTCATCGTCAACAAGATCGACCTGCTCCCCCACCTGGACGTCGACCTCGACCATCTGCTCTACAACATCGACCAGGTCCACCCCGACGTCGAGCGGATCGTGCTCAGCGCCACGACGGGCGAGGGCCTCGACGCGTGGCGCGAGTGGCTGACGCGCATCGCCACTCGCCAGGAGGCGGTCCTGGCGCGATGAGTCACGCGACGGAGCTCGGTGCCGACCCGACCGCGGACGTGGCCACGCTGCTGGCGGCGCGGACCGAGGTCAACGCCCGGTTCTTCGACGCCGAGGCCGAGCGCCTTGCTCGGCTATGTCATCTCATGGCCGAGCGCTTTGCCCGCGGCGGGCGACTCGTCGCGTTCGGCCGTTCCCCCGCGGCCCGCTCCGACGCGCGCCACGTCGCCGTCGAGTTCGTCCATCCCGTCATCGTCGGCAAGCGCGCGCTCCCGGCGCTGGGGCTGGCCGGCGAGGGCGGTTCGCTGGCGACCCAGGTGCAGCTCCTGACCCGGCCCGATGACATCGCGATGGGTTTCGGCGCGGGCGAGGACGGTGGCGAGGCCGCGGCGGCGATCGCGGCGGCACGCGAGCGCGGCTGCCTGACGATCGCGTTCGCGCCGGCCGACGCCGAGTGGGAGTTCGTCCCGCCAACCTCCGACGGCGATGTGGCCCAGGAGCTGGTGGAGACGCTCTACCACGTCCTGTGGGAGCTCGTCCACGTGTTCTTCGAGCACCGCGGACTGCTCAACGGCCGCTCGGAGCGGCGCTCTCATGACGCCGGCGCCTCGAGCTTCCTCTATCCCTTCCTGGACGAGCGCGAGGACCAGCTCGAGCCGGTGGTGGAGGACGTGAGGCGCTCGGTGCTGGCCAAGGCGGCGGACATCGGCGAGCTGCGCGCGCAGACGCTCGCCGACAACGCGGACGTTCTGCACGACGGGGCGGCGGCGCTGCGGCTCTGCTTCGCGCGCGGCGGCAAGCTGCTGGCGCTGGGCAACGGCGGCTCAGCCACTGACGCGATGGATGCTGTCGCGGACTTCCGCTCGGCGGGGCGCGCGGCCATCGACCTCACCGAGGACCCCGCGATCCTCACTGCGATCGCCAACGACATCGGGACCGACGCAATCTTCAGCCGCCAGGTGATCGCCTACGGGGCGGCCGGGGACACGCTGTTGGCACTCTCGACATCGGGCAACTCCAGCAACGTGATCGCGGCCTTGGCCGAGGGCCGCCGGCGCGGGCTGGTCACGATCGCCATGGTCGGCTACGACGGAGGCCGCGTCGCCGCCGAGGGCTTGGCCGACCATGTCGTCGTCACACGCTCTGAGCACATCCCCCGGATCCAAGAGGCCCAGGCGAGCGCCTACCACGCGCTGCGGGCACTGGTCCGATGAGCATGCGCGCATCCGTCCGGGGCGGTCGGACGCGGGTGCGCATCCGCGTCCGCGGCACGGTGCAGGGCGTCGGCTTCCGGCCTTACGTCTACCGCCTGGCCGGCGAGTTGGGGCTTGGGGGCTTCGTGCTCAACGACGCGCGCGGGGTGGTCGCCGAGGTGGAGGGTGTGGACACTGCGGTGGAGGCGTTCATGGCCCGGTTGGGCCCCGAGGCGCCGCCGCTGGCCGTCGTCGAGGCGGTGGCATCTGAGGCGCGGCCGGCGTGCGGAGAGCACCGGTTCGCCATCCGGGAGAGCCCGCTCGGCGAGACGCCCGACGCGCCGGTGACACCCGACACAGCGGTGTGCGGCGACTGCCTGCGCGAACTGCGCGACCCGGCCGATCGGCGCTTCCGCTATCCGTTCATCAACTGCACCAACTGCGGTCCGCGCTTCACGATCGTCCGCGGCGTCCCCTATGACCGGCCGCTGACGACGATGGCGGGCTTTGCGATGTGCCCGGCGTGCCGTGCCGAGTACGAGGACCCGACGGACCGTCGTTTCCATGCTCAGCCCAACGCCTGCCCGGACTGCGGGCCGTCCCTGGCCCTCGTCGGGGAGGCCGGGGCCGGGGCCGGCGACGCTGCGCTCGCGGGCGCTGTGGCGGCGCTGTGGCGGGGGCAGATCCTCGCGGTCAAAGGCATCGGCGGCTACCACCTCGCGTGCCGGGCTGACGACGAGCAAGCCGTGGCGACGCTGCGTGCCCGCAAGCACCGTGAGGAGAAGCCGTTCGCGCTCATGGCGCCGTCGCCGGAGGCGGCGGAGACGCTGGTCTGCCTGGAGGCACCGGAGCGCGAACTGCTCGGCAGCCTGGCGCGGCCAATCGTCCTCGCACCACGGCGGCGCGACGCGCCGGTCGCCCTCTCGGTGGCCCCCGGCGCGCCCGAACTCGGCGTAATGCTCCCCTACTCCCCCGTGCACCACCTGCTGATGGCAGACATCGGCAAGCCACTGGTGATGACCAGCGGCAACCTCTCCGACGAGCCCATCGCCTTCGACGACGCGGACGCGATGGACCGTCTGCGCGGGATCGCCGACCTGTTCCTGGTCCACGATCGGCCGATCCACATCCGCACGGATGACTCGGTCGCGCGCGCCCTCCCGCTACCGACGGTGCTGCGCCGGTCGCGCGGATACGTGCCGGCGAGCCTGGCCCTTCCGGACGGCGGGACGCCGCGGCCGGTACTGGCCTGCGGCGCCGAGCTCAAGAGCACCTTCTGCGTCGCCAAGGGAGAGCGGGCGTGGGTGAGTCATCACATCGGTGATCTCGAGAACTACGAGACGCTGCGCTCGTTCACGGACGGCATCGGGCATTTCCAGCGGCTCTTCGCGGTGACGCCGGAGGTCGTGGCCCACGACCTGCACCCCGAATACCTCTCAACCAAGTACGCGCTCGAATGCGATGGCGTCGAGCTCGTCGGCGTCCAGCACCATCACGCGCATCTCGCCGCGTGTCTGGCCGAGCACGGAGAGACGACGCCGGCGCTGGGCGCGATCTTCGACGGGACCGGCTACGGGACCGATGGGACGGTGTGGGGCGGCGAGTTCCTGTTCGGCAACGCGCGGAACTTCGCGCGAGTCGGGACGCTGGTGCGGGTCCCGCTCCCCGGCGGAGCGGCCGCAATCCGACAGCCGTGGCGGATGGCATGTGCGTGGCTGTGGGCCGCGCTGGGCGACGCGCCCGCGCTGCCGGCGGCGCTGGCCGGCGCTGTCTCTCCGCGCGCCTGGTCGCAGATCGGCCGGCTGATCACCACCGGGACGGCCTCGCCGATGACATCCAGCATGGGCCGGCTGTGCGACGCCGTCGGGGCGCTGTGCGGCCTGCGCGCGAACGTCACCTACGAGGGTCAGGCGGCCATCGAACTGGAGGCCGCGTGCGACCCGTCCGAGCACGGGGCCTACGAGATGCCGTTGACGGCGCTGGACGCGATGGCAGTCATCGACCCTCGTCCGGCGATCTCTCAGGTCACGGCCGATATGGCCGCGGGGGTCGGCGTGGGTGTGATCGCCGCCAGGTTCCACAACGCGCTCGCGCGGGCGACGGTGGACATGTGCTCGGAGCAGGCGGCGGCGCACGGCACCGAGCGGGTGGTCCTCTCGGGCGGGGTGTTCCAGAATCGGCGACTGCTCGAGTCCGTCTCGGCGGGCCTTGGCGCCGCCGGCCTGCGGGTCCTCGTCCCGGCGCGCCTGCCCGTCAACGACGGGGCGATCGCCTACGGTCAGGCAGCGGTGGCCGCGGCGATCATGCGAGCGCGATGAGCGAGCGGCCCACACCGGCGCGGGAGATCCTGGGGCAGGTGGTGTTCTGCGGCGGGGCCAACCGGCCGTTCGGCTCGCTCACTGCCGACGACGCGCGCGCCCATGCCGACGAGCTGCGCGCCGCGGTGGGATGGGGGCCGACGGCCCGTGTCGCCCCGGTGGCTCAGGCCTGGCGCGAGCTCAGCCTGGCGCTGGACCGGTCCCGCGCCGCCACGGTCGCCGACCTTGATCCCGACCTGCTCGCCGAGCTGGCGCCGCGGCTGTGGGTGACGCTCCCGGGCTGAGGCGGGCGCGGCGCACAGGGTAGTCTGGCGCCGATGATGGCAGCCGACGCCGGCCTTCCCCACCACCGTCTGGGCGCGTCGTCGCTGGAGGTCTCGCGGATCGCGCTCGGCTCCTGGCGGACGTTTGAGCGCATGGCGCGCCCCGACGCCGAGCGAGTGCTCGATCACGCGCTGCGCTCGGGGATCGACTTCCTCGACGACGCCCGCTACGACGACGAGACCGGGCAGGCGCCGCTCGCCAGCGGGTACTCCGAGGTCCTGTTCGGCGAGCTGTTTCGCGCCGTCGGAGCCGATCGCGACGCGGTGACGGTCTCCAACAAGTTGTGGTGGGAGTTCTGGCCAGAACAGGACGCCGTCTCCGAGCTCGAGGGCTCGCTGGAGCGGATGGGCTTCGACCGTTTGGATCTCCTCTACTCCTCCACTCTGCCCGACACCGTGCCGGTCGCGGTCGCCGTGGAGCAGATCGCCGCGGTGCTCGCCACCGGACGCGTGCGGGCATGGAGCGTCGTCAACTGGAGCGCCGACGCGATCGCCCAGGCAGCCACCGAGGCCCAGCGCCAGGGGGTCCCGCAGCCGTGCGCGGCCCAGCTGCCCTACAGCCTGGCCCGCCTGGACTGGGTCGAGGACCCGGCCATGGATGCGGCGCTTGAGGCGACGGGAGCCTCCCTCGTGGCCTCGGCCTCCCTGGCGGGCGGCGCGCTCACCGGCAAGTACGCGGAGGGCGCCTCCGGTCGCCTCAGCGCAGAGCCGGCCGAGGGGCCACGCGCCCGCGAGCTGGTCATCGGCGCCGCGCTGCGCGAGCCGGCGCGGCGGCTGCGGACGACCCCCGCGACACTCGCCATTGCCTTCACCCTGATCCATCCCTGCAGCGCCAGCACCCTCATCGGAGCCACCTCCCCCGCGCAGATCGACGATGCGCTGGCCGCGGTCGAGCTCGCCGGGCGGCTGGGGCCCGAGGAGGTGTCGGCGCTGCGCGCGCTCGCCGCCCGCGCTTTGTGAGAACTCTCTTGGGCCCGACCCGAGGGCCCGAACCGCGCTCGTATCATGGGCGCGTGGCGAACATCGTCCTGATCGAGGACGAGCCCGGAATCGTGGATTTCATCGACCGTGGCCTTCGCGCCCACGGTTTCGAGGTCCGGTCGGCGCTCGACGGCGAGAGTGGCTTTGAGCTTGCGCTCGGCGACCGCGTGGATCTCGTCGTCCTCGACCTCATGCTCCCCGGCCGCAGCGGCACCGACGTGTTGCGCGACCTGGCCGCAGAGCGCCCCGAGCTGCCGGTCATCGTCCTGACGGCCCGTGGCGAACTGGAGGACCGCGTCGGCGGCCTGAACGCCGGCGCCGCCGACTATCTGGTCAAGCCCTTCGCGCTCGCCGAGCTCGAGGCCCGCATCCGCGCGCAGCTGCGCTCCGCCCGCCAGGCGCCGGCAACCGTCATCCGCAGCGGCGAGCTGGAGATCGACCTGCTCGGCCGAGAAGTCCGCATGGGCGGACAGGCGGTCCGCCTGACCAACACCGAGTTCGACCTGCTCGCCTACTTCATGAACCACCCCGGCCAGGTGCTCGGCCGCCAGCAGATCCTCCGCGCGGTGTGGGGCTACGGCCATGATCCGGCCACCAACATCGTCGACGTGTACATCGGCTACCTGCGGCGCAAGCTCGCGGTGGGCAGCCGGCCGGTCCCGATCGTCACCGTCCGCTCCCGCGGCTACCGCCTGGAGGAGGACACGGGATGATCGCCCGCACCAGCGTCCGATGGCGTCTGGTGGCTTGGGTGACAGGGGTGCTGCTGACCGTCGCGGCGGTCATCTTCGTCGTGGTCTACGAGCAGACCGGCACCGAGCTGCGGGCGGAGGTCGACCAGGATGTGGCGGGGGACCTGTCTCAGCTCTCCCAGGCGGTCAAGGGCGCGCACGCCGGCACTCCGGAGGCGCTGCTCGCCCAGATCGGGGCCTACCTCCGTGGCCAGCCGTTCGGTGCCACCTCCTCGCTGCTGTTCGCGGCCATCCCCGGGCATGGCTCGGTGAGCAATCCGCCCGCGCTGCTCGGCAGCCCCGCGCCCGACAACGGGGAGACCGTGGCCGAACAGGGCCGCGAGAACGTGCTGGGAAAAGCCCTGTTGCGTGCGCCGTCGCGCATCACCACCCAGGACGCTCCCGACATCGGTGCCGTCAGGCTCGACGGGCGCGTCATCCGCTTCCGCTCTTTTCGGGTACGGGTCGGCGCCGGCGAGCCACTGGCCATTGTCAACCGGGCGCAGCGCAGCATCGTGCGCTCCTTCGTGATCGCTGGAGCGCTGGCCGTGGTACTGGCGCTCATCGCCTCCTACCTCGCCGGCGCGTCGGTCTCCCTGCCGTTGCGGCGGATGGCGCGGGTGGCGGCGCGGGTCGACGATGGCGACCTGCACCCGCGCATGGACACGACGCAGCTGGCCGGCGACGAGCTCCGCGTCCTGGCCGAGTCGTTCAACCGCATGCTGGACCGCCTGGCCGACGCGTTCGAAGTCCAGCGGGACTTCATCGCCGACGCCTCGCACGAGCTGCGCACGCCGCTCACCGTGATCGCCGGCCAGCTCGAAGTCCTGGCGGCCCAGGAGCACCCCTCCCCTGAGGAGGTCCGGCGCGTCGAGCGACTGGTCTCCGCCGAGATCGCGCGAACCTCGCGGCTGGTCGACGACATGCTGTTGCTGGCGCGCTCGGAGCGGGGCGACTTCCTCCAGTACCGAGAGTTCGAGCTCGAGCCGTTCGTCGCGGAGCTGTGGCTCGGGGCGCGCATCGGCTCCGAGCGCCGTTTCGAGCTCGGGCCCGTCCCTGATGCGGTGCTCACCGCCGATCCCGACCGCCTCGCGCAGGCGCTGCGCAACCTGATCCGCAACGCCGTCGAGCACACCCGCGCGCCGGACGGTCTTGTGCGCCTGGAGGTGACGGCGCGGCCCGGTCAGATCGTGCGTTTCGTCGTGCTCGACGACGGGCCCGGGATCGAGGACAAGGAGTTCGAGCAGGTGTTCGAGCGCTTCCACCGCACCGACGACGACCGCAGCCGCAAGACGGGCGGCGCCGGCCTGGGGCTGGCCATCGTGCGAGCGATCGCGCGTGCCCACGGTGGAGAGGCCCGAGCGGTGAGCGCGACGGGGCATGCTGGGGACGGCGCGCGGCTGGAGCTCGAGCTGCCGCGTCTGCGCGCGGTGCGCGTCGTGTCGGCCGAAGCGCTGGGCGAGGCGCCTGACGCCCTCGCCGAGCGGCGCGCCGCTGCGGTCCAGGCGGGACTGGCTAGAGCTCCGCGCCCGCCGGCAGCTGATCGGCCGGACTCGAGCTGAGGAACTCGGTGAGCGCGTCGGCCTCGAGCGGGCGGGCGAAGAGGAACCCCTGGCCCGAGTCACAGCGGGCACGCTGCAGGTGCTCGAGCTGGGCCAGGTCCTCGATCCCCTCGCCCAGCGTCTCGAGGTTGAGCGTCTTGCCGAGGTCGATGAGGGTCTGGATGAGGGCCGCAGACTCCTTGGAGGAGGCGATGCCCTGCACGAAGGCGCGGTCGATCTTGAGCGTGTCGACCGGGAACTGGCGCAGGTAGGCCAGCGAGCTGTACCCGGTGCCGAAGTCGTCCACGGCGACGCGGACGCCGAGCGCCTTGATCGCGTTCAGCCGCCGCGCGGTGGCCTCGGGATCCTTCATGAGCGCGGTCTCGGTGATCTCCACGGTGAGCGCCGACGGCTCCAGCCCGGACTCCGCCAGCGCGCTGCGCACGTCGTCGATGAGCTCGTCTTGGTCGAGCTGTCGGCCGGACACGTTGACGCTGATCGAGAGCTCGTGACCGGCGGCGCGCCACGCCGCCGCCTGGCGGGTGGCCATTTGCAGCACCCAGCGCCCGATCGACAGGATCAGGCCGCTGCGCTCGGCGATGGGAATGAAGACGTCGGGGGCGATGACGCCGCGCTCGGGGTGGCGCCAGCGCAGCAGCGCCTCCACCCCGGTGGTGCGCTCGGACTTGAGGTCGAAGGTCGGCTGGTAGACGAGGAAGAGCTGCTCCTCGGCGAGAGCGTCGGCCAGGTCCATCTCGAGCGTGATCCGGTCCTGGGCGGCGGTCTGCATCCCGGACTCGTAGATGACGTGCTGGTTGCGCCCGGCCTCCTTGGCTGCATAGAGAGCGACGTCGGCGTCGGCGAGGAGCTCTTCGGCGGTCTCGTGGCGGCCGTAGGCGACGCCGATGCTGGCCGTCACCGACAGGTCGCGGCCGATCTCCTCAGTCAGGTCGTAGGGCTCGCGCAGCACGTCCAGCACGCGCTCGGCCACGAGCTCGGGGCCGACATCCAGCGTGCTGGCCTCGAGCAGCACGATGAACTCGTCCCCGGCGAGACGGGCGGCGGTGTCCCCGCCGCGCACCACGGTCTCCAGGCGAGCCGCGACCGCCTTGAGGAAGGTGTCGCCGACGGCGTGGCCGAAGGTGTCGTTGATGTGCTTGAAGCCGTCGATGTCGATGTAGAGCACCGCGATCGGCTGGTCGGCACGCCGGGCCCGGGCCAGCATCTGCTCGGCCCGGTCGATGGCCAGGACACGGTTGGGCAGGCCGGTGAGCGCGTCGTGCATCGCCTGGTGGCGGAGCTGGCCGGTCTTCTCGGCCACCATCTGGAGCGCCCGCTCGCGGGACCGCGACAAGGTGAGGATCAGGAGCGACAGCAGCAGCGTCACCAGGACCCCTGCGGCCGAGATGATCGCCCCCTGCACGGCCGGCGTGAGCCCGGAGGCGATGGGAGCGCCGGTCACGGTGACCGTCCACCGGCCGTCGAAGTTCATGATCGTGTGCTGGGTGAGCGAGCCGGCAGCCTGGCCGACGTCGGCCACGTTCACGGGCCGGCCGTCGGGATTGGTGTAGCGCAGACCGACCTGGAGGCCGTGGTTGCGGCCCAGGGCCTGCTGCAGCAGCGTCCTGACGTCAAAGGAGCTGACCACCCAGCCCATGGTGTTCGCGGTGCGCTGCGCGGGAGTCCGCACCGGCACCCCACGGCGGTAGAAGGGGACCTCGAAGAGCGTGGTCTGCAGCCAGGCCTCGTTGATCGGCCGGACGAGGACACGGTCCCCCGCGGCCGAAGCCCACAATGGCGACGCCTCGGTGGAGCCGACGAAGGTGCGGAGGTTGCACCAGTCCTGCTGCACGAGGCGGGCCGCAACCGACGGCAGCGGCATGAGCGCGCCGCTGGAGCCGAGCAGGCAGTACTCCGGCTGGCCCGTCGCCGGAACGGCGGCGATCGAGGAGCCGAGGAGGCGGATGAACGCCGGGTCGGCGTCCCGGCGCGCCTGGAAGCGGGCGAGCTCCGTGGCGGGGACGACGTTGACGACGGCGCTGCC
The DNA here is from genome assembly GCA_036490435.1 of Solirubrobacteraceae bacterium. GTDB lineage: Bacteria > Actinomycetota > Thermoleophilia > Solirubrobacterales > Solirubrobacteraceae > Palsa-465. The sequence continues at coordinate 74,552 of DASXDW010000035.1, forward strand.
GATGCCGCCCACCTGCCGCTGGCTGGCCTGCAGACGGCCGTACCAGTCTTGGAACTGCGTCGGGGTCAGCTCCGGGTCCATGGTGAGGACCGTGCGCAGCGTGGCAACGAAGTTGGTGTCGCGCTGGAGCAGAATGCCCACCGTAGAGGTGACGTCCTCAGCGACGGCGTGGAAGTCCTTGCGATCGTTGGACTGATCGGTGCGCGCCCACATGATCGCGCTGATCGCCGAGAAGACGAGGCCGGCGACGAGCACGGCCACGGCCGCACGCAGCGCGCGGCGCGAGCGGCGGCGGGTGGTCGATTCCTGGTCTTCGGCGACGGGGTGGGCGGGCGTGCCCGAAACGGTCATCGCCCAGTCAGTCGGCCCGGACGGCCCGGTCTTTAGCTCCGTCCGGCAATTTCTCTGCGCACCCCGGTGCTTGGAGGGGGCGCGGCGGGGTCAGTCGCCGTCAGTCGCGGCGGATCTCGGCGGGCGCGTCGTCGCGGCGCACCGCCGTGGGCTCCTCGTCGTCGAGACGCTGGTCATGGTGGACCACGGTCGGCTCCTCGCCGAGATCGCGGTCGCGATGGGCCACCGTCGGCTCCTCGTCGAGATCGCGGTCGCGGTCGATCCCCGTGCGCCCGTCGTGAACGGCGGTGGCGTTCTCGTCGGCAGCGGTCACCGGGCGGCGGTCGTAGGCGGCCGCCCCGTCATAGGCGGCGGGCTCCTCGGCAACAACCACGGTGCGGCGGCGGCGCGGCACCAGCGTGTTGAACAGGAGGATGACGGCGCAGGCAGCCCAGCCAAGCTTCGTCCAGCCGTTGGCGGCGGCCAGGCCGAGCACGTTGCCGCTGACCAGCGCGATCACCGCAGCCGCACCGAGGGCGATCCCGACGATGAGGCTCATGGTCTTGGCCAGCAGATGCTGGGCCGCCCCGAAGAGCAGCAGGCCGCCGGCGACAGCGGTGAGCATCCCCGTCCAGCCATTGGCGCCGAAGAGCCCGAAGAGGAAGTCGCCGTCCTTCGTGACGTTCCCGTCGGGGAAGTTCGAGAACGGCGGGAAGGTCCGTGCCTTGTAGAGCAGATACAGACCGACGGCGAGCAGGAGGGTGCCCAGGATGAGCGCCGGGCCCCTGGCCAGGCTCAGGCCCTTCTCGGTGCGCGTCGTGGTTGCGCCGGTGTGACCTTCGGCGGGATACGTGCGTGTGCCTACGGGGTTCGCGGTAGCCATGCCCTAGCGCTACCTCCCCTCGTCACGCACGAAACAAAGCCCGCGCAGACGCCTGTCGCCGCCGTTTACACCCGATAACGGTCCAATGCCTCCCGGCGAGCGGCGGCGTGATCGACGATCGGCGCGGGGTAGTCCTGGCCGATCCGGCAGCGCGCCTTCAGCTGGACCTGATCGGGCATCGTCCACGGCTCCGCAAGGTAGTCATCGGGCACCTCGGCCAACTCGGGGACGTAGCGGCGCACGTACTCACCGGCGCGATCGAAGCGCTCCTGCTGGCGCGCCGGGTTGAAGATCCGGCGAAACGCCGGCTGGGGGTCGACCCCGACCGAGGCGATCCACTGCCAGTTGCCGTTGTTGGAGGCCTCGTCGCCATCGAGCAGCAGCCGCATGAACCAACGCTCTCCCCACCGCCAGTCGATGCCGAGGTCCTTGGTGAGAAACGAGCCCACCAGCAGCCGTGCGCGGTTGTGCATCCACCCCTCGCGGCGCAGCTGCCGCATCCCGGCGTCCACGGTGGGATAGCCGGTGCGCCCCTCACACCAGGCTTCAAAGCGCTTCTCGGCGCGGCTCCAGCGGATCGCCCCGCGGTAGCGCTGCTGGAACTCCGACCGCGCGTTGGCCGGGTAGTGGCCGATCACGTGGGCGTAGAAGTCACGCCAGCAGAGCTGGCGCCGGAAGGCCGCGGCCCCTGGCCCGTCCGAGAGGCGATGCTCAGCCTCGCGCGCGGAGACACACCCGAAGTGCAGATACGGAGACAGCCGGCTCACGCCGCCGCGCGCCAGGTCGTCGCGTCCCTCGTCATAACTGCGCACCGTGTCGGTGAGAAAGCGGCGCAACCGTTCTCGTCCCGCGCTCTCGCCACCGCGCGCCGGGTCCTCGCACTCCTGCTCGAGGCCGAGGTCGCCCAGCGTTGGCAGCGCACCCGGGTCGACCCCCGGCGGGAGCGGGGGCAGCCGGCGGGGGGCGCCGTGGACATCGCGCCGCGGCTGCGACGCCCAGTTGCGGAAAAACGGCGTGAACACGGTGTACGGGTCCCCGCCCTGGGTGCGGATCGCGTCGAGGCGATCGACGGCGAACAGGCCCGGATGAACGTGGAAGCCGACATCGTCACCGAGCGCGTCCCGGACCTCGCGTTGACGGCGGCGCGCGAACGGCCCGACGTCGCCAATGAGGTGCACCGCCTGCGCTCCGCTCTGGGCCGCGAGTGCCGGCAGCTCGCGGTGGGGCGGTCCGTGGCGCACCACGAGGCGGCTGCCCCGGTCGCGCAGGCCGGCGTCGAGCTCGGCCAGGCACTCGAGCAGGAACTGCGTGCGGGGGCCCGAGGCGTGGCGCCCGCGCAGCAGCCCGTCGTCCAGGCAGAAGACGGGCACGACCGCATCCCCCGTGTCAAGCGCCGCGCGGAGGGCGGGGTGGTCGTGCAGACGAAGGTCACGACGGAACCACACCAGAGCGGTCATGGCCCGAGCTCGAATCGCAGCCACGACCGCGTGGTCCGCATCACGTCACTGGTCGCTGAGCACGTCCTGCAGCGCCGGGCCGATGTCCGGGTAACGGAAGCTGTACTCAAGGTCGCGCAGCTTGCCGGGGATCGCGCGCTGTCCGGTGGTGACGATCTCGGCCATCTCGCCGTAGAGCAGCTTGACCGCTACACCGGGCACGGGCAGCAGGGCGGGTCGGCCGAGCGCATGGCCCAGGGCGCGGGCGAGCTCGGCGTTGGTCACCGGACCGGGCGCGGTCAGGTTGACCGGGCCCGACGCCTCCGCGTGGTCGAGGCAGTGCACGAGGCCGCCGACGACGTCATCGAGGTGGATCCACGGCACGTACTGCCGCCCCCCGGCCACCGGGCCGCCGATCCCCAGCTTGAAGAACGGGAGCATCTTGGCCAACGCGCCGCCGCTCGGAGACAGGACCACGCCGGTGCGGGTGCAGACGACGCGCATCGAGTCGCCCGCCGCTGCCGCTTCCCCCTCCCAGGCCACGGTCACCCCAGCCAGGAAGTCGTGCCCCGGAGAGGCCTGCTCGTCGATGGGCGCGTCGTCGCGCGGGCCGTAGTAGCCGGTGGCCGATTGCGAGATCAGGGTGCGCGGCCGCTCGTCGGGCCCCAACGCCGTAAGCGCGCTCACGAGCATCCGGGTGCTGCGCACCCGAGAATCGCGGATGCGCCGTTTGGCGTCGTCAGACCACCGCTGGGCGACCGGCTCGCCCACAAGGTTCACGACGGCATCGGCGCCGGCCAGGGCCTCGGCCGGCGGCGGGGCGCTCTCGGGGTCGGGCCACGGATGGACCTCAGGACCATCTCCCAGCACGCGCTGTCCCCGCTCCGGGTCTCGCGACAGCGCGACGACCTGGTCGCCGCGCGCCTTGAGCGCATCGGCCAGGGACAGCCCGATCGTCCCCGTGGCCCCCGTGATCAGTACTCGCATCGTGTCTCGCTCCTCGTCTGGGCCGACCCGTTCACGGCTTGTTGGAAAAACCTCCACAAGTTGTATCGTTTTCCCATCGTGCGCGCCGCAAACCCGGAGCTGACCACGGCCCAGTTGGCCGAGCGCACCGGACTGAGCGCCGGAACGCTGCGCATGTGGGAGAGCCGCCACGGCTTCCCACAGCCATCCCGGCTCCCCGGCGGGCACCGGCGCTACGCGCGGGCCGACGTCGACCACATCCACGAGGTGCTGCGCTGGCGCGACCAGGGCCTCTCCCTGCCCGCCGCGATCGAGCGCGTCCGCAACCGGCGCGCCCCGGTCGCGCCGTCAGTGTTCGCCGGCCTACGCCGGCGCCGCCCCGAGGTCGCGCCCACGATCCTGCCCAAGCCGGCGGTGCAGGCCCTCAGCCGCGCCATCGAGGACGAGTACTGCGCACAGGGCGCCGGCGGGGTGCTGCTGGGTTCCTTTCAGCGCGAGCGGTTCTACCGCGCCGCGCAGCGCCGCTGGCGCGAGATGGCGCGCACCGCGGACCTCGCGGTGGCGCTGGCCGACTTCGCCGTCCCCGCCGATCCCGTGGACGGGCCGGTGGAGGTACCCATCGGGCGCCGTCACGCCCTGGCGCGCGAATGGGCGGTGCTGATCAGCGGCGCCGGCGTGCAGGCCTGCCTGGCGGCGTGGGAGCAGCCTTCAGATGACGAGGTCCCCGACGCCCGCCGTCGCTTCGAGGTGGTGTGGTCCTTCGAGCCCGACGTGGTCACCGACGCGGTCGAGGTCGCCGAGCAGCTTCTCTCTCCCCTCGACATCGGCGTGGCGCGACGGCTGCGGGCGGCGCGGGAGCGAACGCCGGCCGACACGGACCCCGCATCGGCGCTGCGCTACGGCGGCGCGGTGGCTCACCGGATGGTCGGTTATCTGGGCGAGATCGTCTCGAAGCCTGGCGTGCCGGGCCGCGACGTGCGAGGCTGAGCCTGCGACATCCCCCACGCCCCGCGGAGGCGACATGAGGCTCGACGGGCTGCACCACATCACCATGATCACCGGGGAGGCGCAGCGCAACGTCGACTTCTACGCCGACCTGCTGGGGCTGCGCCTGGTCAAGACGACCGTCAACTTCGACGCACCCGAGGCCTACCACCTTTACTTCGGCGACGAGACAGGGAGTCCCGGGTCGATCCTCACCTGGTTTGAGTTCGCGGGCGCGGCCCGCGGCCGCCCGGGCGCGGGCATGATCCACACGCTGCAGCTGGGGGTGGCCGCTCCGGCGGCGCTCGATTTCTGGGCGGAGCGGCTCGAGGCCGCGGGCGTGGCATGTGAGCGCGACGAGGTCGCGCTGCGCTTCACCGACTACGACGGTCTGGCCTTCGAGCTGGTGGTCGCCGCCTCCGGCAACCCGCCGCTGGTCGCCATCCATCCCGAGATCCCCTCCGAGCACGCCCTGATCGGACTCCAGGGCGCCCGCGCCTACGGACGCGCCGCCGCCGGGCCGGCGCCGCTGCTCACCGACACGCTGGGCTTCGACGCGCTCGGAGAGGGCGGCTATCGCCTCACGGGCGAGCACCGCCACTTCGAATGGGCCTACGACGATCCACCGGCCGACGCGGGGCGTCAGGGCGCCGGCACCGTCCATCACATCGCCTGGGCCTGCCCGGACGCCGATCAGCCCGACTGGCAGCGGCGGGTGCGCGACACGGGTGTGATGGTCACCGACGTGCGCGATCGCGACTACTTCAGGTCGATCTACTTCCGCGAGCCGCGCGGGGTCCTGTTCGAGATCGCGACCCTCTCCCCCGGCTTCGCGGTCGATGAGGACCCAAACCACCTCGGCGAGTCGCTCAAGCTGCCGCGCATGCACGAGCACCTGCGCCCCCAACTCGAGCGGTCGCTGACCCCACTGGTCAACCCGCGCGCTCGGCGCGAGGCGATGCGGTCCTGACCGACGCGCCCTCCCCGGATGCGACCATGAGCGCCTCACCGGCGCACAAGGCTCCCACCAGCGCCGCGATCCCCGCGCCGATCGCCCACGCCGGCAGGCCGCCGCCGGCGGCGAAGAGGACGACCAGGCCGAGCGCCACCGCGAGGCGCCCGTAGGAGCGCTCTCCCAGGATCCGCAGCCGGAAGGCGGCCAGCCCGATCAGATAGAGCGCCACCCCACCGCACATCGCGAGCCGGCCGGCGTCGGGCATGGGCGCCGATACCGAGTTGTGGACGACGAGCTTGACCCCGCCGGCGAAGATGATGATCCCGGCGACGATGATCAGGTGCATGTAGCTGTAGGCGTCGGCGGCGGCCAGCACCGGATCCTCATGCACGCGCAGCCTCTCCTGGGCCCGGTCAGCGGTGCGGTCAAAGTACGTCCACCACATGCCCACCGCCGTCACCACCGGCAGGGCGGCGGCGATCACCAACCCCGGAGTGAGCGGCCGTTCGGCGATGACCACGCCGACGGCGACGATCGATTCGCCGATGCAGATGATCACGAACGCCCCGTAGCGCTCGGCGAAGTGGGAGACGGCGACCTGCTGCAGTCCGCGCAGGCGCTCGCGGGTCAGCCATGCGGGGCCGGCGTAGTCGATGGCGAGCGCCAGCAGCCACAGAACGGCACGGGCCCAGCCGTGCGTCAGCGCGCCGGCCACGAGCAACACCATCCCGATCGCGACGGTGACGGCAAAGCCGAGGATCGCCGCCATCCCGGCGTGACCCCGGCGCGTGGCGTCGATGTAGACGCCGAGGTGCAGGAAGCGCACCAGCGCGTACGCGATGGCGAACAGCAGCGAGGTGCGTCCGAAGGCGTTGGGCACCGCCAGGCCCACGATGAAGATCAGCACGGTGCCCGCCAGCAGGCACGCTCGCAGCGTTCGCGACTCCTCCTCCTGGGCGTTGGCCGCCCACACGAATGCCGACCATGCCCACCACACCAGCGCCAGCACGATCATCGCCTCTCCCAACCGCGCCCAGTTGGTGTCGTGCGCGAAGAGCGTGGTCACCTCCGTGACGGCGAAGACGAAGACCAGATCCCAGAGCAGCTCGACCGGGGTCGTCCGACGTTCGGACACCGGATCGGGAGAGCCACTGGGCGGGTCCGGCGCCGCGCGCGCAGCATCCGCCGGGCCGGGCGGGGGTGGCTCGTCGGACGGGTGCTGTGCCACGGTGGCGTCGCTCACTGGAGCAAGTATCGCTGCGCCGCAGGCGCGCGCCTGATTGGATTCCGGCCTGACCTGAGCAAGTTCGAGGCGGAGGAGGAGTCGATGGCGGAGCGCGCGGCAATCGTGACGGGAGGTTCGAGCGGGATCGGGTTGGCCATCGCGGCCATGCTGGTGCAGGAGGGCTACGGGGTGACCGTGGCCGCCCGGCGGCCGGACAAGCTCGCCGAGGCAGCCGAGCAACTGGCGGCGGGTGGCGGCGAGGTGGCGCAGGTCGCCGGCAACATGGCCTCCGAGGAGACCGTGGTGCAGGTGGTGGCCGAGCATCGCGAGCGCTTCGGGCGTCTCGACGTGCTCGTCAACAATGCCGGCGTGGGCGTCGGCGCACTCGTCGCTGACATCGAGACCAAGCGCCTAGACATGCAGCTGGCGGTCAACCTGCGCTCGGTCATCCTCTTCTACCGCGAGGCCGCGGCCCTGCTGCGGGCGGCCGGGGCCGAGCACCGCAACGCGCTGGTGGTCAACACGTCCTCGATCTCCGGCAAGTCCGGCGAGCCATGGCTGTCGGTCTACTCGGCCACCAAGGCCGCGGTCGTCGGCTTCACCGAGTCGATGAACAAGGAGCTCGGCACGGAGGGCATCAAGTCCACCGCACTGTGCCCGGCCTTTGTCGACACCGCGATGACCGACTTCATCAAACAGAGCGTCGCCGCCGCGGACATGATCCAGGCCACCGACGTCGCCGAGGCGGTGCGGATGCTCCTGCGCCTCACCCCCGGCTGCGTGATCCCGGAGATCATCTTCCAGGCGCCGGGTTCGGTGCCGGCGGGGCTGCCGGTCTAGACGAGTGCCGGCTCGTCGCGCTGCGCCTCGGCGCGGGCGTCCTTGAGCCGGTCCATGAGGCCGGCGTCGTCGTAGCGGCGGACGACGCGCGCGTCGTTCCGGCGGGCCATCAGCGCCTCGTGCTCGCGCCGGGCGCCGACCAGCTCGCCGGACGGGACGTCGTCCTCGAGCAAGCTCGCCTCGAGATGGGACTTGAGGATGAGCAGCTCGCGCTCGGTGGCCCGGCGGACGCGAGCATCGCGCTGGCCACGGAAGGCGACCCGGTCCCAGGCCTGTGCGAAGGCGATGAGGCTCGTCCGGCCGCCGTTGCGATAGGCCGCCAGCATCGGGCAGATGCCATCGCCGGACGAGTAGGCCCCGACGATGATGTCGTTGCCTGCGATCCCGTCCAGCATGGCGATCCGGGTGTGGCGGGGCAGGCAGTCGATCGCCTGTCGGAGGTCCTCGATGGTCGCTCGGCGCCGAGTTCGCATAGCCTGTGCCGCCCGATGGGTGAGCGGCCGCGCCACTGTAACTCACCGACGTCGAGGCCCTCAAGCGATCCCCTGCGACGAAAGGAACCTTGCACATGAAGCTCGGAGTGAACGTTGGCTACTGGGGCTTCGGCATGGGCCCTGAGGAGCAGCTCGACGTGGTCCAGGAGGCCGAGCGACTGGGCTATGACTCCGTGTGGACGGCCGAGGCCTACGGCTCTGACGCCGCGACCGTGCTGGCCTGGCTGGCCGCCGGGACCACCTCGATCAAGCTGGGCTCGGCCATCTTCCAGATGCCGGGCCGATCGCCGGCGATGACCGCGATGACCGCGGCGACGATCGACGAGCTGTCCGGCGGGCGCATGGTGCTGGGAATCGGCTCGTCGGGGCCCCAGGTGGCCGAGGGCTGGCACGGCCAGCGCTTCGGGCGCCAGCTGCAGCGCACCCGCGAATATGTCGCGGTGGTGCGCAAGGCGCTGGCCCGCGAGCGTCTGGAGTTCCAGGGCGAGACGCTGGAGCTGCCCCTCCCCGACGGACCCGGCAAGGCGCTGAAGCTGATGATCACCCCCGTGCAGGAGCGGATCCCCATCTACCTGGCGGCGATCGGCCCCAAGAACACCGCGCTGGCCGGCGAGATCGCCGACGGGTGGATCCCCACCTTCTTCTCCCCCGAGTTCGTCGGCCACTTCCGCGAGCTGCTGCAGGAGGGCGCCGACCGCGCCGGGCGCTCGCTCGACGGCTTTCAGATCGCGCCCACGGTGTCGGCGTTCGTGACCGAGGACCGGGAGCTGGGTCGCAACATGATGCGGCCCGGTCTCGCGCTGTACGTCGGTGGCATGGGCTCGCGCAAGCAGAATTTCTACAACAACCTCGTGCAGCGCTACGGATTTGAGGACGCCGCGCGCACCGTCCAGGATCTCTACCTGGACGGCAAGAAGGAGGAGGCCGCCGCCGCGCTGCCCGACGAGCTCGTCGACATGATCTCGCTGTGCGGCCCGCCCGACGCGGTGCGCGACCGCATCGCCGCTTTCCGCGACGCCGGCGTGGGCACGCTGATGGTGATGCCGATGGCATTCACGCGTGAGGACCGGATCGCGCAGCTGCGCGCGGTGGCCGAACTGGCGGCCTGAGTCTTGACTCGGCCTGCGTCCTGACCGTGACCGTGCCGTCGACGTGAGCGGCCGAGAGCCGCTGCGCATCTTCCTCGGCGCGTTCGGCCAGCCCGGCCACGCCTTTCCCATGCTCGCCCTGGGCGCTGAGCTCGTCGCCCGGGGCCATGAGGTCACCTACGAGACCTGGAGCCGCTGGCGGGAGCCGGTGGAGGCCCACGGGATGCGCTTCGTCGCCGCGCCCGAGTACCCCACCTTCCCGACCACCGAGCAGCCGCTGGGACCCTACGAGGCGGTGGTCAGGGCCACCGCCGAGACGCGCCCGGCGGTGGCGGCGGCCCGTCCCGATGTGGTCGTCCACGACATCCTCACGCTGGCCCCGGCGCTCGCCGGCGAGCTTGAGTCGGTGCCGGTGGCAACGCTGATCCCCCATGTCTATCCGGTGATGGAGCCGGGCTTCCCACCCTACGCGTTCGGGGCGCGACTGCCGCGAACCGCTGCGGGCCGGACGCTATGGCGCGCCTTTGAGCGGCCGGTCCGCTCAGGCCTCGAGCGCGGCCGCGCCGAGCTCAACGACACCCGCCGGCGGCTGGGGCTGCCGCCGGTCGACCGGTTGCACGGCGGCCTGAGCACGCAGCTGACGATGGTCGGCACCCTGCCCCACCTCGAGTACCCCCGTCGGTGGCCAGCGCATGTGCACGTGGTGGGGCCGCTGATGTGGGAGCCGCCGTTTGAGGAGGTGGCGCCACCGCCCGGCGACGCGCCGTTGGTCCTGGTGGCGCCCTCGACGGCACAGGATCCCGAGCACCGGCTGCTGCGCGCGGCGCTGGCCGGACTGGCCGGAGAGCCGGTGCGCGTGCTGGCGACGTGGAACCGGCGCCCGCTGGCCGATCCGGTGAGGGTGCCGGCCAACACTCGGCTCGTGGAATGGCTCTCCTACGCGCAGACGATGCCCCGTTGTGCGCTGGTCATCTGTCACGCTGGGCACGGCACCCTGGTCCGGGCCCTGGCGTCATCGTGCCGCGCGCTCGCCGTGCCACACGTCGGCGATATGGCCGAGAACGCCGCCCGTGTGGACTGGGCCGGCGCCGGTGTCCGCCTCCCATGGCCACTGCTTGCCCCGGGGACCCTCCGCTTGGCAGCGCGGCGAGCGCTGGGTCGCGCGGATCTTGGCGAGCGAGCGGCCGAGCTGGGTGCATGGGCCGCTCGGCATCCGGGGCCGGCGCGAGCCGCCGACCTCGTCGAGCAACTCGCGGCGCGCTGACGCAAATCTCACCATTTCGGCCGAGCTTTTGTGGCTTTACGCAGGCTTGCGTAAACATCGTCATCGCACGTTTGTTGAGGCGCAGATTGAGACACCGAAATTCAGAGCAACTGGCGTCTAAGGCAACTAAAGGGGCAACCCAGGAAGGACGTCATGCCGCGTCTTACATCTCGATTTTCTCTCGTCCTCGCCCTCGTGGCGCTGGGCTTGTGGTCGGCCTCATCCGCGCTCGCCGCCACCCAACAGGTCACCTTGAAGTCCAGCAAGGGCGACCAGGCGACGGTCACGCTCAACAAGCAGACCAAGAAGGCGCTGAAGAAGAACCACATCGCGCTGAAGACCAACAAGCCCGCGAAGCGCAAGGGCAACAACGCCACCTTCCCCGAGAAGGGAGGCAAGTGGAACTTCTCCAACACGAGCGGCAACGTCAACTACAAGGGCGTGACGCGCTTCGTGCGCGGCAAGCGCTCGGTGAAGCTCACCAAGCTCGGCTTCAAGCGCACCGTGAAGGGCAAGAAGTCCACCGCCACGCTGAGCGCGTTCTTCGGCAAGAAGAAGGTCACTCTTCTCACCCTGACCGGCAAGGTCAAGGTGAAGATGAAGGGCAACAAGGAGACGGTCTCCGGCCTTACCGCCAAGCTCTCCAAGAAGGCCGCCTCTCGGCTGAACAAGGGGCTCAAGCACAAGACGTTCAAGGCCAACCAGAAGCTTGGTTCCTTCTCGCTGACACTCACCAGCGGCGCCAAGCTGGTGACCACTCCGCCGCCGCCCGGCGGCAACTCAGGGAGCGCTCCCGGCTCCTCGTCACCCGGCGTCGCCCTGTCATTCACCCCGGCGCTGGAGACCGCCCTGCAGGACAGCGGGCTGAGCGCGACGCCGCTTGGGCCTGCTGCCGGCACCGTTCTCGGCGGGCTGAGCGGGGTCACCCTGCCGATCCTCGACGGCTCCGGTGGCACCCTGCCGGGCACAGGAGGGTTGCCGGCGGCCAGCGCGGGCTTCGACAACGGAGTCCTCACCGCCTCCGTGCCCCTCGACGGCGGCATCTCATTGAGCAATGGCACCGTCTCCGCCACCCTCTCAGATCCAGTGCTCCAGATCGGCACCGGCGTTGACGGCTCGTCGGGCCTGTACCTGTCGATCAACGGCGGGCCCGAGGTCAAGGCATTTGACATCGACACCAACAAGCTCCTGGCCGCGGCGCTCCCTAACGGCGCGCTGGACCTCAACGGCCTGGGCATCGAGTTGTCCAACGAGCTCGCCGGAACGATCAACAACCTCGCCGGCCAGCAGATCGTCGCGCCGGGGCAGGCGGCCGGGCTCCTGAGCCTGATCGTCCCCTCGTCGGCGGTGGGCTCCGGCTCGTAGCGGCACGGGCCGGTTCACCATAGGCAGGTTCTCGCCGGGGCGGCCCATGGGTCGCCCCGGCGTCTGTCTGCCCGGCGCTCAGCCGTCGCCGGCCCGTCCAAGTCCCGTAGCACACCTAGAGCTTCATGGACGGGCGGAGGTGGTAGGTGCGGGAGCTCCGGGGGTGGGACTCGAACCCACAACCCTTCGGTTAACAGCCGAATGCTCTGCCGATTGAGCTACCCCGGATCGGGTATCGAGCTGCCTTCACAGGTCGCTCGCCAACTGTACTCGGAACCTCGGCGTCGATCTTTAGCGGGGCTCGATCGGGCTCAAGGGGGCCGTCGCCCGCGAGGTCGGGCGGGGGATCTCCCAAGACCCCGCCTCGAGCGGCTCTAGCGGCCAAGTTTCAGCTGACTTTGGGAGGCAAGCCCACTCACTCCTGCCGAACGCCGACGGACGACCAGCTCAGAGGGTCTTCTCAAGCCGCGCCACGGCTTCGCGCATCGCGTCGCGGACCACCTCGCGCTGACGAGCCAGATCACTGCTGCCCTCGCCCTCGGTGCGGGCGCGGATGATGGCGCGGTCCAGGCGCTCGAGGTCGAGGATGAGACGGGCGTGCTCCAGGCGGTCGTTGCTGGGATCCGGGACGCGCCCGGCGAGCTCGACCAGGCCGCCGATCGTGCGGGCGAACTCCTCGTCGCCCTCGGGTAACTCGGCCAACGGGGCGCGGAGGTGCTGGGCGAGGTGGCGCGCGGCGCGACGCAGGGCGGTGCTGGTGAGGACCTCGTCGACGTCGAGGTCGGCGAGGAGCGTGGCGCCGGCGTCGGGCAGGGCGACGCACAGCGCCAGGAAGAGGCGCTCGCCGCGTACGCCCTGTACCGGCCCGCCGGTCGGTCCACCCCCCGCAGAGCCCGAGCCATTCCCGGGACGACCGGCGCGCACCACACCGCCCGCCGACCCGCCCCTGCTCAGGAGCGTGGCCAGCCGGCCCTCGGTCAACTCCAGGCGTCCGGCGACGCGGCGCACGAGGTCGTCGCGCAGGACGCTCGCGCCCATCTCGTTGAGCACGGGGCGCAGGTCAGACAGCGCGCGGTCGCGGCCCTCGGCGCTGCGCGTATCCGCGCTCTCCAAGATGCGCTCGACGTTGAAGACGACGAACGGCGCCGAGCTCCGCACCAGGGAGACCAGAGCCTCGGCGCCGTCGCGCTCGATCAGATCTGCGGGGTCCGTGCCCTCGGGCAACGGGACGACGCGCAGCTCCAGGTCGCGGCCGGCGGCCAGGCGAGAGGCGCGCAGCATGGCCTCCTGACCGGCCCGGTCGGCGTCCAGGCACAGCTCCAGCACCTTGACCACGCGCTCCAACTCCCGGATCTGCTCCTCGGTGAGCGAGGTGCCCATGATCCCCACGGCGTTGCGGATGCCGGCCTGGTGCAGGGCCAGGACGTCGGTGTAGCCCTCGACGAGGATCATCCGCCCGGCCTTGGCGGCGGGTGCGCGGGCCAGGTCGATGCCGAACAGCACCTCGCGCTTGTGGTAGAGCTCGCCGTCGGAGGTGTTGAGGTACTTGGCGCTCGGCCCGGGCGCGTCGGACTCCTCGCGCATGCGCCGCGCTCCGAAGCCGTGCACGCGCCCGCGCGCGTCCGCGGCCGGGAACATGACCCGCCCGCGAAACCGGTCGTAGATGCTGCCCGGGCGGGCGCGCGAGCGCTGGGCCAGGCCGGTGGCCAGCAGCTCCTCGTCGGAGTAGCCGGCGCGCCGGGAGGCCATCAGCACACGGTCCCAGGCGCTGGGCGCGTACCCGACCCGGAACTCCTTGAGGGTCTCCTCGGTCAGCCCTCGGCCCAGGAGGTACTCGCGGGCATCCTGGGCCTCGCCCGCCTCCCACAAGTAGCGGGCGTAATAGGTGGTCACGCGGTCAAGCAGCGCGTGCAGGCGCTCGCGACGCTGGCGGCGCTCGGCGGCGCCGGGATCCTCGTCCTCGGTCTCCAGTTGCACACCGAAGCGGTCAGCCAGCGACTCCATCGCCGCCTTGAAGTCAAGGCCCTCGGTCTGCATGACGAAGTCAAACGGGTCGCCGGACTCCTGGCAGCCGAAGCAGTGGTAGTGCTTCTCCTCGGACCGGACGTGGAACGACTCGGTGCGCTCATCGTGGAAGGGGCAGAGCCCGAAGTAGCTGTTGACTCCGGCGCGCCGCAGCGACAGTCGCGTCGAGATCAACCCCACCATGTCCACCGCGTCGAACACGCGGTCGCGCGAGTCGGCGGTGTAGCGGCTCACTGCGCGAAGGAGTCCGGGACGCTGAGCCGCTCGAAGACCCGGATGCAGAAGCGATCGGTCATCCCGGCCAGATAGTCGGTGACCCGGACGGAGAGCTCCCCGTCGGCGAGCGAGGGCGGGATCTCCTGCGGGTGATCGCAGTAGTGGGCGAAGAGCACGTCGATCACGCGGTTGATCTTGACGTGTTCGCGCGTCGCCACCGGCCCCAGGTAGACGCGCTCGAACATGAAGTCGCGCAGTGCGGACATCGCGCCGCCGATGAGCTCGCCCTGGACGATGTCGCCGGCGGCATCGGAGTGCTCGACCAGGTCGTGGACGAGCGTGTCGATGCGCCGCACACCGGTCTCGCCCAGGATCGCGATCGGCCCCACCGGCAGGTCGCCGGTGGACAGGACCCCGGCGCGCACGGCGTCGTCGATGTCGTGGTTGATGTAGGCGACGCGGTCCATGAGCCGCACGATCTTGCCCTCGAGCGTCGCCGGCTGGGCCGAGCGGCCGGAGTGGTTGACGATGCCGTCGCGGACCGGCTGGGTGAGGTTCAGCCCACGCCCTTCGCGCTCCAGGATGTCGACGACGCGCAGCGAATGCTCGTAGTGGCGAAAGCCGCTGCCGAAGCGCTCGCGCAGGCAGCGATCCAGCGCGTCCTCGCCGACGTGGCCGAACGGAGGATGGCCGAGGTCGTGCCCGAGTCCGATGGCCTCGCACAGGTCCTCGTTGAGCGCCAGCGCCCGAGCCACCGTGCGCGAGATCTGCGTGACCTCGAGCGTGTGGGTCAACCGGGTGCGGTAGTGGTCGCCGGTCGGCGCCACGAACACCTGGGTCTTGTGATTGAGCCGGCGAAACGCCTTGCAGTGCACGATCCGGTCACGGTCACGCTGAAACGGGGTACGCAGGCCGCAGTCGCTCTCGGGGTGGCGGCGCGCCACCGGGTAGGAGCGCGTGGCCAGCGGTGAGAGGTCGGCCTCCTCCCGGGCCCGGATGCGCTCGGCGAACCGGTCGGCGACCGGCCCGGTCGGATGCTGGTACCCCGAGGTCATCGTCTGCTCGCTCACACACCGATTCTGACACCGTGGTGGGCGGCGCTGGAGTCTATGTCACAGCGTTGCGACAGTCAGGCGGCCAGCAGCGGGCGAAGGCGTACGTGGGCATGGTGCTCGGCAGTGTCGCCGATCGCCCGCTCCACCTGGCGCAGGGTGAGCTCGGACCCGTCGGGCGCCTGGGCCAGCGGCGAGCCCAGCGCGCCGACCAGGAAGCGGTAGGCGTCCTCGGAGAGCGAGAAGGCCGCGGCCTCGCACGCGGTGCAGACGACCCCCCCGGCGGCGCCCGAGAACCCGTTGAGGTGCTCGGTCTCCCCGCATACCGCGCAGGCGGCGAGCTGGGGCACGATGCCCGCCGCCAGCAGCAGCTTGAGGCGGAAGGCCAGCCCGTTGCCGGGCCGCGCATGCGCCGGGTCGGCCTCCAGCAGGCCCAGCTCGTTGGCCAGCAGCCGGAAGACCTCGGGATGGGGGTCGCCGGTCTCGAACAGCCGCGTCACGGCGTCGCAGGCCCGCGCGGCGGTGTCGAGCGTGGCGGCGTGCTCGCGCAGCCGCCGGTGCGCGGTGACCGTGTCGACGCCGGTGACCGTGAGGAGCTCGCTTCGCCCTTCGTGCAGCACCGCGCGGATGTGGAAGAACGGCTCCAGCCGGGCGCCGAAGCGGCTGCGAGCGCGGCGGGCGCCCTTGGCGATCGCGCTCAAGCGACCGCGATCCGGGGTATAGAGATGAAGGATGCGGTCGGCCTCGCCGTAGCGAATCGACCGCAGGACGATCGCCTCGGTCCTCAGCGGGCCGGCCATCGCCACCCTCGGGCTATACTTAATGAAGCAATGAAGCAGGTCACCGTCTACACCACGGACTTCTGTCCGTACTGCACGAGCGCGAAGACCCTTCTGGCCAAGCGCTCGATCGAGTACCAGGAGATCAATCTGGCACGCGACCCGGACGGCCGCGCCAAGCTCTCCGAGCTCACCGGAATGATCACCTTCCCCCAGATCGTCATCGACGGGGACACGCTCGGCGGATTCCAGGAGCTCTTGGCCGCCGACCGCGCCGGCACGCTGTCAGAGCTGGTCGCCGCCTGAGGCGGCGTTCGCCTGGGACCGCGGTCGCGGTTGACAGCGCTCGCACACGTAGGTCCCCCGTCCCCCGACGACGAGCTTACGAATCGCCGTCCCGCACGCCGGGCACGGCTTTCCCTCGCGCTGGTGGACGTTGAACAGGTCCTGGAAGGATCCCTGGGCGCCGTCGACGTGGCGAAAGTCGTCGATCGTCGCCCCCTTGGCGTCGATCCCGGCCGTCAACGCGTGCTCGATCGCCTCGCGCAGCGCCGCCAGCTGCGCTCCCCGTAACGAGCCGGCCGGCCGCAGCGGATGGATGCGCGCCCGGAACAGCGCCTCGTCGGCGTAGATATTTCCCACGCCGGCGATGCGCTTCTGATCGAGCACGAAGGACTTGACCGGCGCCAGCCGGCCCCGGGCCTGGGTGCGCAGGTAGGCGGCGGTGAACTCGGGCGTCAGCGGCTCGACCCCGAGGCGGTCACCCAGGTAGGCGTCGCGCGCGGCGTCGCCGGCGACGAGGTGCCCGGTGCCGAACCGGCGGGGGTCGTTGTAGACGACGCGATGGCCGTCGTCCAGCGCAAGGCGGACACGGGTGTGCGGCGGGTCGACGGGCGGATCGAACAGGAGCGCGCCGGTCATCCGGAGGTTCACGATCAGGTGGAGCTCGCCGCTGAGGCTCCAGACCATGTACTTCCCCGAACGGCCCACCTCCTGCACCACTCGGCCCCGCAGGGCGTCCTGGACGGGGCCCGGCGCGTCCGGACGGGTCCAGCGGGCGTCGAGGATCTCGACCTCGCGCAACGTGCGACCCTCCAGATGGGGCGCGAGCTGGCGGCGAATGGTCTCGACTTCGGGAAGCTCGGGCACTCGGTCTATTAAAGGAAGGCGCGCAGGTTCACAGGAACGAGCGCCCGGGCAACGCGCCCGCGTCGGCGCCGCCGGCCAGCCACGCCAGCACACTCGCGCCGACATCGGCGAGGAGCCCGTCGTGGCGACGGCCTCCGTCACCCGCGAACCGCGCCAGCAGCGGCGCCTGCTCACGCGTGTGATCGGTGCGCGGCGACGTGAGGTCGCACCCATGATCGGCGGTGAGCACGAGAAGGTCGTCGTCGCCCAACAGCTCCAGCCAGCGCGCCACGCACTCGTCGATGCGGCCCAGCGCCCCGGCGAAGCCGTCGAAGTCATGGCGATGTCCATACACCTGGTCGGTCTCGATCAGGTTGGTGAAGACGAGGCCGTGGTCGAGACCTGAGATGAGCTCGGTGGTCTCGTTCAGGGCGCGCGCGTTGGTCGCGCCCGGATGCTCGACGTCGATGCCCACCCCGGCGAAGAGTTGCCCCACCTTGCCCACGGAGTGCACCGGGACGCCGTGACCCTGGAGCTCCTCCAGATAGCTGCGCCCCGGTGGGGCCAGCGAGTAGTCTCGCCGGCCGTCGGTGCGCTCAAACGTGCCGTCTGCGCCGGCGAACGGCCGCGCGATCACGCGGCCGACGGCGTGCTCACCGGTCATCTCATCGCGGACCCGCCGGCATATGGCATAGAGGGCGTCGGGGGCGACGACGTCGACGTGGGCCGCAATCTGCAGCACCGAATCCTGGCTGGTGTAGACGATGAGCCCGCCATGGGCGACGTGCTCGGCGCCGAAGTCCTCGATCGCCTTCAATCCGTTGTCGGGACGGTTGCAGATCACCTCCCGGCCGCTGGAGGCACGGACGATCTCGATCACCTCGGAGGGGAAGCCGTCGGGATAGGTGGGCGGCCGCTGGGGAGCGGCGACGCCCATCAGTCCCCAGTGCCCGGCGGTCGAGTCCTTGCCGGGGCCGAGCGGCGCCAAGCGCCCGTGCAGCACCGGCTCCGGAGCCGGCGGCAGTCCGGCCAGCGGGAGGATCGATCCCAGCCCCAGCCGCCCCAGCGCAGGCAGCTCGAGGCCACCGACATGTTCGGCGAGGTGGGCCAGGGTGTTGGTACCGGCGTCGCCGTACTCGGCGGCGTCCGCGGCGGCGCCCACGCCACAGGCGTCGAGCACGACGACGAACGCGCGCCTCATCGACCGCTCACGGCCCTCGCTCCGGTGCGCACACGGTGATTCTGGCACCCAGGTCGAAGGGTGGCCCTCCGCGAGGGCCCCGCCCCGAGGCTAGTCCTCGCCGTCCCAGTAGTCGGCTGCCTCCAGGCGGGCGACCAGGCCCAGGCCCCGCAGCGCGACCTTGCCCGAGCGTGGGAAGTAGCAGAGGTCGCCGGGCTCGCGGGTGCCGTAGGCCAGAAAGGTGAGCTCCTCGCCGGCTCCCGCCCGGAACGTATGGGGCACGCCCGTGCCCGCGGGACGCGCGATCACGTGCCCCGGGCCGACCGCGATCTCCTCGTCACCCAGCAGCAGCGTGCCCGAGCCCGACAGGACGACGAAGATCTTCTCCTCCAGGGTGTGGCATTGCTCGGGGTGCGCGAGCTTGCCGGGCGCCACCCGCACCCAGTTCAGCGAGGTGTGGTTCGCGCCGGCGGCTCGGCCGAGCTCGCGGCGGGCGCGGGCGACGCGCGCGCGGCGCACCACATCGGGCTCCACGTCATCGAGCCCGACGACGGTCCGAGGCCGGGCGCCAGGCTGCTCAGGGAGCTCCGGAGGCCCGAGCTCGCCCTCGCGGACGAACTGGATCGGCGTACCGTCGGCGGGCCCGGCAATGGTCTCGACGGCGCGGCCGCCCAAGGTGGAGATGCCCAGGCGCGGCAGGCGCAGCGCCTCGTCGTACTCCCGGCTGCCGAAGGCCAGCACGTCGAGCCGCTCATCGGCGCGCAGGGTGTGCTCTCCGCGCCGCGCCAGATAGACGATGCAGTCACCGGCGCCGATCGCTGCGGTGTGCCCACGCTGCCACGAGACGCCGCACCCGGCCAGGACGTAGAAGATCTCCTCCGACAGGCCGTGCTCGTGGGCCGGGGTCGACCAGCCGCCGGGCTCGATCTGGATCCGGCGCACCCCGACCGTCTCCGAGCCCGCCGCCTCCCCCAGAAACGTCCACCGGTTGCGCAGGTGGCCGAGTGCGTAGTCGCGCGCGGGCGCCTCGTCGAAGTGCGTAAGGCCCACCCGCTATGGCCTCACGACTGTTCGGAGCCCGCCACAGTCCGGACCGACGCACCCGAGGCGATCTGGGCACGCGGGTGCGCGTCGAAGTAGACGTCGCGCAGCCGGTCAGCGGAAAGGTGGGTGTAGACCTGGGTGGTGCCGATGTCGGCGTGCCCCAGCATCTCCTGCAGAGAGCGCAGATCACAGCCGCCCGCCAGTAGATGGGTGGCGAAGGTGTGGCGCAGGGTGTGCGGGCTCATCCGCTGCTCCAGCCCAGCGCTGCGGGCGTGGGTCTGGACGATCCGGTACAGGCCCTGGCGGGAGAGGCCCGTGCCGCGCAGGTTGACGAAGACGTGTGGCTCGTCGCGGATGCCCACCAACCGCGGCCGCCCGTGGTCCAGGTAGGACCTCAACGTCGCCACCGCCTTGGAGCCGATGGGGACCAGCCGCTCCTTGGAGCCCTTGCCCCGGGCGCGCAGCATGCCCGCCTCCAGATCGATCTCCGACAACTCCAGGGTGATCGCCTCTGACGCGCGCAGGCCGCAGGCGTACATCGTCTCCAGCAGAGCCCGGTCGCGCAGCGCCGCGGACGACGTTCCCTGCGGCTGGGCCAAAAGGCGGTTGACCTCGTCGCGGCTGAGCACCTTGGGCAGCCGGGCACGCGAGCGCGGCGGTCGTAGCTCGGCCGTGGGGTCGTGATCGATGATCTGCTCGCGGCGCAGGTGGCGGTAGAAGGAGCGCAGGCAGGCGATCTTGCGCTGCAGCGTGGCCGGCGCCACTGGCGGCTTGCCGTCATGCCCGTCGGCGAGTTCGGAGATGAAGCCAGACAGGTCGGCGGGCGTGACGTCGAGGGGGTCGCGGTCGCGGCGAGCCAGGAAGAGCCCGAGCTGCTGGAGGTCTGAACGGTAGGCCTCCAGGGTGTTGCGAGACAGCCCGCGCTCGAGCTCGAGCGCAGCCAGGAACTCCAACGTCAGGTCGGTGAGCCGGCGCTGGACCGCGGATGCCTCGGCGATGGCCATGTGCACCCGTATTCGCCCCGCCGAGGGGCGTCTCCTGCGGCTGGGCGGGCTCTGTCAGAGGCGGCGCGAGTCCGCCGCCGAAGCCCCCACGTCCAAGCGGGCGGCAAGCCAGAGCAAGGCGATGAGCGTCTTGGAGTCCTCTGATTCGGCCAGCGCGCCGTCGAGGTCGTCCAGCGGCCACGGGACGATCTCGATCCGCTCGTCCTCGTCGCCCTCCGCGGGCTCCTGGGCGGCGGTCAGCCCGGTGGCGAGGAATAGCCACACGCGCTCGTCGCTGAAACCGGGGCTGGTGTAGAAGGCCTCGATCTCCTCCCAGCGCGCGGCGTCCTTGCCGATCTCCTCGACGAGCTCGCGTTGGGCGCAGGCCAGCGGCGACTCCCCGGGGACGTCGAGCTTGCCCGCCGGAATCTCCAGCGACGCGATCATGCCCGCCGCCTCGCGCGGCTGGCGGGTGAGCCACACGTGGGCATCGTCGAAGGCGAGGATCCCCACCGCCCCCGGGTGCCAGACCTTGTCGCGCGCGACCACGGCGCCGTCGGCGTGGCGGAAATGCTCGACCCCGGCCGTGACGACGGCCCCGCGCCACTTGACCTCAGAGCCGATGGCCTCAAAGCCGGTCATGCGCCGGCTCCGTCGAGCTCGGCGGCGGCTTCGTCCACCAACGTGATTGCGATGTCGAGCATCATCTCGAGGTCGGCCGCGCTGACGCGCTCGCCGGGCTCATGATTGTGCTCGACGCCATCGGCCAGACATGTGCAGGCAAAGCCGGCCAGCTCGAACGAGTTGGCGTCTGAGGCGCCGCCGGAGTCGATCTGGCGGGGCGCGTAGCCGCACGCGCGCAGCGCCCGCTCGGCCACCGCCAACTGCGGCGCGCGGGCCTTGGTGCGATAGCCCACGAACATCCGCTCGACGTTGACGTCCAGATCGCACTCGCCGGCATTGGCGGCGTCCTGCAGGTGGTCGACGAGCTCGGTGCTGACAGTCGCGGCCCGGTCGGCGTCGAGGCTGCGGACCTCGGCCTCGATACGGCATCGCTCCGGGATGACGTTGATCGCCGAGCCGCCGTCGATGAGCCCGACGTTGGCGGTCGTCTCGGCGTCCAGGCGGCCCAAGCGCATGGCGGCAATCGCGTTGGCGGCGGCAACCACCGCACTGCGGCCCACCTCCGGCCGAACACCGGCGTGTGCGGCGCGTCCCCGCAGCTCAGCGAGAATCCGGTAGTGGGTGGGCGAGGCGACGACGATCTCGCCGATCGGGGTGGCGTGATCGAACACGAAGCCGAACGCGCTGCGCAGCCGCGCCGCGTCGAACTCCCGCGAACCGCGCAGCGACACTTCCTCGCACACGGTGAAGAGGAGCTCGATCCCGACCGGCGGCGGCTCGCCGGCAGCGGTCGCGCGGCGGGCCACCTCCAAGATGACCGCAATCGCCGTCTTGTTGTCAGCACCGAGGATCCCGTCGTTGGCGTTCTCCCAGCGCCCGTCGACGAGCACCGGCTCCACCGGGGCGGCCAGCGGCACGGTGTCCATGTGGGCGCACAGCAGGACGCTGCCCGCGCCGCGCCCCGGGATGCGCGCCAGCAGGTTGCCGGCGTCTGACCCGACCACTGGGCCGCTGGCGTCCTCGTCGACCTCGAGCCCCAGCGCGCGCAACTGCTCGGTGAGCCAGTCGGCGACGGCGCGCTCGTGCCCGGAGGGGCTCTCGAGGCGGCACAGCGCCGCGAAGGTCGCGTGCAGGCGCTCGCGCTCGGCCTCGGCGGCCCGCCTCACGCCGCGTGATTGGCGGCGGCGTCCGCCTCCGATAACGCGGACGCGCCCTGGTCCTCTCCGGCCTCGGCGTACTCCAGTGCGGCGCCCACGAAGTCGCGGAACAGCGGTGCGGGGCGCTCGGGACGGGACTTGAACTCCGGGTGGTATTGGGAGGCGACGTAGAACGGATGGTCGTCGCGTGAGAGCTCGATGGCCTCGACCAGCCGGTTGTCGGGCGAAGTCCCCGAGCAGACGAGGCCCTCGTTCTCCAGCCGACGGCGCAGGTGGTTGTTGACCTCGTAACGATGCCGGTGGCGCTCGTAGACGACGGCGTCGCCGTAGAGCTCGCGGATCCGCGTGCCGTCGTGCAGCTTGACCGGGTCGGCGCCCAGGCGCATGGTGCCGCCCATGTCGGCGATCTCCTTCTGCTCGGGCAGCAGATCGATGACCGGGAACGGCGTCTCGAGGTCCATCTCGGTGGAGTTGGCGCCCTCCATGCCGGCCACGTGGCGCGCGAACTCGCTGACGGCGACATGCATCCCCAGGCAGATGCCCAGGTACGGGATCTGCTTGGTGCGCGCGATCCGTGCGGCGGTGATCTTGCCCTCCCACCCCCGGCCTCCGAAGCCGCCGGGGATGAGGATTCCGTCGGCCTGGAGCAGGCGCTCGGCCACCCCCGGGTCGCCGACGGTCTCGGAGTCCACCCAGTCGATCTCCACCACGGCATCGTGGTGGATACCCGCGTGGCGCAGCGCCTCGGCGACCGACAGGTACGCGTCCTCGAGCTGCACGTACTTGCCCACCAGCGCGATCCGCGCCTTGCGTCTGGCCTCGGCGGCCCGGCGGGTGGTCGCCTCCCAGCCGCTCAGGTCCGGCGCGCCGACGTCGAGGCCGAAGTGCTCGGAGAGGATGAAGTCGTCGACGCCCTGGTCGTTGAAGACGAGCGGGACGCGGTAGACGTCGGACACGTCGTAGGCCGAGACGATCGCCTCCACCGGCAGGCTGGCGAAGAGCGCGATCTTCGAGCGGATGTCGGTGCCCAACTCCGATTCGGAGCGGCACACGACCATGTCCGGCGCGATACCGATGCGCCGCAGCTCGTTGACCGAGTGCTGCGTGGGCTTGGTCTTCAGCTCTCCGGCGTGGCCGATGTAGGGGACCAGCGTCAGGTGGATGAACATGCACCGCCGCCGGCCGACGTCCACCGGGAACTGCCGGATCGCCTCCAGGAACGGCAGCGACTCGATGTCGCCGACCGTGCCGCCGATCTCGGTGATCACGAAGTCGACGTCCGACGAGTCGGCCATCAGCTTGACCCGCTGCTTGATCTCGTTGGTGATGTGGGGCACGACCTGGACGGTCGCCCCCAGATAGTCCCCGCGCCGCTCGCGGCGGATGACGGTGTTGTAGATCCCGCCGGCGGTGACGTTGGACGCCCGGCTGGTGTTGGCGTCCGTGAAGCGCTCGTAGTGCCCGAGGTCGAGATCGGTCTCGGCGCCATCCTCGGTCACGAACACCTCGCCGTGCTGGTAGGGCGACATCGTGCCGGGGTCGACGTTGATGTACGGGTCGAACTTCTGCAGCTGGACCGACAGGCCGCGCGCCACCAGGAGTCGCCCGATCGAGGCGGCGGCGATGCCCTTGCCTAGCGAGGAAACAACCCCGCCGGTGATGAAGATGAAGCGCGTCTCGCCGTGTGCCATCGACTGGGAACGAGTCTATCGAGGGGTTCGGCGGCTTCGGCGCCGGCGCCCAAGTTGCCCGCTCATAGCGAGCAAAGCCTGCCTGAGGCTGGCGCCAAATCGTCCGTCGGGGGTGTCCGGGCGCGGCGGCTGGGTGGGCGGGACCGGTCTCACGCGGCCCGCAGGAGCTCGCGGGCGTGCTCGTTGGCGGCCCGGTCATCAGATCCGGAGCCGAGCATCCGGACCAGCTCGGAGACCACCGCGTCGCCGTCCAGCGCGGTCACCGTGGTCGTTGCCGGGGTCACCGAGCCGTCCTTGACGATCGTGAAGTGGCGGTCGGCCAGCGCCGCGACCTGGGGCAGGTGGGTGATGCAGAGAATCTGGCGCCCCGCCGACAGGGCCCGCAGGTGCTCCCCCACCGCCCGCGCGGTGTGGCCGCCGATGCCGGCATCGATCTCGTCGAAGACCAGCATCGACCCCGCCTCACCCCGCGCCGCCCGGGCGGAATCGGAGATCCCGTGGGCGACGCTGAGCAGCGCGAGCATCACCCGCGACAGCTCGCCGCCGGAGGCGACCTCGCGCAGGGGGCCCAGCGGGCCTCCCGCATTGGCGGCGATCCGCATCTCGATGGCGTCCGCGCCACGGGGCCCGCAGCCGTCCGGGCGCGGCGAGAGCTCGATCTCGAAGCGCGCGTCGGCCATGGCCAGCTCGGCGAGTCGCGTGCGCACGGCGGCGGCCAGCTTGGGGGCCTTGCTGCGCCGCGCCTTGCCCAGGCGACCGGCGATCGCGTCGCGCGTACCTCGCGCCTGCTGAAGGTCGGTCTCGATCGTCTCCAGCGCCGAGTCGGCGTTCTCCAGCTCGTCGCGGCGCGCCCGGCAGCGCTCGGCATAGGCGAGCACGTCGGCGATGGTGCCGCCGTGCTTGCGCTCCAGTCGCGCCAGCAGCGCCAGGCGCTCCTCCACCTGCTCCAGCCGGCCGGCGGCGTCCTCGGCACCCTCGAACCCGGCGAGATACCCGCGCAGCTCGGCGGTGACGTCCTCGCTCTCGTAGCGCAGCGTCTCCAGGCGCTGGGCCAGGTCCTCGAGCCGCGCGTCCACGGCGGCGACCTGGTCGAGCTGGCCGGCCGCCTCGGCCAGCAGCTCGGTCGCTCCCACGCCCGCGTCCGGCGTCAGGTTGTGCGCCGCCACGGTCGCGGCGTGCACGAGCGCCTCCTGGTGGCGCAGACGGTCACGCTCTGCGGTCAGGGCGGCCTGCTCGGCTTCGGTGGGCGCCGCGGCCTCGATCTCTGAAAGCTCGAACGTCAGCAGGTCCAGCTCGCGGTCGCGCGCACCGGCCAGCTCCCCGAGCTCGGCGGCGCGGCCCTGGAGCTCGCGCACCCGCTCATAGGCCCCATGCAGGTCCGTGCGCAGGGCCTGCTGGCTGTCGCCGATGTAGGCGTCGAGCAGCTCGAGCTGCGCGGTTGAGAGCATGAGCTTGCGGTGCTCATGCTGGCCGTAGAAGGACAGCACGCGGCTGCCGAGCTCCTGCAGGTCGGCCTGGGTGGCGGCACGGCCGCACACGTACGCCCGGGTCCGGCCGTCGGGCCACACCCGGCGGGCGAGCACGATCTCCTCAGCGTCAGAGGGCAGCCGCTCGGAGCCCGCCAGCGCCGGCGGCAGGTCGAACACACCCTCGACGTACGCCTCGCGCGCGCCGGGGCGCACGATGTCCCGACGTGCCTTACCGCCGAGCAGCAGGTCAAGGGCATGGGCGAGCAGCGTCTTGCCCGCGCCCGTTTCTCCGGTGAGCAGGTTGAGGCCGGGCGCCAGGCGCAGCTCGGCGCGCTCCATCAACAGCAGGTTCTCGACGCGCAACTCATGAAGCACGACACGGGTCTACCAGGCGCGCAGGACGGAAATCCGGGTGGGTTGGGGACCGTTACAGCGGCGTTGCCATGCGCCCGAACTTCTGGCGCAGCCGGTGATAGAAGGTGGTCCCGGGTACCTGGGCCAGCGCGCCCTGGTCGATCACGAAACGCGCTTCGATCCGGTCGCCGGCCTCCAGCGCGCCGACGGGGCGCCCGTCCACGGTGACCTCCACCGGCTCCTCCTGGGAGCGGTTGTGCACGCGCAGCCGGTCGCCGGGCGCGACGACCAGCGTCCGCGCCGTCAGCGAATGCGGCGAGATGAACGAGACCACGTAGCCGTGGACGCCCCACGCCATCACCGGCCCGCCGTTGGCCAGGTTGTAACCCGTGGACCCGGCCGGCGTGGACACCACGAGGCCGTCGCAGCGCACCCGGCCGACATCGTCGCCGCCCACCGAGTACTCGAGGTCGGCCACCCGCTTGCCCGGCTGGCGGTGGATGGAGACGTCGTTGATGGCCAGGGCCTTTGTGCCGGCGCCGGAGACCTCGATGCCCGGCAGCGAGAGCACCTCGAAATCGCCGGCCAGCGCCCGCAGCGATCCGGCCCAGGCCTCCTCGCGGTCAACCGTGGCCAGAAACCCCATCTCGCCGAAGTTGATCCCGAATACGGGCACGTCGGTGCCGGCGTAGCGGCGCAACGCGTTGAGGATCGTCCCGTCGCCGCCGAGTGCGAAGCAGATGTCCACGTGGGGGTCCAGGGGCGCGTTGCGCTCCACGAACGGACCATCCTGGATCTGGTGCTTCTCGGTCTCCTCCGGGTCGAAGCGGAGGGTCACCCCGGCCTCGTGGGCAAGCTCGATGAGCGTCCTCAGGGCCGGGTCGGTCTCGGCGGGCCGGCGATGGGTGAACACGGTGGCGCTGCGGATCTGCCTCATGGCTCCACCTCTCGGGCGGCGGCCTCAAGGTCGGTCAGGCCGCCGTCGCGGCCGGCCTCGGCCAGCCACACGAACGTCTCGAGGTTGCCCTTGGGCCCGGGCAGGCCCGAGCTGGCGTAGCCCAGCACGGTGGCGCCCAGCTCTCGCGCCTCCCCCCCGACGGCGACGAGCGTCCCGCGCCGCAGACCGGCGTCGCGGACCACCCCGCCCTTGCCCACCCCGGCCCGGCCGACCTCGAACTGCGGCTTGATCATGGCCAGGCAGTCAAAGCGCTCCGCGGCGCAGGCGAGGATCGCCGGGAGCACCTTCGCCACGGAGATGAACGACACGTCGATGACGATGAGGTCAGGGGCGTACGGAAGATCCCCGCGCCGCGTCTCGCGCGCGTTGGCGCGCTCGATGACCGTGACGCGGTCGTCGGAGCGCAGCGACCAGTCCAGCTGCCCGTAGGCAACGTCGAGGGCCACCACATGCGCCGCCCCGCGCTTGAGCAGGCAGTCCGTGAAACCGCCGGTGGACGCACCGACGTCGAGCGCCCGGCGACCATCTACGTCGAGGTCGAGGGCGTCAAGAGCGTTGGCCAACTTGACTCCGCCCCGCGAGACGAACGCCGGGGCGTCGGCCACCTCCAGCTCCACGTCGTCGGGCACGAGCTGGCCCGGCTTCTCGGCCCGCCGGCGCTCGGGCAGCAGCAGCACCTCACCGGCCAGCACCGACGCGGCGGCGCGGCTGCGGGAGGGGAACATCCCCCGGTCGGAGAGGAGGCTGTCAAGACGGACGCGCTTCATGGTGTTGCGCGGAAAGGTACGCGATCGGCGCCCGGTCGACGAACGACAGCCGCGAAGGAGGCGTGCGGGTCTTCGGTGCGCTTTCGGCGGGCTGTCGGCGGGCTGTCGGCGGGCTGTCGGCGGGTCGAGGCGGATAGTGAAGGAAATTAGCTCCAAAATCCGCCACGACTACAGTCGCGGCCACCCGGATCCGCCCTCGATAGCCGCCGTTGACGTCCGCCGATCCCCGCCCAAACGCCCGCGGAGACCGCCGCGCGAAACCGTCAGGCGACGCGCGAGCGTTCGGCCACCGCGGCCTCGATCCGCTCGGCGATCCGCTTCCCGGTGAACCCCACCTCTTCGTGCAGGAGCTTCGGGGCCCCGTGCGTCACGTAGCGGTCCGGGAGTCCAACCCTGAGAATCCTTGGTGCCAGCCCCGCGTCCGACAGGGTCTCCCACACCGCGGAGCCAAAGCCGCCGGCCAGCACGCCCTCCTCGACGGTGACCAACAGGTCGTGCTCGGCGGCGAGCTGCGCAGCAAGCCCGGCGTCGATCGGCTTGGCGAAGCGCGCGTCGGCGACGGTGACCGAGATGCCGTGCTCGGCGAGGATGTCGGCTGCCTCCAGGGCCTTGCTCACGCCGGTGCCGTAGCCCAGCAGGGCGACCCGGGGCGTGGGTGGGGACTGGTTCTCCGCGTCGCGCAGAATCTCGCCGGTGCCGATCTCGAGCTCCTCGGGGCGCTGCGGCAGGGGCACGCCAACGCCCGACCCGCGCGGGTAGCGCAGGGCCACGGGCCCGTCGTCGTAGCGCAGCGCGGTGTGGAGCATGTGGACGAGCATCGCCTCATCGCGCGGAGCCATCATCACGATGTTGGGCAGGCAGCGCATGTAGGCGATGTCAAACGCGCCGTGATGGGTGGGGCCGTCATCGCCCACCAGACCCGCGCGGTCCATGGCGAAGACGACGTTGAGCTTCTGCAGGCAGACGTCGTGCACGATCTGGTCATAGGCGCGTTGCAGGAACGTCGAGTAGATCGCCGCGACTGGCTTGCACCCCTCCAGGGCCAGGCCCGAGGCCAGCAGGATCGCCTGCTGCTCGGCGATGCCGACGTCGTAGTAGCGGTCAGGCAGCTCGCGCTGCAGGATGTTCAGGCCGGTGCCCGAGTTCATCGCCGCGGTGATGCCGATGACGCGATCATCGCGCTGGGCCTCGGCCACGAGAGCTTCGCCGAACACCTGCGTGTATGCGGGCGGAGCCGGCTTGGCTGCTCCAGGGCCGCCGGTGGCGCGCGACGGCGCGGGGGCCGCGGCAGCGGGCGCGGTGGGCTCGCCATTCGCAATGGACTTGGGCTTGGCGGCATGCCACTTCTCCATGCCCTCCAGCCCACCCTCCTCCGCGGGGGCGAAACCCTTGCCCTTGACGGTGGCGCAGTGCACCACCACCGGCCGCTCGGCGGCCAGCGCCTCGCGCAGCGCGCGGCGCAGGGCACGGACGTCGTGGCCGTCGATGACGCCCATGTAGGCGAAGTCGAGCTCTTCCCACCACAGTCCGGGGGCCCAGAAGGCCTTGATCGACTCCTTGAAGTGCGGCCCCAGCCGCTCGAAGGTGTTGCCGATCCCCACGGGGAGCTTGGTCAGCCCGCCCTCGACGCCCTCGCGGGCATGCCACAGCTTGGGGTTGAGGCGCACGCGGTTGAAGTAGCGCGACATCGCTCCGACGTTGGGCGCGATCGACATCCCATTGTCGTTGAGGACGACGACGATCGGCGTGCCCTCGCCGCCGGCTTGGTGCACGGCCTCAAAGGCCACCCCGCCGGTCAGCGCGCCGTCACCGGCGACGGCGACGACGTGCGCGTCGGGAGCGTGCCCGCGACGCATCGCCTCTTTGATCCCCACCGCGTAGCCGATCGCCGTCGAGGCGTGCCCGGCGCCCATGATGTCGTGCTCTGACTCGGTCCGCGAGCAGAACGGCGCCAGGCCGCCGTAGTGGCGGATCGTGGCCAGCTGGTCGCGGCGGCCGGTGAGAACCTTGTGCGGGTAGGCCTGATGGCCGACGTCCCAAAGAATCTTGTCGGTGGGCGAGTCCAGCAGCGAGTGCAGCGCGACCGCGATCTCGCACGTGCCCAGATTGGCCCCGAAGTGGCCTCCCACCTCCCCCACCGTGTCGATGATGTGCTCGCGGACCTCCTGTGCCACCTGCTGCAGCTCCTCGTCGGTGAGGGGATGCAGGTCCTGGGGCCCGTTGATCCGCGACAAGAGGTGTTCGGTCACTAATAGCTCCGGGTCTTAATGAAATCGGTGATCTGCTCGAGCTCTCCGGGGAAAACGGTCCCGCCCGCCCCGGGCCGGCCGGCGGCTGCGAGCGCCGCACGCGCTCTGGTGTGAGACTCGCCGGCCAAGCGGCGCGCCCCGTCGAGCCCGAACTCGGTGACGTAGGTGCGCTTTCCCAGCCGCTCGTCTGACCCCTGCTGCTTGCCGAGCGTCTCCTCCGATCCGGTGACGTCAAGGATGTCGTCGACGATCTGAAAGAGGACGCCCAGCTCGCCGGCAAAGGCGCGAAGCGAGGCGATTGTGTCAGGTTCGTGACTACCCACTAGTAGCAGGACACACTCGATACTGGCCGCGATCAGGCGGCCGGTCTTGAGCTCGTGCAGTCGCCGCAGCCCCGCCGCGCCCTCCGGCGCGGTCTCGGCGACGTCGATGTACTGGCCGCCGACCATGCCGCCGACGCCGGTGGCGCAGGCCAGCTCCCGTGCCGCCGCCAGGAGGCCGGTCGGCTCGCCGCGCTGCTCGGTGAGCAGCAGCCGGAACGCCTCGGCGTAGAGCCCGTCGCCGGCCAGGATGGCCACGTCCTCGCCGAAGACCTTGTGGCAGGTGAGCCGGCCGCGGCGCAGGTCGTCGTCGTCCATGGCGGGCAGGTCGTCGTGGATGAGCGAGTAGGTGTGGATGAGCTCGATCGCCGCCGCCAGCGGCATCACCTCGCTGCGCGGGTGGCCCAGGGCTTCGGCTGTGGCCAGCGAGAGGACCGGCCGGATGCGCTTTCCGCCGGCCAGCAGCGAGTAGCGCATGGCCTCGTCCAGTCCCGCGGTGGCGAACTCGTCGGAGAAGTGGATCGTCTCCAGGTAGCGCTCGACGTCGGCGCGTAGGTGCTCCGGATAGGCCGGCCGCAGCGTCGATATGGCAGGCAAGGCGCGAGGCCTATGCCGCGGGGAGCGGGAGCTGACCGGGGAGGTCTGGGAGCGGCTCCAGCGCCGCGCGCACGCGCTGGTCGACCTCGGCGCTCGCGTCAGACGCCAACTGGGCGCACTCCTCGATCAGCGCGAGCGTGGCCTCGGGGTCCAACTGGCCGGCGCGCAACAGACTCGCCGTCTCGTGGAGCCGAGCGCTCAGCTCAAGCAGGGAATCAGTCACGCGCACAAGACTATCGAGCGCGTGGCGCCCTCGGCTCAGCGGACGGCTCTGGGCCTATGGACCTAGGACCAATTGCCCCTGGAAATCCGGCCTATCCGAGTGCAACGATGACCACTCTGAGAAAGAACTCACCTGGGAGCCAACATGACCACCCCCACCGAGACCACCACCGCCAGCGCCCAGATCACTCGCGAGGTCACCGCCTGGCCCGGCATCGAGGCCGGGTACGGCCGTCGCGGCGAGTGGGCGTTCACCCTGGGCCGCCGCGAGATCGGCCATCTGCACGGAGACCACGCGGCCCACTTCTTCTTCCCCAAGGACCTGTGGCACGAGCTGCACGACTCCGGGCGGATCGTCGAGCATCCGGTGTTCCCGGGGCGCATCGGACCCGGGGCGCGCCGGATCGAGACCCAGGCCGATGTGCAGGAGGTGATCGCGATGCTGCGGCTCAACTACGACCGGCGCAGCGCCGAGCGCGCGAGCCGCGAGCACGCGGCTGAGCGCGACTGACGGCCGTACCGACTAGCGCAGCCCGTCGAGGGCGTCGTTGACCAGCATGTCGGCACGGGCGTTCTGAGCCCGGGGCACGCTGCGGATACTCCAGCGCTCGAACGAACGTAACGCCGCGATGGCCTCCTCATAGAGGGGCTTCATCGCCGGGTGCTTGACCTTGTAGGCACCGTTGATCTGCTTGGCCACGAGCTCGGAGTCGTTGACGAACTCAACCTGGGTGGCCCCGAGCGCCTGCGCCCGTCGCACCCCGCGCAGGAGCGCCTGATACTCGGCGACGTTGTTGGTGGCCACCCCGATGCGCTCGGCGTACTCATCGAGCACCTCGCCGTCCGGGGCCGAGACGACCACGCCCACGGCCGCGGGACCGGGGTTGCCCCTGGCGCCACCGTCCACGTGCACGACCACCTGGGTGGCTGTCTGCCCGCCCGCGGGGCTCAATCGCTCGCGAGCTCAGGGAGCTCGCCGGTGACGCGCGGGCGTCGGCGATCTCTCACTTCGCGCATCCCGCCGCCGGTGCTGCCGTTCTCGCGGCGGCTGGCCTTGCGTCGGTCGACGATCACCGTAACGTGCGGGTCGTCGGCGTAGTAGCTCTCGAGCTTGGGGTAGAGCTCATCGGCCAGGGCCTCGGGTACAACGCAGTAGATCACGCCCAAGATGCTACCCAGCACTACCGGTTGTTCGCCATCGAACGTCCGTCTAGAAAAACGGTCAAGCGTTCAACTGAGCGTTCAGTCGCCAAGGTGGCGTAAATCAACCGCCGAGGTGCAGCCGGCCACGCTCGTCGGCCGACGCGTTGTTCTGGCGCTCGATCTCCGAGAGCTCGGACAGCTCGTAGCCGCGATCCCCGCCACGCACCGTGGGCACCTCGTCGCGCAGATCGACCTCATAGCGGTACCAGCACAGCTCCCACGAGACAACGACGTGCACGATGCTGCCGTTGACGTCTGACGGGTGCACCGAGGCGTCGGGCAGCCCCAGCGACCGGGCGATCCCCGCCACGGTGCGGGGGTGCTCGGAATCGTTGAACAACGACACCGCCGAGGAGATCTTGTGCTCGATGCTGGTGGGCACGGCGCGCACGTGGCGCGGCTCACGGCTGGCTCCTGCCAGCTTCGACGCCGCTCTGCTCACCGGGGCCGGCCAGGACGGCGAGGCCGGCTCCGCGCGCCGGGGCGGCAGGGCCGCGGGCGGCGGCGGGGCCCCCGGGGCGGGCTGCTCGTCGAACGTCGGCTCCTCGGCGGGCAGGTCGTCCACGGGCGCCGCCTCGTCGACCGGGCGCTTCTCACGCTTGCGGCGCCGGCCGAACAGGGACCGGCGCCGGTCAGGGCGGGCGCTGGATTCGTCGTACTCAGGGACCTCGCCCTCGCGCACCCAGCCTCCGTGCAGCGCCCGCGAGGTGCACAGCTCACACACCGAACGGCGCACGCCGCCACTGAGGTAGATCTCCGCGCGCTCGCCGCGCAGCAGCGTCCGTCCGCACACTTCGCAGGCGGCTTGGGTCGTCGAGGTGCGAATTGCCCTGGTACTCACGAAGTTGTGAGCCTACTACGGGTGCTCGATAGCACGATGGCCGGACGGATCAGGCCACTATGCCTTGACCGCGTCCTGCTCGGCGCGGGCCTGCTCGACCACCTTGCCGGCGAGGTGCCCGGGCACCTCCTCGTAGCGCTCGAACTCCATGGTGAACTCGCCCTGCCCGCCGGTGATCCCGCGCAGGTCGGGCGCGTAGGAGAGCATCTCGGCCATCGGGACCTCGGCCTTGATCTCGGTCATCCCGCCCCCCACCGGCTCCATGCCCAGGGGCCGTCCGCGGCGGGAGTTGAGGTCGCCGATGACGTCGCCCACGGTGTCCTCGGGGGAGTTGACGGTCACGGTCATGATCGGTTCCAGCAGCACTGACCCGGCCTGCTCGAGCGCCTGCTTCATGGCCAGCGAGCCCGCCACCTTGAACGCCATCTCCGAGGAGTCGACGGTGTGGTAGGAGCCGTCGTAGACGCGGACGCGCACGCCCTTGACGGGATAGCCGGCGACCGCCCCTTCCTGCATGGCCTCTTGCACGCCCTTCTGGACAGCGGGGATGAACCCGTGCGGGATGACCCCGCCCTTGATCGCATCGACGAACTCGAAATCGCCGTCGGGGAGCGGTTCGATCTCGATGTGGCAGTCGCCGAA
Organism: Solirubrobacteraceae bacterium; assembly: GCA_036490435.1. Lineage (GTDB taxonomy): Bacteria > Actinomycetota > Thermoleophilia > Solirubrobacterales > Solirubrobacteraceae > Palsa-465. Next base: position 107,883 of record DASXDW010000035.1, read on the forward strand.
CTGGCCGCGGCCACCGGTCTGCTTCTTGTGGCGTCCGTGGGCCTTGGCCGGCTGGCGGATCGTCTCCTGGTAGGGCACCCGTGGCGGCTTGAGGGTCACCTCGGCGCCGAAGCGCGACTTCAGCCGCTCCACGATCACCTCGACGTGGACCTGCGACAGCCCGGCGAGGATCTGCTCTCCGGTCTGGGCGTCGCGGTGGAAGTCAATCGTGGGGTCCTCCTCCTGGAGGCGGCGCAGAGAGGAATACACCTTCTCCTCATCGCCGCCGGCCGTCGCCCCACCGATGGCGAAGGCCATCACCGGTGCCGGGAGCTTGATCGACGGCATCGAGATCGGCTCGTCCCGAGCGGCCAGCCAGTCTCCGGCGCGGGTCTCCTTGAGCTTGGCCACCGCGCCGATGTCGCCGGGCCCAAACTCGTCGACGTGGCCCTGCTGGGTTCCGTCGAAGGTGATCAGCTGACCGATGCGCTCCTTGTTGTGGGTCGTGGTGTTCAGCACCTGGGTGTCGTGGGTCATCGTCCCCTGATAGACCCGGAAGAGGTTCACGCGCCCGGCGAACGGATCGGCGCGGGTCTTGAACACGTAGGCGAACAGCTCCTTGTCCTCGACGGGCTCGAGCGTCACCTCGCCGACCTCGAGGCCGCCGTGCTTGACGGGCGAGGGCAGGTCCTCGACGATCGCGTCGAGCAGGCGGTTGGTGGCCAGGTTGCGTGTGGCCACGCCGCAGGTGACCGGGAACAGCGAGCCGTGGTTGGTGCCGTCCTTGAGCGCGGTGACGATCTCCTCATGGGAGATCTCCTCGCCTTCCAGGTAGCGCTCCATCAGCGCGTCGGAGGTCTCTGACACCTCGTCCATCAACCGCTCGCGGTACTCGTCGGCCTGCTCGGCCATGGAGTCGGGGATCGGGATCTGCTTGCAGTTCTCGCGGCCGGCGCCGGTGTACTCGTAGGCCTTCATGTCGACGAGGTCGATGACGCCGGACACCTCGTGCTCGGAGCCGATCGGAATCTCCGTGGCGACCACGTGCTGGCCGAACGCGGACTTCAGCGAGTCCAGCGCGCGGAAGAAGTCGGCGCGCTCGCGGTCGAGCATGTTGACGAAGACCAGTCGCGCCAGGTCCAGCTCGGCCGCTCGCGCCCACAGCCGGCTGGTGTGGACCTCCACGCCCATCACGGCGTTGACAACGAACACGGCGGCCTCGCACACGCGCAGCGCGCCCAGTGCGTCGGCGATGAAGCTTGAGTCCCCCGGGGTGTCGATGAGGTTGACCTTGCGGTCCTGCCACTCGAAGGTGCTGAGCGCCAGGGAGATCGACATCTGACGAGCCTTCTCGTCCGGATCGGTGTCCGAGACCGTGGTTCCCTCGACGACGCTCCCGAGACGGTTGACGACCCCTGCCTCGAACAGCAGCGCCTCGTGTATCGACGTCTTACCACTGCCGCGGTGGCCGACGAGGGCCACATTGCGGATCCGATCCGCGGCCTTGTGCATGGCTGGTCTCCTCTCACTCGAAACGGCGAAAGACCGAATTTATCGCTTGTGAAGATCCGGTTGGCATGTGCCAACCGCCGGAGAGGGGACCTACTCCAACTCGCCCGCGAGCTTGGAGCGCAACCGCAGCACCGCCTTGGTGTGCAGCTGCGACACACGCGACTCGGTGACCCCGAGGACCTCCCCGATCTCGCGGAGGGTCAGGTTCTCGTAGTAGTAGAGCGCTACGACGAGCTTCTCGCGCTCGGGCAACGCAGCGATGGCGTCGGCGATCCGGTCGCGCAGTTCGGACTCGTCGACCAGGACCTGCGGGTCCGGAGCGCCGCGGTCGGGCAGCGTGTCGAGCAGCGACACCTGGTCACCGGAGGCGTCCGAGACGCTCCACAGCTCGTCCAGGGCCACAATCGTGGAGTTGGAGATCTGGACCAGTTGCTCCTGGAACTCGTCGACGCTGAGCTCCAGCTCGTTCGCCATCTCCTCGTCGGTCGGGGCCCGCTGGAGCTTGGCTTCGAGCTTCATGTTCGCGCGCTCAAAGGAGCGGGCGCGCGCCCGCACCGAGCGTGGCACCCAGTCCAGTGTGCGCAGTTCGTCGATGATGGCGCCGCGGATCCGGGTGATCGCGTACGTCTCGAACTTGATCTCGCGGGTGAGGTCGAAGCGCTCGATGGCCGAGATGAGGCCGCCCAGCCCGTAGGAGATGAGGTCGGCCTCCTCGACGTGCGCGGGCAGGCCGGAGCCCATCCGCCCGGCCACGTACTTGACCAGCGGCGAGTAGGCCACCACCAGGCGTTCGCGGGCGCGCTCGTCGCCCGTGGCCTTGTAGCCCCTCCAGAGCTCCTGAAGCTCGATCGCTTTGACGTTGGTTTCCAGTTCCCTTGCTCCAGTTCTCAGTGCTAAGCGCGCGGATGCGAGCTTACGTATGCCTGCCGGAGTCGGGCCGACTCTACCCGAGTGTAAACCTGAGTCGTGGAGATGCTGGCGTGGCCGAGCAGCTCCTGAATCGCCCTCAGGTCGGCGCCGCCCTCCAGCAGATGGGTCGCGAACGAGTGGCGCAGCGCGTGCGGGTGGGCGTCGCCGAGCGCGGGAACGCCGCGGGCGGCAAGCCGGGCCCATGTGCGCAGGCGCCGCCGGATATCCGAGGTCCCGAGGCGCCGGCCCGACTTCGAGAGAAACAGGGCCCGGCCGTCATCGACGCTCAGCGCGGGGCGGGCTCGCGCCAGGTAGCGGTCGAGCGCCGCCAGCGCGTGCTCGCCTGCCGGGACGATTCTTGTCTTTTCGCCCTTGCCCTCGACGCGGACGGTCTCTGAGTCGAAGTCGACGCTCGAGACGTCGAGGGTCACGAGCTCCTCGGCGCGCAGGCCACAGGCGTAGGCAAGCTCGAAGAGCGCGCGGTCGCGAAGCTCGAGCGGGCCCGTGCCCGGGATGCGATCGAGCAGTGCCGCCACCTCGGCGGGCTTCAGCACTCGGGGTAGCCGCTGGGAGCGCTTGGGGGAGCTGAGCAACTCGGCGGGGTTCTCCTGACGCGCGCCGACACTCACCCGGTGGCGGAACAAGCCGCGCAGCGCCGCCAGCTTGCGCGCCACCGTCGTGGGCGCCTGGCCCGACTCGGTGAGCGAGGCCACGTAGCGGCGCAGGGCGCGAACGTCGATGGCGTCTGGGGCCAGCCCGCGCTCGCCGGCCCAGCGCGCGAACTGGTGGGTGTCGATGGCGTAGGCGCGGCGCGTCTTGGCGGCGACGGCGCGGCGGCGCAGATCCGCGTCGAAGCCATCCAGCGCCGCCTTCCAAGGCGGGGTCAGCTGAGGCGCCGCGGCGGCGGTGGGTGTGGCTGCGGTCATCTGCGTCCTGGCTATTCGCCGTCGGGCCTGGCAGCCCTGCCCGCGCGGACCGGTGCGGCCTGCGCGGACGTCAGTCGTGGACGTCGACGAGGGTGCCGATCGGGGTGTACGGAAACACCTGCGCGGCCATGCTGTACGGCATCTCCACGCAGCCCAGGCTCTGCGGGGACCCGTAGGAGGCGCGCGTGAACCCGTGCAGTGCGTCGCCGCCGTTGAAGTAGCTGACGTCCGGGATGTTCGGGTCGTTGTAGTGGCTGCCGTCGGGGTTGGTCCCGCTCATCGTCGTCGAGGTCAGATGCTCGTAGACCGGGTAGGTGCCGGTGGCGGTCGGCGCCGACGGAATCCCTGTGTTGACCGGGGTGCCGCCGATGACGGTCTTGCCGCTATGCCATAGGTTGAGGCTCTGCGATCCGACGCTGACGTCCACGAACGTGTAGCCGAAGCTGTTGTGCTTGCCGGCGACGACGTCGGCGATGAGCGTTTTCCAGATCGTGGAGGTGGGACCGTCGTAAGGCAGCGCGTAGATGTCGTTGTCGTTCTCGAAGGCCATGATCGCGCCCTCCATCATCGTGCCGGCGGACCCGACCTGCCACATGTCCTTCAGTGCCTGGGGCGTGTCGGGGTAGCGCCAGGAGAAGGTGCCCTTCGGGGGATCGACCGCGGCGTTCTCCTGCGCCGCCGGGCTCAGTCCGGGGCCCTGCCCGCTGGCGTAGTGGAAGGTGAGCGGCAGGTACCCGGCGATGGCCAGCAACTGCTGCAGGCGCACGATCGAGCCACCCGGGACCGTCCAGGTGCCGGTGTTGGCCGTCGTGCCGCTCTGGCCGCCGAGCACGCGCACGCCGTTGGGCAGCGCGAGCTGGACGTGGGCGTCGAGCCCGTAGCCGTAGCCGGTGGGCTGGAAGCGGATGGTGTGGCTGTTGATGCGGTGCCAGCTGCCCGGGGTGGTGGGCGAGAGCACCGGGAGGTGTGAGCCCAGTGCCTTGCTGACGGGCTTGGAGAAGGTCAGCGTGATCGGCGTCGAGGGCTTGATCGACGCGCCCGGCGTCGGCGATGCCACCACCGTGGCCGACTTGCCGCCGGGGAAGTAGCTGATGGCGGCGGTCCCAGCGCTCTCCCAGGTGCGCGGCGAGCCCGACAGGTACTCGGTGCCGGCCAGGCCCGAGTGCGGCAGCGTGATCGTGTCGCTGGGCCGCGGCAGTACGGTGCGGCGCATGTGGTTGGCCGAGGTGCCAAAGGTGTAGGCGGTGATCGGCTCCTTGAAGTGCGCGCGCAGGTTGCCGCCCTTGCGTACGGTGATGTAGTGCGAGCGCAGGCTGGCCACCGGGGTGGTGAGCGTGAGCTGAAGCTTCTGCGTGGCGCCGGCCAGCCATGAGATCCAGCCCGGACGCTTGACGGTCACCTGGATCTGCAGCTGCTCGTTGGCGGGGATGAGCTTGGTCGGATAGATCTTCCCGTTGGTGATCTTCACCGGGATGGCCTGGCTGTGGGGTCCGGTGACGACGCTGATGCTCTGGATGCTGCCGCCGCCCAGCGGCATGCCGATCTTGGCGATGGCCAAGTCGTCAGCGGTCAGGCTGGCCTTGGCCGACGTGAGCGTGATGCCGGCGACGACCACGCCCGCCACCGCCACCAGCATGAGCCCGGCCAGGACGTAACGGACCGGCCGCCGCCCGCGCGGAGCCGCGTTCAGTCCCCCCCGGGTCTTCCTGGATGCCCTTTGTGTCCCCGGGGCCCGCAAATACGAAACGCTTGCCACTGTCGTGCATGGTAACGACCAGCGGTGCGCGATCAAGCAGGTGGCAGGGTCCAGGCGGTTTCTGCAAGCCTGGTTTCAGTTTCGGCGCATGGTTCGGCGCTTGTGTGCAGCCTCATACCCCAAATCTGCAGTGAGAACGCCGCTGCGCCCGTGCGGACGTCCAGCCTCCGCCGATCCCGCCGGCGTCAGTTGGAGGTGTCGAGCGGCGTGGAGGTGGGGCTGCGCTGCGCGGCGTCGCGCATGCGGGCGCGCTCCCACTGCGACAGCCGCCAGAGGTCGCGCTTCACCTTTGCCGGGTCCAGCTGGCGGCCCGGGAGGTGCATGTTGGCGGTGGAGATGAGGCGCTGCTCGTCGCCGGTGAGCGCCATCCACTTGGCCAGCACGTCGTCGGAGTCAGGGAGACGAGCGCTCCCGTAGGGGCGCGTCTCGTCCGGAAAGGCCACGCAGTACTCGTTGAGCAGGCGATGGGTCTGGGCCAGGTAGGCCACGATCGCCCGGTGGGGGTAGATGAGGTAGGCGTAGGCTGCGCCGCCGGTGCTGTCAGCATCAACCGGGCCGTCTGACTGGCTGCCCCAGACCCGGATGAACCCGAGGTCGCGGTACATCGCCCACTCCTCCTCGTTGACGCACGAGCGCAGCAGCGCGCGGGCGCGGGCCTCGGCCCGGCGTTCGCGGCCGGGGTCGTAGGGCATGACCGGCGCCAGTTGGCGCCGGGCGCGATGCCGGGACCACATCTCCTCGACGCGCGGCAGCAGTTCCTCGGACAGGAGGGCGACGGCGACGAGCGCGGTGGCCACCAGCGCCAGGAGCATCCCGGCCCCCGCGCCGGCCTAGCAGCCGCCGGCCGCGCGGGGGAAGAAGATCACGCGGTCCGCGTCGCGGGGGACGTCGCTAAACGTCTTGACCATGTGCGCCTGACGCCGCCCCGCGGCGTCCAGCATGGGTACCGCGGCCCACAGCCCGTCGTCCAACTGCCGGCGGAACTCCTCGACGAGGCGCTGCTCGTCCTCCGCCAGCTCGACATCGCCCTCGGCAATCAGCACCTCGCCGTGACCTGGCTTCATCCTCAGAAAGCGCACGTGAGGATTATGTCACGCCCAGTGTCCTGGAGCGCTGATCGGGTGCCAGGATGGGCGGTGGCTGGGCGTGGCTGGGGGCCGGCGATGGTCCGAGTCGTACTGGTGGTCCGGCGGGATCATCGCCGGCCGCGAGGCGCGTCCAGACGCGTCCAAACTGGTGCCGAATCAGTGGTCCAGGACACCGAGGATGTTGACCGGGCCAGCACCGGCCCCCACCCCGGCCAGTCCGTCGCGCACCGCCCGCGCGGCCAGGCTCTTGGCCACTCGGGCCGCCTCCAGGGGCGGGTCCCCCCACGCCAGGCGTGCCGCGAGCACCGACGAGTGCGTGCAACCGGACCCGTGCGCTGCCCCGCCGGGGTAGCGCTCGCCGGGCAGTTCGACCAGCTGGAGGCCATCGAAGAACACGTCCACCGCCTGCTCACGATGCCCGCCGGTGACCACCACGATCTCCGGCCCCAGCGCCCGCAGGGAACGGGCGAGCTCGGCGGCGTCGTCGCCGCGGTGCTCGGGTCCCGGGAGGGTTGCGCCGGCGGTCGACCCCGTGGCCGCGGCCGCCGCCAGCGCGCGGGCCTCGGGCAGGTTGGGCGTGATCACCAGCACGCGCGGCAGCAGCAACTCGAGCAGCGCGCCGCGCGCCGACTGCTCGAGCAACTCGGCGCCGGACTCGGACACCATGACGGGGTCGAGCACCACCGGCGTTCCCGGCGTCAGCAGATCCAGCGACGCGGCGACGGCCTGGATCGTCGCCACCGTGCCAAGCATGCCGATCTTGACCGCGTCCACGCCGATGTCCTCGGCCACGGCCCTGACCTGCGCCACGATGACCTCGGGCGAGATCGCCTGCACGGCGCTCACCCCCACGGTGTTCTGGGCCGTGATCGCCGTGATCGCCGTCATGCCGTGTGCCCCGCAGGCGGCGAACGCCTTCAGATCGGCCTGAATGCCGGCGCCGCCGCCGGAGTCCGAGCCCGCGATCGAGAGCACGCACGGCGGCCGAGCGCCCGCGCCGGCATTGGTCGGTGCAGATTGGGGGTCGGCCATGCCGGCGAGCTTAGGGTCCGTTGGAGAATTAGGTTGCGGAATTGGCGAGTGACGGGCCCTGAGTGCTGCGAATCGCCTCGCCTGCGCCGGCTGCCTCCGGCCGCGGGCGCGGTCAGCCGGTGACGCTCCAGGACGCGTCCTTTAGCCCGTAGGAGTCACTGAGCTTGTGGATGGTGCGGCCCTCAGCCTGTGGCGCCGGGTAGAAGACGAGCACCCCGCTCACCTCGACGTTGCGACCGACGAGCTCCGGCGGCCATTGCTCCAGTTCGGAGACATAGACGGGGCGACCGTCCAGGCTGACGATGGCTCCGGCCGCCGCGTTCTGCGCAGTGCCGACGACGGTCACGTGCTCGTCGAGTCGGGACTGGAGGTCCTCCCACATCAGTGCGTGACCGCTGCGTCGATTGCCGCGACGGCGTTGACCACGCGGTCTGACCACCCCGGCATCGCCGCCGGCGCCGCGGCGGCGATGGCCGCTCGCTGCGCCTTCGTCATCTTGCCCAGCTTGCGTTTGATGTCCACATCGTTCAGGCCGTTGAGACGGAGCGCCACGTCTGGCCAGTCGCCCCTCCCGATCGAGGCGTCGAGCGCGCTGATCACCGCGCTGCGTGGCGGCGGCTCCTTGTCGACGAGCGCGAGTGCGTCGGTGACCCGGTCTGAGTAGCCGGGCATCGCCCCGGGCGCCGCCGATGCGAGGGCGGCGCGTTCGTCGTGGCTCAGGCCCCGGGCCAGCTGCTTGAGGTCGGCGTCGTCGAAGCCGTTCAGGCGCTGGGCGGCATCCGCCCATTTGGTTCGGCTCACCTGCGCCTTGAACGCCGCGATCTGTTCCTGGCGCGAGTAGACCGGCGCAGCTGCGCTGACGATGATCTTCTCGGGCAGCACCGTCGTCTGCGTCACCCCGTAGACGACGCGGTCGAAGTCCGTGTAGGTGACATGCTCCTCGCCGTTCTCGGTGTACTTGTTGGCGAACTTCCCTCGAGTGCTCTGGTAGACCTCCTCCGCGGTCTTCATGCCTGGGTACTTGCCGTGGTTGGCGTGCCAGAAGCACTGGGTCTGCTCGTCCCAGAAGCCGAAGTCGAAGTTGACGTATCCGGGACGTGCCTCGCCGAGGTTGCCGAAGATGGGGGTCATATCCACCTTGCCGCTGACCGGATCGGGTCGGAACGCCTTCGGATCGGGCTTTATCCGCGCCGTCTCGTCAGGGTCGCGGTTGGACCAGAAGAGCATGGCGAACATGACCCAGACGTGAATCGGCTTGGTGGGGTCGATCGGACCGGCCCCCGCGTTGCGCTCCGCGACGACCGATCGGGCCTCGTCAAACCGTCCGTACACCTCGCCGAGAGGAGGGTCGGTGGAGGAATCGAGGCCGAGATTGGTCACGGTGATCCCGATGCACCCGCGGTCGACGTTGGCCGTCTCGTCCGGCGACATCGCATGAAACTGGGCCGCCCACATGCGCTCGAACTGTGCCACCGAGTATCGACGCTGGTTCCCGAAATCGCCGTACTTCGGCTTCTCGGCGGTTTTAGGGAGCTGCGTCCCAAGGGGGTAGCCGAGCCGCTGCACCATCCGCCGTGGAGCCGGACCGCGACGAACCGCGGCCACGGTGGCCCGGTTGCCGGCCGCGCTCTGGAGCGCCAGCGCGGCCGCCGGCGACGCCACCGCGCGCTGCAGCCCCCGCACGTCCCCGGGCGACGCCACCGCTCGCTGCAGCCCCCGGACGTCCGCCGGCGCCGCCTCCCATCCCTCCGCCGGGCCGAGGGACGGACCTTCAGCTGCGCGCGCCGGGACCGATGGGGTCTGCTCCGCCTCGGCGGACTGGTGATCGGCCACGCTCACGCTGCAAGCCTAATTCGCGGGCGCGCCCCAGTCGATGTCGCGCCCGAAAGACGGGCGTGTATGGCCTCACGGCACGATCGTGTAACGACCTCCCGCCTGCCGGCGCACGCAGCCGCTCATCTCGAGCGCGGCGAGCGCCGCCAGCCCGCCCTCGGCATCCAGTCCGGCCTCGGTGAACGCCGCGCCCGGCTCGAATCCATCGGCGAGCGCGTCGAACAGGGTGACCAGTTGGGGATCGTCGATGCGCTCCCGTGACGAGACCGGGGCGCGACGCTCGTGGTCGAGCGCCATGAGCACGTCGTCCGGGCCCGTCACCAGCTCGCCCCCGCGCTTGACGACCTTGTGCGGGCCCCACGAGAGCGGAGCGGTCACCTGTCCGGGCACGCCCCCGAGGCGGCGCCCCAGCGTCTCGGCCTCGGCGATGGTCAGCATCGCGCCCGAGCCCTTACGGGCCGCCACCACGACCGTCATGTCGGCGAGCGCCGCGATGATCCGGTTGCGCGCCGGGAACATCCACCGCCGCGCCGGCGCGCCGGGCCCGAGTTCTGACACCACTGCCCCGGAGCCGATGATCTCGCGGTGCAGTCGCCGTCCCGACGGCGGGTACGGCCGCTCCGGCGAGCTGCCCAGCACCGCGATCGTGTCGCCTCGTCCATGGAGGGCGCCCTCGTGCGCCGCGGTGTCCACGCCGCTGGCCATCCCGCTGATCACGGTGAGCAGACCGGCCACCCCTCGGGCCAGAGCCCGCGCGTTCTCCATCGCGTACGGCGAGGCCCGGCGCGCCCCGACGATCGCCACCGAGCGCCGTGCGGCCAGCTCCAGGAACCGCTCCATGCCGCCCGCGACGTGCAGGACGGCGGGCTCCGCGTCCAGATCCCAGAGCTTGGGGGGATACGCCGGGTCACAGCGGCACAGCGTCTCGAGCCCGGCCGCCTCGCAGCGCTCGCGGTAGCCACCGGCGTCGAAGCCTTCCCACGCCGCTTGCACGTCCATGGCGTGGCCGCCGCCCACGGCCTCGATGAGCTCCTCGTCGGCGCGCTCCAGGAGCTCGGAGATGTCCTCACGCTGGACGTCGAGGTGGCCGGCGAGGCGCGCGAGGAGCCACGCGCGCCGCAGGCAGTCCGGACAGGCACACCGATGACTCACGCCGCCTCCATCAGCTCGGCGCCGGTCCGCTGACGGAGGCTGAGAGCGAGCAGGAGGTCAGCGCGCGTCACCCGCTCACGGCCCGCGAGATCCGAAATCGTCTGGGCGACTCGCAGCACCCGGTGGCGCCCGCGAGCGCTGAGCCGGCCGTACTGGTAGGCGTGCGCGAGCTCCCGCTCGGCCGGCGCCTCCAGCCGGACCAGCGCTTCGATGGCCCGCGTGCCCATCTCCCCGTTGCAGGAGGCACCCGCCTCCTGAAGCCTGTAACGCTGGCGTTCCCTCGCCTCGGTCACCCGCGCCAGCACGGCCGCCGAGCTGCTGCGCGCCGCCGTGATGAGCTCGTCGTTGGTGGGGCGGTGGACGTCGACGAGCAGGTCCATGCGGTCAAGCAGCGGCCCGCTGAGCCGGCGGCGATGGCGGCGTAGGTCCGCCTCGCCGCAGCTGCAGCGATCGTCGACGCCGGCAAAGCCGCACGGGCACGGATTCGTCGCGGCGACGAGCATGAACGAGGTCGGGAAGCTGAGCGATTGCTGCCCGCGCACGATCGTCACGCTGCCGTCCTCCAGCGGCTGGCGCAGCGCGTCGAGGCTGGAGCGCTGAAACTCCGAGAGCTCGTCCAGGAAGAGCACGCCCCTGCTGGCCAGGGTCGCCTCGCCCGGCCGCGGCGGCGAGCCGCCTCCGGCGAGGCCGGCTGGTGAGATCGTGTGGTGCGGCGCTCTGAACGGACGCGCGGGGATCAGGCCGCCCGAGTGGACGCCCGCGACGCTGTGGATGCGGGTGACCTCGATCGCCTCGGCCCGCGTCAGCGGCGGGAGGATGGTGGGCAGGCGCCGGGCCAGCATCGTCTTGCCGGTCCCCGGAGGACCCTCGAGCAGCAGGTTGTGCCCTCCGGCCGCGGCGATCTCGAGGGCGAGGAGGGGCGCCTCGTGACCGCGAACGTCGGACAGGTCCGGCTCGCTCGCGCTGGTGCCGTGGGCGGGCGGCGCCGCGGGTAGGGATGGCGTGGCGCCGCCCGCCAGCACGTCTGCGGCGGCCCGCAGGCTGACCACCGCCACGATGCGCAGGTCCTCGACGAGCGCGGCCTCGTGTGCCCGCGTGCGCGGCACGATCAGCCGGGTGCAGCCGCACCGGTGCGCGCCCTCGGCCACCGCCAAGGCGCCGGGCGAATCCCGCAGCTCACCACCGAGAGAGAGCTCGCCGAAGACCGCGCAGCCGGCCAACGCCTGGGCGGGCACCTGGCCGCTGGCCGCGAGCACGGCGAGCGCGAGCGCGGCGTCGAAGCCCGGGCCCGCCTTGCGCATGAACGCCGGCGCGAGGTTGGCGGTGATGCGGCCCTCGGGGAACTTGAAGCCGGAGTTGAGGATCGCGGAGCGGATCCGGTCGCGCGACTCACGCACCGCGGTATCGCCGAGCCCGACGACGGTGAACGCGGGCAGGCCGCTGCGGATGTCCACTTCCACCCAGACCTGGAACGGTTGGACCCCGTCGATGGCAAACGTCGCGACCCTGGCAAGCATGCTCAAACACGCTAGGGAAAAAGGTGTGACACGTGGGTGACGAGCTGTGCCAAATGTGTGTCTTATGCAGGTAGTTTGTGACGTGAAAGACACAATCCGACACACACATGTCACGGTTTTTGGCGTAGCGTTCCGAGCATGGGAAATGACCTCGAGAACGAGCTGGGACGAACCGGCGAGGAGCTCGCCGCAGCGCATCTGGCGCGGCTCGGCTATGAGATCGTGGAGCGCAACTACCGGACGCGCTGGGGTGAGCTGGACATCGTGGCGCGCGCTGGGAGCGTGCTCGCGTTCTGCGAGGTCAAGACGCGCCGGGCGGGCGGGCGGGCCGGCGGGCCGTTTGACGCCGTCGGCCGCGACAAGCAGGCCCGGGTGCGCAAGATGGCCGGCAGTTGGCTGGTGGAGCGCCGGGACCGGCCCTACGCCGATGTCATCCGCTTCGACGCCATCGGGGTGATCCTGGATACCGGTGGGCGGCTCGTCTCACTCGAGCATCTGGAGGGGGCGTTCTGATGCGGTGGCTGATGGTGGCATTCGGAGGGCTGGTGCGCCCGGCGGGGCCATGGAGCACGGGCGTCGTGCCCGGGCTCCATGGCGCGCGGAGGGTCGGTCAGGCCGCCGGAGGAGTCACCTGGCGATCGGGACCGACCTGGACACCGTCTGCTTGGAGAAGGCGCTGGAGCCTGCCCATGCAACGGTGAGCTTGACGTGCTTGGCCTTGCGGCAGCCGCGGGGCAGGGGCAGGCTCGACGCGAACCGACGGCCGCGGGCCGTGGTTGTCCGCTTGGCCGTCCCGGAACCGCAGGCCGCCGAGATGACGAGCTTGCCGGTGAACCCAGACGCCGAGCTCCCGGCGATCGTGACCCCGTGGCGATGCGACGCGGTGGCCTTGGTCAGCTTGAGCTTGGGCGAGGGCGGCGCCGAAGGCACGGGGTGGCCGACGGTGACCGTGCCGCTGGCCGAGCCGTCCACCTCGCCGCCGTTGGGGCCCTCGACCCAGGTGCACAGCTGATATAGACCGGTCTTCTGCTTGGTCGTCACGGTGGTGGTGGCCGGACCGCCGAACACCTGCGAGGAGAAGAGTCCACTGAGGATCGTCTCAACCTTGTCCTGCTGCTGGTTGGCCTCGAAGCTGGCCGCGCAGTCCGCCCCCACAGCCGGGTACAGCACCGAGTACAGCGACAACTGCTGATCGGTCTGGGTCGTGTAGCTGACGTCGAAGCCCACGTTGGGCAGCAGGTCCTTGGGGACGGCGACGGTGAGCTGGCTCACCTGGGGTGCCCGGACGGAGATGCTCAGCGTGGCTGGCGAGGCCACCGGCTGGTCGGTGCTGTCCTGGTTCTCGGCCAGCCAGGCGCAGAGTTGGTAGGAGCCGGCAGCCGGCGGCCGGAAGCTCGCGGTCACCTGGTAGGCGCCCGGGGCCACCGTCTGGGCTCCTGGGGCGAGGATCGTCGTGTCCTGGCTTGTGAAGGTCGAGGTGTCCTCCTGGTAGCTGGTCTGACAGGCCGGCCCGCCGGCGGGACGGACGATCGCCTCGACCTCAGCGGGGCCCGTGAGAGCGTTGGTGCCGCTGAAGCTGAGATCGACCGGGAACGCCTGCTCGGGGGTGGCGGTGGTGCTCGCCACCGCGATCGACGAGGTATCGGCCATCGCCGGGGCGGCGAGAGCCCCCGCGAGTGCCGTGGTCAGTCCCGCGGTCACGATGACGGCAGGGACCATTCTCCGCGCGTAGCGCGGCATGAGATGCACCGGCATATCCGGGTTTCCCCTTCCCTTGAGATTCGGCGGCTCAGGCGCACCCACGCACGCGGCCGCGAGTCCGGCGGCCGCGCGAGGCGCCCGCCGCTTATCGGTGGCCCGGGCGCCGCTCAGCGCCCGACCGCCCCTTAAAACGGACTAGCCGAGCGCGAGTTGCTGATATGCCGTCGATTGGAACGACAGGCGGTGAAGCGGCGAGACCCCGAGCCGCTCGATCGCCTCGCGATGCTCGGGCGTGGAGTAGCCGACGTGGGTGGCGAACTCCCAGCCCGGATGGATCAGCTCGGCGCGGCGCATGTAGCGGTCGCGCGTCTCCTTGGCGAGCACCGAGGCGGCGGCGATGGCGGCGCTCTTGGCGTCCCCGCCGATGACCGCGCGGCGCTCGTGGGCCACGCCGGAGACCGGGAAGCCGTCGCTGAGGCAGATGCAACCCTCACACGCGACGTTGTTGAGAGCGTCGCGCAGGGCAGCGAGGTTGGTCTTGTGCAGCCCGCGGGCGTCGATGCCGGGCGCACAGCGAGTGACGATCGAGACGCGGGCGGCGATGCTGAGGATCACGGGGTACAGGGCCGCCCGCCCATCCGGGGTCTGCTGCTTTGAGTCGTTCAGCGTGCCCAGAGCCCGCGCCTGGGCCGGTCCGACGCGGTTGAGGTCGAGCAGGACCGCGGCGGCCACCAGTGGCCCGGCGAGGCAGCCGCGGCCTGCCTCGTCGGCCCCGGCGACGAAGCGCACGCCCAGGCCACGGTCAAACCCGAGCAGGCGACGACCCGGCCGGCCGGGCTTGCGCCGGCGCGAGTGAGACGGGCGGGTCGGGTGGGGCAAGCCGGGCGAGCGAGCCTGGCTAGAGGGTGCCGATACGGTCCGGGGGCCAGTAGGTGAAGAACGCGACCCCGATGATCCATTTATCGGGGACGGGACCCCAGAAACGGCTGTCGTCTGAGAGGCCACGGTTGTCGCCCATCATGAAGTAATGACCGGGCGGAACCTTGATCGGCGTCCGGAAATTGCACGAACTGTCTACGCCGCAGGGGTTGATGTAGCCGTCCTTCTCCTTGACCCCGTTGCGGTAGACGTGCCCGTCCTGGATGAAGAGGGTGTCCCCCGGTCCGGCCACCACCCGCTTGATGAACGTCTGCGTGGACTCCTGAGCGGTGGGCTGATCGCAGGCCTGGCTGTGGCCGGTTCCCTGCGAGCTGTCGCCGCAGACGGGGCTATTGAAGTCCGCGCCGTGAGGCGGATGGAAGACGACGACGTCGCCGACGCTGGGATGGTTGACCAGGCGGTTGGTGAGCACGCGCTGGCCCGGGTCGAGCGTCGGGACCATCGAGGAGCTGGGGATCCGGTACGGCTTGACGATGAACGCCTGGATCAGGATCGCCAGCCCCACCGCGACCGCAATCGTTACGACGAGCTCGACGAGCGACGCGACCGGAGACTTCTTCTTCTTGCGGGAGCCGGACATCGGCTGAGGGCTAGAGGAAGCCAATGTGATCAGGGGGCCAGTAGGTGAGGAATGCCTTGCCGATCAGCCACCCCTTGGGGACCGGGCCCCAGTAGCGGCTATCGAGCGAGTCAGGGCGATTGTCGCCCATCATGTAGTAGTCCCCCCTCGGTACGGTGATGCTGGCACGGAAATTGCACTCGCCGGCGCCGTCACACGGGATGGTGAAGGAGCTGGCCTCGCGGTGCCCGTTGCGATACACCAGGCCGTCCCGAATGGTCAGCCGGTCGCCCGGAAGGCCCACCACCCGCTTGACATAGGTCTGCGACGACTCGTGAGTCTGGGCCACGTCGCACGGCGCGGCGCCGTCCTGGCCGTCGGTGTTCTCCCCCTCGCTGCGGTTGGCGCACGTCTCGGACACGGGGGGATGGAAGACGTAGATGTCGCCGACGTGGGGCGACGAGAAGTGCATCCCGACCCGGTCGACGAGGATGCGCTGGCCGATGCGCAGGGTCGGCACCATCGACGGACTGGGAATCTCGTAGGGCTTGACGATGAATCCCTGAATGGCGATGGCCAGACCCAGGGCGACCGCGACGATCACGACCAGCTCCGCCACTGAGCGCGCCAGCGGCTTCTTGGTCGTCGTCACATCTACTCGTCGTCCGGCGCCGGCTCTTCCTCGCCCGCCTCGGTCGCATCAGCGCTGGCTGCGGGCTCGGATGCTTCGGTGCCTTCAGCGCTGGCTTCGGGCGCAGCCGCCTCGTCGGCGGGCGGTGCTGCTCCCGCCTCCGTCGCCTCGACCGCCTCCTGGGCCTCGACCGCCTCCGCGACGGTCTCCTCCGCGGTGGCGCCCTCGGCGTCGACCGGGGTGGGCTCGCCGTCGGAGTCTGGTCCGTAGAGCAACTCGCGCTCCACCGCGACCTCAGGACCGGCGGACCGGCGCTCGCGCACACGGGCGCGCTTGCCGATCCGGCCGCGCAGGTAGTACAGCTTGGCGCGGCGCACGTCGCCGCGGGCCGCCACCTCGATGCGCTCGATCTTGGGCGAGTGCAGCGGGAAGGTCCGCTCCACACCCACACCAAAGGACTGCTTGCGCACGGTGAAGGTCTCCCGGGCGCCGTGGCCCTGGCGCTTGATCACGACGCCTTCGAACACCTGGGTGCGGCGCCGGGTCCCCTCGATGACCTGGAAGTGCACCCGCAAGCGGTCACCGGCGTCGAACGCCGGCACTCGGCGGAGCTGTGATCGCTCCAGGCTGTCGATGACTGTGCTCACGGGGGACTGAAGTTTGGGGAACGGGACGGTGTGTGTGCGTGGCAACGGGCGAGCGGACTCAAACCAGGCCGCATGCGCCAACGCGCCTCCGCCCATGCGGCGGTTCATGGTAGCGGGTCCCTCGGCGAGGAGATGTTGGCGCTGCGCTAAGTCCGCGAGGATGAAGCGCCGGGCGATGGCGCCGACGAAGCGGCGGCGTCCGTGGTCGGGGCGGCGGCCGCCCGTGCGCGGCTCTGGGCCAAACGCCACTCCGCGATGCGAGCGTGGTGCCCCGAGAGCAGCACCTCGGGCACCCGCCAGCCGCGATAGTCGGCCGGCCGGGTGTAGTGCGGATATTCGGGGCCGCCCTCCAGCGCCGCGCTGAAGGACTCCTCCTGCGCGGAGCGCTCATCGCCCAGTGCGCCGGGCTGCTTGCGCAGCACGGCGTCGCACACAACCATGGCCGCCAGCTCGCCGCCGGCGAGCACGTAGCGCCCGATCGACACCCGGTCTGAGGCGAAGTGTTCGACCACGCGTTCGTCAAAGCCCTCGTACCGGCCCGAGAGGAGGGTCAGGGCCGGCTGCGCGGCGAGCTCGTCCACCAACGCGTCGTCGAGCAGACGACCCCCGGGGTCGAGCACGATCACGCGCCGCCGGGCCGGCAGCTGCACCGGGTCGATGTCGTAGCGGGCGCGCAGCGCGGCCTCCACGACATCGACGCGCAGCACCATCCCCGCCCCGCCGCCGAAGGGCGTGTCGTCGACCTGGCGCCCGCTCAGCGGCGTGTGGTCCCGATAGTTGACGCGGTTGAGCTCGTGCCCGAGAGCCACGGCGTTGGCCACATGGCGCTGAGAGATGAACCAGTCAAACGCCTCCGGGAACAGTGTGAACACGTCGATGTTCATCAGGCCTCGCCCAGGAACTGCAGGTCCACGTCGATGACGCGGCCGTCGAGGTCGACGTCGCGCACGGCATCGCGGACCAGCGGCACCAGCAGGTCCGGCGCGTCGCCCGCGCGCCTGACCTCGAGGACCTCGCAGGAGGGCAGCGCCAGCAGCCGCGCCACGACGCCGACCTCGCGATCGCCGTCACGCACCGCGCACCCCTCGAGGTCGGTGGCCCACCACTCGTCCTCGTCGAGCTCGGGCGCCGCCGATCGCGTCACGAATAGCTCCTGGCCGCGCAGCGCCTCGGCGGCGCTGCGATCCTCACAGCCGTCCAGGCGGACGATCGGCCGCGCGTCGTGCCCGGCCAGCCGCACGATCGTGCGCCGCGAGTCGCCGAGCCGGACCTCGGCACCCCTCTCCAGCAAGGTGCCAACCGGGTCGGCCACGTGGAAGCTGCCGTCGAGGCCGTGGGGACGTCCGACGACACCGGCGCGCAGCCAGTGCTCGGTCTCGGTCACGCCGAGACCCTAGTCGTCGACGATGTCCACGAAGACGCGGCGCTGGTCCTTGACGGCGGCGGCCTTCATCACCGCGCGCAACGCCATCGCGGTCCGGCCGCCACGGCCGATCACGCTGCCGTAGTCGTCGTCGTCGACGGACAGTTCGAGGATGATCGTGCCGTCGTTCTCCTCGACCTCGGTGACCTGCACGGCGTCCGGGTTATCGACGAGCCCCTTGGCCAGGTACTCGAGGAGGTCCTTCATGCGTCGGCTACGAGATGCCCTGAGTGCGCAGCAGCTTGCGAACGGTCTCCGACGGCTGGGCGCCGCGGGCGAGCCAGTCGCGGATGCGCTCCTCGTTGAGCACGATGGTGGAGGGGTCGGTCTGGGCGTTGTAGTGCCCGACGGTCTCGATCACGCGACCGTCGCGCTTGGAGCGCTGGTCGGCGACGACAACGCGCCAAATGGGGTTCTTGCGCCCGCCGATACGGGTGAGTCGGAGTCTGACTGCCATCAGCGAGCGATGAGGTTAGCGTGCTTTTGCGGGAATGGGCGGCTCGGGGCGCATGACGGCGCTCCGCGGAGGGTGCTACCGCCCCTGGCGCATGAGCGCGCCGAGATCGGGCATCCGCCCCTGGGACACCTGGCGCATCACCTTGCGCATCTGCTCGAACTGCTTGATCAGCTGCTTGACCGCGTGGACGTTGGTGCCCGAGCCCTGGGCGATGCGCAGGCGCCGCGACCCCTTGATCAGCTCGGGGTGACGGCGCTCCTGGGGGGTCATGGACAGGATGATCGCCTGCAGGCGGTCGAACTCCTTCTCTTCGACCTTGACCCCGCGCAGTTCCTTGCCCACGCCGGGGATCATCCCCAGAAGCGACTGGAGCGGGCCGAGCTTCCGAATCTGGCGCATCTGGTCGAGGAAGTCGTCGAGGCCGAACTCCTGCTTGCGCAGCTTGCGCTCCAGCTCGGCGGCCTGCTGCTCGTCATAGCTGGACTCCGCCTTCTCGATCAGCGTCATCACATCGCCCATGCCGAGGATCCGCTGCGCCATGCGGTCGGGGTGGAAGCGCTCGAACTGGTCGAGCTTCTCCCCGGTTGACGCGAACAGGATCGGCTTGCCGGTGATGGCCTTGACGCTGAGCGCGGCGCCGCCGCGGGCGTCGCCGTCGAGCTTGGACATGACCACGCCGTCGAAGTCCACAACCGCGGCGAACTGCTCGGCGACGTTGACCGCGTCCTGACCGGTCATGGCGTCGACGACGAGCAGGATGTCGGTGGGGTTGATCGCCTTCTTGATGTTGGCCAGCTCGTCCATGAGCTCCTGGTCGACGTGCAGCCGCCCGCTGGTGTCGACGATGAGCACGTCCTTGCCCTCGGCGCGAGCCCGTTCGGCGGCCCACTTGGCGATGTCGACCGGGTTGCGATCGGTGCCCTGCTCGTACACGTCGACGCCGGCCTGCTGGCCGACCTTGACCAACTGCTCGACGGCGGCGGGCCGGTAGACGTCGCAGGCGGCCACCGCGACCGAGGAGTGGTGCTCGGTGCGCAGGTAGCGGGCGAGCTTGCCCGTGGCGGTTGTCTTGCCGGAGCCCTGCAGGCCGGCCATGAGCACGATCGTCGGCGGCCGCGGCGAGAACGACAGCTCCCGGGAGGCACCGCCCATCAGCTCGGTGAGCTCGTCGGAGACGATCTTGACCACCTGCTGGCCGGGGTTGAGCTTGCCCACGATGTCCGCGCCGAGCGCGCGATCCTTGACCGCGGTGGTGAACGTCTTGACCACCTTGAAGTTGACGTCGGCCTCGAGCAGCGCCAGGCGGATCTCGCGCATGGCGGCGTTGATGTCGGCCTCGGTCAGGGTGCCACGGCCGCGGACCTCGGACAGGGTGGCCTGGAGCTTCTCGGCAAGGGAATCGAACATGGTGCTTTCTGCCTGCTGAGGCTACTAGGCGTGGGATGTGCTCTGGGGCGCAGTGGCCCGCAGGCTCAGGACACCAACGCGCGGGCGAACTCGCCGGCGTCGAACGGCCGCAGGTCCTCGAGCTGCTCGCCCACCCCGATCAGCTTGACCGGGATGCCGAGCTCCTGAGCGATGGCCAGTGCGATCCCGCCCTTCGCGGTGCCGTCGAGCTTGGTGAGCACGAGCCCTGAGACGTCGATCGTCTCAGAGAACGCCTTGGCCTGGCGCAACCCGTTCTGCCCGGTGGTGGCGTCGACGGTCAGCAGCGTCTCGTGAGGAGCCTCGGGGATCTGCTTGGCGATGACCCGGCGGACTTTGCCCAGCTCGGCCATGAGGTTGTCCTGGGTGTGCAGGCGGCCGGCGGTGTCGATCAACACCACGTCGGCGCCCTGGCGGCGGGCAGTGGCGATGGCATCGAAGGCCACCGAGGCCGAGTCGGCACCAACGCCGCCCTTGACGAAGTCCACCCCGGCGCGCTGGGCCCACAGCTCGAGCTGCTCCACCGCGGCGGCGCGGAAGGTGTCGCCGGCGGCCAGCACCACCGACCGCTTGAGCTCCTGGCTCAGATGCCACGCGAGCTTGCCCAGCGTCGTCGTCTTGCCCGTGCCGTTCACTCCGGCGACGAGGATGACGGTGGGCTCGGGGCGCAGATCGATGGTGTCGTTGCCGGTCTGGGCGATCTCGGTGAGGAGCTCGACCAGCCGGTTTGAGAGCTCCTCGCCGCCGGACAGCTTGTTCTCGGCGGCCTCCTGCTCGAGCTGGGCCACCACCTTCGCGGTCGTCTGGGCACCGACGTCGGCGTAGATGAGCGCCTCCTCCAGGCGCTCCCACGTTTCGTCGGAGAGGTCCTCAAACAGCGTGGCCTGGATCTCTGACTGCAGCGCCTGGCGGGTCTTGCGCAGGCTCTCGCGCAGCCGCCGGAAGCGGCCCATGCGACGCTCCGGCTCCTCAGACGCGGCCGCCGGCCCCGCCTCCAATCCGTCGATGATGAACAGCTCTCGCCAGTCGCGCGCCATGACGGCGGCGACGTTATCAGCGCCCGCGCTACCGGCCGCGGCGTCCGGTGCGGCCGCGCTCTCTCGACCGTCCTGAACGGCCGCGATCGCCGTGGCGTCGGCCGTGGTGATGGCCGCTGCGGACCCAGTGCTCGACGAGCGGCTGCAGCGACCCGACGTCGCTGGTCCCGTTCCCGACGGACTGACCGACCGCGGTGCACGCCCGGCGGGTGGGGCACGACACCGAGGCGAAGCTGTCGTCGGCTGCCCCCGGAACGTCAAGCGGCGCCTGGAGCTCCCAGCGGCCGTGATGGAGTCGGGCGGCGTACGGGTGAGTGGGGCCGCCCGTGTTGGGATCGGGATCGGTCGCGCTGCCGACCACGGTGCAGACGTTTCGGGCAGGACAGGCGATCGCCGCGATCGCCGGCTCGCTGCCGTCCGCGGCCAGGGGTGGCGCGCTGATCTGCTCCCAGGCGCCGTGGCGGAACTGCTCGGCCAACAGATGAGAACCGCTTTGGTTGCCCCAGCTGCCGAGAGCGACGCAATCGCCCACCGCGGGACAAGAGACGACACCCAGCGAACTGGAGGTGGCGCCGGGCGGATTTGGCGGCGGGGTGAGCGCCCAGCTCGTCCCGTCCCAGGTCTCGATGAACGTGTTGCCGTCCGCGTCGAAGCCGAGCGCCATGCAGAACGAAGCTGCGGCGCAGGACACCTCGCTGAGCAGGCTTGGGTGCGAATCGGCGGGCAGCGGAGGATTCAGGCTCGTCCACGCCCCGTCAGCCAGATGATCGATGATCAGTGGTTGGTTGAAGTCGCCGGTGTTCCCGACCGCCATGCACTCCGAGATCGAGGCGCATGACACCGAGAGCAGCTCCGCGATGTCGAAGTCGGCCGGAGCGCCCGCGCCCTCAGCGCTCGTCTCGGTCAGGACCTGCGACACGGCCGTGGTGTTGGGGCTCTGCCCGGAGCCCACGGCGATGCACGCCCCGGGAGCCCCGCACGAAACGCTGACCAGCTTGGAGCCGAAATCGAAATCCAGCGTGTCGGTCTCGATCACTGACCACGCCGTCCCGTCCCACACCTCGGCCAGTTCGCCCGCCGGCACGTCGCCCGGACTCTCCTGACCAACCGCGGTGCATGCATCAGCCGAGGCGCAGGAGACGCCGGCAAAGCTGCCCTCGCCAGTGGCTGGAGGGACATCGGGTGGCAGCTGGATGTCGCTGGGAAGCGGCGGCGTGGGTTGAACCGTCCAGCCGGCATCGGGGGCCGCCGAGGCGGCCGGCACGGCGATCAGACAGGCCATGGCCGCGCAGGCGCCGGCCGTGGCGGCGACGAGGGATCGGTGCCGAGTGGATCGCATGGGGCCTCAGTGGTGGCGAGGGCGCCGACGATCGCGGCCCGCCCAGTGCTCGACCAAAGGTTGCTGCCGGATTTCGACGCCGTCCTCCTCGAGGAGCTCGTAACCGACAGCGGTGCAGAGATGCCGCGACGGGCATGAGACGGCCGCCAGGCTGCCGCCAGTCGTGTTGGGAACGGCGGGAATCGTCTGGAGCTGCCAGCGGGCCCCGTGCAGTCGCAGGGCGACCGGGTGCGGATTGTTGGCGGAGTCGAGCCAGAACCCCACCGCCGTGCAGTTGCGGATCGTCGGGCAGGAGATGCCGGAGAGGACCTCCTCAATAGCGGTGGCCGGGACCGGTGGCAGGTTCATGACCGACCATCTGCCACGGTGGAGGCGCTCAGCGATCGGGAACTCGGTGGTGGACGTACGTCCGTCGCCGACCGCGTCGCACGCGCCTGGGGACGGACAGGACACCGCCCTGAGCTCCGCGCCCTGGGTGGCGTCAGGGTTAGGCGTGGCATCGAGCGACCAGGCGGAGCCGTCCCACTGCTCGGCCAGAGTCGTCTCAATCTCACCGGCCTGGGAGACCTGCTGCTGGGCGGAGCCGACGGCGACGCACGACGACGCCGACGTGCACGAGATTCCGTCAAGGCTGCTCCCGGCCTGGAAGTCCGCGCTCCCCGCGGTGGCTCCTGCGGGCGTGAGCAACGACCACGTGAACCCATCGAGGCGCTCGACGAGCAGCGGGAGGCGGCCGGGCGCGGTGGTGGATCCCACCGCGAGACACACCGTCTCCGAGAGGCATGACACCGCGTTGAGCGAATCGGCTTCGTCCGGCGGATCGTCGACCGTCGCCGGAAACAGGCTGTTGGCACCGCCCGTGGGCGTCAGCACCTTGGAAAGCGGCAGTTGTAGCGCGCCGGTGTGCACCGTGTACCCCACCGCCAGGCAGTTGTGGTCGACGGCGCACGACGCTCCGAAGAGCGGAGAGGTGTCGGAGAAGTCCTCCGGTAGCAGCGTCCACGTCGTCCCGTCCCAGAACTCCGCGAGAGAGGTCTGCTCAAATGTGTCCTGAGTCCCGCCCGCCGAGGCGCAGAACGTGGACGACGGGCACGACACGGCGTCGAGGAAGCCCGACTGGCCGGGGTCGAACGGCGGGTCGGGCGGTGGGGTCAGCTGCGGTGTCGGTTGGGCCGTCCAGCCGTGCGCCGCCGCTGGGCCAGATGTCGCCGCCGTCACCAGGAACGCAACAGCAACGACGAGACACAGACGTCGAGCGAACGCCTTCCCCACCACCATGAGGCACCCCCTGCCTGTTTGGACGCGGGCAATGTATATCGATGGCCACAAGACCAGCGCAGCGGTCGGCCAATTTGCAGTGGTTTGGGGCCCGCCGATGCAGGCCGCGGTCGCTCAGGCGGCCCGGGCCTCGGCCTCCGCGGGGCCCTCGCCGTTTGAGAGCTTGCGCGAGATCACCTTGGAGATGCCGTCGGAACCCATCGAGACGCCGTAGAGCGAATCGGCGGCCTCCATCGTGCGCTTCTGGTGGGTGACGACGATGAACTGGGCGCGCGACGAGTACTGGCGCAGCAGTGCGAGGAAGCGGTCGATGTTGAGGTCGTCGAGCGCGGCCTCGACCTCGTCGAGGATGTAGAAGGGGCAAGGGCGCGCGAGGAAGACGGCGAACAGGAAGGCCAGTGCCGTCATCGACTTCTCGCCGCCCGACAGCAGCGACAGGCGTTTGCACTCCTTGCCCGCCGGCGTGATCTCGATCTCCACGCCGAGAAGGTCCTCCTCGGGCTCGAGGTCGCCGTCGGGGCCGTCGTCGCTGTCTCCGTCGTCCCCGTCGCCGTCAGCCTCAGGGGCCTGGAGACCGCCGATCACGCGCGCCGGGCCGTCACGCTCGGAGACCAGCCGCAACCGCCCCTCGCCGCCGGGGAAGAGCTGAGCGGCAAGCTCCTCGAAGGCGCTGGCAGTCGCCACGAAGGTCTGCTCGAAGGTGGTGCGGATCTGCTTGTCGGTATCGGCGATCAGCTTCTCGAGCTCGCGCAGGGCGGTCTCCAGGTCCGCGCGCTGGGCCTCGAGCTCCTCGACGTGGGCGACCGCCTCGGCGTACTCCTCCTGAGCCAGCGGGTTGACCGGCCCAAGCTGCTCCCGCCGACGGGCGATCCTCTCCAGACGACCGTCCAGGGTCTGGCGCTCCTCTTCGCTGAGCGCCTCCTCGGCGGGCTCGGCGGCGAGCTCGAGGCGCTGGGCAATGCGCCCCAGCTCGGCCTCGGCGTCCCCGGCCTGGTCGCGGGCGCGCTGGAGGCGAACCTCGGCCTGGGTCAGCGCCTCGTTCTCCTGGCCGATCTTGGCGTGCAGCCCCGCCTCCTGCTGGGCGCACGTGCGCAGCTCGACGGCGACGTGCTCCCCGGCCTGGCGGTCGGCGGCCAGCGCCTCCTCGAAGCCGGTCAGCCGCTCGGCGATCGCGCCCGAGACCTCCTCTAGGGCGGCGATGACGCTCGCCACCGCGGGCACCAGCTCGGTGTCGCGCGCGATACCCGCGCGCACCCGCTCCAGGCGCTGGGCCCGCTCAGTCCGCTCGCGCTCCACGCGCTCGAGCATCCGGCGCTCGGCGGCCAGCTCCGCCGCGAGCTGAGCACGGCGGCCTGCCTCGGGGCCGTCGTCGGGGGCGGCACGGCGGCGCTCGATGAGCGCGATGAGCCGGCGCTCCTCCTCGCGCAGCTCGTCGAGCGTGCGGACGGCCGCGCGATGGGCGTTGGTCAACCGGTCGCGCGCCGAGTCAGCCTCCGACATTCCAGCGTTGACCCGCTCCACCCCGGTGCGGGCGTCGACCTCGGCCTGGGCGGCGCGCGCCGACGCGGCCACGAGCTGCTCGCGGCGGTTGCGCTCAGCCAGGACGCGTTCCTCTCCCACGGCGGGGGCCTGGCGCAGCTCGCGCGTGCGCGCCGACCACACCCGCCCCTCCCGGGTCACGGCAACCCCACCGAAGCTCGGGGCCAGCGCGTCAAGGTCCTCGACGACCCACGCCTCGTGCAGTAGCGCCCGGGCCAGGGTCAGCGCCCGGCCCTGCGCCCGAACATGGGCCAAGAGGAGCTCGGCGCCCGGTGCCGGGGCCGGGGCCGGGGTGTCGGCAGCGCCGTCGCCAGCCGGTGTGCCCGCGTCGGCGACGACGAGCGTGCGGCCGCCGTCGGCGCCGGCGCGATCGAGCAGCGTCGTGCCCGCGGCGCGGTCCTCGACGACGGCAGCGCGCAGGCGTCCGTCGAGCGCGGCGGCGACGGCCAGTTCATAGCCGGTGTCGACATCGAGATCGTCGGCCAGCGCAGCGGCGCCATGGGGGGCGCGCGCGTGGTGGCGCAGGAACTGGTTGACGCCGGCGAGCTCACCGCCGACGTGTGCGGCCTGCCGGCGCGCGGCCTCCACCGCGCGCTCGGCGTCGCGCACCTCGCCACGGACCCGTTCAGTTGCAGCCTCAGCGGTCTCGCGCTCGGCCTGCGCCGCGGCGACGGCCTGTGCCTGTTGCGCGGCGCGCCGGCCGGCTTCGGCCAGCTGCTCCTCGAGCTCGGTGAGCTGGCGGGCGAGCTCGGCCTCGCGATCGCGGTCCAGCGCGGCCAGGGACTCCTCCAGGCCGGCGATCCGGTCCGGTGCCTCGGGGTCGTCCTGGTCGGCGGCGGCTTCGGCGGCGAGCGCCGCCTCGAGCTCCTGATAGCGAGCCAACCGCGCCTCGACGGCGGTGGCGGCGGCGCGGGCCGACTCGGCCCTGTAGCCGATGCGCTCGGTGGCGCCCCGGGCCGCGTAGGCGCGGCGCGAGAGCTCCTCGCGCTGGGCGCTGCGCGCCGCCAGTGCCTCCTCGGCCGCCTCGCGGCGCCTGGAAACCGCCTCGAGCTCGGCCTGCAGCGCACGGCGCCGCTCGCGGACCTCGGCGGTCACCGCCTCCGCTGAGACCATGGCGGCACGGTGTCCGCGCACATCGTCGCGGGCGAGCTCCCAGCGGATCTCCAGCGACTGGCGCTCAAGACGCTCGTGCAGCTCGGCGGCCTCAGCCTGGCGCTTGAGCGGCCGCAGCCGCGACCGTGCCTCGCGTTCGACGTCCAGCGCGCGGTCGAGGTTGTCCTGGGTGCGCGCCAGCTTGAGCTGGGCGCGGCGCCGGCGCTTGCGGTGCTTGCCCAGGCCGGCCGCCTCCTCGATGAGCAGACGGCGATCACGCGGCTTGGAGGTGACCAGCGATTCCACGCGACCCTGCGAGATGACCGAGTGCATCTCCTTGCCCAGGCCGGTGTCCGACAGCAGCTCGACGACGTCGACCAGACGACAGCGGGCGCCGGCGAGGCGATACTCACCCTCGCCGGCCCGGTCGAGCCGGCGGAGGATCGCGATCTCGGGGATGCCGAGGCCGAGGCTGCCCTCACTGTCGTCGAGGACGAGCTCCACCTCGGCGTGACCGGCCGCCTGCCGGCCGGGGGCGCCGCCGAAGATCACGTCCTGCATTGACTGGCCGCGGACGGCGCCCGGGGACTGCTCGCCGAGCGCCCACAGGACGGCGTCGGTCACGTTGGACTTGCCCGAGCCGTTGGGACCGACGATGACGCTCACCCCAGGGCCGAACTCCAGCTTGGTCCGGTCCGGGAAGGACTTGAAGCCCTTGACCGTGATCGACTTCAGATACACCGCGCCGCCCCTTGACTCGTGCGCGCGCCACCGTCGGCAGGCGTCATTTGGCCGTGGCCTCCAGCGCGGATTGCGCGGCCTCCTGCTCGGCGTCCTTCTTGGAGCGGCCCACGCCACTGCCGATCTCCTTGCCGCGGATGGTGGCCTGCACCGTGAAGGTGCGGTCGTGGGGAGGTCCCTGCTCGTCCACCACCTCGTAGCTGACCAGCTCGCCCCGCCGGGCCAGCCGCTCCTGCAGCGCCGACTTGTAGTCCACCGAATGCTCGAGCGCGTTCTCGATCTCGGGCGCGAACGCCTCCACGACCGCCTCGGCGGTCGCGTCGTAGCCAAAGGTCAGATAACAGGCACCGATCACCGCCTCGATCACGGAGGCCAGGACGCGCTCGGTCGAGATGAGCGCCTCCAGCCCCGGCGCCGCCGACTCCGGAGCCGCGGCACGCAACCGGTCCGGGACGCCCAGGCGCTCGGCCACCGCGCGGCACGAGCGGCCCGACACCGCCTGCGCGCGGATCTTGGTCAGCCGTCCCGGTCCGAACCGCTCCGCGTCCAGGCGCGGAAACAGATGGGTGGTGACGGCCAGTCCCAGGACACTGTCGCCCAGGAAGGCGAGCCGCTCGTAGGACTCCGAACGGCGCATCGTCCACGACGAGTGGGTGAACACGGACCGCTCCAGATCGGGCTCCAGTCGCCCGAGCATCACCGCGAGCGCCGCGTCGGAGCCCGAGCCCGCACTGGGAGGCGGGGTCTCCGGATCCTTGCGCTGCGGCTGTGGTGTCACTCAGTGTCAGTGGATTGGCCCGCGGTCGCCGGCAGGGCCCCGCTGGCGAGCACGAATTCGACCGCCTGGCCGACAGTCAGGATCCGGCTTGCCTCCTCGTCGGATATCCGCACCCCGTAGGAGTCCTCAAGCTCCTGCACCAGCGTGTAGAGATCCAGCGAGTCGGCCTCCAGATCCTCACGAAAACGGGTCGACTCCGAGATCGAGCCGGGGTTGACCTCCAGCTCGTCGACCAGGTGCGCGCGGATCAGCGAGAAGACTTGCTCTCGGTTCATCGGCGCCACACCGTAGACGTCAGCCCGGACGCGCTCAGCGCGGGCTCAGTGATCATTGCCGTCCTCCTCTCCCCCGCCTCCGGGGGTTCGCAGTGCGCCGGCGGCCTTCAGGGCGGCTCGCGTGGCGCTGATGACATCTTCCTCCACTCCGCGCGCGGCCACCTCGATGGCGCGGGCAAAGCCGCGGCGGCTGAAGCGTCCGTGGGCGACGACGCCGAGCTGGCGCAACCCGAGCATGTAGGCGCCACCGGGCCCCTCGGGGTCGATCTCGTCGCGCAGGCCCTGGATCGCGGGACGCAGCAGCCACCCGCCCAGCTTGGCCCGGTTCGAGCCCATGGCCACATCGCGGATGGCGCGCAGCGTCCTGCCCGACACCCCCTCGATGAGCTTGAGCGTGATGTTGCCGGTGAAGCCGTCCATCACGACGACGTCGGCGGCGTCCTCGAAGACCTGGGTGCCCTCGATGTTGCCGACGAAGTTCAGCCCGGTGCCGCCCTCGCCGGCGAGCTGCTCGTGGACCTCGACGAGCTCCGGAGTGCCCTTGATCGCCTCCTCGCCGTTGGAGAGCAGCGCCACCCTGGGCGAGGTGACGCCGAGCACCGCCTGGGTGAACGCCGAGCCCATGTGCGCGAATTGGACGAGGTGCTCGGGGCGGCACGTGACGTTGGCGCCGACGTCGAGCAGCATCACGGGCCGGCCGCCGGGAACGGGAACCGGCAACGCCAGCGCGGGGCGATAGATCCCGCGATCGCGGCGCATGTTGAACAGCCCCGCGGCCAGGGCCGAGCCCGTCGAGCCGCCGGAGACCAGCGCCTGCGCGCGGCCGGCGGCCACCGCCTTGGCGGCCTGCACGATCGAGGCCTCCGGGGTGGAGCGCACTGCAAAAGCCGGGTCGGCGGCCTTGGCGATCGACACGGGGGCGTCGACGACCTCCACGCCGTCGGGCACCGAGCCGATCTCTGAGGCGGGGCCAAAGAGCAGGACCCTGGTCCCCGCGGCAGCGGCGATGGCCGCTCCGGCGGCGACCTCGGCAGGGCCCAGATCCGCCCCGCCCGCGTCAACCGCGACGGTCACCATGGGGTGGGCCGGCTAGGCCGACTGCTGGCCGGTCTCGGCGATGACCTCGCGGCCGCGGTAGCTTCCGCAGACCGGGCACACGCGGTGCGGGATCCGGGGGCTGTGGCACGTGGGGCAGGCGTTATAGGTGGCCGCCTTGACCTTGTGCTGCGAGCGTCGCTGCGTCGTGCGCGCGTGAGATTGCTTCTGCTTGGGGACCGCCATTGCGACGCAGGAGGCTAGCAGGCGGGGTGGCCCGTCCGTCCGCCGGATGCGCGCGTCAGACCCGGCCGGTGTCGGGACGCGGGCCCCGCCGCGGAGGCGTCGGGGCAACCAGGTGACGCCGCAGCAGCGCCGTGATCTCGGCGACGCCCATCGGTGCCCCTAGCAGAAAGCCCTGCGCCAGGGGGATGCCGTGGGCGAGCAGGAACTCGAGCTGGGCCTCGGTCTCGAGGCCCTCGGCCACGACGCCGGTGGCGCAGGCCGAGGCCAGGTCGAACACCGCCTCCACCAGCTTGACCGCCCGGTCGTCGCCGGGCACCCCGCCCAGCATGCGGCCGTCGATCTTGAGTACGTCGAAGCCGAGATCGACCAGGCGCGACAGCGAGGAGTAGCCGGCGCCGAAGTCGTCGAGGACCATGGTGAACCCCCCGGCGCGCAGGTCCTCGATGACCTCCAGGGCCTCGGCCGAGTCAAGCGTCCACGCCGACTCGGTCAGCTCGAGCGCGAGTTTGGCGGGCGAGAGTTCGGACTCGGCCACCCGCCGGGCTAGGCCCGCCGCGAAGCCGGGGGCGAGCAGCTGAGGGGGCGAGATGTTGACGCCGACCATCGGTGCCAGGTCGGCCTCGCGCCATTCCTGCGCCTGGCGGCAGCATGCGTCGAGCATCCAGGACATGAGATCCCCGCCGACGGTGCTCTGGTCGGCGATGTTCATGAACAGATCCGGAGTCAGCAGCCCCTGCTCGGGGTGGCGCCAACGCACGAGTGCCTCCACGCCGACCATCACCCGTCTGGGAGCCAGCGACCACACCGGCTGATAGTGGATCTCCATCTCGCCTGCTTCGACGGCGCGGCGCAACTGCGCCGTCATGCTCGAGCGGCGCGAGCCGGACGCATCGGAGCGCTGGTGGAAGACGAGCCGCCCGCCGCCGGCCGCCTTGGCGCGGTACATGGCCACGTCGGCGTGGCGCAGCAGCGCTTCGGTGTCGGCGGCGTCGTCGGGGTACAGGCTGATGCCGATGCTGGCCCCGGTCCGGACTTCGGTGCCGGCCACCACGAACGGCTCCAACAGAGCGCTGAGAAGCTTGCCGCCGACGCTCTCGGCGGCCGCCGTGGGATCGCCGGGGAGATCGCCGAGCAGCACCAGGAACTCGTCGCCGCCCTGCCGAGCGAGCACGTCGGAGTCGCGCAGGACGCTGCGTAGTCGGGCCGACACGCTGGCCAGCAGCCGGTCGCCAGCTGCGTGACCGAGGCGGTCGTTGACCTCTTTGAAATCGTCAAGGTCGACGAACATCAGCGCGGCCGCACCGCCGGCGCGCCGAGCGCGGGCGAGGGCGAGATCGATCTCCTGCTCGACGAGGATCCGGTTGGGCAGGCCCGTCAGCGCGTCGTGGTAGGCCAGGTAGGCGAGCTGCTCCTCGCCGCGCCGGCGCTCGCCGATGTCGCGGACGATGCCGTAGAAGGAGGGGCCGAGCCCGCCCGAGCCTTCGACGCGGGCGACGGTGAGCTCGACGGGGAACTCGCTCCCGTCGCTGCGGATCGCAGTGGTCTCGATGCGGCGGTCCAGCAGGCTCGAGCCCGGGTTGTCGCGGATCCGCTGAGCGAGGCTGCGGTAGAAGGCACGATTCTCCGGCGGCACCAGCAGGTCTGCGATCTCGCGGCCCAGCACGTCATCGGCCAAGTAGTCGAAGGCGCGCTCGGCGGCCGGGTTGAACTCGATGATGCGATCCTGCTCGTCCACGGCGACCACGCAGTCCAACGTCCCGGCGATCACCGCGCGGTAGCGCGCGAGCGAGGACTCGAGTGCGGTCATCTGGCGCGAGCTCTCGATGGCCAGGGCGGCGTGCGCCGCGAGGGCGCTGAGCATCACCAACTGCTGATCGTCGGGGCGCCGCCCGGAGAACGGCTCGTCCACCGAGATGATCCCGTATGGGCGCCCGCCGGAGCCTTCGAGCGTCGCGAACAGCGCGTCGTCGGTGTGCCAGCTCTCGCCGCTCACCTGCGCCGCGCGCGCGTCGGGCTCGCGCCGGTACCAGGTGATGGTGGGATCGTCGAAGCTGAGGGAGCCCTCGGGGATGAAGTAGACGCCGTGGCGGCGGAATCGGTCGGCGAGCAGCGGCGTCCAGGTCTCGGGCTTGGTGGTTGAGCCGAGAAGGATCTCCGAAGCCCGCTCGGAGCCGTGGACGGTGACGACCTCGTAGACGTCGCCGTCGGCGCGGTACGCGTTGATGACCACCGTGGCGAAGCCGACGGCGTCGGAGACGGCGGATGCCACCGCGCGCAGCGTTTCGAGCAAGGTCGGCTGACGGCGCGCAATGCGCGCGAATTCCAGCAGCCCACGAAGGGGCGCGATCGCTTCCCCAGTTCGACTGGATCCCGACGACTCGCCGGCACGCTGCATTCTCATGAGTAATCGACCGAAACCGCTTCGGGCTTGAGGGAGTATGGACGCAATGCCCGCAAATGGCGGAAATTTCCCACCACGAAGCTCAACGTGTTCTCACTGATCAGTCGAAGTGGAGCTCTGACAGCTTCGCCCATCGCGGGTCGGGCTCGCGCTCGTGGTCGTGGTCGGGGCCGGCCTCGTTGAGGTCGGTCCCGCAGATGGGGCACAGGCCGGCGCAGTCCGGGCGGCACAGCACCTGGGTGGGCACGGCGAGCGCCAGAGCGTCGCGCGCCCAGGCCCCGAGATCGACGACGCCGTCGTGCACGTAGGGCGACTCGAGCTCCTCCCCCTCCCCGGGCTGCGATACCTCGCGCGCCAGCACCTCGAACGTCGGCGTCGCGTCGGCCAGGCAGCGCATGCACGGCCCGGCGACCGTCGCCTCGAAGCGCAGGCGCAGCGCGTAGCCGGCCCCGGTGGTCCGCGAGATGTAGAGCTCGACCGCGACGACGCTCGGCTCCACGACGTAGCGCTCACCGGCCAGCTCGAACGGATCGATGCCGACATGCAGCTCGAGCCGCCGCCCTTCGCCGGACGTAAGGCGGAGACCTCCCAGGTCGAATATGTCAGTGCGCACAGGCATGCAGACGAGATTAACTCGTGTCCGCGACGGGACGGGATGGGCTGTCAGCGCAGCTCGCGCTTGAGGACCTTGCCGGTGGCATTGCGGGGGAGCTGGTCCACGAAGACGACCTCACGCGGCACCTTGTAGCGCGCGAGATGGCTGCGCACGTGGTCCTGAAGCTGGGCTTCGGAGAGCTCGGCGCCCGGATCGAGGCTCACCACCGCGCGCAGGCGCTGCCCGAACTCGTCATCGAGCACGCCGACGACCGCCACCTCGCGGATACCGGCGAGGCCGGCCAGGAGGTCCTCGACCTCTGCCGGGAACACGTTCTCGCCCCCGGAGACGATCATGTCGTCGTCACGGCCGTCGACGAACAGCCGGCCGTCGGCGTCGAAGTGGCCGACGTCGCCCGTCGCCATCAGCTCGCCGTAGCGGTCCTTGTCGCCGCCGCCGGTGTAGCCCTCGAACAGCATCTCCGAGCCGACGAAGATGCGTCCGCTGGCGCCGACGGGCACCGGCTCACCGCGTTCGCCGAGGATCGCGACCACCGTGCCGCGAGGCGGCCGACCGGCGGTGCCGGGGGCGGCGCGCAGGTCCGCCGGGCCCGCCACCGTCGCCCACGCGACCTCGGTCGAGCCGTAGAGGTTGTAGAGCGCGTCGCCGAAGGCGTCCATGACACGGTTGGCCAGCGGCCCCGGCAACGCCGAGCCGCTGACGGCGATCACCCGCAGCGACGACGTGTCCAGGGCGCGACGCTCCTCGGCGTCAACCTCGAGCATGCGCTGGAGCATGACCGGGACGACGACGAGCGCGTCCGCCCGCGTCTCGGCCACCGCCCGCACCGTCTCGGAGGGGTCGAAGCGCTGTCGCAGGACGATCGTCGAGGACAGCGCTGTGGCCAGGAGCACGTGGGCGAAGCCCCACGCGTGAAAGAGCGGCGCGGCGATCACGGTGGTCTCGCGCGCCCGCAGCGGGATGGCCGACAGCAGCGCCGCCATCGGCCCCATCGAGCTCGGGGCGGGCCGGCTGGCGCCCTTGGGGGTGCCGGTGGTCCCGGAGGTGAGGATCACGGCGCGGCCCGCCGCGGCGGGCGGGGGCAGCGGGGTGTCGACGCGGGTGGCGATCAGCTGCGCCAGGGCCGGGTCCTCAGTTTCGTCCGCGCCGGTGTCGGCGACGAAACAGACCCGGCCACTGCGCGCCCCCCGGACGGTGTCGGCGAACTCGCGGTCGTAGACGAGGCCGCCGGCGCCCTCGCGCGCCACCACCTCGGCCACCTGAGGCCCGGCGAACCCGGTATTGAGGAGCACGATGTGCACGCCCAGCTTGGAGCACGCGGCCGCCACCTCGAGGAAGCCGCGATGGTTGCGGCACATGACGGCCAGCGTCCGCCCCTCGGTCAGGCCGTGGCCGGCCAGTCCGCGCGCCAGCGCGTTGCTCCGTCGCTCCAGCTCGGCGAACGTCACGGTGCCGTCGTCGTCGATGACCGCCGGGGCGTGTGGAAAGCGGGCTGCGCCACCCACCACGCCGGCAGCCATCGTCGGCCCGAAGCGGCGCAGACCCACGATCGCCCGCATCGCCCGATCCGGGCGCGACGGACGCAGCATGCCGGCACGCGCAAGCGTGCCGGTGACGCGAATGCCGTCGGAGAGAGCCATTCCCATCATTGATATCCAATCACGCCGCGCCTACCACTGGATTCCGGGGCACCGTGCCCCCCCGAGGCGGGCAGGTCCCGGCGGGGCCCGTCGCAGGCGCCGCCACGCACCTGGATTTGGGGACACGACCGCGCAAATGTCCGCCACCCGCGATGATTAGCGCGATGTCGGACTGGTTTCGGACATACGGCTTCGCCCAGGTCCACGACGGGCTGCTCATCGGTGCCTATCCCCTGGACGCCGACGACGTCCGCATGCTCTCCGCGATGTCGGTCCGGCAGGTGCTCAACCTCGTCGAGGACGCCGAGTACGGGCCGGGACGGCGGTTCGTGGTCGAGCGATCGCTGCGCGAGGCACGGATCCAGGAGCACCGGATGCAGCTCACTGACTTCGGGCACCTGCCGGCCGACAGCCTCGAGGAGGCGGTGCGAGTCGTGGTCAGTTGGCTCAAGGCCGACGTCCCCGCCTACGTCCACTGCCGCGCGGGGTGGCAGCGGTCCGCAGCGGTGGCCGCCGGCGCTGTCGCCGTCTACGACGGGATCGGCATCGACGAAGCCGTCGCCTACATTCAGGAGCGCAAGCCCTCCGCGGATCCGCTGCCGCATCAGCGCGATGATCTCCGCACCTGGTGGACCGCGCGCAGCCATCTGCATCCCTCGCGCTGAGGAGCCCTGTTCATTCCACCTGGGTTCCAGGAGTGGCTGGACGGGTGGCAGGGCCCGCCTCGCCGCGCGCCGGTGGTGACTTAGGTCGAGGAGGGGTGGTACTTCACCGAGCGCGGCGCGTGCGGGCCTGCCACCCGTCCCGTCGGCGCCCCCAAGCGCTGCCTCGGCCGGCGCCGCGCGGAGTCCCAGCGGTGCTTGCTGAAGCCTGCGCGGCGCCGGTGCCCATCAGCGGCGGCGCGACCGTGGAGCACGCGAGTCGTGATTGGCGGGTGGTTGGCGTACCCATCGCCGCCGCGCTCGGGAAGGGTGCGGCGATTCGTGCCCCGGCAACCCGGGCGCGCGGCGGCGATGGGTTGCCGACCGGCCCAGCCATCGCCGCTACCCCTCGCGTGGCCGCCGATCGATGCCGCCGCAGCGCTACTCGGCGGCGCGCAGGCGGCGGGCGGGACGCTGCGGTTGCTCGGTGAGGTCGGGGCCGAGGTCGAGCTGGAGGGCGGCGTTCTGGACGGTGCGGGCGGTGACGGTCACGGGTTCGAGCTCGGGTAGATCCGATCCCTCCGAGACCGCCCCGTGGTCGGCGAAGCGCCGCGCACTGGGGAGCACCCGGGACTCGTAGGAGCCGATCGTCTCGTTGAACGCGCTGACAGTGCGGTTCAGCCGCGTCCCGAGGTTGCCGAGCAGCGTTGAGAGCTTCACCAGCCGGCCGTGGAGTTCGCGCCCGAGCTCGGAGATCTCCTGGGCGGACTCGGCGACGCGCTCCTGCTGCCACCCGTACGCCACCGAGTACAAGAGCGCCAGCAGCGTCGTCGGGGTGGCGATGAGGACCCGTTGGGTCATGGCGTCCTGCATGAGCGTCGGGTCGGCGTCCAGGGCCGGGCCCAGCAACGACTCGATCGGCAGGAACATCACCACCATGTCCGGCGTGGTCTCCAGCCTGGCCCAGTAGCCCTTGTCGGCGAGTGCCTTGACGTGCTTGCGCAGCAGGCGGGCGTGGTCGCGGAGATACTGGTCGCGCTCGACGCCGTCGCGCGCCTCGTGGGCATCGAGCATGCCCTGCAGCGGCGACTTGGCGTCGACGACCACGTGCTTGCCGCCGGGGAGGTTGATCACCATGTCGGGGCGCAGTGTCGCCTCGTCACCGGCGTAGGAGTGCTGCTCGACGAAGTCGCAGTGCTTGAGCATCCCGGCCGCCTCCACCACATTGCGCAGCTGCATCTGGCCCCACTGGCCGCGGGCGTTGGGTTTGCGCAGCGCGGTGACGAGCGCGCTGGTCTCGGTACGCAGGCGATCGCTGGTCTCGGCCAGCGTGCGCAGCTGGGCGCTCATCTGGCCCCGGGACTCGCGGCGCTCCTGATCGAGGCGCAGCAGTTGGCTATCGACGCGACCAAGCTGCTCCTTGAGCGGAGCCACCAGCTGCTCCACGGCCTGGTGGCGCTTCTCCATGTCGCCCTTGACCTCTGTCTGTGCCGCGTGAAGCTGGACCCGGGCCAGTTCGGTGAGCTGGGACATGCTCGACTGCAGCGCGTCCGCGCTCATCGCCTTAAACGAGGCCGACAGCCGCTCCTGGGCGTCACTGACGGTCGCCAGCTGCTCGGCGGCCCGCGCCCGCTCCTGCTCGAGCTCGGTGCTGGTCTTGACCAGACGGTTCTCCAGATCGCGCGCCTCGGCGGCCTCGAGGGTGAGCGTGCGCAGCCGCGGCCGCAGCACCGCCACCATGAGGGCGGCGCCGATGATCACGCCAAAAGCCAGGAAAAGCGCATCCATGAGCGGCCACTGAGGATGGCGGGGGTCGCGGACAGAACCCGGGCGCTGCAAGAATCTGTGCAATGACCCCCGACACGATCCGCCGCCGACTCGTCGTTCACGGCAAGGTGCAGGGAGTTTTCTACCGGGACTCCACCCGGGACGCGGCGCGCAACGAGGGCGTCTCGGGGTACGCCGCCAACCGCAGCGACGGGACCGTGGAGGTCGTGCTGGAGGGCACGCCTCACGCCGTCGGTTCGGTTCTCGGTTACTGCCGCGCGGGTCCCTCCTCGGCCGACGTCCACTCCGTGGACGTGCACGAGGAGACGCCCGAGGGGCTGACCGGGTTTCAGATCCGGTAGCCGCCCCGGGCGTGCTCGGCTAGGGCTGGCAGCCAGGCGGTACCTCCGGCAGGTCCGTCTTCCTCGGCTGACCGTGTGGGATGAACTGGATCGCGACGGTCTCCACGGGCTGGTCGGTGTTGTTCTTGAGCTCGTGGACATCGTTGCCACCGCTATCGACGAACGCCGAGCCAGCCGGGTAATCGACCCCGGCGCAGCGCCGCGCCTCGGCGCGGTAGTTCGTCACCGTCCCGCTCTTGACGATGATCACGCTCGGTCCCGCGTGGGAGTGCCAGCCGGTGGTGCCCCCGGACGCAATCACGTTGTCCACGACGTAGAGGTCGGTGATCCCGTGCGTTTGGAGCAGGGCGCTCCAGAACGACGGCGGCCACGTCTGCTGCTGAGGCCGGAAGTAGCTGTGGATCTGCAACGACGGCAGCGAGGCGGTCCCCACCGTGGTCGTGGTGACGCCGGCCTGCGTCGTGGCCAACACCGTGCTGGCCCCGGAGCCTGCCGCCACGACGGCGACGGCGAGCGCTGCCCATGCGCATGTTTTCTTCATCTCTGCTGCCCCCTTGATTGGGTTGATGGATGCCGAACGCCCGCGTCACGCGGCGATGCGGGCACGCGCCGGCGCGGTCCGCCGCCGGCTGGCGGCAACAAGCGTGCCCCCGAGCCCGCCCAGGGCCACGACGACCCCACCGATGACGACGTAGACCACGTCAGAGCCGGGCGCGCCGCTCTTGGGACGAGCGGTCGCGACGGGCTTCGCCGCGGCGGTCTGTACCGGCGCGGGGGCCTCGGAGAAGGCCCGCATGTGCTGGCTGGTGAACGGCGGCAGCACATTGGCGTTGCGGTAGTGGGTCAGCTGCGCCGGCGAAACCGGGACTGGCCCGTTGCTGCCGATCTGCTGAGCGGCGGCCGGGCCGGCGGTCCCGAGGGCCACAGCGGCGGTGAGGACAGTGGCGGTAAGGCGATTGATGTGCGAGAAGGTCATGCGGTCCCCTTGTTGTCGGCCGGTCGGCGGTCGGTGCCGGCGGCGTTGTGATGGACCGATGATCTGCCGGTAAAGACCCCCTCACCATGGGCGCCCAGGGGTCAATCGGGTGCCAGGCAGGTAAGCCCAGCCTTGCCCCCAAGACAGGCGTGGGGCCGCCGCCTTACCTGCGGGCAAGGTTGACCTTGCCTGACCGGTGGAGCTTCCTTACCCAATGCCTATGGTCACGGCCGAGCCGATCGCAGATGATCGGGACGTGACCGGGAAATCACATGCTGCGGCCTACGCGCTGTCCGAGGCGCGGAGCTCCGCCAGCGACACCGCACCGCGGCGCAACGCCTCGTTGGCGAGCCGGGAGCGGCGATTGGAGTCCTCGGCGGCGACCCCGAACTTGTCGTACAGGTTGGTCAGGTGCTGCTTGACCGCCGCCTGGGTGATGACGAGCTGGAGGGCGATGGCCCGCGTCGAGGCGGGCTCGGTAAACATGTCGCGGTCCAGGAGAGGCCGGCAGAGCACTAGCAGCACGTCGCGTTCGCGCACGGTGAGGGATGGCGCCGAATCTTCGGCCTCGGTCTGCGGGCCGCCGGCGCTGAGAGGGTCGCGGAAGATGAGCCGGGTCTGGCCCAGGCGGATCTCGTCGCCATTGCGCAAACGGTGCGAGGCCCAGATGCGCTCGCCGTTGACCCAGGTGCCGTTCGACGATCCCAGGTCGGTGACGCACCACCCGGCCGGAAAGCGCTCGAGGATCGCGTGCAGCCCGCTGGCCGTCGCATCGTCGGCCAGCGCAATGTCGTTCTCGGCCGCCTTGCCGACGGTCGTGCGGTCCGATTGCAGCTCGAAGCGCCAGCTCCGGACCCCGAACATCACCTCGACCTGCGGCCCCATACGAAGAAGCCTAAGCGAACAGCACCGTCCGCGTGAACGGAGGAGCGGATGGCGACGCTGATCAAAGACCGCTACGAGATCCTGGAGATCCTCGGCGCCGGCGGAGAGGCGCGCGTGGTCAAGGCGCTTGACCTCCAGCACGGCCGCGTGGTGGCGCTCAAGATCCGCGCGGTCCGAGATGACCAGACGCGTCAGGACGCGCTCAACGAGGCGCGGATCCTGCTCGCGGTCCCGCCCCACCCGGCGCTTCCGCTGGTCAGAGAGGACTTCTTCGACGACGAGGACTACGTCCTCGCCATGGACTGGGTGGACGGCACCGACCTCGCCAGGCTGCTCCAGGACCGCGGGCGCCCGGGCCTCGCGCCATCGAGCGTCCTCGCCTATCTGTCCGACGCCGCCGAGGCGCTCACGCATCTGCATTCGCAAAGCCCGCCGGTCATCCACGGTGACCTGAAGCCCGGCAACCTCATCCTCACCAAGGGGGGCCGGGTCAAGCTCGTGGACTTCGGGATGTCGTCGGCGCCCAACGCGCTCCGCCACCGGAGCGGCACACCCGGCTACCGGGCGCCCGAGCTCGCCGCCGGCGGGCCGCCGTCGCGCGCCGGCGACATCTACGCACTCGCGGCGACCGCGTTTGCCCTGCTCACCGGCTCCGCGCCCGCCGGGACACTGCCCACGTGGGAGGGCATCGACCCGGCGCAGGCCGAGCAGTTGGAGGCCGCCATCCGGATGGGGATGGCCACCGACTCGGCGCGCCGACCGGCAACCCCCGGGGAGCTCGTCGAGCGGCTACGCGCGGGCTGGGCCGAGGCGCTGCCGACCGGCGTGGTCACGTTCTGCATGTCGGACATCGAGGGCTCGACCGCCATGTGGGAGAACGAGCCCACAGCAATGGCGGAGGCGCTGGTGCGCCACGACGAGTTGATCGCCGATTGCATGACCGCCCGCGGAGGCCGTCTCATCGGTTCCATGGGCGAGGGCGACTCGACGGTCTCGGTCTTTCACTCCGCGCCCGATGCCGTGGCCGCAGCGCTGGACGCGACGCGCGCACTGACGGCCGAGTCCTGGCCCGCGGGCCTGCGCATCCACGCTCGCTTCGGCGTGCACACCGGCGAGGCCGAGCGCCGCGGCGCCAACTACTTCGGCCCGGCGATCAACCTGGCGGCGCGCCTGCGCGCGCAGGCCGACGGTGGCCAGGTCGTCCTCTCCTCGGTCACGGCGGAGCTCGTCGCCCGCCACCTGCCATCGGAGTGCTCGCTGGTCGACCTCGGCCCGCACCGCCTGGCCGGCGTTGCGGCGCCCGAGCACATCCACGCGCTCAAGGGCCCCTGGGTGTCGGCGCCCCTACCGGGGGCGGAGTGTCCCTACCGCGGTCTGCTCGCCTTCGAGCCCGAGGACCGCGCGTTCTTCTTCGGGCGCGAGAGCGTCGTCTCCGAGCTGATCGGCCGTCTGGCCCCCGACACGCTCCTGGCCGTCGTCGGGGCCTCGGGTAGCGGCAAGTCCTCGGTCCTGCGCGCGGGCGCCGTCGCCGCAGTGCGTGCCGGCGAGGTGCCCGGCCTGCACCGCGCGCGCGTGCTCACCCCCGGCGCGCGCCCCAACCCGCACCTCGACGACGATCCGGGCGCACTGCTGGTGGTCGACCAGTTCGAGGAGCTGTTCACCCTCTGTGACGACGCCGATCTGCGGCTGGTGTTCATCGACGCGCTGCTGTCCAGCCGTTGCGCGGCGGTGATCGGGGTCCGGGCCGACATGTACGGGCGCCTCGGCGCCCACCCGGGGCTGGCTCGCGCCGTCACCGCCCACCAGATCCTGCTCGGTGCGATGACCGACGACGAGCTCGAGCGGGCGGTGGTGGAGCCGGCGCGTCTGGCCGGGCTGCGCCTCGAGCCCGGCCTGGTGGAGCTGGCCGTGCGCGAGGTGGCCGGTGAGCCCGGCGCGCTGCCGCTCCTCTCCCACGCCCTGCGGGCCACGTGGGAACGTCGTGACGGCCGGACGCTCATAGTCGAGGGCTACCGGGAGAGCGGTGGGGTCGGTGGCGCGCTCGCGCAGACCGCGGACGACCTGCTGGCCGACATGTCGCCCGAGGCCCAGCGGCTGGCTCGCAACGTGTTCGTCCGGCTCACCGATCTGGGTGAGGGCACCGCGGCCACGCGGCGGCGCGTACGCGCCGAGGAGCTCATCCCCGAGGGCATATCGCCCCACGACGTGCAGGAGCTGATCGAGCGGCTCGTCGACGCCAGGCTCCTGACGCTGGAAGAGGACACCGCGGAGGTGGCTCACGAGATTCTCATCCGCGAGTGGCCAACCCTGCGCCGCTGGCTGGAGGAGGATCGGGAGGGGATTCGCTTGCACCGGGAGCTGGGAAACTCCGCCCGGATCTGGGATGCGGGTGGTCGCGAGCCCTCGGACCTTTACCGCGGCACTCGTCTCGTCGCCGCGGCTGACTGGGCGGGGATGCACCGGCCGGAGCTCAACGCCATCGAGCGAGGCTTCCTTGACGCCAGCGCTCAGGAAGCCGACCGGGAGCGACACGCCCAGTTGCGCACCAACCGGCGTCTGCGTCTGCTGCTCGCCGGCGCGGTCGTGATGCTCGTTGTGGCTGTGCTGGCGGGCGTGGTCGCCCTCGTCCAGCGCCATGGCGCGCAGGCGCAGGCGCTGACCTCGGATGCGGAGCGGATCGGCGCCCAGGCGCTGACCGAGCAGGACGTCGATCGTTCGCTCCTGCTCAGCGTGGCGGCGGTCAAGCTCCAGAACCGGGCCGAAACCCGATCTGACCTGTTCGCCGACCTGCAACAGAATGCGGCGCTGATCCACCTTCTCCGGCCCTCCAACAAAGAGATCTCCGCGCTCCAGGTCAGTCCCGACGGCCGGCTGCTCGCGGTCGGGGATTCCTCAGGAACGGTGAGGTTCATCGACCTGGGCACCTGGAAACCGCGCGGGCCCGCCGTGGTCCTCGCCGACCCTGTGGGGCAGCGCGGCCTGAGCTTCTCTCCGGACGGCCGGACGCTGTCGGCACTGGCGATCGGAGCCGCGCGCTCCGAGCTGTACACAATCGACGTGGCGCAGCGGCGGGCGCGCCGAATCGGGGCCTGGACCGGCACGGCGCCGGTGCCGCCGACCGGTTTCGACGCCGTCGCCTACTCGCCGGACGGCAGGCACGTGGCGGTGACCCATGACATTGACCCGGGCGACAGCGGCAACATCCCGACCCACGCGCAGCTCCTCATGTTCGATGCGACCAGCGGACGTATCGAATGGCAACGGCACTACCCGCTGGCGCACGGGCAGGCCGACCCGCAGCTCGCCTTCACGATCTCCGGCGCACTACTGAGCTCCGCGTGGCAGGGCGACACGCTCCTGTGGAACGCGCGGACAGGACGCATCATGCGCCGCTTCCCCCTCGGGGGATTGCCGGCCATCGCCCCGGATGGACACACGGTCGCCCTCGGCCAGAACAGCCCGACCAGCGTGAACCAGAGCTCCGCGGTCACCCTGCTCGACCTGCGCACCGGCCGCCACCGAACCCTCCTCGCCACGCTCCCCGACCACTGGATCCGGAGCTTGGCGTTCAAGCCCGATGGCTCGGAGCTCGCCGGCGCGGCGACAGACGGCATGCACGTCTGGAGCCTCTCCACCGGCAAGATCACCGCGAGCTACACGGCCGAGGCGGGTCCACGCTCGCTATCGGCGCTCGACCCCACCGGGAGCACGCTCATCGCCGGCCAGCCGGACGGCAGCATCGCCGCGTTCGACCTGGCCGGTCGTCGGCGTCTTGAGCGTGCCTTCACCTGGAACGTCCCCTCACGGGCGTGCGGCTACACCCCCTGCATGGCGATCAACGCGCAATCGCGGCTGATGGCGAGCGGCCAGGCGGATGGCAGCGTGGCGATCGTCAACCTGCAAACGCTGCGGCGGGTGCGCACGTTGCCGCCCCGCGACGGCCGCACCGCGGCCGCGGCCGCGTTCACCCCCGACGGCAGGACGCTCGTCACCGGTGGAATCAACCGGCACGTCACCTTCTGGGACGTGGCCACCGGCCGGGTCACCCACACGCTGCGGTTCCCCCACCCGGTGTGGTGGGTGGGGGTCAGTCCCGACGGCAAGCTCCTCGCCGTCCAGACATGGGTGAACAACGCCGCGCGGAATCACGTCGCGGTCGTGCAGATCACGAACGGCAGACTGCTACAGAGCCACACCGTCCGGTTCGGGCCCAATGGCGTCGCGTTCACTCCTGACGGACGTGAGCTCGTTGCGCTCGGCTGTTGCCGGACCGGTTCGGGTTCGCGGCTCCTGGCATGGAACGCCCACACCGGACGAGAGCTGTTCAGACTCGGCAAGAGCCTCGGGGTCTCGGCATTCGACTTTTCGCCAGACTCCCGCCGGCTGGCCGTCGGGACCGCGAGCGGCACGTTGGTGGTGCTGGATGCTCGCAGCGGCCACCAAATCGGACCGCGGATCCAGGCCGCGGGCGCCGAGATCGCAAACGACTCGTTTTCACCCGACGGCCACACCGTCGCGGTCTCGTCCGATGACCACACCGTCAGCATCTGGGATCTGCGGACGCACAGCCGGGTGGGTGACACGTTTGGCCCGTACCTCGGGACCATTCCGGAGGTGTTCTTCGCGCCCGATGGCCACGTCGTGCTCAACCTCCTCTCGAGCTTGGTCGAGTGGCCGATGGGCGTCGGCACGTGGGAGCGGTTTGCCTGTCAGGCGGCAGGACGCAATCTGACGCGCGCCGAGTGGAGCGCCCTGCTGCCCAACCGCCCCTATCAGTCTGCATGTCCGTGATACGGCTAGGCAGGGCTGTTTGAATACGGGCCGATGCTCCCGACCGACCATCTCCTGGCCTTCCTCCTCACCGTCTACGTGCTCATCCTCGTCCCCGGCCCGAGCGTCCTCTTCGTGGTGAGCCGGGGCGTCGCGCTGGGCCGGCAAGCGGCCCTGGCAACCGTGCTGGGCAACACCGGCGGGCTGGCGTTGCAGGGTGCGTTGGTGTGCGCGGGGCTGGGGTCGCTGCTGGCCAGGTCAGACGCCGTGTTCACCACGCTGAAGCTGATCGGCGCCGCCTACCTCATCGTCCTGGGCATCCGAACGATCCGTGACCGGGGACATCTGGCCGGCGCAATGAGCGGGCTGGACATGGAGCCGCGAAGCGTGCCGCGGATCCTGCGCGAGGGCTTCGTGGTGGGCGCCACCAACCCCAAGGGGCTGCTCATCTTCACCGCGGTGCTGCCGCAGTTCATCGAGCCCGCCCGCGGTCACGCCACACTGCAACTGGCCACGCTCGTGGCGATCTGCTGTGTGGTCGCGGTGCTGTCTGACGGCACGTGGGCCGTGGCCTCGGGCACCGCCCGGGAGTGGTTCGGCCGCTCGCCGCGCCGCCTGCGGGCGATGAGCACCGCCGGCGGAGTGACGATGATGGCGCTGGGCGTCGCGCTCGCGCTTACAGGCCGCAAGCGCTGACCGCCCGCTCTCCCGAGTTTGCCCTTGGGCAAACTCGCTAGCTGATCGCGGAGCGATCAGCCAACTTCGGCGGGCTCGTCCTTGCCGGCCAGCCGGTCACGCCCGCGCTGGACCGCCGCGATGAACTTGGAGAGGTTGACCTCGAGCGTGTTGAGGATCTCGTCGGCGTAGTCCTCAGCGCCGAGACGGATCTCGCGCTCGCGACCGCGGGCGTCCTCGATGATGTCCTCGGCGCCGCGCTCGGCCTGCTTGGTGATCTCCTCCTCGGAGATCAGCCGCTCCTGGCGTTCGCGAGCCTCCTTGACGATGCGCTCCGCCTCGCGCTTGGCCTCGGCCAGCATCTCCTGGCGTTCCTTGACGATCCACCGAGCCTGCTTGATCTCCTCGGGGATCGTTGCGCGCATCTGATCGAGGATGTCGTAGATCTCCTCCTTGTCCACGCGGACCTGATCGGTCAGCGGGACCGGCTTCGCGTTGTGGACGAGATCATCCAGCTTGTCGATGAGTACTAAGACATCCATTTAGCGACCTCTGTTTCGTCAACGGCCGAGCTGTTCCTTCAACGCCTCGGCCACCTCGACGGGCACCAGATCGTCGATATCGCCGCCGAACGTGGCGAGCTCCTTCACACCGCTCGACCTGAGGAAACTGTACTTGGGCGATGCCATGAGGTAAACGGACTCGATATCGGGGGCCTGGCGCCGGTTGAGCTGATTCATCTCCAATTCGTACTCGAAGTCGGAGATGGCGCGCAGTCCTTTGATGATGGCCATCGCCTTCTTCTCACGGGCGAAATCGACCACCAGGTTAGAAAAGGTCTCAATCGCGACGTTGGGGAGATCGCTGGTGGCGTTCTCCAAAAAGCGGATCCGCTCCTCTGCCGAGAACATCGTCTGGCCCTTGCGCCAGGGCAAATTGACGATGGCGACGATGACCTCGTCATACATCGCCGAGGCCCGGCCGATCACGTCGAGATGCCCGTAGGTCACCGGGTCAAAGGTGCCGGGGCAGATGGCGATGCGGTTGTCAAGCGGCATGGATCTGGATCAAGGTGTCGCCGTAGCGGCGCTCGTCGACCAGCGTGAGCTCCAGCCCGAGTGGGCTGCGCCGGTCGCTCTCCGCCACTACCCGCCCATCGGGCGCAAGTATCGGCGTCAGTGCCGACGTCAGCTCCCGTCCGAGGGCGCTCGCGTGGCGGTATGGGGGATCGAGGAACACCAGATCGTATTGACGCGCGTCGCGCGATGCGGCCTGGAGGAACCTCACCGCGGGCTGGCGGACCACATCGGCGACGATTCCCAACGCCTCCAGGTTGCGACGGATCGCGGCGATCGCAGGGGGCGCTGAGTCCACCAGCGTGGCCTCTTGCGCCCCTCGTGAGAGCGCCTCGATCCCGA
Organism: Solirubrobacteraceae bacterium; assembly: GCA_036490435.1. Taxonomy (GTDB): domain Bacteria; phylum Actinomycetota; class Thermoleophilia; order Solirubrobacterales; family Solirubrobacteraceae; genus Palsa-465. The sequence continues at coordinate 152,880 of DASXDW010000035.1, forward strand.
GCGCGCCGGAGCCCGCGAAGAGGTCCAGGACGCGCAGGCCCTGGATGTCTCCGAGGATCGAGAACAGTGCTTCGCGGACGCGGTCAGACGTAGGGCGGGTGGCCCGGCCCTTGGGGGCGATCAGCTCTCGGCCGCCGTGGGTGCCGGCGATGACGCGCATGGTTGGGTGGATTCTCCGGGGCCTGAGCGTCGGGTGCCTGATCGTCAGCGTTTGGCACGACACGGGCGCACGTCAACTGCGTGCTGGGGAGGGCGGCTAGGGTGTCGGCCGGGGTTGCAAAATATGGGCGTTTGCAGGGAGCCTTGGGAGATTTTGCTTGTCAGGCAAGGGCGGTCTCATCCGGTCGACGCAACACGATCGTGTTTTGCGTCGAGG
>DASXDW010000117.1:0-35763 GCA_036490435.1 Solirubrobacteraceae bacterium
GGTCTGTCTGGTCATCCTGGTCCTGCTGGCGATGCTCATCTTCATCTTCCGGGAGGCGTGGCCGTCGTTCTCGCACAACGGGCTGCACTGGTTCGGCCCGGGTGGCAACGCCGATCAGCAGATCCAGGCGATCTTCACCTCCGGCGATCTCAAGCAGACCCCGCAGTTCCTCATCCGCGCGTGGCCGTTGATCTGGAGCACGATCCTGACCACCGTCGGCGCGGTGATCATCTCGTTCGTCTGCTCGCTGTTCGTCGCGGTGTTCCTGGTGGAGTTCGCACCGGCATGGCTCAAGCGGACCTTGGAGCCCGTGGTCCGGCTCCTGGCCAGCGTGCCGTCGGTGGTCTATGGCTTGATCGGCGTGCTCGTGCTGGTTCCGCTGATCGGGAACCACCTGGTCAGCCAGAAGGCCGCAGCATCCGTCACGCCGGTGATCTCGCTCAGCGGATACAGCCTGCTGGCGGCGCTGGTGATCCTCACCGTGATGATCTCGCCGATCATGATCGCGATCTTCGCCGAGGGGCTGAGATCCGTTCCGCGCGGCTGGCTGGAGGGGTCGCTGGCACTCGGCGTCAACCGGTGGCGCACGTTCTGGAACATCGCGGTGCGGACGGCGCGTCCGGCGCTGATCGCCGGCACCGTGCTGGCGACGGCCCGCGCGCTCGGCGAGTCGGTGATGTTGAGCATGGTCGGCGGCTCCACCGCGTTTGCCCCCAACCCGCCCGACGGACTCATCTTCTTTCTCGAGCCATCCCGCGGCCTGGCGGCGACGATCCTGCACAACACCGACGAGCTGAACTCCCCGCCGATGAGGCACACCCTCTTCGCGATGGCGGCGGTCCTCCTGTTCTCCTCAGCCGCCCTGTCGCTGGCCGGCTGGGCCGCCAAGCAGCCGATGAAGCGCTACTTCAATGTCGGTGGAGCGGGGGCATGAGCACCGGCGTGCTCAGCGGCGGACGGGAGCCCGCGCCCGCTCCGCCAGGCGCGTCGGACGGGAGGCGACGGGGCGCCGCCGACTCCAGCGCGTCCTGGCGTCTCACCGACCGCATCGGGCTGGCGTTCGCCTGGTTCCTGGGCCTTCTCTTCTGCGCCATCACGGTCGCGATCGTCGTCTTCCTGGCGGTGCAGGGCATCCGGTACCTGCGCCCCGAGATGCTCTGGACCAACCCCAAGGTCGGCTTTGACCAGAACGAGACCGGAGGATTCCTTGATCCCATCATTGGCACCTTCCTGGTGGCCGGGATCGCGATCGGGATTGCCGGTCCCGTGGGCGTGGGCGTGGCCGTCTGGTTGAGCGAGTACGGGCGCCCGACGGCGCTCGCCCGCATGGTGGAGTCAACGGTCGAGATGCTCGCCGGCGCCCCCTCGGTGGTGCTGGCCCTGTTCGGGATCCTCCTGTTCGATTCCAAGGTGCTCGGCTTCCTATCGGAGACGACCTCGGACGGGGTGGTGTTCGGCAAGTCATTCTTCGCGGCGGGGGCGATGCTCTCCCTGGTGGCGTTGCCGCTCGTCGTCTCCACCGTCCGGGAAGGCCTCCAGGCGATCCCCAACCACGTTCGGGAGGCGTCCTACGCGGTCGGCAAGAGCAAGACAGCGACGATCCGGCGAGTGCTCCTCCCGGCGGCCCGGCCTTCGGTGATCACCGGCCACATGCTCGCGATCGGCCACGTGATCGGCGACACGGCGATCATCGTGCTGCTGCTGGGAGACACGCAGACGTTGCAGGGCGTCGGGAACGTGCCGTTGTGGAGCACGTTGACCGGAACCGGCAGCACGCTGACGAGCTACGTGTTCGACAACGCCCCCACCGGGGACCTCAACCAGCCCAACAAGGCCTACGCGGCGGCGTTCGTACTGCTCGTGATCATCCTCGTCCTGAATCTCCTCGTCGACGTGTTCGGCCGACGCTCCAGGGAGCTGCGATGGAGCTGAGAAAGCCACCGCCGGTACGACGGCTGACCCCGGGGGCGAAGGTCACCGCCCGGGCGGTGACCGAGGTCCCACCGGCCTTCGCGCCGGACGCGCCTGTCAACGGCACCAGCAACGGCCACGCACACGCGTCGTTCGTGACCGCGCGCCGCGCGCAGCGCGCCGCGGTGCCGACGGTCGATCGCATGCAGGTGGAGGACTTGTCCATCGCCTACGGCTCCAAGCTCGCCGTCAAGTCCGTCTCCCTGCCCATCCGTCAGGGCGAGGTGCTGGCACTGATCGGTCCGTCTGGATGCGGCAAGACCACCCTGCTGCGCTCGTTGAACCGCCTCACCGAGTTGACCAAGACAGCCTCGCTGACCGGGCGCATCACCCTCGACGGGCTCGACATCTCCACGCTGGAGCCGACCGCGCTGCGGCGGCGGGTGACGATGGTCTTCCAGCAGCCGAACCCGTTTCCGATGAGCGTGTTCGACAACATCGCCTACGTTCTGCGCGAGCAGGCCAAGCGGCGTCCGCGGCGCCCCGCGCTGCGCAGCAGTGTCGAGGACGCCCTGGCGCGCGCCGGTCTCCTCGACGAGGTCGCCGACAACCTGGACCACCCGGCGTTGAGGCTCTCCGGGGGTCAGCAGCAGCGCCTGTGCATCGCCCGTGCGCTGGCAGCTCAACCTGAGGTGCTGCTCCTCGACGAACCGTGCTCAGCCCTTGACCCCCAATCGACGAAGGTCATCGAGGACCTGGTCGTCAAGCTCCGCGAGGAGGTGGCGGTCGTGATCGTCACCCACAACCTGCAGCAGGCCAACCGGATCGCCGATCACGTCGGCTTCATGTATCTCGGGGAGCTTGTCGAGTACGCCAGCGCCGGGGCGCTGTTCGGCAATCCCCGCCAGCAGCGGACCAAGGACTACGTCAGTGGCGCGTTCGGCTAGCTCTGGCACGCGCCGGCGAGGGCCGGCGACGGTGGCGACGGCGACGGCCGCCGTGCTGGCGGGAGCCGCCGTGTTGGCGGGGTGCTCCACCACGCAGCAGGCGGCCGCGCGGCTCCAGCTCAACGCCGCCCGGATCCGCGCCAGCGAGCGGCCCACGGAGGTCATGCGGCCCGGCCAGACGGTCGACGTCACCCGGGTTGCTCGTGTCGTGACCGGCGGCCGGACGGCATTCATCGTCCAGGTCCGGAACTCGGGACGCCGACCGGTGAGCGACCTTCCGATCTCCGTCGGCGTGCGGGCCGGCGGCCAGCGCCCGATCTACGTCAACCGGCAATCCCAGACTGAGCTGTCGTACTTCGAGGCCCATCTGCCGCTGGTGGCCGCAGGCGCAACCCTGACCTGGGTGTACACCACCAACCGCCGGCTGCCGGCTCACGCGCGGCCGTTCGCGCTGGTGGGTGGGACCCCGTCCAACGCCGCCCCGCGAAGGAACCCGCTCCCGGTGATCCGCGCCATCGCGGTTGCCCCCGTCACGGCAGTCGCCGCCGCCGGCGCGTCACCCCTGGCCGTCTCCCTGCACAACCTGTCCTCGGTTCCGCAGTACCAACTTCAGGTCTACGCGGTCGCCGAACGAGCGGGCCGCTACGTGGCCGCCGGGAGCTTCACCGTCCCCCACCTCGGCAGCAACGCGAGCAGCAGGCTGAAGCTGCCCATCCTCGGCCACATCAACCACGCCCGGCTCCAGATCGAGGCGGCTCCCACGATCTTCCAATGAGGAGACAGGTATGGATCTCAGCGAGATGAGTCACGCACCCCCGGCGGTCCTGGGCGACGCGAGCGCAGCCCCGACCGCACCGATACCCACCGTCGCCTCGCAGCCGTCGACGACCTACCAGCAGTGCGACGAGTGCGTGGCCCCGGTCGACGTCGATCAACGCTATTGCGTCTCCTGCGGGGCGCATCGCCGCAACGTCAATGACCCGGCCGCACGCTACCTCAGCCATGCCACCGCCGGGTCACGCACGTCACGCGCCATCGCGACACAGAAGCGCTCGCGTCAACCCGGAAGCGGTGTACGTGGCCTGGGCGTTGCGTTGCTGCTCGCATTGATCCCGGCAGTGGCCGCCGTCGGGGTCCTGGTGGGTCGCTCGTCCAACAATCAGGATGCGAAGCTCATTCAGGCCCTGACGCGCAACCAGGCGGCGCGGGCGACCACCACCGCGACGGCCTCCACGGCCGCCGGCACCGCCGCCTCAAGCTCGGCCACGACGCACACCGGGGTGCACAAGGCAAAGCCGCGGAAGCGATCGTCGGGTAAGGCCTCGTCGGCCAAGAGCCACAAGCCAGCGACCTCGACCACGCAGTTCGGGAGCGTCTCGCAGATCGCGGGCACCAAGGCGACCAAGGCCCAGGAACAGCAGGGCGCCCAGGATGCGCAGAAGGTCCAGAAGTCGAGCGGCAAGTCATACGTCAATGGCCAGAGTGGCCTGCCCAGCACCGTCGTGATCCCGTGAAGGTGTTCCGCTCGCCATCGCCGCGCACCCCAACTGCGACCGCCTCGGCACCCGCAGCGCCCGCCGCGGCGGGTACCGAACTGGTCATCCAGCGCGAGCGCCTCACCGAGCGGTTTGCGTTGCTGCAGTCAGAGCTCGGCGGCCTCTTCTATGAGATGGCCATCCGCGACCACGTGAAGATGGACGTTCTCGTCGACAAGGCCGCCGCGCTGCAGCGCGTGGATGCCGAGCTGGCCCAGGTGGAGCATCTCCTGGGTGAAGGCCATCAGTCGGCAGGCGGCCAATGCCCCACCTGCGGGGCACTCCATGCTCGCGGGGCCGCGTTCTGCTCGCAGTGCGCGGCGGTCCTCACCGAGGGCGCGTGATGCGCTCGTTGCTGGACATGCGCCTGAGCCGCTTCTCACTGGGCGTGCTGGCCGCCGTGTCGGTGGCGGCGACGGTCGTGATCGTCACCAACGGCACCGGACGCACCGCAGCGCAACTCACCGCGCTGGCCGCACTCCGGGAGCCCGTGGCCAAGGCACAGACGACTCCGGCGGCGCCTGCCTCGCCCACCGCGACGTCCAACTCACCGGCCTCCGGCGACTCGGGCTCCGCGGGATCCGGGCCCGGAGCTTCGTCGCCGGCGTCTGACGCCGGTTCGGGCTCTGACTCTGACACCGGCGCCGGCAGTATCGACGCCGGCGGTGGCACCGGCAACGGCGGGAACACCGACACCGACACCAGCGGCGATGACGACGACGCCGGCACGACACCGGCGACGAACCCGACCCCCACCAGCACCCTGCCCAAGGTGAGCCATGTGTTCGAGATCGCGCTCTCGACGACCGGTTACGCCGCTGCGTTCGCGGACAAGTCCGCGGCACCGTATCTGCGCTCGCTGGAGGCGAAGGGCACCCTGCTGCGCGGCTACGAATCCCTGGGCCACGGCGAGCTGGCCGACTACCTCGCAACGGTGAGCGGTCAGGAGCCGAACGCGGCCACGAGCGCCGGCTGCGTCGAATACCAGGAGTTCCGGACGGGCGCCGTCGCCAAATCCGACGGCCTCGTGCCCGGCGACGGCTGCGTCTACCCCGAGACCGCACTGACGATCGGCGATCAGGTCACCGCGAAGGGCGCAACGTGGAGTGCGTACATCGCCGACATGGGAAAGCAGACCTGCCAGCACCCGAACTCCGGTGCCGTCGACAACGCGGTCCTGCCCGGTACCGAGTCCGGTTACGACACCCGCCACAACCCGTTCGTCTACTTCCACTCGCTGCTGGACCTGGGCGACTGCGCCAGCGACGACCAGGACCTCACCCACCTCTCCTCCGCGCTGGCCCACAAGTCGGCAACGGCAAGGTTCTCCTTCATCGCACCGGGGGCCTGCGAGGACGCCGCGGCGACCGCCACCACCGCTCCCACCACCACCACGACGACGCCCACCACGTCGTCAACCTCGACGTCGTTCACCACGTCGACCGAAACCACGACGCCCCCGGTGCCGGAGACGACAACCACGACCACGACGTCGACCACCGGCACCGCGGATACCGGAACCGACACGACACCCGCCCCCGCCGCTGGGTGTCCGGCCAGTCAGGCGGTGGGGATCGCCGCCGAGGACGCCTTCCTCAAGCTGTGGGTGCCCCGGATCCTGGCCTCACCCGCCTATAAGGACGACGGCGTGCTGATCCTCGCGTTCGCGGGAGAACGGGCCCGACATCCAGGGACCCCCTCACGTACCGGCGCGCTCGTGCTCTCAGGGCACACCAAGAAGGGCAAGGTGGTCTCGACGGCATACAAGCCGTATTCCCTCCTGCGCTCGGTGGAGGACATGCTCGGCTACACGGCGCTCGCACGCTCTCAATCGGCGCCGTCATTTGCGCAGGCCGTTCTTCACAAAAATCTATAAACTCAATTGACTTACTGAAGTTATGGGTGGACCAATACGAGGAGGGGGATGAAGTTGAGAGGCACCAAGTCACGTAGGGCTGGAGGTGCACGGCCTTCGGAACGCCGCAGGACGTCTGGCGTCATGGCCGTAACGGTGGTTGCCACGGCGGCGATCGGCCTCGCGGTGGTACCGACGGCGCTGGCCGCCAGTCCCCCCAGGATCACCAGTGCGTTCACACCCGCCCTGATCGGATTGAGCGACAGCGCAGCGACAGCGTTGTCGTTCACCATCACCAATCCGAACACCAGCGGGACACTGTCGGCAGTCTCGTTCACCGACACACTCCCGACGGGTCTCGCCATCGACGACCCGAACGGCGAGAACGGAACCTGCGGGTCAACGGGCGTGATCACCGCCGCCCCGGCGACCCAGGCGATCTCGCTCAGCGGCGGGTCCGTCAAGGCGGGCGCCTCGTGCACGTTCTCCGTGTCGGTCACGGCAGCGCAGACCGGGACGTTCCAGAGCGCTACGAGTGTGGTGAGCTCGTCGGCGGGGGCCAGCAGCGCCGGCGCGGCCGCGACGCTGACGGTCATACCGCCGCCCACGGTCACGGTCGGTGACATCAAGAACAACGCCAGGTACACCTACGGTCAGGTGGTCAGGCCGACCTACTCGTGCGCGCAGCCCGAGGACGCCGCGGGACTGACCGACTGCTCCGCCGAGGACGACCTGGGCAATGACATCGCCTCTGGCGGCGCGCTCAAGACGAAGATTCCCGGCAGTCACAGCCTGACCGTCAGCGCGACCAGCGACGACGGCGCCGTGACAACTCAGGAGATCGACTACATCGTCCTGCCGAGCAACCAGTTCGTCATCGCCAAGCTGAAGCCGAAGCATCATGGCGCGCTCCAATTCCAACTCGCGCTCCCGGGCGCCGGCAAGGTCAAGGTGGTGGAGCTCGCCGGCTCCAAGACGTTCGGCCAGCTCACCGGCAGCATCGCAAACCGGCGCAAGCTGAACGTCACCGTCAAGCCGACGACCGCCGGCAGGGCCCTGCTCAAGCAGACCCCGTCGGTCAAGGTGACGCTGCAGGTGACCTACACGCCCAAGGGCGGCGTGAAGCGCACGGTCACCCGCCGCGGGATCGCCCTGACCTCGAAGTAGTCGACGACACTGGACATGGGGCAGGCGCCCAACGAGCGGCTGCCCCTTCGTCGTCGTGACCGCAAAGTTGACTGGGCACGTCTTTGTCGATAAACTTGGTGAAGATGCTTGGGATTGCACCAATTGCGCTACCCGCTCGGACCGCTCCGCCGGCCCGTGGGCACGCCGCGCATCCCTCGCCTCGATGTAGCCGCTGAGCCGGCGCCTCGGTCTGCAGCCGCTGCGGCGGCGCCGGCCCGAGGCTCGCCTTCCCTGTCCGTCATCCCGCGGCGCAACGCTGTGTTGCGCCCATATCGCGCTCATGAGGTGTCTCAGCGATGACCACGTCTTCTTCCACCACCCTGCTCGACCCCGCCGAGGCGCTCCCTGACCTCGAGATTCCCTCACCGCTCTTGGCCACGCCGAGGCGGCAGGCGGCGCTCGTCGTTCAGGAACGCCGCGGTCGGCCGGCGTCTGCCTTCGTCGACGTCCTGCTCGCCCACGACCTGGATGTGGCCGTCACCGTCGCCCACGCCGACTCACTGCCCGACCCGGGCGCGTCCCCGCTGGCCATCCTCGTCGGCTCAGAGCCGCTGAGCGTGGCCCGGGCCAGCGGCCGGCTGCAGGTAGAGGTCGACTGGATCGGCTGCGCCGACGCCGCGGGTGCTTCGGTGCTGGGCGTCGGTCACGGGGCGCGCGCGCTCGCGCTGGCCTTCGGCGGCGACGTGACCCGCGCCCAGCGCCCCCTGCGCGGCTGGGCGATGGTCGATACGACGGTCCCGCACCTCGTCCCGACCGGGCCGTGGCTGAGCTGGCAGCACGACGTCATCTCGCTCCCCGCCGCGGCCGAGGTGCTCGCGCACAATCTGCTCGGACCCCAGGCGTTCCGGCTGGGTCGTCATCTCGGAGTGCAGTTTCACCCGGAGGCGACGCCCGAGACGGTCGCGAACTGGGCGACCTCGGCCGCGGACCGTGACGACGTGGGTCGACTCCTGAGCGCGGTGACGCGCGACGAGGCGGCGGCCGCCGCCTCCACCTGGCGCCTGCTCTCGTCCTTCATCGACGGCATCGAGTCAGGGCGGGGCGCGCTCTCCGGCCGGATGGCTACAGCTGGGCGTGGTTGGGCGGCAGCACCCCGTTGACCTCGTACTGGGCCACGTGGTGGTACTTCCAGTCCGCTGGGTCGTGAATGCTGTGCGTGCGGGCGTTGCGCCAGTGGCGGTCCAGGTCGTACTTGGCGTCGGCGGCGCTCGCTCCCGACAGTCCAAAAAGCTCGGAGGACACGGTGACCGCCACCTCGGAGCCGAACGCCTTGGCCTGTGCCACGGCAAGCGAGCCGCGCGCGGCGGCCTCGGGGGTGCACGGGTTCAGGCCGATCGCGTCGAGCTCCTGCGCCGCCGACTCGAGCAACGTCTCGGCGGCCCGGACCTGGGTGGCCAGTCGCCCGTAGCGCAGGAGCGAGTGCGGATCGTCGGATGCCCTCTGCGCCCAGCCACCGCGCACCGCCTCGAAGAACGGCCGCGCCTTCTCACGCAGGAAGGCGCGGGCGTCGCGCAGCGCGCCGGCGGCGATGCCGACCTCGATCGCGGCGTGCACGAGCTGGGCGCGTGACCCCAGCGCCTGAGGCCCCTCGAACGCCGACCAGTACGGGACGATCAGCTCAGGATCCACGCGGACGTCGTCGAGGTCGGTGGTCCCGCTCACCGTGGCGCGCTGGCCCATCACGTTCCAGTCCTCGGTCACGGTCACCCCGTCGTCGTGGCGGCCGACGTAGGCGACCACGAGGCGGTCGTGCTCGTCGAGCGCGGTGACGGCGATCCACTGCGCCGTGAGCGTTCCCGTGCAGTAGTACTTGCGGCCACTCAGCCGCAGGGTGCCCGCCTCATCGAGGGCCAGCCGTGTCTGGAGGTCCTGAGCGTGCTTGGTGCCGCGCTCGGCCAGCGCGTTGCCGATGCGATTGCCCGCCAGCACCTCAGACAGCAGACGCCGCTTCTGCGCCTCGGTACCCAGCAGCGCCATGACGTCGACGAACAGGTAGTGGGCCTGAGGCGTCTGCGCGATCGCGGGATCCACCGCGGCGATGACGCGAATGACCTCGGCCAGCGTCGAGGGCCGGAGCGCAGGTCCGCCCTCGGCGTGGGGCACGGTAATGCCGAGCAGGCCGCTGGCGTCGAAGCGCGCCATCTCATCGTGAGGGGCGCTCCCCGAGCGATCGCGCTCGACGACCGTCTCGGTGATCGAGTTGGCGAACGCATCGGCGGCTTGCACCGCCTCGGCGTGGGTGGCCAGACGCGGCGGCGTGGCGCGGGCGGCGCCGGCGTCAGGATCGGCCATGCTCGCGGTGGGCTCAGGCGCCGACATGAGCGAGATGCCCGGAGCCGGCCATGAGGCCACGCCGGCGCAGTTCGGGGATCACTCCCTCGCCGACCCGGTATGCCTCCTCCAGGTGCGGATAACCCGAGAACACGAACTCGTCGATGCCGGCCTCGTGGTACTCGGCGATGCGGTCGCACACCTCGTCGTGACTGCCGACGAGTGCGGTGCCCGCGCCGCCGCGCACGAGACCCACTCCCGCCCACAGGTTGGGATAGACCTCCAACGAGCCGGCCTGACCGTTGTGCAGCGCGGTCATGCGTCGCTGCCCCTCTGACTGAGAGTTGCGCTGCGTGGCCTGGGCGCGCGTGATCTGCTCAGGATCGAGACCGGCCAGCAGGCGGTCGGCCTCCGCCCATGCCTCCTCGCTCGTCTCCCGGGTGATGACGTGCAGGCGGATGCCGTAACGGAGCTCGCGGCCAAGCTCGGCGGCGCGGGCGCGCACGCGGCTGATCTTCTCGGCGACGGCGGCGGGCGGCTCGCCCCAGGTGAGGTACACATCGGCCTGCGCGGCGGCAACCTCGATGGCCGCGTCGGACGACCCTCCGAAGTACAGATCGGGCCACACCGGCGCCGGGTTGATCTGGGCGTCGACGATCTCGTAGTGCGCGCCGCTGAAGTTCACCGGCTCACCGACCCAGAGTGCGCGCACGATGGCCAGGAACTCCCCAGCCCGGGCGTAGCGATCCACCTTGCCCAGGTGGTCGCCGAAGCGCCGCTGCTCCGCGTCGTCGCCGCCGGTCACCACGTTGAGGAGCAGCCGACCCCCGGATACGCGCTGGAAGGTGGCCGCCATCTGGGCGGCCAGCGTGGGTGAGGTGAGCCCGGGACGGAACGCGACCAGGAAGCGGAAGCGCTCGGTCACCTGGGTCAGGGCCGCCGTCATCAGCCAGGCGTCCTCGCACCAGCTGCTGGTCGGGGTCAGCGCGGCGTCGAAGCCGAGCTGCTCGGCCGAGCGGGCGATCTGCCCGATGTAGCCGACGTCCGGGGCGCGATCCGTGCCGCCCTCGCGGGCGCGGCTGCCGCGGATGCCGACCGCATTGCCGAGGCTGAGGTCAGACCGTGAGTCCCCGTTGGTGGGCAGGAACCAGTGCAGCGTGACGGTCATCGCGGGTCCCTCCCGGGTCCGCCGATGCGGCGGTAGGAGCCGGCGTAGAACAGGAGCGGATCAGCATCGGGCTCCGTGTGCTCGAGGGCCACGACATGCCCCACCACGACCGCATGATCGCCGCCGTCGGCGACGTCGTGCAGTTCGCACTCGAGCGTGGCGATCGCCCCGTCCAACAGTGGAATGCCCTCCGCCGACCGATGGGCAACGCTGTCCCAGGTGCCGGCACTGGCTCGACCGGCGAAGCGGTCTGAGAGCTCGGCCTGGGAGCTGTGCAGGACGTTGATGGCGAACCGGCGCCGCTCGAAGAGCGCGGCGAGCGTCTCTGACTCCTGTCGCAGGCAGGCGAGCACGAGCGGTGGGCGCAGCGAGACCGAGGTCACCGCGTTGGCGGTGCTGTCCGGGATGGGAAGGTGAAGAGGGCCATGCCGACAGGTTTAGCACACTAACTTGATGCTCTTTGTGTAGTTTACCGGGCGTGCCCGAGGCCATGCAGGTCACCGCCATCCTGGGCAGCGTAACGCCCCCCGGCCGGCTGCATCGGGCCGTTGCCGAGGCGGCGGCGCAGTCGGACCGGAGAAGAGGGCAGCCCGACCGCGCCGCCGTCGGCGACGTCCCCAGTGCGGTGAGCTCCGGCTACACGAGCGCGAGCGGCGGAGCGATCACGGAATAGTCCGACGCGTCTCCCTTGACCGGAGAGCTCCTGCGGCCGTCGATCCCTACCGGGACATCGCCGGCCACCGTGATCCGATGCAGAAGCCGCGGCTGGTCGTCGTAGTCCGACACCGCGTAGTGCTGAGTGGAGCGGTTGTCCCAGATGGCCACGTCGCCGTCGCGCCAGTTCCAGCGCACGGTGTTCTCCAGCCGGGTCACGTGGCGCTGCAGCAGCTCGAACAGATGGTTTGAGTCACTCGAGGACAGGCCGACGAACCGCTTGACGAAGTGGCCGAGCAACAGCGTGCGCTCTCCCGTCTCCGGGTGCACGCGCACGACAGGGTGCTCGGTCTCGAACTCCTGTTGACTGAACTCCTCGCGGTAGGCCTGCTCCTGCACGTCGATGCCGCCGATCCAGCGGGTCTCATCGTCGCGGACGTAGTCATACAGGTTGGAGTGCACCGCCCACAGGGACTCGGTCAGCGCCTTGAGCGCGGGGTGCAGCGACTCATACGCCTTGGCCGTGTTGGCCCACACCGTCGTGCCGCCGTACGGCGGCAGGGTGATCGCGCGCAGCACCGAGATCGCCGGGACCCGGTCCACGAAGGTCACGTCGGTGTGCCAGGAGTTGGCGCGGCTGCGCTCGGAGTCGATCGGCAACACGCCGGCCTCTCCGGCGACCGTCGGGTGGGGCTTGGTGAGCGTGCCCAGCCGCTGGGCGAACGCCTTCTGGTCCTCGTCGTCAGTGTGGTGCTGGTCGCGCAGGAACACGACCCGGTGCGTCAGCAGAGCACGCCGGAGCTCGCGCAGGGCTTCGTCGGGAACGTGGCCGCCGAGGCGCACCCCGCCGATCTCCGCGCCGATGCCGGCGCTCACCTTGTAGACGCCGATGTGCTCGTACGTGCCGGTGCTGGTGGCTTCTGTCACTGCCATCTCAGGCCTCCTTGTTGCGAATGTCAGCTACTGGACGGCGCCGTTGAACGCCGTCGAGACGTACGGTGCGAACGAGTAGCTCTTGGGGATCAGGCCGGCCTTGGAGAACGCCCCCACCAGGCTCTGCTCGGCCGCGGTGATCGTCGCGCTCACTACAACCGGGGTCTGGGTGGAGTCGGCGGCCGCCTTGGTCATCACCGTGTCGGGCAGGCCGGTGGCCGCCGCCCAGGTCTTGGCCCACTGGGCCGCGTGCGTGTTGGCCCACTGGTGGGCCTTATTGAGCTCGGTCAGGTACTGGGTGATCTCCTTGGACAGGACGGGATCGGAGACCGCGTTCTTGGACGCCACCACATAGGAGTAGTTGGCGTTGGCGATGCCCTGCCCGTCTGCGATGTTCTTGGCCCCCTTCAGGACCTCGGCCTGCTCGACGAACGGCGGCCACACGTCCCACGCGGCGACGCTGCCCGAGGAGAAGGCGGCCAGCCCCTGCGCCGGCTGCAGGTAGACCAACTGCACGTCGTGCGGGGTCAGGCCCGCCTGAGTGAGCGTGGCCAGCAGGTGATAGTCGGCCGAACTGCCCTGCGCCACGGCGATCTTCTTGCCCTTCAGCTGGCTGATCGAGGTGACGGTCGAGCCCTTGGGCACGAGCAGCCCCGCGTCGCTGGTGCTGTTGCGCAGCGCTCCGACGATCTTGATGTCGTCCCCGCCCGCCGCGGCAAACACCGGTGGCGCGTTCCCGACGCCTCCGACGTCCAGCGAGCCGGCGTTGAGCGCCTGCAGGATCGGGGGACCGGAGGTGAAGTCCGCGAACTTGACCGGGAACGGGAGCTTGTGCAGCAGCCCGGCGGCCTGGAGCAGCGCCTGCGCGCCGGTGCCGGCCTGATCGCCGACGATGAGCGGCTTGCCGCCGGCCTGTGTGCCGGCCACCGTCTGCGTCGTCGTCGCGGTCGTCGGCGCGGCGCTCGAGCTGCTCGACGCGGCGGGAGCGCTGGCGGCGGCGTTACTCGCGGTGACGGAGCTGCTCGCGGAGTTCGAGCTCGAGCCGCATGCGGCGACGCCGGCCGCCAGCGAGAGGGCGGCCAGCACGGCCGCGATTCGTCGGGGGTGAGGGTGGGAGGTCGTCATGCGTTGCCTTTCGTGTTCACGCCCAACTCCGAGAGGAGTCGGTTACGGAGGTCGATGAGTTCGTGGTGATCGCGGTCGCGGGGACGGTCCAGCTCGATGCGCGACTCGTGAGCGATGCGACCGTCGGCCAGCACCAACACCCGGTCGGCGAGGGCGATCGCCTCGTCGACGTCATGGGTGACGAGCAGGACGGCCGGCCGGTGGCGCTCCCACAGGCCGAGCACGAGACCGTGCATGGTGATCCGGGTCAGCGCGTCCAGCGCACCGAAGGGCTCGTCCAGCAGCAGCAGCCGGGGTTCGCGGGCCAGCGCCCGGGCCAGCGACGCCCGTTGGGCCTCGCCGCCCGAGAGCGTCAACGGCCACGCGTTGGCGCGCTCGGTCAGGCCCACCTCCTCCAGGGCGGTCGCCGCGGCGCGCCGCGGGTCGGAGACGCGCAGACCGAGGGCGACGTTGTCGCGCACCCGCTTCCACGGCACGAGCCGGGCGTCCTGGAAGGCCACCCCGACCTCGCCGTCCACAGTCACGGTCCCCTCGATCTCGTCGTCGAGGCCGCCGAGCGCGCGCAGCAAGGTTGACTTGCCGCTCCCGCTCCGACCGATCAGCGCGACGAACTCGCCGTCGAGGATCTTCAGGTCCAGGTCGTCGAGGACCCGCCGGTCGCCGAAGGAGCGGGTGAGATCGGTGACGGTCGCCACCGGAGCTGTGGAGACCGCGCTCATGCTCCCACCACCAGTCCGCGCCGCCAACGCAGCGAGCGCCGCTCCAGTCGCCGCACCAGCCAGTCGGTGAGCAGACCCAGGATCGTGTAGACGAGCAACGCGACGAAGATCACGTCGTTCTGGTTGAACTGGGTCGCCTGGTTGATGATGAACCCCAGACCCGCGTTGGCATTGACCTGCTCGGCGACGACGAGCGCGAGCCACGCGACGCCCAGCGACTGGCGCAGGCCGACCAGCGTCTGGGGCAGCGCACCGGGCAGGACGATGTGAAACAGGGTCTCCCGGCGGCTGAGCCCGAGCGAACGTCCGAGCTCGCCGAGACGTCCGTCGACGCTCCGGATGCCGCTGAACGTGTTGAGGTAGAGCGGGATCGCGGCGCCCAGCGCGATGAGCAGGACCTTGGGAAGGTTGCCGATCCCGAACCAGATGATGAACACCGGCACCAGCCCGAACAGCGGCAGCGTGCGCACCATCTGCATGATCGGGTCCACCGCCGCCTCGCCCCACCGGCTCAGGCCCGCGATCACGGCGAGCAGAAGCGCCACCGAGGCACCGACCGCGAATCCGGTCGCCATCCGCCCCAGCGACACCAGCAGAGCATGCTGGAGGGTTCCGTAGGCCGCGGAGTTGCTGGTGATCAGCGTGTAGCCCTCATGGACGACCTCGGCCGGTGGAGGCAGCTTGGTCGCCGACACCAGGTTCAGGACATGGCTGAGCTGCCAGACGCCGAGCAGTACCAGCGGGCTGATGATGCGAGCCCAGGCACCGGCGCGCAGGCGGCGCCGACCGTCAGAGCGACGAGCCTCGCTCTCGCCCACGGGCCGCTCGGCGACGCGGATGGCGCCGAGCGCCTGCGAGCCGGGGTTGGTCGTGCTCATGAAGATCTCCTGGAATCGGGTTCGCGTTCGCGTGCGATGAGCCGGCATGACGCCGTGTTCGTCGCCCGTCGGCTTAAAACTACACTATCTCAATCGAGATTCCACGGAATCTAGGAGCGGCATCCTGTGGGGCGCGCACACTGCCGTCCCCCGCTCCCTGTGGACCTCCAGATCGACCTCGTCGCCGGATCTCCGTTACGCCTCCAGCTGGAGGAGGCGCTACGCGACGCCGTCCGCTCCGGCCGCCTGGCGCCAGGATCGCTGCTCCCGCCCAGCCGCGTGCTGGCCCAGGAGCTGAGTGTGTCACGCGGCGTGGTGGTGGACAGCTACTCGCAGCTCGTGGCCGAGGGCTATCTGTCGGCCACGCGGGGCTCGGGGACGCGCGTGGCGGCGTTGCCGACGCCGTGGGGACTGCCTGGCGCGTCCGAGCCCCGGCACCAGACCCCGTTTCGCTATGACCTGCGACCCGGGCAGGCCGACTTCCATGCCTTCCCCCGGCGTCGCTGGCAGGCCGCGTTGACCCGGGCGCTGCGCGAGCTGCCCGACACCCGCCTCACCTACGCCCCGCACCGCGGCGCACCCGAGCTGCGCATCGCCATCGCCGCGTATCTGCGCCGGGCGCGGGCGGTGGTGGCCGAGGCCGACCAGGTGGTGATCTCGTGCGGGGTCTCACACGGCCTGCTCGCCGTGCTGGCGGCGCTGCGCCGGCGGGGTGCCCGCCGCATTGCCGTCGAGGACCCGGGGTGGCGCTGGCAGCGGCGCACCGTGGTGCGCGCCGGGCTGGAGGCCGTCCCGGTGCGCGTGGACGAGGAGGGTCTGATCGTCTCTGACCTCGCAACGCAGGGGGCCGATGCCGTGATGGTCACCGCGGCGCACCAGTACCCGACCGGCGTGGTGCTCTCGCCGGCGCGGCGCGAAGCGCTGATCACGTGGGCACGCGACCACAACGCGCTCATCCTGGAGGACGACTACGACGCCGAGTACCGCTATGACCGCGATCCGGTAGCGGCGCTCCAGAGCCTCGCCCCCGACCGCGTGGCCTACGTGGGAACGGTGAGCAAGACTCTGGCCCCGGCGCTGCGGATCGGCTGGATCGTCGCCCCGGCACGCCTGCTCGGCGATGTCGAGCAGGAGTTCCGCGTCAGCGCCGCGCAGCCGCCGACGATCGACCAGGTCGCACTGGCCACGCTGGTGCAGGACGGCGGGCTGGACCGGCACCTGCGGGCGATGCGCCGGCGCTATCGGGCCAAGCGCGAGCTGCTCATCGACACGCTCGCCCAACACGCCGCGGCGTTGCGGATCAGCGGCGAGGCGGCGGGGCTGCACGTCATGGCCTGGCTGCCCACGGACTGCGACGAACACGCCGTCGCCCTGCGCGCCGGAGAGCGCAGCGTGGGCGTGCACGAGCTGCATCGCAACTGCATGACCGAGAGCGCGTGGCCGCCGGCGCTGCTGCTCGGCTACGCGCTGCCCACCGAGTCGGAGATCACCACCGGCGCTCAGCTCCTGGCCCAGGCGATCGGCTGACCCGCAATTGGCCCCATGAGGCCACCCGCGATTGGCCCTGGTCAACCGTGGGTTGCTCCCTGACACTCGGGACGGTGCAAATCGGTGGAGGGTGAGATGGGACGAGTAGTTGTGACTGAGTTCGTGTCCGTGGACGGCGTCATCCAGGCCCCCGGCGATCCCGGCGAGTACGACCGGGGCGGCTGGGCCCGGGGCGGCGGCCAGGCCGGCAACCAGTTCAAGTTCGACGAGCTCATGGCCAGCGACGCCCAGCTGCTCGGGCGCGTCACCTACGAGGGCTTTGCCAAGGCCTGGCCGTCCATGGAGGGCACCGGCGTATTCGGCGAGAAGATGAACGCGATGCCGAAGTTCGTGGCCTCCACCACGCTTCGCGATCCGGAGTGGGAGAACACGAGCGTCCTGGACGCCGACCTGGGCTCCGCGGTCACCGGCCTCAAGGATCGCTACGACGGCGACATCCTCATCGCCGGCAGTGCCCGGCTCGTCCAGTCACTGCTGGAGCTCGACCTCGTCGACGAGCTGCGGCTGATGGTGTTCCCGGTGGTGCTGGGCAAGGGCACGCGCCTCTTCGGCGACACCAGCGCGCTCAAGCCGCTCGAGCTCGTCGACTCCACACCGCTCTCCGATGGCGTGTTCGTGCTCACCTACCGGCCCGCCGCCGACAACTCGTCCGACGAGCATTGATCAGCACGATGGCTGACGACACCCGACTCCAGGCGCTGCGGGCATTCGTCGCCGCTGCCGCCGAAGAGGTCCGGATGCCGGGCGCCTCGGTGGGCGTGTGGACCGGCGGTGAGGCCGCCTATGCGTCCTACGGGGTGACCAGCCTCGAGAACCCGGTGCTCGTCGATCCCGACACGGTGTTCCTCCTCGGCTCGGTGACCAAGACCTACACGGCCACGGCCCTGATGGCCCTGGTGGCCGACGCTCAGGTGAATTTGGCCGCGCCGGTCCGCGACTACCTGCCCGAGCTGCGTCTCACGGATGACCGCGCGACGGCGCAGATCACCGTGCGCCACCTGCTCAACCACACCTCGGGACTGGGCTGGGGGCTGATCGCCGACACCGGCGAGGGCGACGACGCCCTGGCCGCCTATGTGAGCCGGCTGGACGAGGTCGAGCAGGTCGCGCGGCCCGGAACCCGGGCCACCTACAGCCAGGCGGGCTTCAACATGGCCGGGCGGATCCTTGAGAAGGTCACGGGCCTGAGCTACGAGCACGCCGTCGCCTCGCTGCTGTTCGAACCGCTGGGACTGGCCCACAGCCACTTTGACCGCGACGACATCATGACCCGCGGCTTCTCCGTGGGGCACAACCTTGGCCAGGACGACCGGCTGCACGTGGCCCGGCTGTGGCGGCGGGCGCGCGGCGACAACCCGGGCGGCGGCCTTGCCTCCTCCGCGGCCGATCAGCTGCGCTGGGCCGCCTTCCATCTCGGCGACGGGTCCGTCGCCGGCAGCGGGCGCGTTCTGCCGGCGGAGGTGCTGGCGCAGATGCGCGAGCCCACTGTGCGGTTGCGACGCAGCACCCTCGGTGACGCCGTCGGTCTCGGCTGGTTCCTGCGCGACATCGACGGCGTGCGCGTCGTGGGACACGGCGGCACCGCCAACGGTCAGTTCGCGGAGCTGCTCATGGTGCCCGAGCGCGACTTCGCCGTCGTTTCGCTGGCCAATGCGGGACCCGACGGGCTCGCGTTCAACCAGACGGTCGTGCGTTGGGCGCTGCTGACCTACGTTGGTGTGACCGACCGCCACCCCGAGCCCCCGCCCTACAACGAGGTGCTGACCCGCGAGCTCCTGAGCCGCTACGAGAGCGACGCGGGTCCTCATGGCGGCCGGCGCTGGGTCGGCGCGCCCCGTCGAGCGAGGGACGCCTGCCGCGTTTTCGGTCGTAGTCCCTGAGGGCCTGGGGGGCCTGGGCGCCAATGTCCAGGTCCGAGGGATCGCCGCGGGTCAGGTCATGCGGCGCGTGAGAGCTTTCGCCTGACCACTGAGGATGCGCACGTGCTCGCTGCGCGCCTCGACCTGCTCGGCGAAGTTGCCGATGTGGCGGACGACGTCCTTGAGGTCGATCTGGTTCGCGAGCTTCTTCGGGTCCAGACGCTGCGGGTTGAGCTCATCGGGGATCGCGATGCCCAGCAATCTCGGCTTTGAGCGGCGGTTCGCGACCAGGCCGGCCACCCCGATTGCGGCGCCGCCGACGACCGCGCCCACCGCGCTGCGCACGATCTTGGTGCCGACTAAGCCGTTGCGCGACGACCCGTTGTGCGACGCGGCCGCGGTGCCCGACGAGCCGCGCGAGGCCGCGGTGCCCGACGTGCGGCGCGGGGCCGCGGTGCCCGACGAGCGGCGCGAGGCCGCGGTGCCCGAGGTGCGGCGCGAACCGCTTGCCTTCTTCGACGCCGAGCCCGTTGTCCGGCTCGCGCCGCTGCGCGCGGTGGTCTTCGGTTTGCGCGCGCTACCGCCGCCGCTCACCTTGCTGCTCGTCTTCCGGGTTGTCTGTTTGCGTGCGTTGCCATTGGTGGCCACAAGGTCCCCCTTTCCAGGACTATTCAGTCGTTACCCGTGGTCGCGGGCCGGTAACCCGCGCAGGATTGCTCACACCTGCGCGCCCTCATGTCGGCTCGGGACGTTCGTCTCCGGGCCACTCACCGGTGAGCCGGGCGAACCCCCGACGCGCGGCGTGATCGGCCAGCCCGCGCAGCACGCCGAAGATCGCACCCCTGACGACGAGGGCGGCGATGAGCTTGCCCAGCGGCAGCTCGCGGTACTGCGGGTCGGGCGCGTCCTCCTGGTCGATCAGACTCCATACGCGGTCAAACAGCTTCTCGCCGATGAAGCCCGCCAGGAACCCCGCCGCAATGGCGAATGGCTTGAAGACGAGGCTCATGACGCACGCCTGGCGGCGAGGATGGCCACGCCAAGCACGCCCAAGCCCGCCACGGCCGTCCGGTGGGTGCTGACGATCTCCTTGAGGCGCCCGGCACCTTCGATCGCCGTCACCTTCGCGCTGTCGATCGCCTTATGCGCCTGTCGCTTGACGTCGGTCTTCGCCGCCAGGGCGGCAACCGTGTCGCCCATCTCGACGCGCGTCTGCGCGATCTCCTCCCGGACCTGATCGGAACTCCGCTCGCGCTCCGCGTCTAGCTTCTGGCCTGCTTGGCCTTGGTCTTGGCCCATCGCACGTCCTCCTTCACGCTTTCGCTGGCCTGCTGGGGAACCGGAGGGGTCGCCCGTCGCGCCTCGGAGCGACCGAGGAGCACAAGGCCGCCCGCCACCGCGGCATACGCCACGGCCACGATCAGCGCCGCCAACCATCCGGTCATCGCCGTCGCCAACACCAGGACGATCGCCGCGGTGAGCGCGCCGAGGGCATAGAGGCCAACCACGCCGGCACCGCCGAACATCCCGACCCCCAGCCCGGCCCGCTTCCCTTTCTCAGCCATCTCGAGCTTGGCTAGCTCCAGCTCCTGATGCACCAGTGACGTTGTCTGCTCCGAAAGCTCCCTGAGCAACTCGGCCACAGGCCGCTCCTCTTCAGCCATGATCCCTCCCGACTCGACTGAGTCCCACCTGGTGGGTCTGATGTGTCAGTCGCTACCCCGCGCCGAGGCGCACTAACGGCACGCCCAGATCAGGTCGAGGTGTTGCTGTTGGGATTCACGATCCCGGTGGCGAGGGTCACGACCCAGAGGATCGCGGCGACGATGCTGACCGCGATGATCCACACGCCGCGCCTGGAGTTGGGCTTCTCCAGACGGACCGCAAGCATGACCCCCAAGACGAACCCGACCGGTGGCATCGCGACCGCCGTGATGAAGCCGAGGACGATCACGCGCTGGATGCTCTCGCTGGAGAGGCTCGCGAGACGCCCACTGCCGCCGGCGCTGCGATACCCGCTCGCCGGGCGGTTGCCGTTCTGGATGGGTGGCGTTGGCAAGCTCATGTCCGCGAGATCGCCCGGCATGCTAGAGCGGAGCGGCTCTGGAAACGCGCGATACGACTGTATTCTCGGCGATACAGATGGCCTCGCCGTTTTCACAGATGCCGGTCCGGGACGCCGACCTGAGCGCGTCTGCGCGGATTCGCAACGCGGCGCTTGAGGGGTTCGCCCTGCGAGGCGTCGCGGGGACTTCGATTCGCGATGTCGCCACCGCGGCAGGCGTGTCGCCCGGCCTGGTGCAGCACCACTTCGGCACGAAGGAGGGGTTGCGCGCCGCTGTCAACCAGTACGTGATCTCGGTCGCTCTCGAGACCTTCGCCGACCTCGTCTCTGAGGACAGCCCGGATGCGTGGAGGACGATGGGCGACACGGTGACCACGTGGGTCAACGACAACGCGATCGCGTTGCGCTATTTGGCCCGCGGGCTCAGCGAGGGTGACGCTGACGCCGTAAAGATCTTCGAGTCGCTGCTGGAGATCGCGCAGGGAAAGTGGCTTGAGCCGCTCGCCCAGGCGGGCGCGCTGCGCCCCGACGTCGACCGTGATTGGGCGGCGATCCACGTGTTCGTGTTCAACCTCGCCTGCGTCCTGTTCGAGCCCGCCATCAGCCAGCACCTCCCCCAGCCGTTCTTCACCGCCGAGCAGCTTCAGCGGTGGAACGTGGCGACGACCGAGCTCTATCGCCATGCGCTGCTCGCGCCGGCTCCCGTTCAACCGCCGCCGAAACGAGGTCGCCGGCGGCCGGGATAGACCTGCTCCAATACACTCGCAGCGCTTCCAATACATCTGTATAGTTTCGGCTACAGCCATATTGGGACGATCAGGAGCAGCCATGCCGACCACGACCGCAGCGGACCAGGCCACGCCCGCGACGAGCTCGACCTTCCAGACAATCGAGCTCACCGCCGGAGTGATCGATTACCAGGACACCGGCGGCGCCGGCCCAGCGGTCCTGTTGCTGCACGGCCTGCTGATGGACGCGTCGCTGTGGGACGACGTCGTCGCACACCTTTCCCGCGACCACCGGTGCGTGGTGCCGACGCTGCCACTCGGCGCACACCGCCACGCGGTGGCAGCGGATGCCGATCTCTCACTGGAGGGTGTGGCGCGTCTCGTGGGGGAGTTGATGGACCGGCTCGACCTGCAGGACGTCACCATCGTCGGGGTCGACACGGGCGGGGCGATCGTGCAGCTGATGATGGCGCAGCGGCCACCTCGAATCGCGCGTGCGGTCCTCGTGTCCTGTGACGCTTTCGACAACTTTCCGCCAGGGGTGACCGGCAAGACGCTGGTGTTGGCGGGCAAGCTGTCGCCTGCTCTGTTCGGCCTGTTCATCCAACAACTGCGGCTGCGGTTCGTGCGCAGGCTGCCGATCGCATTCGGTTGGCTGACCAAGCGCGGCGACGACGTCACTAGGCGCTGGCTGGGGCCTCTCCTCGAGCAACCTGCGATTCGCCAGGACACTGTGCGCGTGCTCCGGGAGATCTCCGCCAACCGGAGGCTGCTGGTGGACACGGCCCAGCGCTTGCCCAGCTTCGAGCCGCCTGTGCTCATCGTCTGGTCAGAGCGCGACCGGGTGATGCCCCCTGAGCACGCGCACCGGCTTGGCGAACTGCTGCCCCACGCGCACGTCGTCGAGGTCCCCGACACATACACCCTCATCCCGCTCGACCAGCCGGAACGGCTTGCGGGGTTGATCGGCGAGTTCGCCGACGTGCCCTCGCCTGGGACCGATCCGCGAGGTGCTCGATGAGCATGCATTGAGCATTCGCCGCATCGGCAGTGGACGGCGTCCATCGGGCGTGTCCCACCGCCGTCCTACGGCCTGATGACGCTCACCGAGTGCCACCGGATTGGCCTATGTCAGGGTCATTCGGCGGGGCCCGCCGACGGAGCGTCCATTGTCGAGCCGTGCGCCTGTGTTGGCCGCGGCCCGACCAGTGTCACAACGATCGTCGCGAGCGCGACGGTCGCCAGGACGATCGAGGCGAGTCTTGCCACCGCCGGGATCGCGCCCAGGGGCAGCGTGACGACCCACGCGCACAGGTACAGCCAGGCCAGCCGGTACGTGACCCGCCTCAACTCTTGATTTCGCCATCCATCGCCCACCACCTGACGTTTGCCCTCCCGCGCCAACTCGACCTTTGCCCCAACCGTTACCCAACGCATCGGTGGTAAATCCACAAATCAACACAAAAAGGCACTCGAATTCATATTCTTGTCGACGCCGGCGTCGGCGATGTGGAAGACATCGCCCCAGGTTGCTGGCCGGCGTCCACCGGGGCGCGGGCGGTGATCACCGTTCCGCGGCCTGGCTGTGAGGCGATTTCAATGTGCCCACCGACCGCGGCGAGGCGATCCTGCATGCTCTGCAGTCCCATCCCGGCATGCGGCACGTTTGGATCAAACCCCGTACCGCTGTCACACACCTCGAGCGTGAGCTCATGCCCGTCCGTGAAGACCTTGATCGTGGTGTCGGCCTCTGGCCCTGCGTGCTTGAGTGCGTTCTGGACCGCCTCCAGGCAGCAGTAGTAGAACGCGGCCTCTGTCTCGGGTGCGAACCGACGGCTGGTCGCCTGCACGGTGATCCGCTGCGGTGACCGCAGGGCCACCGACTTCAGCGCACGCGCGAGACCCACCTCCGCCAATACTGTCGGATAGATCCCTCGCGCGAGATCCCGTAGCTCCTCGATCGCGGTCTCGAGCTCTACCCGTGTCGCCGTGATCTGCCGCTTGAGCTCCGGGCTGTCGCCGGCCAGTTCGTCGACCGAGGACAGTCTGAGCAGGGCCGCCAAGAGCCGTTGCTGTGCCCCGTCATGCAGATCGCGCTCAAGTTTGCGCCGCTCCCTGTCGCTGGCCCTGGTCAGCCTCGTCCGCGACTCTGCGAGGGCCCGCAACGACTCCCGCCACGCGGCGTCCAGCTCCGCGTTTTCCAGCGCCAGCAGCGCCACGGCCCCGGCCGCCCGCAGTAGCTCTGGATCATCGACCAACTGCTGGTCGTGGACGATCACCACCACCGAGCGCCCATCCTGGTCGACCTCCGTCGACGTCTGGTCGGCTCGCGGAGGATCAAGCACGATCCCGCCGGCGTCCACGAAGGCGCTCGCGCGCTCCTGCCAGAACCCAAGCCTCAACCCGGGATCGCCCAGCGGTCCCCGCAACATCTGCTCCAACTGCCAAAACGACGGGCGACCGAGCGAGCTGCCCACCAACCGCCGTAGCACTCGACCCGCATAGAGCTCGGCGGCGATCAGAGCAAACAGGAAGCCGTACCAGACCAGGGCGCGAGCTCCCGCAATGGTCCACTGGAGCACGCTCGCTGCCGGTCGCGCGCCCGGAGCCAGTCCGTGCGGAGCGATGAGGAACAGCGTGCGGTAGCTCACCTGCATCAACAGAAACAGCAGCCCGGCTGGTGCACCGATCGCGATCGCTCGACGCCGTGGCGGCGTGCCGGTCACGAACCGCCAGATCACGAGACATGCGACCGCAAACGGAAAGGCGACCAGCAGGACGCCAAGAACGTCGGCAACCTGCGGTAACCATGCGGGTGGGGAGAACAGGGCGAGGCCGTTGGCCGGGCAGCCGTCCCGGCAGCCCGAGATCGAGAATCCAGGTCCGAGATGAGGCGCGGCCAGACTTATCACCAGCGACATGAGGACGCCCGGCACGACGAAGACGACGATGAGCCACTTGCTCATCGCGTCGAGCCGGCCGCTGGGGAACGCGAGAATGACCAAGGCCGTGACGACATAGATCGGCGTCTCCGCCAGCACCCCGATCCCGAACAACGTCGGGTTGGTCGAGGACTCCAGGATGTAGAGCACGCCGAAGAGCCCGAGAACGATCAGGAGCAGCCCGAGACGGTTGTTCGGGCGGCGGCTGCGCCAATAGAGACCCACGCCGATCGGCCCCAGGATGAAGTCGGCCTTCTGGGCCGCCAGCCAGCCTGGGTACTGAAGGAATCGGGCGTCCAGCGTGACCCACACCGCAGCTACGGAAGCCACCACGCCAACCGTCACCAGGCCCAACTCCCACCGCCATGCGAGCACATGGCGCCGGGAGAAGCCCTTTGCCGCGACGCCAACACGGTGCGCTCCGAGCTCCTGCACGGTCGACGTGGTTCCGTTAGCCATCGGTTCCAAAGGCGGCGCCGCGGTTACAGCGCCGGGATCGCAAGGACTCATGCTCGCACGGCGCCGGACGCCGGAGCAACATTGCGTCGGCCTACGAACGCGATTACGGGTGTCCGCCTCCCCGCAACACACATGCGTGCACCACGACGCGGCCGTCAATTCTGGGCAAATGTAACGCTGATGTGTTTCTCGACTTCTTCGGCGGCGGTCCGGGTTCTGGTCGTTGACGACTCGCTGCCATTTCGGCAAGCCACGCGGGAGCTGATCCACGGCACCGCCGGGTTCGAGTGCATCGGGGACGCGAACTCGGGCGAAGCCGCGGTTGAGCAGGCAGCTCGCCTCGAGCCCGACCTGGTGCTGATGGACGTCCGGATGCCGGGGATAGGCGGAGTCGAAGCGGCCCGGCAGATCGGCGCGAGCATTGCACGGTCCATCGTGGTCCTCGTCAGCGGAGCGGACCTCCCCACCAATCTGCCCGGCGGCACAGTGGCCGAGGTCCTCCCCAAGCAGCGACTGAACCAGGCGTCCTTGAGACGCCTCTGGCAAGATCACGCAACGCCAGAGACAGGGGAGGCGCCGGGCGCAGGTCGATAGCTCGTGCTCGTTTGGACACGTGCACGTCCCGTGCGATGCACGCTGCCGGTGTCGCCGGGTGTAGGGCCCACGACGCGCACCTGCGAACATGTCGGGCATGAGCGATTACGACAATTTTGAAGCTCGGCTGCGCGCCATCGCCGACGAGATCAGCAAGTCGGTGCAGCGGATCTCTGAGGGTGATATGGAGGAGCTTTCTCAGCGCTACGGAGTCGATGTGGAGCGTGCCCGCGCTTTCGCGGATGCCGCCGGGCGATGGCTGAACGACCGGTTCTCCGCGGGCGATCCGCTGTTCGGTGACGTTCAGCACGCTGATGACGACCGTGCTGCCGCACCGGTCAGCGCGGACCCGAGGCCATCCGAGCCCTCGGAGGCGCGGCCAGGCTCTGGGCCGGGTCCGCATCCCCTCGACCTGCCGACCGGTCAGCAGGGCGTGGCGCTCAGCGCGCTGGATTCGGGTCGTTGGACCGTGCGGCCTGGGAGCAATCAGCTGGCCGGCACAGGCGTGGGCGCCGGCCCAGTGCCGTCTGACGTGGTCGGAGACCTGCGCGCCCGCGATTGGATCACGGCCGACGGTACGCTGACTCTGGTCGGCCGTCACGCATTGGGTCGGTGGTGCAGCACCGTTGAGGCGCCGCCGCCGTCGGCGTCGGCCGGGCCGCCCACCTAGTCGCCTCTGCTTGCACGCCTGGCGCGCTTGTGCGTGGCCACGTGCGCGGGTACGCTATGAGGTGCCGCTCTAGACCTTGGCGGGCACGTGCCATCCGCACCGCCAGTTTGGAGCAAGATGCAATCAGCGCAGACGACGCCGTCGGCCCGCACTCAGGTCCTGCCTGCAGTCGACCCCCCCGGACAGACCGGCCTAGCCTCGGCGTGTAACCCACTCCGGGACTCTCGATCTGAGGAACGTCGAGCTCTTCAGGTCTACGCTCAGCCGCACGTCGGGCGGAGCTTGACGCAAATCGCGACTTCCCTCGTCCCGTACGTCGTTCTGTTGGTGGTGATGTACCGGATGATCAGCATCTCTCTGGCAGCGGTGCTGCTGCTGGCGATACCCGCCGCCGGATTTCAGGTTCGAACCTTCATCGTGTTTCATGACTGCACGCACGGATCGTTCCTGGCCTCCAAGCGCGCGAACGCGTGGCTTGGTGCTCTCCTCGGCTTGATGGTGCTCGCGCCGTTTCGCCGCTGGCGTCATGATCACGCCGTCCACCACGCGACAGCCGGGGACCTCGATCGCCGCGGGGTGGGAGATATCCCCACGCTGACGCTCGCCGAGTACGCGGCCCGGTCTCGGCGCGGGCGACTCGCATATCGAGTGTTTCGTCACCCACTCGTGATGTTCGGGCTCGGTCCGATCTTCGCGATGGTGATCGGGCCGCGCATCACGTCGCGGTCACAGCGGCCGCGGCTTCGCCATAGCGTCCTGGGCACCGATCTCGCCCTCGCCCTCGTGGTCGGAGGACTGTGCTGGCTGATCGGCTGGAAGGGCTTTGTCGTGATGTGGGCACCGTCGGCGCTCCTCGCCGGCTCGATCGGCATCTGGCTGTTCTACGTCCAGCATCAGTTCGAAGACGCTTATTGGAAGCAGGCCTCGGACTGGAGCTACGTCGATGCCGCGCTGCGAGGGAGCTCCTACCTCAAGCTGCCGAAGCCCTTGCAGTTCTTCTCGGGCAACATCGGCCTGCACCACGTCCATCACCTGAACGCGAAAATTCCGAACTACAACCTTCAGCGAGCGCACGACGAGAACCCCATCTTTCAGCAGGTGCCCGTTCTGACGCTTCGCGATGGCCTGCGAGCGGTGCGTCTCAAGCTGTGGGATGAAAGTGTCGGCACGCTGATCACGTTCGACCAAGCGCGTCACCGCTTGTCGTCGCAACGTGCCTCCGCGGCGTGACAGAAGGAGTTGGGACCGGCTCGCGGCTTCACGGGGAGTGACGTGTCGGTTGATCGGCTGAGCATCGTGCTGGCGGCGATGGCTGGCGTGGACGGGGAGGCGCCCTCGGTGATCGATCGTGTGTGCGTGGCGGCGGTGCTGTTGCTGTCGCTGAGCGGCGCGGGTATCTCGTTGATGGTCGATGGGCAGCTACGCGGTAGTGCGGGAGTCTCAGAGCCGGGGATCGCTGCAGTCCAAGAGTTACAGCTGGAGTTGGGGGAAGGGCCATGTGTTGACTCCTGGAGTGCTAGCGAGCCCATGCTCGAACCTGATCTGGCCAAGCCGGCCATCGTTCGGTGGCCGTCGTTTGCACAGGCCGCCGTCGAGGCGGGGGTGCGAGCGGTGTTTGCCTACCCCCTGCACGTCGGGGCAATCCGGATCGGGGTGTTGGTGCTGTATCGCGACCGGGCGGGTGCACTGGAGGTCGAGGAGGCCGCGCAGGCGCTGGTGTTGGCTGATGTCGCCAGCCAGGTCGTGCTGGCGCTGCAGGCGGGAGCAGCCCCTGAGAGCGTGCATGAACTCCTCGCCGGGGAGCCGGCACATTGGGCGGAAGTCCATCAGGCGACCGGCATGGTGTCAGCGCAGTTGGGGGTTTCCATGGACGAGGCGTATGTGAGGTTGCGCGCGCACGCGTTCGCCGATCGCCGCTCCCTGCAGGACGTCGCTCGCGATGTCGTCGCGCGGCGGCTTCGTCTGCCAGGCGGTCCTGAGGCTTAGGCGTCGATGGGGCTGTGCGATGATGCCGCGTACGACCGGTCAGGTGGGTGCCCAGGCCGCCGAGTTCTTGATCGTGAACCGAGAGCAACGGATCGTTGAGACGTTTGTCGAGTTGGCCGACACGATGGTCGACGACTTTGACGTGGTCGAATTTCTGCATCGCCTCGCGCAGCGATGCGTGGAGCTCTTGGACTGCAGCGAGGCGGGGTTGTTGCTGGCTGATGCTGCCGGGAGGTTGCGGGTGATGGCCTCGTCGAGTGAGCGCTCAGACGCACTTGACCTGTTGCAGCTCCAAAACGAGGAGGGCCCCTGCTTTGAGTGCTTTCGCCGGGGCGAACCGGTGTCCAGCGAGGACCTGGCGCGTGAACACGATCGTTGGCCCACCTTCGCGGGCGCCGCTCGCGAACGTGGTTTCAGTTCGGTGCAGGCGCTGCCCATGCGGGTGCGTGGCAGCACGGTCGGGGCCTTGAACCTGTTCCGAACTGAGCTGGGAACGATCCTTCAACGTGATCTGCCGGTCGCCCAGGGCATGGCGGACATCGCCGCAGTGGCGTTGCTGCAGGAGCGTGCCGTGCGGGAATCGCACGGCGTCACCCAGCAACTGCAGAACGCCTTGACCAGCCGGGTGGTCATCGAACAGGCCAAGGGGGCGCTTGCCGAACGCGCACAGGTCAGTGTCGACGTCGCCTTCGCGTATCTGCGCAACTACGCCCGTGCCAGCAACCGCCGGCTCGGGGAAATTGCTTTTGAGGTAGTGGACGGACGGCTGGGCACCGACGTTTTGATCAGGGAAGGTGCGGAGCGCTGACGCGCGGTGTCAGCCCGCCTGCGTCCAGGGGTAGGCGCGGGTTTCTCAGCGCGGCATCTGCATGCGTTGGTCGAGTGGCTCTGTGCTTGCTTGGGCTCGGAGGGCTCGGCCGATGACGAGGCGCTGGATCTCGCTGGTGCCCTCGAAGATCGTGTAGAGCTTGGCGTCGCGGTACCACTTCTCAACCGGGAAGTCCTTGATGTAGCCCCAGCCACCGAGGGTCTGAATCGCTTGCTCGCACGCGCGGACGGCCACTTCGGAGGCCTTGAGCTTGGACATCGATCCCTCCGCGTTGTCAAACGGCTTGCGCTGGGCCGCCATCCATGCGGCCCTCCAGGTCAGTAGGCGCGCACCGTCGATGTCGGCGGCCAGGTCGGCCAGCGGGAAGGCAACGCCCTGATTCTCGATGATCGGCTGCCCGAAGGCCTCACGCCCGGTGGCGTAGTCGCGCGCGAACTCGAGCGCGGCGCGGGCGATCCCGATGGCCTGTGCCGCGACCATCGGCCGGGTGCGTTCAAAGGCGCCCAGGGCGGCGGAGCTACGGCGCTGGACCGCGGCGGCCGCACCGCCCTCCTCGGTCGGCGCGATCGGCTTGCGTCCCCGTTCGGACTCGCGCCCTTTGGCGATCCGCTCCTGCAGGCGCTGCTCTCCACCGAG
The DNA here is from genome assembly GCA_036490435.1 of Solirubrobacteraceae bacterium. Classification (GTDB taxonomy): domain Bacteria; phylum Actinomycetota; class Thermoleophilia; order Solirubrobacterales; family Solirubrobacteraceae; genus Palsa-465. The sequence continues at coordinate 29,501 of DASXDW010000117.1, forward strand.
GAGGTGCTCGCCTGGTACGCGGCAGCTCTCGAACACGATCTCCCCGGTATGGGAGGCGCGACAGCCCAGCTTGTCGAGCTTGCGCAGCATCGACAGCCCCGCGGTGCCCTTGGGAACGATGAACACGCCCTGGCCCCGGTGACCGGCTTCGGGGTCCACGGTGGCCACCACCACGTGGACGTCGGCGATTCCGCCGTTGCCGATGAACACCTTCTGTCCATCGATCACCCAGTCGTTGCCGTCCTTGCGCGCCTGGGTCTGGATGGAGCGGATGTCGCTCCCGCCGCTCGGCTCGGTCACCGCCAGCGCGGCAAGCTTGATGTCCCCGGGGGTCCCAAAGCACTCGGGGGCCCAGCGAACCAACTGCTCGTCCGTGGCGGCCTGGCGGATCGCGGCCAGCGCGAGGGCGGGCATCACGATGGAAAGTCCGATGCCCGCACAGCCCCAGAAGAGCTCCTCCATCACGATCGGCAGCGACAGACCGGTCGGATCAACCGAGAGTTGCGCGTAGAGCTCCCAGCCGTAGAGGCCTTGGCGGGCAGCCTCCTCGAGCACCGGCCATGGGAACTCCTGGGCACGGTCGTACTCGGCCGCGACCGGACGGATCACGTCGCGCGCGAACGCATGCGTCCGCTCGCGCAGCGCGGTGTGCTCGTCGGTCAGATCCAGGGAGAAGCTCATGAGCCGGCACGTCCTTTCGCATCACAGGTTCCCTTGGTTACTAGCTAGTAACCTTACTACTCGGTAAGATCCGTGGCTACGCCAGCCATGCCTGCAGCCTCGCGCATCACCAGTCGCCGCCGGATGCCGCGCGCCGAGCGCGAGGACGAGATGCTCCGCGCCGCGGGCGAGGTGTTTGCTCGCTCTGGGTTCCACGACGCCTCGATGGACGACGTCGCGGAGGCCGCAGGGATCTCAAAGCCCATGCTCTACAACTATTTCGGCTCCAAGCAGGGTCTGTATGCCGCTTACATCGAGCGCTCCGGGCGCGCCCTGCTGACGAGCATGCGCGAGGCGGACTCGCGCGACGCGCCGGCCGCGCAGCGCCTGCACACCGGGATCCTGGCCTTCCTCACCTACGCCGAGGAGCACCGCGCCGGCTGGACGATCCTGCACCGGGAGAGCCTCACCCAAGGGGGCCTGGTCGCCGAGGAGCTCTCAGGCCTGCGCAATCGCGTCACCAACATGCTGACAACGCTGTTTGAAGATGAGGCGTTCGCGCATGCCTTCGCCGGAGCCGGCGAATCCCTCGCCGGCTGGTGGCTGGCACACCCCGAGCACCCAAAAGAGCGGATCGCGAACATCCTGATGGACATCGCGCAGAACGCACCCACGCCAGTGGGCGGCGCCGACCCGGGACAGGGGGCCCAAACGGCGTGAACCGGCTCTAGCATTCCAACTACCAGAGCCATCAATGGGAACGAGGAGGTCGATTGTGGCCGAGCAGTCCACCGCGCATCTGGATGATCTGCGCGCCCAGGCTCAGCATGCGCGCCAGCGTTACGACCTCTACAAAGCCAGGGCCTACGGGCAGCGACCCACCAGCCCAACCCGCATGCGTGAATTTCAACGAGCGTGCGAGCAGGCCGAGACACGCCTCCACGCAGCCGAGGCAGAGCAGCGCAGCGCCCGCCCCGTAGACGGCGGCCCCCCGAGTTCCAGCTGAGTCGATAGGTCTGCGCGTCGCCCCGGCGCCCCCCGGTGGCGACGCGCTGACCGGCCCCCCTGACCTATGCCCCCGGCGCGGGATGGATGTTCTGATTGACGCGGAAGATGTTGTCAGGGTCGTACTGGGCCTTCACGCGTGCGAGACGGTCGTAGTTGTCGCGGTAGGTAGCCCGAACGCGCTCTTGCCCCTCGTCCATCATGAAGTTGACGTAGGCACCGCCGGCGGAATACGGATGGGTTGCGTCCCAGTAGCCGACGCACCAGTCGCGGATGTCATCCGCGTGAGCCGGGTCGGGATCCACGCCGAAGATCACCTCGGCCCACTGCGTGTCCCGATAGCTGAAGGCGGTGTCCGGCGAGCCGACGTCCTGCGCTGCACCATCGATCGGGTACAGATGCATGGTCGAGTGCATGCTGGGCAGCTTCTGTGACCACTCCAGGTGCTCCGCGATCAGTTCGTCGGAAAGCTCGTTGACGAAGTCGGCCCGCCAATAGCACTGCAGACCCTTGGTGTACAGCCCGTCGAAGAGGCTCTGCAGGACCGGGTGTGGCATCGGTCCGACGCCGTGCAGGAGCGGAGTGCCGACATCATGCACGGGCGCCAGCAGCGTGGTGGCCTCCTCCTCGGACCCGTCGATGCACCACATCACCGCGGCGACCTTCCGCATGTGCAGCTCGGCGGGGAACATGTCCACTGGCGGCACCGTCATCGATGCGAAGAAGCCGCCGAGGTTGCGCGGCGCCGACGGCAGGAATTCACGATAGAACCGCATCACCTCGGGCAGCTGCTCGATCGGCCAGAACGTCGGTCCGGCCATGACGGTTGCGCCCAGCGGATGCGTGCGGAACTGGAACGAGGTCACGACGCCGAAGTTGCCGCCGCCGCCGCGCAGGCCCCAGAAGAGGTCCGGGTGCTCGTTGGCGTCGGCATGGACGCGGGACCCGTCGGCCAGGACCACGTCGGCACCGATGAGATTGTCGATGCTCAGGCCGAGGCCGCGGGTCAGATGCCCCAGGCCGCCCCCGAGAGTCAGCCCCCCGACCCCGGTTGTCGAGATGATGCCTGAGGGCACGACACAGCCGTGCTCGGCGGTCGCGCGGTCGACGTCGCCCCAGGTGGCGCCGCCGCCGACTGTGACGGTGCCGGAGCTCGGATCGACCTCGACGTCGGCCATGCGCGAGAGGTCGATGACCACGCCGTCGTCGACGACGCCCAGGCCGGCGCCGTTGTGCCCACCACCGCGCACGGCGATCGCCGCGCCGTGGTCTCGGCCAAAAGCGATCGCTCGGGCCACGTCATCCGGACTGCCGCAGCGGACGATCAGCGCCGGATGGCGATCGATCATGCCGTTGTGAACAGCTCGGGCCTCGTCATAGCCCGGGTCCGCCGGGCCGATGAGGTTGTCGCTGAGATCGGCGAGATCGCGCCCTGCGAGATCGCTGAGAGATGAGGTTGCGGTCATGGAATGGTCCCCCGGTGTTTGATGGCAAACGGGACCACGCGGCCCCAGGAGCACCGTACGCCCGGGCCGCGCCGCCGTCATGACCCGAGCTGACCCACTTTTCGAGACGTCCGGTCGGGCGACGCTCGCCGTGGAATAATCAGATCTGACTATCGGGGGTCAAGCCGTAGTGATGTCTCAGCTTCCAGGTCAGCTTCGGCTGACGCCGTCCTTTCCGTTTGCGGGGCGCACGCGTGAGCTCGCGACGCTCCGAGCGCTGATCCCGCGCGTGGAGGGCGAGGGGCTGCGCTTCGCACTGGTCGGTGGGGAGGCGGGGTCGGGGAAGAGCCGCCTGGTTCGTGAGCTGGCCCACGGGGCCGCGGCCGACACCCTCGTCCTCTACGGGGCATGTGACTCGGTGGTGCGACGGCCGTACGGCCCGTTCGTGGAGGCGCTCGAGCAGTTGGTTCGGCGGCTGGACGTCGAGACGCTTCGTGAGGCCCTGGGCACGGTCGGCGGGGAGCTGTCGCGGCTGCTGCCGGATCTGACCCAACGGGTCGAGGGGCTCACCGCACCGGTGGCCGCGGATCCGGACACCGAGCGTCATCGTCTGCACAGTGCGGTCGCCGACCTACTCGCAGCCGCCGGCCGGCGGATTCCGCTGGTGGTCGTGATCGAGGACGGGCATTGGGCCGATACGCCTACCCTGTTGCTCCTCCGCCACCTGGCGCGCGGGTCAGCCGACGCCCGCGGGCTGGTGATCACCACGTTCCGGGACACCGAGGCTGAGGTTCCCGACGCGCTGTCGGCAGCCCTCGTGGACCTGCGGCGCTCAGAGGGCGTCGTGCGGCTGCGCCTGGCCGGATTGAGTAGCGAGGAGGTCTCGGAGTTCGTGCATGGCGCGGGCGGTGACCGTCTCAGCGCCAATCTCGACGAAGCAGGTCGGATCCTGCGCAACGCGACCGGGGGCAACGCGTTCCTGCTCACCGAGTTGTGGCGGACCCTGCTCGAGAGCGAGCTCACGCTGAACGCGGACGCCGAGCTCGCGGATGTCCTGGCCGGGATCGACAGCCCCGAGGGAGTGCGCGAGGTCGTCGGTCAGCGCCTGACGCGCCTTGACCCGGCGACCACGGCGCTACTGGAGACCGCGGCGGTGGTGGGGTCCGAATTCGAGCTGCCGGCGATCGCGACAGCCGATGTGGGCGACGCCGACCTGGCCGCAGCGCTCGCGCAGGCGACCGCGCACGGGATGATCGAAGAGATGCCGTCGCGGCGTCTGGGCTATCGCTTCACCCACGACCTGGTCCGTCGCGCCCTCTATGACCGCCTGTCCGGGCTGCGTCGAGCCGAACTGCATCTCGATGTCGCCCAGGGCCTGGAACGCGCTCACGCGGCCGGCCGGGCGGCCGGGCTCGCCGAGCTCGCCTACCACTTCACCGAGGCGGCGCCGATCGGCGGTCCGTCCCGCGCCATCGAGTACTCGCTCATGGCCGGTCGGTCGGCCCTCACGGCGCTGGACTTCGACGAGGCGGAGACGCGCTTCAGCGCAGCGCTGGGGCTCGGCATCGACGACCCCGAGCGACGAGCGCAGACCCAGCTGGAGCTGGGCACCGCCCGATTCCGCGGCGGCCGGTCCGACGATGCCATGGCGGCGTTTCGCGCCGCCGCGGAGTTGGCTCGCGAGCTCGGCGACCCCGAAGTGCTGGCTGCGGCCGCCATCGGCTTCGAGGAGGCCTGCTGGCGACCGGCGATCATCGATGCCGGCGCAGTCGAGCTGCTGCAAGAGGCTTCGCTGGCGCTTGGCGCGCACGATTCGGAGCTGATGGTGAAGCTGCTGGCCGGACTGAGCCGGGCGCATGCGTTCATCGGCGAATACGCCGAGAGCGCTGTCGCCGAGCAGCAGGCGATCGCCATGGCGCGGCGCTTGGGCGACCGGCTCGGCCTCGCGACAGTGCTCATGCGGTCCTACTGGTCTCACGCCCAGAACAGCCTCGGGGACACGCTGGAGATGCTGACCGAGGCCGCCGAGCTCGCCGAGGAGCTGGGCGATAACGACGTCCTGGCCGAAGCCCTGGAATGGCGCGTGGCAGGATTGATCGCCCTGGGGGACCTCGCTTGCGCCGAGCGTGAACTTGCGGAGGTCCAGGCGCTGGCTGCCCGCGTGCGTCAGCCCTTCCCGCTGCACGTGGCCGCGCACTATGCCTCCACCCTCGCCCTGTGCACCGGGAGGCTGGCGGAGGCCGAGGCGGCCGCTCGCCGCTCGCACGAGTGGAGCCGGCTGCTCACCGGGCGCCCTGCGTCCGGCACACACGGCATTCAGATGTTTGGGATCCGCCGCGAGCAGGGGCGCCTGGCCGAACTGGCGGCAGTGACGCGCGTGCTGGGGCGCAGCGACGGGTCCCCGGCGACATGGCGACCGGCGTTCGCCGTGCTCCTGGCCGAGCTGGGAATGGAGGACGAGGCTCGCCGCATACTCGAGCACGTGCGCGAGGAGGGGTTCGAGCGACTGCGCTCCTCGCTGTGGGTGGCGTCGCTCACCTATCTCGCGGACGCTTGCGCGATCGTCGGCGACGCGAAGCTTGCGGCTCTCGTCTATCCGGAGCTGGTACCGCTGTCGGGGGGCAACGTGGTCGTGGGTCAAGGCGTAGCGTGCTACGGCGCCGCCGACCGCTTTCTCGGCCTGCTCGCCACCACGCTGGGCGATCACGACCGGGCCATTGAACACTTCGAACAGGCACTCGCGATTAATCGGAGGATGGGAGCGGCGACCTGGACGGCCCACACCCTCTTCGCCTACGGTAGGACGCTGCGGATGCGGGCGCGCGGCAGCGATGCCCTGCAGGCCTCCGAGCTGCTGTCGGAGGCAGCGAGCCTGGCCGCTCAGATCGGCATCCCCACCCTCGTGACGCGAGCCCGTGTCCTCGGCGCGCGCCTACAGCCGGTGGCTGCTCCGCCGGCCGCTGCTCCGCCGGACGATCTCTCGTGGCGGGAGGTCGAGATTCTGCGCCTGGTCGCGGGCGGCCTCAGCAACCGTCAGATCGGGGAGCAGCTGTCGATCAGCGGGCACACAGTGGCCAACCACGTCCGCAGCATCTTGCGCAAGACCGGCGCGGCGAATCGCACCGAAGCCGCCGGCTACGCCTACCGTCATTC
>DASXDW010000175.1:0-2765 GCA_036490435.1 Solirubrobacteraceae bacterium
CACCAGACCCACACTCGACAACAGCCCGTCCTCTGCATTCGGTTAGAGGTTCTGGCGGTCCATGACGCAGCCATGGCGAGCAGCAAACGCAGATGATCCACGCACCCGCAACGAAGCAGGTCGATAGCCCGATCCCGGTCGCCCGACCCGCCTGTCGCCAAATCCGCTACTCCCAGTGCCTGGGTCTCACCTAGGCACGAGGACTGATGTAGAGCCCGCCCTCGGGGCCCCGCTCTCGGCGAGCACCGCGATCACCGGGGCGACGGACGATGCCGGCTGCCGTACAAATGGCTGCTCTTGTCCGAGAGCGGACTCTCGAGCGCCGCGAAAGCCGTACTCGAGACTGCCCTTCTTGAATGAGAGCCGCCACGCGCCGAGACGCTTAGGACGGTCGACTCGCTGCCCGAGGGGAAGTGCGAGCGGGCCGCCAGGGCGCCCGTCGCTCTGCGGCCGGTGATGTTCCGTTCAGGTCGCGCAGGGGCCGGGCTTGCCGCGCGTGCGTGTCCAGATGGCATGCGCGGCGGCGACCACCGGGAGTTGGTTGTCGCTCGTGGTTAGGTCGTCGCCGACGAGCATCAAGCACGGGCCCTCTGTGAACAGGACGTTGGCGTCGGAGTTCGGAAAGACCCACCCGTCCGCGCTAGGGACGCCGGGGATGGTGAAACGCGTCGTGTTCGGCGGCGCTTGCGGCCCGGAGGCGAACTCCTTCAACTCCGTGACTTCCTCTCGCGCGGCCGCGGACGCCGAACCCAGCTGCATCGCCCAGGAGACGCCCTGACTGGTCTGGACGCTTATCACCTCGCGGAAGCCCTCCTTGGCCAGGCGCTTGTTCTCGGCGGCGGCGTCCGGCACGCCGCCCGAGGTCCACCGTGCGGGGGTCAGGTCGGCGGTCGCCGGGCCGGTCCGCTGCATCCCCGTCTCCTCATGCGCTCGGACCAAGTAGGCGCTCAGAGGCAGCATCGATGTGCCGCTCTGCGACCCGCTTCCGCAGGCGGTACATGTCACCGCCGTAGTGAACAGCACCGCCCACGCCCCACGCGCGTACCTTCCAATTTCCCCCGTCCGTCCCCGAACCGTCGCGAGTCTATGCCGCCGCCAGGCCAAGAGCAAAGCCTGTCCGCGACGATCTTCATCAGTCTCGGGCGAGCCCCGTCGGCCTGGCATCAGTCCCGCCGGCCGCGACCATGCAGGAGTTCGAACCCGCCGGATGCGCCGCGCGACTACCAGTGCAATCGTTCGATCGCTCACACGACGACACGTAACGGACGTCACTGCGGCCATGCCCTAGGCCTCCTCGGGGAGCGGCACGGTGTGGATCAGAACGATCTTCCAGTCGCTCCCTCGGCGCCGAAAGACGATCGATGTCGGCGCGGAGATGGTCTGCTGCTGCCCGTCCAGCGTGTAGGCCTGATCCAGGACGAAGGTGACCAACCCAGCGTCACCCCAGGCCTCCTCCTGAACATCACTCATCCGAGAGCGCACGTCTGAGACGGTGTCTTTGAGCTGTGAGAAGTAACCCTCGATCGCCGGCCGTCCCCGCATCCACCTGCGCGCGATCTCATCGACGCCCTGAACCTCATCGTCGACCATCCCACCGAGGGCCTCAAGATCCATCGCGTCCAAGCGCTCGAGCAACTGACTGACCGTCTCCTGCAGCGAAGTCTCTGCTTGTGCCGCCACCGAGTCTCCTTTCGATCTCGTTTTAGCCGCTACTGTCCATCCGCCCTACATTCGAGTGCACGGGGCGCGCCGTGAAGCGGCGTGCAGCCATCGTGTGCGTCACGGCAGCCCAGAACCACGGCCACCTGGCCAGTCTTTGGCGGCCAGGCAGCGGAATTGGGATAGCCGGCGGACCCGCCAGCCCACCAGGGAGCCGGCGGCTTAGGTCCGAACCGGCTGGGTCGTCCCCGGCGAAGGTGAAGGTGGCGCGCGCGTTGCCATCGCTGCGGCAAGCTCGGTGCGGTTGGCCACGCGGAGCTTCAGATACACGCTGGAGAGATGCATCTTCACCGTCGCGCGCGAAACGAACAGGCGCGCGGCGATCTGTGGGTTCGAGAGGCCACCCGTCGCAAGGGTGGCGACGTCGAGCTCGGCGGGGGTCAGGCTTCCCCAGCCAGCCGGCGCGCGATCGCGCCGCCCCCGGCGCCGGCGCGCATAAGCGATCGCCTCGGCCAGCGAGAGCTGCTCACCCTCCGCCCACGCCACATCCCAGTCCTCGGCGCCGCGCTCTAACGAGCTCGCGCGGGCCGCCTCCAGTCCGTCCAGCGTCGACCTCAACGCCACACAGCCTAGTCGCGCCCGCTCCGCTTCCGCGGCCGCAGCGAGACGAGCGGCCCGCGGCGTGTCGCCCGTCCGCGCCGCGAGCAGCGCCAACGAGTGCAAGGCGTCCACTGCCTCCCGCCCAAGGCCCAGCTCGGCGTTCGTCGCCAGCGCTGCCTGAAGCAGATCTCGGGCATGATCGAGGTTCCCGGCGCGCATCGCGGCACAGCCATAGAGAACCTGAGCGATCGCATCGTGCCGGGCGCTTTTCGTTCGGCCGGACACCGCCTCGAGCTCGCGTGCCTGGACCTCAGCCTCGATCGCATCGTCTCTGGCCAGCGCGATCCGCCCCAGCACCTCGCGCGCCAACGCGAGCGTGTGCTGCTGTGGTACCTCGAGCAACCGCAGCGCGCGGGCCTCGGCGCCGTCTAGGTCGTCGGCGGCCAGCTCGGCGATCAGCAGGGCCAGGTCGATCGCCGGAATCGCCTGGAGCGCCCCCGACTCCT
>DASXDW010000151.1:0-43278 GCA_036490435.1 Solirubrobacteraceae bacterium
GATCAACTACTACCGCGCCTCGGTGAGGCAGTCCCAGAAGGAAGCAGTGGCGAAGCTTCGCCCGATCTCCGCCCCGACTCTCGTCATCTGGGGCGAAAAAGACTCCTACCTCGGCTCCGAACTAGCCGAGCCCGACCACGACGATGTGCCCAACCTCGACCGGGTCGAGCGCGTGCCCGACGCGTCGCATTGGGTCCATCACGACGCGGCCGAGCATGTCAACCAGCTACTGATCGACTTCTTCGCGTCCGCCGGGACAACGCCCTGAACCAACGGCCCCCGACGTTCGCGCGGGGACAGACTCGCCCCGACTGACCCGGAAAGGAGTACGCATGTCTGAGGAAGCGCCCATCGTGGTGCTCGTGCATGGCGCGTTTGCCGACGGCTCGAGCTGGAACGGGGTCATCCAGCGGCTGCACGCCAAGGGCGTGAAGGTCACGGCGCCCGCCAATCCGCTCCGGGGCATCTCGGTTGATTCGGCGTATACCGCGAGCGTGTTCGCGCAGACGCCCGGTCCGGTCCTGGCCGTCGGCCACTCCTACGGTGGCGCCGTGATCACGAACGCCGCAAGCGAGGCGGCAAACGTCGTCGGACTGGTCTATGTCGCCGCGTTTGCCCCTGAAGAGGGCGAGCGGCTTGGTGAGGCCGCGGCGGCGTCAAAAGAGAGTCTCCTCGGCAGCGCACAGGTGGCCCGCCAGTACCCGGCGGGGAACGGTGAAACGGCCGTCGAGTTCGCAGTTGATCCCGCGAAGATTCACGAGGTGTTCGCCGCGGACCTGCCCGACGAAGTGACGCCGCTGCTGGCCGCGACGCAGCGGCCCGTCGCCGAGCTGGCGTTTTCCGAGCCGAATGGGGCACCAGCGTGGAAGCACCTCCCGTCCTGGGCCGTCGTCGCCCTGTCCGACAAGGCGGCCGGCACAGACGTCGTCCGATCGATGGCCGAGCGGGCGGGCGCGACGATGACCGAGGTCGAGGGTTCACACGTGATCATGATCTCGCAGCCCGACGCAGTGACCGACGTGATTCTGGGTGCGCTCGCGACTGTGAGGGCCGCGGCTGCTGTCGGCTAATTGCACAGGCCGACTGACCACCACCTGGTGTCACTCAAGAGAGGCGAGAGCGTGGATCTCACACACCCGAGCGCCCGGACGTCGAGCAGTTCGTTTGGGCCGATCAAGCAGATCGACGCAGGGCGGTTGAACGTCGGGTACGTCGACGCCGGACCGTCTGACGGGCCGGCTGTCCTCTTGCTTCATGGCTGGCCGTACGACATCCACTCCTACGAGGAGGTCACGCCACGGCTCGCCGCTGATGGGTATCGCGTGATCGTTCCCTACCTCCGAGGCTACGGAACCACACGGTTCCTGTCTGATGCTGCGGTCCGGAACGGGCAGCAGGCGGCGCTGGCGCTCGACGCGATCGCGTTGATGGATGCTCTCGCGATCACGACGGTGGTCATCGCCGGCTTCGATTGGGGCGCGCGCAGCGCCAACATCGTGGCTGCGGTGTGGCCGGAACGGGTCAGCGGCCTGGTATCGGTGAGCGGCTACCTGATCGGCAGCCAGGAAGCCGGCAATGTGCCGCTGCCTCCGGAGGCCGAGCTTCAGTGGTGGTATCAGTATTACTTCGCAACCGAGCGAGGTCGGGCTGGCTATGACGAATACCGGCACACGTTCGCCCGGCTGATTTGGCACTCGGCATCGCCGGAGTGGAGCTTCGACGACGAGACATTCGATCGCAGCGCCGCCTCATTCGACAATCCGGATCACGTCGCGATCGTGACGCACAACTATCGCTGGCGGCTCGGGCTGGCTGAGGGCGAGGCTGACTACCTCGAACTTGAGACGCGGCTTGCCGAGGGACCGGACATAGTGGTGCCGACGATCACACTCGAGGGGGATGCCAACGGCGCACCGCACCCCGAGCCGGCGACGTACGCAACGAGGTTCTCGGGGCCGTACGCGCACCGGACGATCGGCGGCGGCATCGGGCACAACCTCCCGCAAGAGGCCCCAGAGGCGTTCGCCGATGCCATCCGCGAGATCGGTGAGATGGACGCTCCGCGGGGCGTTGACGCAAAAAGCTTTGCCGGTTAGGCACGCACCGGACGAGCTAGCGCCCGCTCGCCCGAGTAAGTACGCGTCGTCACCGCCAACTGGGAGTCGTCGGGCACCAAAATACAACGGCAGGTGAGCGCTTCAAGATCCCAGCGTTTGATCTGCGCCTCGCTGGCGCTCGTGCTTGGCCTGGTGGTTCCCGCTTGGGCTCGGGGCGCGGAGTCGGCAGCGCAGCAGCTGGCCGTGAGGTATTCACCGGTGCTGTCGCTCGCGCCGCAGGCGCACGCGTGCGGGCCTGGCGAGGCCTACCGGCCGACGACCGTCGACATCGCCCTCAATAGACGGGACGTGCTCCTTCGTAATCCGCGCGGGAAGTTGGTGAAGCGCGCTCCGACCTCGCGCGACCTGTGGGGCCTTGGACCGGGCTATTACGTCGATTTCCCCGGCGACCCGCTCAATCCCGGCTGCGGTTATGAGCGCCAGTTCCAGAACTGGAACGCCGGCCGACCGCCGAGCGTCTACGCGCACGTGGCCACCGATCCGGCTGACCCGGGAAAGCTCGCCGTCCAGTACTGGTTCTACTACACCTTCAACGATTTCACCGACAAGCACGAGAGCGATTGGGAGATGGCGCAAGTCGACTTCGTGGCGTCGAGCGTGGCCGAAGCGCTGCGGATGGGCCCGTACGAGGTCGACCTGTCCCAGCACGCGGGCGGGGAGCGATCGGGGTGGACCGACACCAAGCTGCAGAAGGAGGGCACGCACCCGGTCATCTACGACGCGACCGGGTCGCACGCGAACTACTTCAGCCGGGCGCTGTTCCTCGGGCGAGGGGAGCGCGAGGGGTTCGGTTGCGACGACACTCGCGACGCCACACAGCGATTGGAACCCAGGTCCGCTCTCCTGCCGAACATCCCGTCATCCGCGTCGGCGCCCTACGCGTGGCTTGCGTTCCAAGGGCGCTGGGGCCAAAGGGAGGCAGGCATCAACAATGGCCCGACCGGACCGGGTGCCAAGGAGCAGTGGACCGCCCCGATCGAGTGGGCAGACGGGTTGCGCGACACGAGCGTCGAGGTCCCGAGCGGCACGGCGTTCGGTCTGAGCGTGGGTAACTTCTTCTGCGGCGCCGTGACCCGCGGCGCGCTCACGTTGAATTGGGCGCTTCTGCATCCGGCGCCGTTTCTTGCGCTCGTGCTTCTGGTATTGGTCGGGGTGCTCGCCGCCACGGCGACGACCACGTGGCGGCCGCCGGACCCGCACCCCTTGCGACGGCAGCGTCAAGGCGGTCAGATCTTCCGGGCGGCCTGGCGTGTCTACGGCGAGAACATCCCGATCTTCGCGGCGGCGGGTGTGATCTTCGTTCCAGTGTATGTCCTGGCAGCGGCCATCCAATGGGCGGTGTTCCATCTCAGCAGCGTCGCGCCGCTGGTGGCGCTCGACGGGCGGCACGGTGCGGTCACCGCGTTTCTGGCTCTCCTCATCGGAGGCGTCGGGGGCCTCTTTGCCTCCGTGATCGCGACTGCCGCGGTCTCCGTGATCCTGGCCGAGCGCGACGCCGGGAACCGCATCCTCGCTGGTGAGGCCTACCGGCGCGTGCTCGAACGATGGCGTCCGCTGACCAGGGGCATGGCGACCGAGCTCGGGATGGTCATCCTCCTCACGGTCACCGTCGTTGGCATCCCGTTCGCGATCCATCGATTCATTCGCTGGTCGCTGTTCGCCGAGGCTTGCATGCTCGACGACCTGCCCGCGGGGGGATCGCTGCGTCGCAGCTCCGAGCTGGTGAAAGGTCGCTGGTGGCGCACACTCGGCTTCACGGCGCTCGTCGACGCCCTCGCTGTCCTGTCGGGTCCACTGCTTGGTGTCGGGCTGCTGCTCCTTACCGACCACTCCCTTACCTTCATCAACCTTGCCGCTTCGCTCGTCTACACGCTCACCGTTCCGTACGCGGCCATCCAGCTCACCCTCTACTACTTCGACCTCGAGGCCCGAGTCGCCGCCGACACCGAGGTCGACGTGGCTGCGAGACCATGACCGCGTCCAGGCGTCGATGTCGGTGATCGATGCCCGGCTCCTTTCAGCGCAGCGATTTGAACGCCGCGCGCATCTCCTGGCTGAAGAGCTCGGGCTCCTCCCACGCGGCGAAGTGGCCACCCTTGTCGACCTCGTTGAAGTAGACGACGTTCTGGTATGACGCCTCGACCCAGCTTCGTGGCGTCAGCCAGATTTCCCCCGGGAACGTTGTGAAGCCGAACGGGAGCGACGACGCGGGCAGAGGCTTCTGGCCGGCGGCAGGCGCGTCTGGCCCGTAGGCCTCCCAGTAGGACCGCGCTGCCGAAGCTCCGGTGCCGGTCAGCCAGTAGGTCGTGACGTTGTCGAGGATGTGGTCGCGGGTCAGGTTGCCCGACGGCTTGTCGTCGGTGAAGGCGCGCGCGATCTTGTAGTAGGCGTCCGTGTCGTGGTCCACCATCCACGCCGCGAGTGCGACGGGGGAGTCCAGCAGCGCGTACCCGATGGTCTGGGGCCTGGTGGACTGCTCGACGAAGTAACCGTTACCGCTCGTCCCGAACGCCGTGATCGCGGCGAGCGCTGCCTTTTCCTGCTCGGTGCTTGCCGGCAGGGCCGCGGGGTCGTTCAAGGCAGGCACGAGCAGGTTGGTGTGAACGCCGATCAGGCCCTCAGGCGCCTGGCGGCTCATCGCGTCGGTGATGCCGGCACCCACGTCGCCGCCCTGGGCGACATATCTGGTATGGCCGAGACGGCGCATCAGCTCGGCCCAGGCCCGTCCGGTCCGCTGGAGGTCCCAGCCGACCTCGGCCGGCTCGACGGAGAAGCCGTAGCCGGGAACGGACGGCAGCACGAGGTCAAACGCGTCCTCCGCGCGCCCGCCATGCTCGGTCGGGTCAGTCAGCGGGCCGACGGTGTCGAGCATCTCGATCACCGAGCCGGGCCAGCCGTGAGTCATGATCAGCGGCAACGCCTCCTCGTGCCGCGACTTCACGTGGATGAAGTGGACGTCCACTCCGTCGATCTCGGTCTTGAACTGCGGCAGCGCATTGAGCCGCGCCTCGCATCGGCGCCAGTCGTAATCGTTGACCCAGTACTCCGCGAGCGCCCGAAGCGTCGCCAGTTGCACGCCCTGCGAGCGATCCGCGACGAGCTCCCTGGTCGGCCACCGCACCGCTGTGATCCGGCGGCGCAGATCCTCCAAGGCGTCTTCCGGGATTTCAACGCGGAACGAGCGAATCGCGGTGGCGCCTGACTGCTCGGTCGTGGCAGGCATGTGGCCCTCCTCGGTTTGGTGGCCGCCCAGCCTGACCGTCTCATCCATTTATCGCGCCCGTGAATACCCTGGCCCGCACACGGGCCGCCTCGTTCGCGCCGCAGCTCTGTGTCAGATGGGAACCTTGATTGGGCCGCTTCGCCGGCGTTGCGAGGTCATGGGCCGGGATTGCCTGGTGCGCGGTGCCTTCGACGCGCGGACTGGAGGGCGAGAACCCCGGTGATCGCGATGATTCCCGCCGCGATGGCGAACCACAACGTCGCCGTGTCATGTTGTCCGAGCTGCTTCGCGTAGCGAAGGCCCTCGATCGCGAAGCAGGCTGCGAGGATCGACGGGGCGGCCTGGCCTACGAGACCCGGTGTGCGATTCGCCCACCCTGCAACCGCGAGCACGGGACCGCCCAGCACGCCGCAGACAATCCAGAAGAGGACGAGCGTGTGATCACCGATGGCATACCCACGCACGAGTGAAGTCGCGTAGTAGCCGGCAAGTTCGGAGAGGCAGACGACAGCGCCGGTGAACGCGGCAAAGCGAGGCTCGCGAGCCGACCTCCCCAACAGAAAGGGAGCGACGAGCCAGGCGCTTGCTGAGTTGGCCAGCGCTGCGAACGGTCGGTCGAGCAGACCTTGCCCAAATGACGTCGCGCAGCCGAGGGCTGCGCCCACAATCACGCTGACGGCAATCAGAACACTGCCGGACCGCGCGCGGCTGGCACTGTACGCGTGTCGCTGCCCTGGACCGCCCGGACCGTCGAGCCAGGGGCGTGGACTACGGGTCTGGAACGGGCCAGCACCATCGGCGCCGCGTCTGGTTTGCCTCTCTGCCGCTCTACGAATAATGCCTCAAAAGATGTGGGAGCTCTGAGTTGGCGACGCGCCGATACACCGAGAGCGCCGCGATCGTCCACGATCCGGCACTTTCAACCATACCCACGATGCCGGATATTCCCGCCAAGTCGCCTTGAGCATGAAAAAGCCCCGCTGTGCGGGGCTTTTCCCTATGCGCCCGAGAAGACTCGAACTTCCACGGACCATTCGGTCCACAAGGCCCTCAACCTGGATCGCCCTGCGTAGACCGGTTCTCAGGCGTCCAGGGCCCGCAAATTGGGCGGTTCTCTAGACCACCTGGACACAGTGGACCGCGCGCAAGACAAGCCTTGCTCCGCGCCACCGCGGGCCTATCGCTACCAGCGCGCCTTGGCAAGTCGCGACGCGAAACCAAAACAGCCTTGGATGACCACCACCAACCTCACCGCCGTCACCGACGTTGACCAGCTCTGCGTCGACACAATCCGGATGCTGTCGATCGACGCTGTGCAGCGCGCAAACTCCGGTCATCCGGGGACCCCGATGGCGCTCGCGCCGATCGGTTACGTGCTGTTCACGCGGATCATGCGTCACGCGCCACAGGAGCCGGACTGGCCGGACCGCGACCGGTTCGTGCTGAGTGCCGGCCACGCCTCGATGCTGCTGTACTCGCTGTTGTATCTGACCGGCTACGGGCTCACGCTCGACGACCTGCGGACCTTTCGACAGCTCGGGTCACGGGCGGCGGGCCATCCGGAGCGCGGTCTGGCGCCCGGGGTAGAGACGACCACAGGCCCGCTCGGCCAAGGGATCGCCACCTGCGTCGGTTTGGCCCTCGGCGAGCGGATGCTCAACGCGCGCTTCGGCGGTGGGCTGATCGACCACCGCACGTTCTGCATCGCCTCCGACGGTGATATGGAGGAGGGCATCAGTTCGGAGGCCTGCTCGTTGGCGGGCCACCTCGGGCTCGGCAGGCTGGTCGTCTTCTACGACGACAACCACATCTCAATCGAGGGACCGACCTCGTTGGCCTTCTCGGAGGACGTCGGCGCCCGCTTCGAGGCGTACGGCTGGCACGTCCAGAACCTCGGCGAGGATCTCGCACTCGACCGAATCGAGCACGGGACGCGGATCGCCGTCGGTGTCGAGGATCGTCCTTCGCTGATCATCTGTCGGACGCACATCGCCCCGGGGGCGCCGCACAAGCAGGACACTGCCGAAGCTCACGGCTCGCCGCTCGGCGAACAGGAGGTCAGACTGACGAAGCAGGTGTACGGATGGCCTGAGGACGAGCTCTTCCACGTCCCACGCGAGGCCCTCGCGCACTGCCGCGGCTGTCTCGAGCGCGGCGGCGAATTGCGCGCCGAATGGCACGACCGGCTGCGCGCGTGCCGGCGCGAGCGGCCGGAGCTGGTCGACGAGCTCGAGCGGCAGGTCCGACGCGAACTCCCGGCGGGCTGGTATCAGGAGCTTCCCCGCGTCGATGCTCCCGGGACGATGATCGCCACCCGCAAGTCGTCGCACACGGTGCTTCAGTGGGCTGCCGAGCGGGTCCCGGAGCTAGTCGGCGGGTCGGCCGACCTCGCCCCGTCGACGCTGACCACGATCGAAGGTGCGGATAGCGTCGAGGCGGGCTCCTACGGTGGGCGGAACCTCCACTTCGGCGTGCGAGAGCACGCGATGGCCGCGGTCGTGAACGGGCTGACGCTCCACTACGTGCGTGCCTACGGGTCGACGTTCCTCGTCTTCAGCGACTATATGCGCGGCTCGATCCGGCTGGCGGCGCTGATGGGGGTGCCGTCGATCTTCGTCTTCACGCACGACTCGATCGGACTCGGCGAGGATGGCCCCACGCATCAGCCGATCGAGCAGCTCGCGGGGCTGCGGGCGATGCCAGGGCTTGCGGTGATCAGGCCATCAGACGCGAACGAGACGGCACTCGCCTGGCGCTACGCGATCGCGGCGACCGAGCATCCGAGCGCGCTGATCCTCACGCGCCAGGGAGTTCCGACCTGGAACCCGGCGGCCGTCCCAGGCGACGCGATTGAGCGGGGCGGCTACGTGCTGAGGGACTCATGCAACGAGCCCGACCCGCCGGAGCTGATCCTGATCGCAACCGGTAGCGAGGTCCATCTATGCGGCCGGGCCGCCGACCTCCTCGAGGCAGAGGGCATCCCGACCCGGGTCGTGAGCATGCCGTGCGTCGAAAACTTCGCCGCCCAGGATCTGGGCTACCGCGGCAGGGTTCTGCCGCCCGCGTGCCGCGCGAGGGTGTCGCTGGAGGCGGCCAGCACGCACGGGTGGCACCAGTGGGTCGGCGATCTGGGAGAAGCGATCGGGATGCACAGCTTCGGCGCCTCCGCGCCTGCGTCAGCGCTGTACAGGCACTTTGGCATCACGCCGGAGCGGGTCGCGCAGAGCGGCAGGGCAGCGGTGAAGCGAGCGCGAGCCCAGGTAGGTGAGCGCGGATGATCGCCGGCCGAAGAGTGTCTGCCCGGACTGACCGCCAACCCGTCGATCTTCGAGGAGCAGGTGGTCGTCCTGCGGGGTTGAGCGGGCGCCGATCAGCGGCTGAGGTAGCGGAGCACCGCGATCACCCGTCGATGGTCGGTGCCGTTGCTGCGCAGATCGAGCTTGCCGAAGATGCTGGTGATGTGACGTTCCACCGTCGTGAGCTCCACCTGGAGGCGGGCGGCGATGGAACGGTTGGACCGACCCTCGGCCATGAGGACGAGGACCTGTTCCTCGCGATCGGTGAGGCTGTCGAACGGATCTCGCCGCCAGCGGCCGGCGAGCCGGGCGAGGATCAGCGGGTCGATCGCCACGCCTCCCTGGGCCACGCGGCGGACGGAGGCTATGAGATCATCGACGTCGTTCAGGCTCGCCTTCAGGAGATAGCCAAACCCGTCAGGCCGGTCATCGGCTGCCAGCACGTATTGCACCTTGGGAAGCTCGGACAGAATGACCAGGCTGAGGTGGGGGTCGCTTGCGCGGATCTTGCGCAGAGCCTCGGCACCGTCGGTCTCACTGACCTCCGGCCAAAGGTCCATGTCGACCACTGTCACGTCCGGACGATGGGCGCGAATCCTGCGGGTCAGATCGTCGGCGGTGTCGGCCCCCGCCACGATCTCGGCCCCGGAGCGCTGGAGCACGTGAGCGATCCCCGCCCGGTAGATCGGCTCGTGGGCGGCGACGACGACACGCATGCCTGCGATGGCCATCTGTCGCCGCTTTCCCTCAGACGACCGGCGCAGGCACGAGGATGAGGGCGCCGGCCGCAGCGCGCTGACGGTGTTCGCGGTCATCGTCTCGTCTCGGCCCGCTGGTTGACACGGCGCGTCTGCGCGCGTCGAGACAGCCATCCGGGTCTTTCCGATGCTGACGCCTCCGGCCTGTCTGCCCACGTGGCGTTACATGGCTGGTGCATGACGGATTCCCTCAGCCTCTCCGGGTTGGCTCGTGGCTCATACGAGCTACTGTCGTCCATAGGTCGGCGATTCGCGTCCGCCAACTGCACAGTCCGGCTGGCCAGTCCGTGGCCGCCGGCTGGGCCGGCCTGGCCAGCCCCCGAGGGCGTACGCTAGGCATGGATCGCTTCGGGGCCGAGTGCCTTGTGAAGTTGGTTGCGCGACCTGACGTCGAGCTTGACGAATACCTTGCGCAGGTGGTATTGGACCGTGCGCGGGCTGATGAAGAGCCGGGCGCCGATCTCAGGGTTCGAGAGTCCGTCACTCGCCATCTGCGCGATCTGCGCCTCCTGGGCTGTCAGCCGCGCGGCGGCCTCGGGCGTACGGGCTCCCACGGTCTCGCCGGTGGCGAGCAGCTCCCGGCGGGCTCGCTCTGCGAACGCCGCGGCTCCCATCGAGGCGAACATCTCGTGTGCAGCGCGCAGCTGTTTGCGCGCGTCGACCCTGCGCTGCTCGCGACGCAGCCACTCTCCGTAGAGCAGATGCGCGCGGCCCAGATCCAACGCGACCCGGCAGCGGCCGAGCCGTTCGACCGCCTCCCGGTAATGCTCCTCGGCCGCCTCGCCGTCGCTCACGAGCGCGGAGGCGCGGGCCTGGATGCCATGGGCCAGATTCGTTCCGGACGCTGCCGTGCGCTCGGCCAAGCGCTTCATCGCGTCGGCGGCGAGCTCGGCGTTGCCGCAGCGCGCGGCCGCCTCGACCAGCTCCGGCAGGGACCACACAGAGACCATCAGTTCGTCGCGGGCACTGGCGCTCTCGGCGGGTACGATCGCCGCGGCATGTTGCCCAAGGCCGTTGTAGAGCAGAGCACGGGCATGCTCGCCGAAGGTGAGGACCACGCCCTCGTTGCGCGCGATCGCCGCGGTCTCAGCGGCCTCGATCACGGCCAAGCCCCGCTGCTCATCGCCCTGGCATCCGGCGAGGAGAATCCTCCCGAAGACCATCTCGGCGCTTTCGGTTGCGTCCGCGATCTCGTCGGCCTCGTCGAGCAGCGCCTCGGCAGCGGCGAGTTGTCCCTCGAAGCAGCGCAACAACGACAGGTAGTTGAGAGCCAGCGGAAGCACGGCCAGCGCCCCCGCGTCGCGGGCGGTCTGCACGTTGCGGGTGGCAAAGACATGCCAGGTGTCGTCATCGAACAGGTCCGGGGCCACACGCCGGGCGGCCCACGGCCAGCGCACGTCACGCGGACCGGGACGAGCTCCCGTGTCCCGGATGGCCGCCAGCGCCCGGGTGAGCGCCGTCGCGCTGGCGACGTAGCCGCTCGTGAACCGGACCGCGAGACCGTCGAGCAGAAGGTCGGTCGCCTGCGGGGGTCCAGCTGTGCCCGGTGCCCTGCGCGCCGCCTTCGCCGCTGCAGTCACGCCGCCTCCGAGGCGGCCGGCCACACTTGCTGCCCGGAGCGCCTCGAGGTAGGTCTCGCGCATCAGGCGCTGATCGAGTGATTCCAGGCGCCTGGCTGCGTCAAGCAGGAGCGGTACCGCGTCTCCCGCTCGCCTCAGGTCCAGGGCGATCTGCCCGTGGAGCCGTTGGAGCATCGCGCGGTCGGACTCGCCGAGCGGCCCGTCCGCCGCGCTCGCCAGGAGTGACAGAGCCTCCCGCGGCATTCCGGCCAGTTGCTTGGCCTCCGCAGCCGCGAGCGCACGCCGGGCCCGCTTTCCGGGCTCGACCGATAGGGCTGCGGCACGCTGGAGGAAGGCAGCGGCTGCGGGCAGACCGCCACGCGCCTGCGCCCGGTCCGCCGAACGCTCCAGTTCGTCGGCGATGTTCTCATCGGGCGCGAGTACCGCTCGGGCCAGGTGCCAGGCTCGGCGATCAGGATCGAGTTCCACCCCGGTGGCCGCCGCCAGCGCCCGGTGTACCGCGCGCCGATCTTCGGCCGACGCCGACCCATAGATGGCCGAGCGCATGAGAGGGTGACGAAAAGTGATGCGCGTCCCCAGTTCCAGGATTCCGTCCCCGACGGCGGGCCCCACCGCATCGGTGGCGATATTCAGCTCCGCGGCCGATCGCCACAGCAATGCCGGCTCACCGGTCGGCTCGGCGGCGGCCAGCAGCAGCAGCCGCCGGCTGTCGGTGGGCAGCTCCTGAACGCGACGCCGAAAGCCCGCCTCGATTCGGCTCTGCAGCCCCAGATCTGCTGGAGGCCCGAAGCCGTCCGCCGTCCCCATGGGCGAGAGCCCGCGTGGCGGCTCCAGCAACGCGAGCGGGTTGCCTCGTGCCTCGGCGAGGATGCGCGCGCGCACGCGCTCGTCCAACGGAGCGCCGATGACCGATGCCAGGAGAGTCCGCGCGTCAGCGTCCGACAGTCCCTTCAGGCGCAGGTTCGGCAGCGACCTCAATTCGTCCAGTTCGGGCGCCTCCCGGACGGCGAATAGGAGCACCACCCCCTCGCCCCGGAGACGCCGTGCCACGAAAGCCAGCACAAGGGCCGAGGACTGGTCAAGCCATTGCGCGTCGTCGACCAAACACAGAACCGGCAGCTCCTCGGCGGCCTCGGACAACAGGGTGAGCACAGCGAGTCCGATGAGAAAGCGATCGGGCTGGAGGCCGGCACTCAGCCCGAAGGCGGTCCGGAGGGCGTCGGCCTGCGGGCCGGGTACGTCATCGAGGCGGTCCAGCAACGCGGCGCACAGTTGATGAAGACCTGCGAACGGGAGTTCCATCTCCGCTTCGACCCCGGCGGCCCGGACGACGCGGAATCCCTCGGCGCCACTTGCCGCGTATTCGAGCAGAGCGGTCTTCCCCGTTCCCGCAGCGCCACGGAGCACCAGGACGGCGCTCTCTCCTGCCCTGGCGCCGGACAGGAAACGATCGAGCCGCGCGCGTTCCTCTCCCCGGCCGACCATCACGACCTTGTCGTTTGGAGAGGCGCTCATGCGGTTCCCACCATGATGCTGTGGGCAGCGCCGGGCGCTAGCCGCCGGAGACCATCGCTACGACCCGTATCTCCTGGGCATCGGACAGTGGCGAGCTCAACCCGTCCAGCTCATGGGCGTCGATCCCGTCGACATACACGTTCAGATGCCGGTTCAGGTCTCCTCGTTCGTTGAAGATGAGATCCGCGACGGGGAGAGCGTGGAGCACCTCGCCGAGGGTGCCACCGTCAATGCTGAAACGCTGCCGGCCCTCCGCCTGCGCAGCCAGCATGCTGGGGACCACTACCCGGACCATGCCGCGACCTCCACCGAAAGGATCGGGGGAAGATGCCGTACCGCCTCCACCCACCGGTCGCCGTCGGTCAGTGCGAAGAACGAGCCGCTCTGCGTGCCGAAATAGAGCGAGTCCGTGTCGTACGCCGAGGCTTCCCGCAGCACGGCAGACCACGCCTGTTTGGGAAGGCCGTCGGCCATGAGCTCCCAGGTGTCACCACCGTTGCGCGTGCGGTACACGGCGAGCTGGCCACCTGAGCTGTAGTGATACTCAGGGCTCCTCTCCGGGATGACGAACGCCGTGTCGGCATCGCCGGGGTCGAGCATGAGCGGGAAACCGAAACCGCTCGGCAGCCCATTTCCGTCAACCCGCGCCCAGGAGTCTCCGTGGTCGTCGGAGACGTACACACCGTGGTGATTCTGCTGCCACAGACGCTCGGGGCGAGCGGGGTGCAGGAGGAGCTTGTGCGGGCACTGTCCAACCTCGGCGTACGGGTCGCCCAGGAACTCGGCCGCTACGTTCCGGTTGATCGCGGTCCAGTTCTCACCGCCGTCGTCGGTTCGAAACACGCCGGCTGCGGTGATGGCGGCGTACATACGCCGCCGGTTGCGGGGGTCCAGCTGGATGGAATGGCAGCACATCCCTCCGGCACCCGGAAGCCACCGGGGGCGCGTGGGATGGTTGAGGATGCCGCGGTTCACCTTCCAGGTCTCGCCTCCGTTGTCGGACCGGAACAGGACGCCGGGGGCTGCTCCCAGGTACAGGGTCTCAGGCTCATCCGGCGGGCCCGGCTCAACATGCCACGCGGCCTCCAGCGTGAGCTGCGAGTCCTCGGGCAGGCCGATCTTCTTCGACCTCCCCCAGGTCCTGCCGCCATCCCCCGAGCGCTGAACGGTTGAACCGTACACCCGGTGGTTCGTCGCCGCATACATCATCCCGTCACGCGGGTCCCGCGTTGCGTGGTAGACGCCCCACCCTTCCAGCAGCGGGCCGTCGACCAACCATCGTTGGCGGTCCTCGTCGCCCCGGAGCAGGAACAGTCCCTTGCTCGTGCCGACCAATGCCAGGATTCCGATGGCACACCTCAACTCTGTCGAATGCAGACAGCTGGCCGGAGCGCTGCCGATCCGGCCAAGCCGATTCTGGCGCATCGGGAGGTGGGGTTTTCCCCACATCTCAGCCATCCGGTCCGCGGTCGTCACTGCCGGGCCTCGGCCAGGCCCGGGCTCCGCCTCGGTGAAACCGCACTTGCCCGCGCGCCTGTGCGCCCTACATATGCGGGTAGCTGAAGCTCCTCGCACAGAAAGGGCGCTGCGCATGGCGACGCGGATTGTCTTCCTGAATGGGCAAGAGACCACGGTCACCGAGACCGAGGATCAGGTCGTGCAGGCCGTCAGACGGGATCACCCGTACCCCGCCATGGCCAACGACACCGATCGCTCCATCACAGCCGAGCAGTTCGTCACGACAGTCGCCCAAGCCGCCCGGATCGGCTTGCGCCGGGCCGAGCGGGCGACCGAGGCCACGCTCCAGACCCTGGCCGACCGGATCGACGCGGGGGAGGCCCGCGATCTGGCGAGAGAGCTTCCAGACGAGATCGTCCCGTGGCTGGCCACCACCACACCGGCCGAGCGTCTGGACATCGATGAGTTCCTGCGCCGGGTGGCCGAGCGTGAGAGCGTCGATATCGAGACGGCCGAGCGGCACGCCGCCGCCGTCTTCATCGCGCTCCAGCGGGCGGTCAGCCCCCAGGAGTTCGCCGACCTCAGCGCGGAGCTGCCCAAGGACTTCACCCCGTTGCTTCCGGCCGGCCCGGACATCGACGTGATCTCCACCGACTCGTTCATCCGGGGGGTGGCGGACCGGGCGGCCACCGACGCCAATGAGGCGCGCCGGGCTATCGAGGCGGTGCTCGAGACACTCGCGATGCGGATCGCAGGTGGCGAGGTGGACGACCTGCGGGCGCGGCTGCCGGTGCAGTTTCACGCCGCGCTCGAGCATGTGTCCGCGGTGCTGCGCGCCGTCCGCGAAGCGGTGGGCGAGCAGGAGTTTCTCGACGTCACCTCTCAACTCCCCGCCGAGTACGAAGCGCTCGTCCGGCGGTAATCGAACGAAAGGAGTTCACCATGGCCTCAAAGGGCCGACGCGGCCGGAATCAACAGCGGGAGCGGCTGCGCGACATCTCGACCAACGACCAGGCCGCGATCGCCGATGCGGTGGCGATCCGCGTCGAGGAAGCGGTCGATGCGTCCGATCTCGACGGCAAGATGTTCGCGCTCGTCAACATCGCCGCGCTCGTCGCCACGGGCGGCGATGAGGCGTCCTACCTTCTCTATGTCACCTCGGCGCTTGACGCAGGAGCGAGTGTCGATGAGGTGACGGCGGTGCTGACCGCCGTTGGACCGAACGTCGGCGTATTCAAGATGGTGGCGGCCGCCGATCCGCTAGCCACGGCGCTCGGCATCAACCTGGCCGGCGACGCGGCCACGGACGACGATGACGGCTCGTAGAGCACTGGCCACCTGAGCCGGCGGCTCAGCGCAGCTTCCCATTGCGCAAGGGCTGCAAAGGCAGATCTCCGGGGCGGATCCGCAGGTCGCGGAGCAGGTCGGCGTCGTGTACCTGCTCGGTCTGCGGATCCAGCTCCAGGCCGAGCTCCCGCCCGGGCTCCCGGCTGGCGCCGATGATCATGAGCTCTACGCCCTCATGGTCAAGCCACTCCGGTGCGTCGAGCTGCGCGAACCGCCGGCTGCCGAACCGGCTGCGGAGGTGCTCCGGCAGATTGGGCGTCCGCCTCGTCCGTCCCATCCCGGGCGGGGCGGGCGCGTCCGGATTGCGAACGGCGACGACGTAGCTCGCCGCACGCTCGATCCGCATCGTCCGCTGAGCGTCGCCGAGTTCAGGCGGGAGCTCCAGCACATACGCCAGATGGCTGTGCCCATCGTGGTCGGCGATGATGTAGCGGCCCTCGCCGACGGGGCGCGCCGGGGGCTGCCGGCGCTCTCCCCGGGTCTTCGTCTCGTAGGTTCGCTGCCTGAGCTCAGCCCGGAGGTCCTCGGGCCGGTCGGTTACCTGTGCCACGAAGGCCCAGGCCCGTTCATGGCTGTCCGCGTTCGGAAGGTGCTTGGTGCCGACGATGATGGCGCGCAGGCGGTGAATGCCGTCGACGTGCAGGACGAAGAACAGGCGCTGGACGTCATCGAGCGATCGGACCTCGTCGACGTTGACACGAGGCCGGTAGAAGAAGTAGATGCCGCCCCGCTCCAGCTCGGTAGCCATCTCAGGTCACCAGCGAGAAGAGCGGCGCGTCCTCGCCCGGGAGCTCGGACTCGTCGTCGCCGATCTCGTTTCTCGGCACCACCACGCGCAGCGAGGCGTAGACGGCCCGGGCATGACCACATGCGCCTGTGGGTGTTGTCCCAGCGATACCTATGGTGATAGGGCGCTGTTGAGCCGGGACAAACGCGGGCTTCGCTGTTAGGCGGGGCACACGTGAGCTGCACGAGTCGCCGTGCTCAGCCTGTGCCGGGCGTCCGGCCACGGCGCTCAGCGGCGATGCGTCGCGCCGCCCGAGCGGCGGGCGGCGGCTTGCGGGCGCGTCCTCCCGGCCTATTCACTGACACGATGGATCCTCAGGATCTGGGCGACCTGGTCGCCTATACCGCCGTCGCCGACGGAACGCCCGTCTACGACCATCAGGGGAGGCGGATCGGCGTCGTCGAACACGTGATGGAGGTAGGGGGCATATTCGAGGGGGTGATCGTCCACACCCATCCGCTCCCCGGGCGACATCTCTATGCCGACGCGGATCAGATTGCCGAGATCCACGAGCGAGGACTCGTCCTTTCGGTCACGCGGCGGGAGCTGCACGCCCTGGACCAGGAGTCGCGGCGGCGCCGGGTGGGGGTGGGGGAGAGCCCGCTTGAGGCGCACGTGCGGCGAGCCTGGGACTGGCTGACCGGCCGGCGGGTGGCCCGGTAGGCCGGCCCCAGGGCGCCGTGAGCACGAGTACGAGACCGTCGTCCTGCAACGGCTGGGGTTACCTGTGAGTCGGTGACTCCGACACCGGTGACACATGTGCAGTGGCTATCGAGTGGTGCAGTTCCATTAGCCGGCCGCGGCGGAAAGGTTTCACGACGGCTCCGCGAACGTTCGTAAGCCACGACTCCGCCGCGCGGCAGGCGTCTGGAGAAGACGAGTTGCGACTGCCGCTACCAGGTCGAGGCGAGCCAGCTCGTCACGCAGTTCCACCGCCGCCCCGCGGGTTGTGGTTCGCTCACGTGCCGGCATCATCGCTCTGCGGCCCGCCAGCTCGTCGAGCTGTCGCTGGAGCTCGTGTCGTCTGCGGCCGATGGGGAGGAGGAGCTCGCGGAGGAGCTCAGGGTGCCCCTCCTCCTGCACCAGTGAGAGCATCGGCGCCGACTCACACTACCCCGCGGCGGCCGTGTGCAGCTTCTCCAGCGCGTCGTGCTCGATCTGGCGGACACGCTCGGCACTGACGCCAAGCTTGGGCGCCACCTCGCGGAGCGTCTGCACAGGGCGGCCGAGCCCGAAGCGCGAGCGGATCACGGTCCTCTCCCGCTCATTCAGGTAGGCGAGCAGATTGGGGACCGTTCTGGCCAGCTCGCGCTGGTCGACACGCTCATACGCGTCCTGGGCCGGAACGTCGGCGAGGAGCTCCACCAGGCTGGTGCCTTCGCTCCGCTCACCGCCCGCGGGTTCGTCGAGCCCGCGGGCACTGCGCTCGGCGCGGAACAGGCTCTCGATCTGCCAGCGGGGCAGCCCGACAAGCGAGGTCAGCTCCGTGGGGCTTGGTTCGTGGCGATGCGCCTGCTCGAACCGGTGCTGGGCGTCCTTGATGCGGGCGAGTTGACGCAGCGCTCGGTCGGAGAGGACCATCGGGCGCGATAGCTCGCTGACGACCTGCTGCATGGCTTGACGTACCCACCACACCGCGTACGCCCAGAACGGGACGCCACGCTCCGGCTCGTAGCGCTCGAGCGCGCGGAGGAGACCGACGACGCCCTCCTGCGCCAGCTCCTCGCGGTCGACCGCCGTGGACCGGCGGTACGCGCGGGCGACGCCGGCGATCATCGGCGCGAACCACTTGACCAGCTCCTCACGATCCCGCGGGCCGCCCGCCTGGGCGCGGAGGACCAGCGCCCGCTCGGCGGCGTCGTCGCGGGTGAAACGATCGGCGGCACTGCTTCTCGCTGCCCCCCGGCGGCGCCCGCTCGGCGACCACTGTCGGGAGACGTGTGTCGAGTCCAGGTGTGTCATGGGACGATTCTTGCCCTCTGGTTGCGGCGTCTCCATTGAGCATGCTCGACTTCGGCGCTGTGGCTAACCCCATGCCGTGGGTGGGGATCACATCGTTGGTGAGGATCCCCTTAGGCCGCTGCGCAGGGGACCGATCGAAGTAACCCAGCCTGAATGTCACACGCCGGATTCTGGGTCGAAGGCGTGCATCGGGTAAATGACGGGGTCAGGCCACAGCGGAGGCAGACACTTCGTCAGTGCACCGGAAAAAGTGGCTCGCTAACCAGTGACATCGAGGAGCTCGGGTACAAACCGGATCCAAGCGAGGAGACCGGCACCTGCGGCGCCACGGCATTTGACAACGCGCCCGCGACGGAGGATGGTCCTTATTCACCGGCCAGACAGGTGGAATGGATGCCGTCCCTGCGGCACGACAACCTCGGCGGGGTGGGGCTCGCGGTCCTCCTCGCCCAGTTCCGCGACACGGTCGCGTTCGTTGATGCATGGGGCCGGGTTCTGCTGACGAACAGGGCAGTCGCGGCTGGCACGCCGGAAAGCCGGGACGGGATGGATCTCGGCGCGGCCGCCGTACGGTTTCGCCCGGACGGACAGCGATACGAGAGCTGGGAGCTGCCGGTGATGCGCTCGGTCCGGAGCGGCGAGGTGGTCCATGACGAGGAGTGCCTCCGGCTGGCGGCGGGCGGCGCTCGCCACAGCCTCAGCTGCGGCTCGGCGCCGATCCGCGACGATGCCGGCGCGATCGTCGCCGCGGTCCTCATCGAGCGCGATATCACGCGTATGCTGCGCGCCCAGCGCGAGCTGGCGAATTTGGCATCCGTGGTGGAGAACGCTGGGCTTGCCGTCATCGCCCTGGACTTGGAGGGGCGGATCACGGCGTGGGACCGGGGCGCGGCGCGCCTGTACGGGTGGAGTGCGCCGGCGGCGGTGGGACGGACGATCCGAAGCCTGCTTAAGCCGGCCCTCGACGACGAGCGGCGCGCCACAATTGGCGCTGCCATCCGCACGCAGGGCCGGTGGCGAGGAGAGATCTCCGCCCGGCGCCGCGACGGTGCGCTCCTGGTCATCGACGCCACAGGCCTCTCCACCCGCGGACCCAGCGGTGAGACCACCGGTTACGTCGTCACCCACCGCGACCTTCGGGAGGAGAAGCGCGCCGGGCTGGAGCTGAGGACCGCCCGCGCGCACACGGATGAGATCCTGGACCGGATCAGCGACACCGTGTTCGCGGTGGATCGCCGGTGGCGCTACACGTACCTCAACCGTCCGGCGGTGGCGCAGGCGCGCGAGGCGCTGGGGCGCGACGTGACGACTGAGGATCTGCTCGGCCAGAACTGCTGGGAGGTCTTTCCGGACTGGATCGGGAGCCGGTTCTACCAGGCGTTCCAGGACGTACTGCGGCGGCAGCGCCCCGCGCAGATTGAGGACTACGTGCCACGTGCGAACAGATGGTTCGACGTGCGGCTGTATCCATCGGCCACGGGACTGACGATCTACCTTTGCGACGTGACCGAGCGCAGGCGGGCGACCGAGCAGCTCGCCTACCATGCGAGCCTGCTCGCCAACCTCGACGACGCGATCGTTGCCACCGACCGACACGGCGTGGTGACCGTGTGGAATCACGGCGCGGAGAGGATGTTCGGCTGGTCTGACACCGAGGCCATCGGACGCCGCATCAGCGAGGTCGTGTCGACGGACCACAGTGCTGAGGACTTGGCCCGCGTCTTCCACGAGATCGCCGAAACGGGCCGTCGAGCGAGCGAGGAGACGCGTTACCGCCGTGACGGTAGCCCTGTCGTCACCGATTCGCTGACGGTTGCCGTGCGCGACGATCAGGATCGGCTGACCGGCTACCTGGGTATCGCGCGCGACGTCACCGAGCGCTGGGGGGTGCGGCGCGAGCTGGAGCGCGGGATCGCCCAGCAGGCGGCGGTCGCGGCGCTGGGGCTGCGGGCGCTCCAGGGTGAGAGCGTGTCGGCGCTGCTCGAGGGGGCGGCGAGTGAGGTCCGGCGTGGACTTGGCGCCGAGTACTCTCGGGTCGATGAGCTGCTGTCGGACGGGCAGCACGTGCGTGCCCGGGTCGGTGCCGGGTGGCGGCCGGGCATCGTCGGCGGCCTCGTCCTGCCCGTCGATCGCGGCTCGCTGACCGGGCTCGCCCTGCTGACCGGAGGCCCGGTGATCGTCGACGATCTGCCTGCCGAGACCCGCGTCGAGATGCCGGACCATCTGCGCGAACACAAGGTCATGAGTGCGATTGCGGTCATCATCGACCCGCTCCGCAAGCCGTTCGGCGCACTGTTGGCACTGTCGAAGCGGCGACAATTCTTCAGCACGCAGGACGCCAGCTTCATGCAGTCGCTCGCCAACGTCCTGGCCACCGCAATCGACCGCGCCGACGTCGAGCGGCGGCTCGAGGAGGCCCGCGAGGCTGAGCGCGCGCGGATCGCCCGGGACCTCCACGACGAGGCACTGCGCGAGCTCAACGACGCGTTTGGGCTGGCAGCCCTGTCCCGTCCGGCGGCCGGCAACAAACATGACCAGGAACGCTGGACGGCCGTAGCGGAGGCGCTTCGCCGGGTCGGACAGCAGCTGCGCGGCGCGATCTACGACCTCAGCGTCCCCGCCGGCGATGAGCGAGCCCTCGCCGATCTGCTTGCGGAAATCGTCTCGACTCAGTCTGCCATGGCCGACGGTCTGGTCATCCGGCTGGGGGGAGCGACGTCGCTCCCGCACGGTTCGCTCGGTCACACGGGCTCCGAGCTGCTGCGCATCGTCCGCGAGGCGATCACCAACGCCCGGTACCATTCCGCGGCGACGACCATCGCAGTCGACACCGGCCGGTCGACCAGCAACGCCGTCAGAATCGACGTCGCTGACAACGGTCGCTGGCCTGGCCGGCGGGAGATTGTCCGCGGCCGGCGCGGCACCGGTATCGCCGGCATGTTCGACCGCGCCGAGCGACTCGGCGCGACGCTGCGCATCACCGGCCGGAAGAATGGGGGAACACTCGTCTCCGTGGTGCTCTCGCTCGACCGTCCGGCGGGCCCCTGATGCTCAGACCGTCCCGCGAGGGTGCGAAGTTGCCGGCCGACCCCGGTGCGTCATACCGCGTGGGCGGTTACCGTGAAATGAGCGTGGGTCAACGTGCTCCGATCCGCGTTGTCGTCGGCGAGGACCAGCCGCTCTTTCGCGACGGTGTCGTCCATGTCCTGACCACCGCGGGCTTTGACGTCCTCGCCGCTGCGGGCGACGCCGGGGACCTCGTGCGCAAGGGGCTGGCCCACCACCCGGATGTGGTGGTCGTCGACATCCATATGCCGCCGGGCTTCCGGGACGACGGCCTCCGCGCCGCCCGGGAGATCCTGGCCGCGCTCCCAGCGACGGCAATCCTCGTCCTTTCGCAGTTCCTGGAGGACCGCTACGTCATCGATCTGCTCGACGATCGCCCAGAGGGCAAGGGCTATCTCCTGAAGGATCGGATCGCCGATTCGGATCAGTTCGTCGAAGCCGTCCGGCGGGTGGCGCGCGGCGGCACGGTGATCGACGCGGAGGCGGTCGGCCGGCTCGTCGGCCAGCGCCGCGGTCGCGGCCAGATCGGATCGCTGACCAGTCGCGAGCGGGAGGTCCTCGGCCTGATGGCCCAGGGTAAATCGAATCAGGGCATCGCCGACGAGCTCGTGGTCACCGTCTCAGCCGTCGAGCGCCACGTGACCAGCATCTTCGGCAGGCTGAGGCTGCCGCGCGACACCCAGGAGCATCGGCGTGTCCTCGCCGTGCTCCAATACCTCCGCGCCGACCGGTCGGCCACCGGGACTGCGCCCTAGCGAGGTTCTCAGGCAGCGACGGCCTCCGGCTCGGCCGGAGTGGCCTCCTCCTCGCCGCCGTGCCAGCTCACAGCGAGCTCGTCATCATGGGCCTCGATCGTGATCGTCGCCCCCTCGCGGATCTCGCCGGCGATGAGCGCCCGTGCGAGGCGCGTCTCCACCTCCCGCTGGATGAACCGCCGCAGGGGACGGGCCCCGTAAACGGGGTCATATCCCTCGCGGGCGATCAGCGAGCAGCCCTCCGGCCGCAGCTCGAGCCCGACGCGGCGGTCGGCCAGGCGGCGACGGACGTCGGCGATCTGCAGCTCGACGATCCGCTCGATCTCCCCCAGCGTCAACGGCTTGAACAGGACGATGTCGTCGACGCGGTTGAGGAACTCTGGCCGAAAATTGCCGCGGAGCTCGTCCATGACCCGGCCGCGGGCCTCCTCGTGGATCTGTCCGTCGTCGGTGACCCCGTCGAGCAGATACAGCGAGCCGATGTTGGAGGTCATGATGATCACCGCGTTGCGGAAGTTGACGGTCCGGCCCTGGGCGTCGGTGAGCCGGCCGTCGTCGAGGATCTGCAGCAGGGTGTTGAACACGTCCGGATGAGCCTTCTCGATTTCATCGAACAGGACGACCGAGTACGGCTTGCGCCGCACGGCCTCGGTCAGCTGGCCGCCCTGCTCGTAGCCGACGTAGCCGGGCGGCGCGCCGACCAGGCGGCTGACCGTGTGGCGCTCCTGGTACTCGGACATGTCGAGGCGCACCATGTTCTCCTCGGAGTCGAAGAGCGCCTGGGCCAGCGCCCGTGACAGCTCGGTCTTGCCCACGCCAGTCGGGCCGAGGAAGATGAACGAGCCGATGGGCCGGCGCGGATCCTGAATGCCGCCCCGGGCGCGCAGGACGGCATCGGCGACCAGCCGCACCGCCTCGTCCTGCCCCACCACGCGCTCGTGGAGCACCTCGTCGAGCCGGAGCAGCTTCTCGCGCTCGCCCTCCATCAGCCGCATCACCGGGATGCCCGTCCAGCGCGCGACGATCTCGG
The DNA here is from genome assembly GCA_036490435.1 of Solirubrobacteraceae bacterium. GTDB lineage: Bacteria > Actinomycetota > Thermoleophilia > Solirubrobacterales > Solirubrobacteraceae > Palsa-465. The sequence goes on from DASXDW010000151.1 coordinate 22,895, forward strand.
CGATCTCGTCCTCGGTGACCTCCTCGCGCAGCAGGCGTGTGCCGCCCTGCTTGCTCTCGAGGCGCTCCTCCTCAGCATGGAGTCGTCGCTCCAGCTCCGGCAGCCGCCCGTGGCGCAGCTCGGCGGCGCGGTTGAGGTCGTAGTTGCGCTCGGCCTCCTCGATCTCCCGGCGGATCTGCTCGAGCTCCTCGCGCAGGGATTGGAGCTTGTGGATCGCCTGGCGCTCCGCCTCCCACTGCGCCGTCATCGCGTCCGCCTGGGCCCGCAGGTCGGCCAGCTCGCGGCGCAGCGCCTCCAAGCGCTCGTGGCTGGCCTCGTCGGTCTCCTTGGTGAGCGCCGCCTCCTCGATCTCCAGCTGCATGACGCGACGCGTGATCGCGTCGAGCTCCTGCGGCATCGAGTCGATCTCGGTGCGGATCACGGCGCAGGCCTCGTCCACGAGGTCGATCGCCTTATCCGGCAGGAAGCGGTCGGTGATGTACCGCTGGGCGAGGGTCGCCGCAGCCACGAGCGCCGCGTCCTGGATTCGGACGCCGTGGTGAACCTCGAAGCGCTCACGCAACCCGCGCAGGATCGAGGTGGTGTCCTCTACGGACGGCTCGTCCACGGTGACCGGCTGAAAGCGGCGCTCAAGCGCCGCGTCCTTCTCGATGTCCCGGCGGTACTCGGCCAGCGTCGTCGCCCCCAGGCAGTGCAGCTCGCCCCGGGCCAGCATGGGCTTGAGCATGTTGCCGGCGTCCATCGCTCCCTCCGCCGCACCGGCTCCGACCACGTTGTGCAGCTCGTCGATGAACAGGAGGATCCGGCCCTCGCCCGCCTTGACCTCGGTGAGCACCGCCTGCAGTCGCTCCTCGAACTCCCCGCGATATTTCGCCCCCGCCACCAGCGATCCCATGTCGAGCGCGAACACAGTCCTGTCCTTGAGCCCCTCCGGGACGTCGCCGCGCACGATCCGCTGGGCGAGCCCCTCCACGATCGCCGTCTTGCCCACGCCGGGATCGCCGACGAGCACTGGGTTGTTCTTCGTCTTACGGGAGAGGATCTGGATCACGCGGCGAATCTCGGTGTCGCGGCCGATGACCGGATCAAGGTTCCCGTCGCGGGCCTCGGCGACCAGGTCGCGCCCGTATTTCTCCAGGGCCTCGTAGGCGGTCTCCGGGGTGGCGCTGGTCACGCGCTGGGCGCCGCGGACCTGGATGAGGATCTCCATGATGCGGTCTGCGTCGGCACCGTGCTCGCGCAGCAACCGGCCCGCGGCGGTGTCGGTGCTCAGCATGGCCAGCAGCACGTGCTCGACCGAGACGTACTCGTCCTTGAGACGCTCGGCCTCCTGCTCGGCGGCGTCGAGGACCTGGGCGAGGGCCCGCGTCACGCCGATCTGCGAGCTGCTGCCCGGTCCGCTGACCCGGGGGCGGCGCTCGAGCGCCTGTCCGAGTGCGGCGCGCAGCGCACCGGTGTCGACATCGGCGCCCGCCAGCAGGTGCGGGATCAGTCCGTCCCGTTGCTCGAGCTGCGCCAGCAGCAGGTGCTCGGTGTCAAGCTCGGTGTGGCCGAGGCGCAGCGCCGTCGTTTGCGCGTCGTGCAGCGCCTCCTGGGTCTTGATGGTCAGCCGGTTTGGGTCCATGTCATCACCTCTCGCTGGCGTTGTGGAGGCGCGCCGGCCCGCAGCTGCGCCTCAAGCTCGTCGATCCTGACCAGCAGCTGGCAGGCCAGGATGGCGCCCGCATAGTTGAGCCCGAGGTCACGCCGGAGCCGGAGCGCCCGGTGCAGCAGCGCCGCATCCTGGCGGCGGAACAGCGGGGCCACCCTCGTGCCGCCGCAGGGCTCGATCAGGCCGAGCCCGACGAGCCGGCGGACCAGGTCCGGCTCAAGCCCGGCCTGGGTGGCCAGGACCTCGAGGCTGATTGCGCCCCTGCCGCGCGGGACGAGCCGCACGCCGGGGGAGGCGGGGGGGCGTGCCGTGGTGGCCATCAGCGCCTCTTCCTCGGATCGAACTTGGAGTGATTCGCGAGCTGCTGAAACAGTTCGCGCTCTCGCTTGGTCAGCCGCTTAGGGACCTGGATCGTCACCACCGCGTATAGGTCGCCGGGTGGCGCCTGCGCGTTGCCGGGCAGCCCCTGACCGCGGAGCCGCAGTCGACGACCGCAGGAAGAGCCGACCGGGACCTTGACCCGAGCGGTGCCGTCGAGCGTCGCCACGGGGACCTCTGCCCCGAGCGCCGCCTCCCACGGAGCGACGGGCAGGTCGGTGTACAGGTCGCCGCCCTCAACGCGGAAGTTCGGATGGGGCCGGAGGCGGATCCGGAGGATGAGATCGCCGGGAGGACCACCTCCGGTGCCGGGTGCCCCCTGGCCGGGAATCCGAATGAGCTGACCGTCGCGCGCGCCCCGCGGTATATCGACCTCGACCGAGCGCCGGTCGATCGACAGCCAGCGCCTGCCTCCAGCCGCGGCCTCGCTCAGTGCCAGGTCCAGGACCGCTTCCAGATCGCCTCCGCGCATCGAGAAGCCCTCAAACGAACTGCCGCGCCTGGCTCCGCGCCGGCTGAACAGCTGGTCGAACAGGTCACTGAAGTCACCGCCGCCGACATCGAAGCTCACGCCCCCCAAATCCTCGCCGCCGTCGAAGCCCCCGAACCCGCCGCGGCCGCCGCCGGCACCGCCCGGGCCGGGGCCGCTCCGCGCGCCGAAACGGTCATAGCGCGCCCGCTTCTCCGGATCGCGCAGCACCTCGTACGCCTCCGATAGCTCCTTGAAGCGGTCCTCGGCACCCGGCTCCTTGTTGATGTCCGGGTGGTACTGGCGCGCCAGGGCCCGGTAGGCCCGGCGGATGTCCTCGGCGCTGGCGTCTCGAGGGACGCCGAGCGCCTCGTAGTAGTCCTCGGAAGCGACCGACATCAGCCGTCGCTCTGATGCGGACGAGCCACCACCACGTGGGCCGGCCGGATCACGCGGTCCCCGAGCGCAAAGCCGGAGCGTTGCACGGCCAGGATGGTCTGGTCGGGCGTCTGGGCAGAGTCTTGCACCGCGATCGCCGCGTGACGCTCCGGGTCAAAGCGCTCGCCGGGCGCTCCGATCCGGTAGACGCCCTCCCGCGCGAGCACGCTGTTCATCTGCTCCAGGACCGCGCCGAGCCCCTCTCGGCAGGGCTCGTTCGCCTCCATCTGCATGGCGAGCTCGAGGCTGTCCACGACGTCCAGCCAGTCTCCGATGATTGCCGCCTGAGCCGCCGCCGCCCTCGCCTCCATCTCTCGCGCCGCTCGCTTGCGGTAGTTGTCCAGATCGGCGAGAGCCCGCTTGTAGCGGTCCTCGATCCGCTCCAGCTCGGCGGCGAGCTCCCCTTTGTCGGGCTGGGACTTGTTGGCGGCGGCGGTCGCCTGCGTGTCACTCTCGGGTGAACTCGGCATCCACCACCTCCTCGTCCTCGCTCGCCGCCGCCGCACCGTTCCCGCCGCCGTTCTCGCTCGTCGCCGATGCCTGTGCGACGGCTGCGGCGGCCGACGGCAGCGCCGCCACGAGCTGCTGGAGGTCGGAGATGAGCTGCCGGAGCCGACCGATCGGTGCCTCGTCGGCGATCGCCTGACGTGCCTCGGCGACGCCCTGCTCGGCGCGGGCCTTCTCGTTGACGGGCAGCTGCTCCTGCAGCTCGGTGACGAGCTGCTCGACCCGATACGCGAGCGAGTCGAGCTCGTTGCGGGCATCGATCTCCTCGCGGCGCCGGCGATCCTCGTCCGCGTGGGCCTCGGCCAGCCGGATCATCTCCTCCACCTCGCCCTGGTCCAGGTTCGAGCTCTCGGAGATGGTGACCCGCTGCTCCTTGCCGCTTGCCTTATCGCGCGCCGAGACGTTGAGGATGCCGTTGGCGTCGACGTCGAACGTGACCTCGATCTGCGGGATCCCGCGCGGCGCCGGGGGAATCCCCTCCAGCCGGAAGCGGGCCAGCTGGCGGTTGTCGGCGGCCAGCTCGCGCTCGCCCTGGAGGACGACGACGTCGACCGCCGTCTGGTTGTCCTCGGCGGTCGAGAACGTCTCCGTCCGGCGGGCCGGAATCGTAGTGTTGCGCTCGATCACCTTCGTCATCACGCCGCCCAGCGTCTCCAGTCCGAGCGACAGCGGCAGGACGTCGAGGAGCACGACGTCCTCGACCTCGCCCTTGAGCACACCGGCCTGCAGCGCGGCGCCGAGGGCGACGACCTCGTCGGGGTTGACCGTCATGTTCGGGTCCTTGCCGCCGGTCATCCGGCGCACGAGCTCCTGGACAGCCGGGATCCTCGTCGACCCGCCGACGAGGATCACCTCGTCGATGTCATCAGAGGTCATCTTCGCGTCAGACAGCGCCTGCTCCACCGGACTGCGCGTCCGCTCCACCAGTTCTGCCGTCAGTTGATCGAACCTCGATCGCGTCAGCGTCAGGTTCAGGTGCTTGGGGCCGGCCGCGTCGGCGGTGATGAACGGCAGGTTGAGCTGCGTCTGCGTCTGCGACGAGAGCTCCACCTTGGCCCGCTCGGCCGCTTCATAGAGGCGCTGAAGCGCCTGGGGATCGTTGCGCAGGTCGATGCCTTGGTCACGCTTGAACTCGTCAGCCAGCCAGTCGACGATGCGCTTGTCGAAGTCGTCCCCGCCGAGGTGCCCATCGCCGCTGGTGGCGCGGACCTCTACGACGCCGTCGCCGACCTCCAGCACCGAGACGTCGAACGTGCCGCCCCCGAGGTCGAACACCAGGATCGTCTCCTGCCCCTTCTTGTCCATCCCGTAGGCGAGCGCGGCGGCGGTCGGCTCGTTGATGATGCGCAGCACCTCCAGCCCCGCGATCTGGCCGGCGTCCCGTGTTGCCTGGCGCTGGGCGTCGTTGAAGTAGGCGGGCACCGTGATCACGGCCTCGGTGACGCGCTCGCCGAGGTACTTGGCGGCATCCTCGGCGAGCTTGCGCAGCACGAGCGCTGAGATCTCCTCCGGCGAGTAGAGCTTGCCGCGGATGTCGAACCGCACCGCGCCGTTCGTCCCTGACACGACCTTGTAGGCGACGATCTTGGTCTCCTCCTGCACCTCATCGAAGCGGCGCCCGATGAACCGCTTGGCCGAGTAGATCGTTGCCTCCGCGTTGAGGATCGCCTGGCGCCGAGCCACCTGACCCACCAAGCGCTGGCCGTCCTCGGTGAAGGCGACGACCGACGGGGTGACCCGTCCGCCCTCGGCGTTGGGGATGACCTCGGCGTGGCCACCCTCCATCGTCGCGGCGACCACTGAGTTCGTGGTTCCCAGATCGATGCCAACCGCCTTTGCCATTTCGCCAGCTCCTCTCGGCTTCGCCAACGCTGTTCAGTCGGTCTCCTAGGGCGGCGGCCGCCAGCTTCAAGGCCGACCGGGGACACTCACCTCCGAGGCTTGTCAGACCAGCTCAGTGGCCTAGGAGCGTGAGCAACTGGAATGCCACCATCGAGAGGAGCCGCTGATGCCCCTGCCCGTACGACGCACCGAAACCTCGTCCCGGCCGACGCAGCGATGGGATCCGTTCCGGGAGTTCGAGCAGCTTCAGGAGGAGATGGGACGCCTGGTGCAGAGCGTCTGGTCCCCGGCCAACGGCGACGGCGGCGCATGGACCCCGTTTGCTGACATCGAGGAGACTGACGACGCCTGGGTCATCGAGGCCGAGGTGCCCGGGGTCAAGCGCTCAGACATCAACGTCGAGCTACGCGATGGCGAGCTGGTCATCTCCGGCGACGTCGTGGAGCGAGAGCGGCGGGGCCGTCTCCGGCGCCGAGCCCGGCGGACCGGGCACTTCGAGTACCGCGTCACCCTCCCCGGGGCGATGGACGAGGACAAGATCGAGGCCAACCTGCATGACGGCATCCTCACCGTGCGGGTCCCCAAGACCGAGCAGGCTCGGCCGCGGCGCATCGAGGTCAAGGCGGACTAGGCGTGTCAGCCCGACCCGGGGCGGTGCGCTCGTCTCACACGGGGTGGCGTAGAGAGCGTGACTCGCTGGTGCGCGAGATCGAGTTTCGCGACTTCTCGGATGCCCTCGCCTTCCTGGAGCGCATCGCCTCAAGCGTCGAGGATCACCTGCGTCGGCCCGACATGTGCATTCTGAGCTACAACCGCGTTCGCCTGACCATCGGCAATCCGCACCACGCCGGTCTGACCGCCGCCGAGATCCGCCTTGCCGAGAAGGTCAACGCCGTTATCGACCCGAATTCACCGGAGTCGAAGGCCACAAGGAGGGTGTCGCCATGAGCGTGCTCGCCGGAGACCCGTGGACCACAGTCTGCGCCCACACCTCCATGATCCGTCCCGTTCTCCCGCGAACGCCCGAGGGCTGCGAGGAGTGCCTGCGCACGGGCTCTCCGTGGCTTCACCTCCGGCTATGTCTGACCTGCGGCCACGTCGGCTGCTGCGATTCCTCGCCGGGCAAGCACGCCCGCCGGCACGCCCACGGGATCGGACATCCGATCGTGCAGTCGTTTGAGCCCGGTGAGGACTGGCGGTGGTGCTACTACGACGAGACGTACGTTTGACTGCCGCATCGTCCGGCCTAGCTGTACGAGTGACTGTGAGGCTTCGGGTTCGGGGTCTCAAACGCAACGACCGATGGAGGATGCGATGGCGACGACGATGGTCGAGCCGTTTGCGCCGTGGCTGCGCGATTTCAACCAGATCCTGCACAACCAGGCGGGGAGCGCCTCGGCGTTCATACCCCCCGCCGATCTGCTGGTCGACGACGACGGGGTGACGGTGTATATGGACGTGCCGGGGCTCCGCGCGGAGAACCTCGACATCGAACTGGAGAACGACGTGCTCACCATCCGTGGCGAGCGTCCGTTCCCGTACGCGCGCGAGGATGGAAAGGGACCGGTCCGCCGGATCGAGCGCGGCTTCGGTCGCTTCGAGCGGACGCTGCGGGTCCCACCGGGGCTTGACCCCGAAACCGTTGAGGCCTCATTGGCCGACGGCATTCTCACCCTTCGGATTCCCAAGCCGGAGACCCAGCGCCCACGACGCATAGAGATCCATGCCGGGGCGGATGGGGCGGAGCACGAGGAGCCTCAGCAGGTTCCGACCTCGTGATCCGAATGGCCGTCCGCATCCCGGGCGCGGGGACGCGGACGGCCGGCGGCTCGAGTCAGGGCACCACCTTGATCGCCGAAGCAAACCGCGTGCCGCGTGATGGTGTCCTTGGCCGTCTGATCGTCGCCGGCGACAAACGCGTCCAGCGGTGAGCCGTCCACGGCCCCGGCGTATAGCGGGCCGGCGAAAGCTCCTGGGCTCGGGCGATGTACGTACCGACGAAGCTCACCGCGTGTCCGCCGGCGAGCACCCGCGCGGCGATGGCGCGTCCCATGTTGCCCGTTCCGATGATCGTCACCCTCATGTGCTGCCACCCGGCCCCCGCTGCCGTCTCACCAGTTCGACCACCGCTGCGATGTCCGCGTCAGCCCACCCGTCCGTCATGGCCTCCTCGTACCCGCGCTTGACCGCGTCGGCGAGCGGCAGCTGCAGACCGTGGAACCGCGCCATCTCCTCGGCCAGCCGCACGTCCTTGGCGCCATCCGCCCCATTCCAAGCACGGCCACCCGCATGGTCGCTCCTGGACCGGTTTCAGTCGCGGCCGCTCAGGCTTGCTTGATCGCGGAGATGTCGAGCGAGATCGTGACCTTGTCACCGACGAGCATGTTCCCCGAGCCCAGCGCCTGGTTGAACTTCATGTCGAACTCAGAACGCTTGATGGCGCCGACGGCCTCCAAGCCGACGCGCGTGTTGCCCCACGGATCCTCATCGGTGCCGGAGATCACGACCTCCAGCTTCACCTCGCGCGCCACCCCGTGCATCGTCAGGTTGCCAAACACCTGCGACGTCGTGTCGTCGATCGCCTCGATCCGGGTCGACTCGAACCCGATCGCCGGGTACCGCTCGGCGTCGAAGAAGTCGGGCGAGCGCAGATGAGCATCGCGATCCGGCTCGTTGGTGGTGAGCGACGCGACCGTCACTGTGCCGGAGGCCCGGGACCGGGCGAGATCCTCGGCCACCTCGAGGGTGCCCTGGAACTCGTCGAACCGGCCGCGCACGGTGGCGATGCCCATGTGTTTCACGGCGAACTCGACGGTGGAGTGCGCCGGATCGACGACCCACCTGCCCGGCGGGACGACAGGATCGGTCCGTGTGACGTGTGTCTGGGTGGACATCGTGTGCTCGCTCTCGCTGGAGATGGGTAGGTTCAGGCGGCGGCGCCGGCCGGAGTGCCGGCGCCGGCCAATGCCTCCTGGAGCTTGTGCTCGGCGTCCTCCGAGAGGGAGGTCTTCAGGACGCGGCCGCCGTACTTGCTCAGGGCGGCGACCGCCTTGTCCGGCGTCACCTTGTCGACGACGAGGAACAGCGCGGATGTACCAGGCTGCAGCATGTCCCGGACCTGCTGCTGGAACGTCTTGTCGACGCCGATCTTGTCGATCGTCCCCAGCAGCGCTCCGAGCACGCCGCCGACGGCGAGTCCGAAGACCGGAATGAAGAACAGCAGCCCGAACAGCACGCCCCAGAACATGCCCCAGGTCACGCCCTCGGCGACGGGATGGTGATTGGTGGTCACCTTGTACCTGCCGTTCTTGTCGCGCTTGATCACCGCGACGGCCTCCGGCTCGATCACGAGATCGTGGGCGAGGCGGTAGACCTCTTCGGCGGCCTGCTCGGCCGTCTCCTCCGCGTCGTAACCGATGGCAATCAGGTCCGCCACTGTCACCCTCCTTACGTTTGCTTGCCTGCGCGATCGCCGCCCGCCGACACAGGAGCGGCGGGTGGTGGGCGCTGTCACGCCGTGCGATAGGCCTGAGGCCGCGCTCGTCAAGACAGCGGGCGCGGCTGACTACAGACCGGCGACCGGCGGCCTAGGTGAGAGGGAGAACCCGGGGACGCCCGCGCAGTGCGCCCGCAAACGAACGATGGGAGACGCGAATGAGCAGCGAGCACGTCAACCGAATCCTCTGCGCCAGCCGCCCGAGCGGTTCTGTTGAGGGCATCAAGCGCCTTCTCGAAGTGGCGGCCGAGAGCGGAGCGCAGGCGATCGCCATCGTGGGCGATCTCAGCAACGGCCAGGAGGGGCCCCGCGAGTTGTTTCACGCGTTGGGGCGTGCGCAGCAACCGGTCTACTGGGTTCCCGGCCAAGCGGATGCGCCAGGCGGCCGGTACCTGAGGGAGTCCTACAACATCGAGATCGCATGCCCGCAGCTGCGGGGGGTTCACGGCACAGTGGCGTTCGCTCCGGACGCACTCGTCGCGTTCGCCGGGATGGGCGGCGCAGTCAGCGACGATCCTGACGCTTCGCGCGACGAGGACACCTCGCTGCGCTATCCGCGCTGGGAGGCCGCCTACCGGCTCAAGGTCGTGACCGTGCTCGACTACAACGAGCTCGTGATGCTGTTCGCCACCCCGCCGGCCCACAAGGGACGGAACCTCCCCGGCAGTGACGCGGTCGCCGAGCTGATCGGCACGTACCGGCCGCGGCTGGTCGTCACCGGGGGAGAGGCGCAGATCACGGAGATCGGCCGGAGCCTGATCGTCGCTCCCGGATCGCTGGCGGAGGGGAGCTACGCGGTCGCGGACCTGCACGCGCGCACCGCGGAGTTCGGACACACCGCCGTCCCGTCACGCTAGGTGTCTTGAGTACGGGACCCGTCGGCACGGCCGTACAGGTCGTGCCGGATGCGCTCCTCTGACTCCGCGGCGGAGATGACGGCGGCCATGTCGCGGGCGCACGCGCGACAGAGCCGGGCGCGCGTGGTCGCCCCGCGCAAAATCAGACGGTCACACCGAGCGCAGCGCCGCAAGCTGGGATGGCGGGCCTGACCACGGGCCTCAGACGTGCGCATGCTCGCCCGCCTGCGAGAACTGGTCGACGATCGCGGGGCAGAAGGCCGGGAGGTCGGCCGGCGAGCGGCTCGTGGTGAACTGGCCGACGATGACGACCTCCTCGCCGACGACCTCGGCTCCCGCGTTGCGCAGGTCGGTTCGGATGCTGGGCCAGGACGTCACGCGCCGTCCGCGCACCACGTCGGCCTCGACGAGCGTCCACGGCCCGTGGCAGATGGCGGCGACGGGCTTGCCGCTCTTGACGGACGCCTTGACGAACCCGACGGCGTCGCGGTTCATGCGCAGCTGATCAGGGTTGACGGTGCCGCCCGGCAAAAGCAGCGCGTCATAATCGTTCACCGACGCGTCCGAGACCAGCTTCTCCACCCCGGAGGTCGCGGCCTCGTCGAGGTCCTTCTGGCGGGCTTTGATCGTGCCGTCGTGGATGGAGAGGAGCTCGGTGGTGGCGCCGGCGCCGTGGAGCGCGCCCCGCGGCTGCTCCAGCTCGATCCGCTCGACTCCGTCGGCGGCCAGGATGGCGATCTTCTGGCTCTGCAGCTTGTTTGACATGTGTCTCCCTTGGGATCGGGTACAGGATGTGCACTGAGTTCCTAGGCCGACGCTTCTCACCCTCAACCGGCGCTTGCCGTTGTGCGCGGTACGGAACGGACTATTGGCTGTGTCAAGTGGCCCAACAGCAGACGCCGTCCATCCAGACCTGCCTGCCTCAGGACCTCCTGGAGCCTGTCGCGGAGCGCGTCGGCCGTGCGGTTGACGAGAACGTCGTCCCGCGGATCTGGGCCCGGGACGCGTCGCTGTGGGACCACGCGACGGTGGCTGAGGCTGACGCTGGGATGGGCTGGCTGACGCTCCCCGAGACGATGCGCGCGCAGGCGCCCTTGCTCCGGTCGTTTGCGCAGGAGTGCTGGGCCGACGGGCTTACCGACGCCGTGATCCTCGCCACGGGTGGCGCCGCGCTCGGCGTTGAGGTGATCCGGCGGGCGCTAACGCCGGCCGCGGACGGCATGACGGTGCGAGTCCTCGACACGACGCATCCGGACGCCGTGCTCGCCGTGGAGGAGACGCTTGATCTCGCGAGGACGCTGTTCGTCGTGTCGTCCAAATCCGGGGAGACGATTGAGACGGCCTCCCATTACGCGCACTTCTCGGCGCTGGCGCCACCTGAGCGGTTCGTCGCGATCACCGATCGGGGCAGCCCACTGGCGGGGCTCGCCGAGCGCCAGGGCTTCCGCCGGCTGTTCCTTAACCGGCCGGACATCGCAGGACGCCATTCGGTCCTATCGGTGTCCGGACTGCTGCCGGCCGCGCTCATGGGCGTCGACATCGACGCCCTGCTCGACAGCGCGCAGGCGGGCGCGGAGCAGTGCGCCCAGTACGCCGCCGGCAATACCAACCCGGGACTCTGGCTGGGGGCGGTCGCCGGCGAGCTAGCCGGGGCCGGGCGGGACAAGCTCACGTTCGTGGTCCCGCCACCGGTGGACAGCTTCGGGCCGTGGATCGAGCAGCTGATCGCCACGTCCTGCGCGAAGCGGGGGAGAGGCATCGTGCCCGTCGCCGACGAGCCCTTCGCCGCTCCCGAGGCGTACGCCTCTGACCGCCTGATCACCTATGTGCGGAACATGGACCAGCCGCTGCGGGACTTCGACGAGGAGGTCCAGCGGCTGTCGGACGCCGGCCAGCCGACGCTCACCCTTCCATCGAGCGGGACGGACGACCTGGGACGCCTGTTCTTCGTCTCGCAGTTCGCCGTCGCCGTGGCCGCCTGGGCGATCGGAGTCAACCCGTTCGAGCGCCCCAACGCGTCGGCGCCTGGGGACGCAACTCGGAAGGCCCTGGAGTCGGGCGCCCCAGCACTGATGCCCCGGGCGTCAGACGAGGAGCTCCGTGCGCTCCTGGCCGGCGCCGGTGCGCCTAACTACGTCGCCGTCCTCGGCTTCCTGGCGCCCTCGGACCGCGTCGACGAGGCGGTCGCCGAACTGCGCGGCGTGTTGCACAGTGCGATCCGCACCGCCGTCACGTTCGGCTATGGCCCGGGATACCTCCACGCCACCGGGCCGCTGCACAAGGATGGGCCGCCGAGCGGCCGCTTCCTCCAGCTCATCGCGCGGCCGCAACGCGATGCAGAGATCCCCGGAGCCGGATACTCCTACGCGCGGCTGATGACGGCCCAGGTGGTCGGGGACCACCAGGCCCTGCGTGCGCATGGGCTGCCGGTGGTAACCGTCGAGCTCGACGGCGATGCGGCGACGGCCCTGCGGGAGTTCACTGAGCGCGTGTCCGGGCTACTCAGCACCTGAGCCACTGAGCGGCGCTACTCGGCGCCGGGTCACGCGCCTAATCGGCGCCGGCGCACGAACCGCCACAGTCGCAGCGGTGTCAGCCCCACCGGTGCCCGCCGGCCGAGCGTGTCCCGGTCCTGGCGATCGAACGCGTTCGCGTACCGCCGCGCGTCGTCCGGCGTCGGATACCGCTTGGAGCCGCTCTGGCCACACCCGCGCTCGCACTGCCACCGCATCGTCTCCGCCTCGCTAACGAAGCGATAGCGATGGCCGAGGAGCCGGCAGCGCAGCACCGAGCGGCCATTCCCTGGATCAGCCGTGGGCCTGCGGCTGTTGCTGCCGCTGGGCGGAGGGCTCCGGCGCCACATCGGTGCGGTGGCCATCGGCCAAGGGCAGCTTGCCCCCGGGACCGGGGGGCGGTGCGAACACGTCGCGGGACCGGCGGGCTACGCGCCCCTCGCTGATCGCCGCCCGCAGCGCCTCGCGGAAGCGCCCCGGCCCCCAGTAACGCGCGCCGACCAGCTTCTTCAGCTCGTTGCCCTCGAGTTCCCCGTGGTCCTCGAGCACCCGGCCGATGAGGTCCACCTCGCGGTCGAGATGCTCTCGGGCCATCGCGGCCAGGCGGCTCGCGGTGCTTGCCGTCCCGATCATCCCGGGCGAGTAGAACGAACTGCCGACACCTGGCTGGAAGCGGTGCAGGCCCCGGCGCCTCTCGCGGAGCGCCTGGCCGCTCCGATCGCGGATCCGCTCCTCGCGCTCGGCCTGGGAGAGGACGACGTCCTCCTGCTGAAAGGCCGCCGCTCGCGCCCGGTGCTCAGCCGCATCGACGTGCTGCTCGGCGGCCAGCGCCATCAGCTCGCGATCACGGGCCTCCTGTTCGTGTACCGCGGCCTCCCGGTCGTCGTGGAGGGCTCGTGCCTTCAACGCCTGGGCCTCCGCGTCATGCACTGCGGCCCAGCTCTCGTGCATCACGGCCCGGGCCCTGGCAAGGTCTGCCGCGGGCCCCCGGAGCTGCCCGGCCTCGGCCTGCGCCTCGAGGGCGAGCGCCCGCTGTTCGGACTCGAGCGCGCGCTCGGCGGCCGCCTCCGCCATCAGAGCGTGCATCTCGGCCTCGGCCGGGTGCCCGGCCAGCAGCGCCGCGGCGCGCTCCTGATGGATGCGCGCCCGTTGCTCGGCAGCTGCGGCCCGCTCGAGATGGATGCGCCGCTCAGCCTCGGGCTTGGCCCACATGGCGAGGGCACGTTCCTCGTGCGCGGCGGCCATCTCGTCGAGGCTCTTCGCGTGGAGTTCCGCCGCCTCGGCCTCGCGGTCATCACGACTCAGCTGCTCCACCCCCGGCCCGGCGTCGGCCTGGCGGCGAAGCTGCTGCAGCGCCGCTCGGCGCTCGGCGGCCGTGGCGCGCTCGCTCTCGGCCTGCTCACGCGCCCGCACCGCCTCGTGGCGCTCGTGGTATGCGCTCGGGTTGGCGGGCAGCTCTGGGGCCAGCGGCAGCGTCAGCAGTTCCTCGGCCTCCTCGACGGTCAGCGGCTTGGCGATGTTCTCCAGCGACTGCCCCTCGGCCCTGACGCCGAACAGCAGCTCGGTCAGGCCGCCGACGGCCATCGCGCCCGCGCCGACGAAGAAACCGATCGCCACCAGGTGACGGCTGCCGCTGTGGATCAGCTGACCGAACAGCACCGGTCCGACGATCCCGCCAGTCGCGGTGCCGATGGCGAAGAAGAACGCGATCGCGAGTGCCCGCGTCTCCATGGGGAATACCTCGCTGACCGTCAGGTAAGCGGAGCTGGCGCCGGCGGAGGCGAGGAAGAATGCCGCCAGAACGAAGCCCATGAATTCCCACAGCGTGACGTGGCTGGTGGTGAGCAGGATGCCCAGGACAGCTACGAGTGCCGCCGACCCGAGGTACGTGCCGGAGATCATGGGGATCCGGCCGATCGTGTCGAAGAAGCGGCCCAGCAGCAGCGGTCCGAAGAAGTTGCTGACGGCGAACAGCGCCATGTAATACGGCACCGAGCCGCTGCCGACGAAGAAGAACTCGTGCAGGAGCGTGCCCAGGTCGAACACGACCGCGTTGTAGAGGAAGGCCTGGCCGACGAACAGGGTGAAACCGAGGAACGCCCGGCGCGGGTACCGCGTGATCGCCACCTTTGCGAGCTCGCGGAATGGGATCGCGTCGCGCTGGCGGACGGCGATGTCGGCGTCGGGCTCCGGAAGGTCGGTCCCGCTCTGCCGCCGTACCTCCTCTTCGATCGCATCGACGATCCGCTCGGCCTCCTCTTCGTGTCCGTGTATGAACAGCCACCGTGGGCTCTCAGGGAGGTGACGACGGACGATCATGATTCCCAGGCCGAGGATCGCACCGACCCCGAATGCCAACCGCCAGCCGACGTCCGTAGCGAAGATCGACTCGTCCAGGAAGAGGAGGGCGGCGAAGCCCCCGATCGCCGATCCCACCCAGTAGCTGCCGTTGATCGCCAGGTCGACGCGACCGCGGTTCCGGGCCGGGATCAGCTCATCGATCGCCGAGTTGATCGCAGCGTATTCCCCGCCGATGCCCATGCCGGTCAGGAAGCGGACGACGAGGAAGTACCACGGCGCGAACGCCAAGCCCGTTGCCACGGTTGCCACCAGGTACAGGAGGAGCGTGAGCATGAACAGCTTCTTACGTCCGTAGCGATCCGTCAGCTGCCCGAACAGGAGCGCACCGATGCACGCCCCGGCGACATAGATCGCGCCCGCCGTCCCGATGCTGGCAGCGCTGAGGTGGATGCCGCTTCCGCGCTCGGTGAGTCGCGCGGCGACCGCGCCGACGATCGTTACCTGCAGCCCGTCAAGGATCCAGACGGTGCCCAAGCCGATGACGACGCGCCGGTGGAAGCGGGACCACGGGAGCCGATCAAGGCGCGCCGGGATGTTCGTGCGGATGATTTTGCCGGCCATCCTCCTCGTGCCGGACGCCGTCGTCTGTTCAGGAAGCGTTGTAGCGGTCATCGGTTCACCGTGAAATCAACTCGAGCCGGTCCGGGCCCGAAAGTTGCATGTCATGTGTGTGCGATTCATATCCCGCCAACTAGGCCGTTCCGCGCTGTGGCAAGCGATGGCGGACCCCCTTCTTGGCCGGTAGACCATCGTCCTCGCGCCCGAAGCTCATCGGCGGTCCGATTGCACCGACTCGCCGGACGCGGGCTGGGTGGAACGCGGCCGATCACTGTTTCTCGGGGCGGAACGGTCTCCGTTGCCCGATCTCGCCACGTGGGGTCCGATGGCATGCAGGACCTCCGTGGCCAGGCGCGGACCGGCCCCGGGATCGCTCGGGGTCGCCGCGATCCGGACGACCACCTCGTCCCCGTCGACCTCCTCCAGCGTGACGCTCGGTGCCCCGCGGATCGGGGTCGAGATGGCGGCCCGCAGCTGCTCCTCGATCTCCGCCGGGGTTGAGTCAGGCCGCAGGCGCGCGCGCAGGCTCACCGCGGCGGGCTCGCGCAGCGGGACCACTGCGACGCTGAGGACGACGGAGTTGGGCACCATGATCGTGTCCGCGCCGCTGGCGAGCGTCGTGTACATGAGACCGAGCGAACTGACGATGCCCTCCACCGAACCCGCCAGCCCGCCGCCCTGCAGGCGTATTCGTTCGCCGACGCGAAATGTGCGCGCGTTGAGAAGGACCGTTCCGGCCATGACGTTGCCGAGCGTCTGCTGGGCAGCAAGGCCGAACACCACTGCCGTGGCGGCACCCCCGAGCAGCAGCGTCCGCGGACGGATGCCGGCGACGCGCAGAGCGATCACCACGGCGATGCACATGGTGATGAGCCGGATCAGGAACCCGAACGTGCCGGCGGCGCCCGGATCCATCCGCCGGAACAAGGTGGGGCCGATGGCTCGGCCGACGTCCCGGGCGAACTGCCAGCCGAGCGAGACAAGGGCCAGCGCTGCGACCCCGCGTACGGCCGGGTCCCAGCTGATGGGAAACAAGACGTGTCGGTACTCGTAGACGAGGAAGATCCCGGCCAGCAGCCCCAGGAGGACGAGTGACTCGATCCGCGCCCTCCTGACCGCGCGCCGACTGAGATGCCGGGCCAAAGCCACTTGGCGCCAGGCCTGGCTGCGCACCACCTCTCGCGCCGCATGGCCTCGTTGGGGAAGCCGGCGGGAGGCGTTCATCGCCAACGCTCGGCGGCCCGGTTCATGGGCAGGCAATTAGGCCCGGATACCGGCGCCGCAAGCGGTCAAATCTGGCGCACGGGTTGGCCTGTGGACGGGGCCGGCCTACGACCAGACGAGTGATGAGCCGTCTGCCGGTGCACCTGATCCTGCTGGGGCCGCCCGGAGCGGGCAAGGGAACTCAGGCCGCCAAACTCGCGCGGCGTCTCGGCGTGGCCAATATCAACCCGGGACGAATTCTGCGCGAGGCGGCCGCCGGCGAGTCCCCAGTCAGCCACCAAATCCGCGACCGGATGGCCGCCGGGCAGCTGGTCGACGATCAACTCGTCGACCAGCTCGTACGCGAGCGCCTCGAGGCGCTCGGTCCCGGCCAGGGATTCATTCTCGACGGGTATCCGCGTACCGCCGGCGAGGCGCGATCGCTGCAGGAGACGCTGGCGCGCCTGGGTCGGCTCCGGCCGCCTCCGCTCGTCGTGTGGCTTCAGGCGAGCCCGGGCGTCCTCGTCCGGCGACTGCGCGACCGTGCCACGGACGAGCACCGACCGGATGACTCCGAGCGCGCGATCGGGCGCCGGCTGGAGGTCCACCGTGACAACGCTCGGGCTCTACGAGACGCGCTGGCGGGCTGGACGGATCTGATCGAGGTCGACGCCGATCAGCCGCCTGACGCGATCACCAGGGAGATCGTCCGCGCGCTCCGCCGCCAAGCCGTCGTTTGGACCGTGCCACGGGTCAGCACCTTGTTCAGGAGCGACAGATAGCACTGCCCAGAACCGTCTGCCGATCACGGTCCTGGCGTTGAGGACGTGCACATCGATCGACGGCGTGATCGCGACCCGCCTACCGGCGGACGCGCTCGCAGCGGCCATGAGGCCGCCTAACGCGCCGCCACGGCCGGCTTGGCGTGCAGCCTGCCGCCCACCGCCTCCAGGCGGTCGGTGCGGACGACCTCCGCCACCGCCATGCGCCAGGCGAGCGGACGCGCGTCCTCGCCGGTGACGCCGAGCGCGAACTCCTTGGCGGCGATGACACCGGCGGCCGGCATCGCTGCCACCACGCGCTCCACGACCTCGCCGTGCCCGCGGTCCTCTCGCCAGCTGAGAAGATAGGCGTCGATGCATGCCGGCATCTCCGCCAGCAGGTTGAGCACGGCTTGGGCCGACGCGGTGGGGACATAACCGGCGCGGAACCGGAAGACGGCGTGGCCCCCATGCTCGCGAACCGCCTCGGAGAAGCGCAGCGTAGGCGCATCATGGGCGATGACGACGTCGTCCGGCCTCACCCAGTCGGCGGCCGCGTCCTGGCCCTCGGCCGCGGACGGCAGCGTCGCGGCGGACACGCCCGGACCGGCGCCGGTCACGCGGGCCCGCAGCTGCGCGGCCTGGGCACGGCACGCCGCGTCCCTGGCGGCGCACCACACTGTACGTCCGGCCAGGACGTCGGCGACCCGGTCTCCCGCGGCCCCCAGTGCCCTGGTCACGCGCGTGCTGCCGGCGGTGTCGAAGTGCTCCACGAGCAAGCTGGTCATGGCGAATCCCTCACGCGCGTTCGGGGGCCGGGGCGAGATGCGGTTCCAGCCACCGGCGCAGCGCCTCCGGCGGCACCGCGCCCACGAGACGGTCGGCCTCGGCGCCATCACGGAACAGCACGAGGAGCGGGATGCCGCGGATCTCGAACCGTTCGGAGATCTGCGGCGCCTCGTCGACGTTGAGCTTGACGACCTTCAGGCGCCCGGCGTGCTCGCGGCCGACGCTCTCGACGGCCGGAGAGACCATGCGACATGGGCCGCACCAGGGCGCCCAGAAATCGACCAGGACGGGGAGCGAGGCCGTGATCTCCTCATCAAAGTCCGCCGCTGAGGCGTCGACGATCCACGGCAGCAGGGTGTGGCAGACGCTGCAGCGCGGAACGCCGGTCGCCTGCGGGCGGACCCGGTTCTTGGTGCCGCAGTTGGGACAGACGATGATGGAGCCCGGCACGGCATCACACTCCTTGGCGTTCACCTCGAGGGGCGGGAGCTCACGTGTCATCGCTGTTGCTAGGACGTCAGGCGCACCGATCAAGTCCGAGGGGGATTGACCCGGCCGGATGTCGGCCTAAGCACTGGCCTAGGGACGCCTGCGATGACCGCCACGCCAGACTCGGCGCTGACCGAGACCCCTGACCCCTACGGGGCGTTCCCGCGCCTCAGCGAGGAACAGATTGGCGTTCTGTCGAGCGTCGGCGAGCCCCGGATGGTGAACGACGGGGACATCCTGTACCGAGAGGGCGACGGCAACGGCGACTTCTTCATCATCCTGGCGGGGAAGGTCGTCGTGGTGGAGGAATCCGAAGAGGGCGAGCGGGTCGTCGGCGTGCATGGCCCGTGTCGCTTCCTCGGCGAACTCGGACTCATCACCGGCCAGGCTGTGTTCGTGACCGCGATCGTGCGCGAGCCGGGGGAGGTGCTCGTCGTGAGCTCGGAGTGTCTGCGCGAGATCGTCACACAGGACATCGTGCTGGGGGATCTGATCCTGCGGGCGCTGATCATGCGGCGCGCGGTCATGATCGGGCTGGGGGTGGGGTTCCGGATCGTCGGTTCTCGCTACACGCCCGATACCCGGCGCCTGCGGGAGTTCGCGATCCGCAACAGGCTGCCGCATCACTGGATCGACCTCGAATCAGATCCGGGAGCCGAGGAGATCCTGCAGCGCCTCGGGGTGCGGCCGGAGGAGTGTCCGGTCGTGCTTGTCGGTCGCGATCGAGCGCTGCGCAACCCGAGCAATGCCGAGCTGGCGCGGGCGCTGGGGATGAGGGTGCCGGCTCGGTCGGAGATGGCGGCAGATCTGGTCATCGTCGGCGCCGGCCCGGCCGGATTGGCGGCTGCGCTGTACGGCGCCTCCGAGGGGCTGAAGACGGCCGTGCTCGAGTCGGTGGCCACCGGGGGGCAGGCCAGCATGTCGCCGCGGATCGAGAACTACCTTGGGTTCCCCGCTGGCCTCTCCGGCGGCGAGCTCGCCGAGCGTGCGACGATCCAGGCGCGGAAGTTCGGCGCGTGCATCACCCTCCCCGGTGAGGCGGTCGGCTTGGAGTTGCTCGATGGCGGGTTCCGGATCATGCTGAGCGGGGGCGGAGATGCGCGCGGCCGCGCGGTCGTGGTTGCCGCCGGCGTGCGCTACCGCCGCCTGCCGTTGGCCAATGTCGACCGGCTCGAGGGCATCTGCGTCCATTACGAGGCGACAGAGATCGAAGCGCAGGAGTGCCGGGGAGAGCCGGTGGTGGCCGTGGGCGGCGGTAACTCCGCCGGGCAGGGAGTGCTGCTGCTTGCCCGGTACGTGCCGCGCCTGACGCTCGTGGTTCGCGAGCGAAGCCTGGACGAGAACATGTCGCGGTATCTCGCAGATCGCATCGAGGCCACGCCGTCAATCGCCGTCCTTACGCACTGTGAGGTCCGCGAGCTGATCGGCGACGACGCACTGGAGGCCGTCGTGGTCGAGAACGACCTCGGCGAGCGCCACCGGCTGGACGCGCGAGCGATGTTCGTATTCATCGGCGCTCAGCCGCACACCGAGTGGCTCCGCGGCGTCGTCACGCTTGACGACGGCGGCTACGTGCTCACCGGTCCCGATGCGGCCGCGGCGCACGTCCCCCCGACGGGCGCTAACGGCCAGGGGCACCATGTGCCGCAGATGCTGGAGACGAGCGTGCCAGGAGTGTTCGCCGCCGGCGACGTGCGCAGCGGCTCGACGCAGAGGGTGTCTGCCGCGGTCGGCGACGGCGCCATGGCGATTCGCCACGTGCATCAGTTCCTGAACGGCCGAGCCGAATCGACGCGCCTCGCTCAAGAATATGTCTCGTCGGCTACGGGCAGCGCATCGGTGCGCGCTTGAACTCCGACGCACCGGCCTATGTGAGGTGTTATGACGATCGGCTCCAGCCTGTTGTTGATCGCCGCCGGCGCCATCCTCAAATGGGCCGTCACCGCGCACGTCACCGGCCTCAACCTGCAGAACATGGGAGTGATCCTCATGGTCGTCGGCGTCATCGGTCTCGCAATCGGCCTGTATCTGCTGTTCCGTCCGCGCTGGGCCGCCGGTGCGCGCCCCGGGCC
>DASXDW010000204.1:0-17448 GCA_036490435.1 Solirubrobacteraceae bacterium
GGCTTCGTGCAGGCGACGGTCTCCGAAGACCCCGGCCCCGCTACCGCGGAGCTGGCCTGGGTGGTGGGCGTCGATTTCCAGGGCTGCGGTTACGCGCGTGAAGGTGCTGAGGCGGCGGTGAGGTGGCTCGAGGAGGCGGGCGTGCAGCGGTTCGTCGCCTACATCCACCCCTCGCACCGCGCATCGATGGGGGTCGCGCGGGTGCTCGGGATGGCGTCCACCGACGAGCGCGTCGACGGTGAGGTGGTCTGGGAGCGCCGCGCCGGCTGACCCTCGTCGCTCCCTCGCTCGTCACGGACACCATTCGCCGGCGGCCATCACGCGGGTTACGTGCAGATCGTCGTCGAGTGCCACCAGGTCGGCCCGCCGTTCGGCCGCGACCGATCCGAGCGACCCGTCAAGACCGAGGACGCGCGCAGGGTGAGCGGAGGCGGCGGCCGAGGCCTGCTCGACGCTCAGGCCGCCGTCGCGCACGGCGCGGCGCAGCGCCTCGTCCATCGTCAGGGTGCTGCCGGCCAGCGAGCCGGTGGCGGTGAGACGGGCCTCGCCGTCGGTGACCTGCACCTCCTGGCCGGCGAGCACGAATGTGCCGTCACCGGCCCCGCATGCGGCGATCGCGTCGGTCACCAGCACCGGACTGGAGATCGCGCGCGCGACGAGGCTCACCACCGCGGGGTGCAGATGGGGGCCGTCGTTGATGAGCTCGCAGGAGATGTCGGCGTCCAGCGCGGCGCCCACCAGACCGGGTGCGCGATGGTGCAGGGGCGGCATCCCGTTGAACAGATGCGTGGCGTGGGTGGCGCCGGCACGGATGGCGGTGGCCGCTTCCTCATAGTTCGCATCGGAGTGGCCGAGCGCTGCGATCACGTCCCGCTCGCGCAGCCGGGAGATGAGGGGAAGCGCACCGTGAAGCTCGGGGGCGATGGTCATGATGCGCAGGCTGCCGTCGGCGGCGTGCACCAACCGGTCCAGCACCGCCCGATCGGGGGCGAGCATGTGCGCTGGGTCCTGAGCACCCGCGCGCCGGGGCGAGAGGAACGGCCCCTCGAGGTGTGCGCCGAGCACGTGTCCGCGCGGTGTGGGCCCCCGCCGGACGAGATCGGCGACCCAGGCCAGCTGCCGGCTCAACTCATCCAGCGGCGCGGTCATGAGCGAGACGAGCGTGGCCGTGGTGCCGTGACGACGATGAAAGGCCACCGCGTTCTCCATCGCCTCCTGGGAGCTGACGGCGTCGTGGCCACCCCCGCCGTGCACGTGGAGATCGACGAATCCCGGCAGCAGCCACGCTCCCTGCAGGTCGAAGACCGCCGCCCCGACCGCGGGGCGGTCGCGGGTCACCGAGACGATGGTCGCGCCCTCCACGTGCACCCAGGCGTCGGCGAGCACGCCCTCGGGGGCCACCACGCGTCCGCCCGCGAGCAGGCGCGCCGGGGTGTCGGTCACCGTGGAGCCGTCCAGAGCGCGGCTCAAGGTAGAGCAGCCGCGAGCAGGGCGTCAAGGTGGACTGCGGCGATCCGGCAAGATCCGGCGCATGGCTTCACGCTTGGTGATCTTCGACTGCGACGGCGTACTCGTGGACAGCGAGGGGATTTCCAACGCCGTGCTCGCGCAGGCGCTGAGCCGGCTGGGCGTCGAGATCTCGGGCGCTGAGGCGCACGAGGCCTACCGAGGGATGTTCCTCACCGAGATCGCCGCCGACGCCGAGCGTCGCCTCGGCGCACCGCTACCGCCGGACTTCATGGAGAGGTTCGAACGCGACCGCGAGGGCGCGTTCCGTGCGTCGCTGCAGCCCGTGCCGGGGGCGGCTGAGGCGGTGCGGGCGGTGAGGGCCATGGGCAGCGACGTGTGCGTCGCCTCGCAGGGCCGGCTGTCCAAGACCGAGCTCACCCTCAGCCTCACCGGGCTGCGTGACCTGTTCGGCCCCGATGCGCTGTTCTCGGCTCACAGTGTGGGGCGGGGTAAGCCCGCACCGGACCTCTTCCTGTACGCCGCGGCGCAGATGGGTTGTCCACCGGCGCAGTGCACGGTGGTGGAGGACACGATGATCGGCGTGGAGGCGGCGCTCGCCGCCGGCATGCGCGCGATCGCGTACGTGCCCGACGGCGACGGTGAGGCGTTCCACGCAGCGGGGGTCGAGACGGTGCGGGCGCTGTCGGAGCTGCCCGGCGTGGCGGGTGAGGGCGCATGATGCTGGGGCATGTGCTCGACGAGCGGCGCGGGCTGAGACTGCTCGACGAGTCAGACGCCGACGAGCTCTACGCCGTGATCGAGGCCAACCGCCTGCACCTCGCCCGGTGGATGCCGTGGGCGCCGGGGCAGACGCTGGAGGCGACCCGCGAGTTCATCCGCAGGAGCCTGCGCCAGCTGGCTGACAACCAGGGATTCCAGGTGGCGATGATCGACGACGACGCGATCGTCGGCGTGCTGGGCTACCACCGTCTGGACTGGGGGAACCTCGCCACCAGTCTCGGCTACTGGATCGCCGAGACGGCGCAGGGCCGCGGCACCGTCACCCTCGCGGTCACCGCCCTCGTGGACCACGCCTTCGCGCACTGGAACCTCAACCGCGTCGAGATCCGGGCGGGCGTTGAGAACACGCGCAGCCGCGCCATCCCGGAACGTCTGGGCTTCACGCTGGAGAGTGTGCGGCGCCAGGCCGAGCGCGTGGGGGAGCGCTTCGTCGACCACGCCGTCTACGCGATGCTCGCCGCTGACTGGGCTCAGCGCAGCGAGAGGCCTGCAGACGGCTGACCCGCTCGTGCCGGTCAGCCCAGGACGGGCACGTCGGCGGTGAGGATCTCGTGCCCGTCGGGGGTGATGTGCACGTTGTCCTCGATGCGGATGCCGCCGAAGTCCAGCATGCGGTCCACGCGGTGCCAGTCCACCGCGTCGCGGTGCTGGGCGCGGCGCTCGGGGTCGTTGAGCATCGCCGGGACGAAGTAGATCCCGGGCTCGACGGTGACGACGAAGCCCGGCTCGAGCGGGAGGTTGATGCGGAGATTCTTGATCGGTGTCGGGGTGTCGCGTCGTGAGCGCAGCGGTCCGGCCGCGTCACGCACGCCCAGTCCGACCATGTGACCGATCCCGTGCGGGAAGAACAGCCACACCGCGCCGGACTCCACCAGCGCGGTCGGCTCGCCGCGCAACAGCCCGAACGCGACCAGGCCCTCGGCGATGACCTGGGCCGCGGTCATGTGGACGTCCACCCACTCGGTCCCGGGCTCGCAGCGCTCGATGGCGGCGCGCTCGGCAGCGTGGACCACCGCGTGCAGCTCGGCCTGTTCGGCGCTCAGCGCGCCGCCGACGGGATACGTGCGCGTGACGTCACAGGCGTACTGGCGGTAGTCAGCGCCGGCGTCGATGAGGACGAGGTCCCCGTTGGCCAGGCGGCGATCGGTGGGCATGAAGTGCAGCACCGCGGAGTTGGTCCCCGCGCCGACGATCGTGTCGTAGGCCATCGCGTCGGCGCCGGCGCGCAGCGCCGCCGTCTCGAGCTCGACCTGGACCGAGCGCTCGGTGCTGCCCTCCACCAGCGCCGGCAAGGCGGCGGCAAAGGCAGCACGCGTGGCCTGCTTGGCGATGCGCATACGCTCGAGCTCCACCTCGTCCTTGGGGCGGCGGACGACATCGAGCCCGAGACGCAGGTCCTCGCTCAGAGCCTGATCACATCGCGGCTCGAGCCCACCGGCGAGCGACGCACCCAGGCACGCGGTCGGTCGCTCGCGGCGCGCGCCGAGCCACACCTGCAGCTGGCCGAGCGGGATGCCGCCCGGGTCTCCTCCCGCGCCCGACCACAGCCGCTCCTCCTCGGTCACCTCGGCGACGAAGTCGAACCACCCGTCGTTGGGGTCGAAGGCGAGCACGCCCGCCGGGCGGTTGCGATCGGTGAGGTAGTAGTACTCGGAGTGGGCGTGGAAGGGGTAGGTGCGGTCCCCCCGTCCCGGGACGCCGATCGGGTCACCCGCGCCGATCAGGACGATCTCGTCGACGAGCCCCCACTCGGCGACGGCGTCGCCGCGGCGGCGTTCCAGAGCCTGCTCGATCCGGGCGTCGCTCACCGCGCCGAGTCTAAGCGCCGGCGACGTTTGGCTCCCGGCGCTCAGCTGAGCCGGCGTGCGCTCACGCGGCGTGGATCACGTCCGTGCCGCTCGCTGAGAGTTGCGCCAGCATCGGGTCGTCCGGCGCGGCGTCTGTCACCACTGCGGTGACGTCGCTGAGGCTGAGCACCTTGTAGGCAGAGATGGCGCCGACCTTCTCGGTGCTGGCCAGGACGTAGGTGTCCACTGCGCGGCCGGCGAGCGTCCGCTTCATTGCGGCCTCGTCGGCGTCGCCGGTTGTCAGACCGGCTTCCGGGTGCACCCCGGTGACCCCGAGGAAGAACAGGTCCGCCGAGATGCCCGCGGCGGCCTCGGCGGTGGCCGCACCGCAGGCGACGGCGGAGTGCTTGTAGATGCGCCCCCCGAGCAGGAGGATCTCGATCCCGGGGTGATCGACGAGGGCGGCGGCGATCGTCGGGCTATGGGTGATGACGGTGGCCGCGAGCGAGGCCGGCAGGGCTCTGACGAGCGCCAGGGTCGTCGTCCCGCCGTCGAGGATGACGCGATCGCCCGGGGCGATGAGGGCCGCAGCGCGGGCGGCGACGCGCCGCTTGCTCTCGGGCTCGACCGACGCGCGGGTGCCGTAGTCCGCCAGGGCACGCGACACGGGGACCGCGCCGCCGTAGACCCGCTGGCAGAGCCCGGCCGCGGAAAGCTCGCGTAGGTCACGCCGCACGCTGTCCTCCGACACCCCGAGCTCGGCGGCCAGGTCGCGCGCGACCAGCTTGCCGTCGGTCTCGAGCCGTGTCAGCAGGAGCTCACGTCGTTGGACGACCAGCATGTGCTGCACGTTCCTTCCTTATTAGTGCCGAGTCTTGCATGATCGTGCACTATAGTGCACGATCATGACGAACACCACCTCCTCCAAACTCATCCTCATCGCCGGCCCGTACCGGTCAGGCACGAGCGACGACCCCGAGCTGATGGCCCGCAACCTGCGGCGCCTGGAAGCGGCCGCGTGGCCGATCTTCCAGGCAGGGCACACGCCCATGATCGGGGAGTGGGTCGCGCTCCCCGTCCTGCGCAGCGCCGGCGTCGACTCCCCGCTTGACCCGCTCGCCGAGCAGGTCATGTACCCGACCGCGGCGCGTCTGCTCGAGCATTGCGA
The DNA here is from genome assembly GCA_036490435.1 of Solirubrobacteraceae bacterium. GTDB lineage: Bacteria > Actinomycetota > Thermoleophilia > Solirubrobacterales > Solirubrobacteraceae > Palsa-465. Next base: position 5,206 of record DASXDW010000204.1, read on the forward strand.
TGCCGTGCTCCGCCTCCCCGGGGAGTCCACGGGCGCAGACGAGGACGTCGCCATCGCACGCCGGCGGGGCATCCCCGTGTTCACCGAGCTCGGCGAGATCCCCGGCGCCGAGGCGTGGCCGGCCTGAGCGCGATCAGCTCGAGGAGAGAAGCCCGTCGAGCTCGGCGACCGTGATCACGTCCGCCTGCCGCGGGAACACCTGCTCCATGAGGCACGCGTGCACCGATGCCTCGCGGTCGGCGGTGGCGTCGGAGAGCACGTAGAGCGCGTAGTCGCGATCGGACGCGTCGCGCACAGTGGAGAGCACGACACCGCTCGTGCTGATGCCGGCAAGGATGAGCGTGTCGATCCCGCGCTCGGACAACTGCTGCGCGAGGTTCGTCGTGGAGAAGGCACCGACGCGGGTCTTGCGCACGATCATGTCGCCGTCGCGCGGGGCCACCCGCTCGTCGATCTGGGTCGAAGGGGAGTCGTCGTGGAAGGCCTGCGGTCCCGCGGCGATGCGTGCGCCCATGCGGCTGGTGGGCGGGATGTCCTGAAGGTCGGCATCGGTGAAGGCGACACGGACGTAGCCGACGTGGCCGCCCTGGCCGCGGACCAGGTCGATGGCCTGGGCGGCGCGAGCCACCAGCGCGTCGGAGTCCTCGATCATGCCGACGATCGCCTGCTGGTAGTCCATGACCAGCAGGGCGGTGTGCTGGGGGTCAATCGTGGGGGCGGCATCGGTCATAGGGCGGCTTCCTTGTGTCGGGGGATCGAGGCGGGGGCCGGGACGTAGCGTCCGCCGCGCATCAGCGAGGCGAGCGCGCCCAGGATGGACAGGCAGGCGGCGACGATGAACACCACCGCCAGCCCGTCGTGGAATGGTCCGGAGATGAGATCGGGGAAGAACTGATGTCCGGTGAGCACGGCTTGGTTGGCGGGCGGCAGGGTCGACAGGACGTGGGTGGCATCCAGGAGGTGCGCCACCGGGTTGACCCCGAGCACCGCGGCGAACAGCGAGGACACCGGAGGCAGTGAGCCGACCTGCTGGGCCACGGCGTGCGGGACGCCCTGCGCCACCAGGCCGCTGGTCAGCGTGTGGGGGAGGTTGCTGGCCAACCCCGCGATCATGAGCGAGAAGAACACGCCGATCGAGAGCGCCGTGCCCGTGTTCTGGAAGGTCGAGCGCATCCCCGACGCGGCGCCGCGCTGTGCCGCCGGGACGCTGCCCATGATCGAGGAGGAGTTGGGCGCCGCAAACATGCCCACCCCGATCCCGTTGAGCACGATCAGCAGCGCGAAGGCCCAGTAGGAGAAGTCGACGGGCAACAGCAGCAGTCCGATGAAGCTCGCGCCGAACACGAACATTCCGGCGGTGGCGAACCCGCGCGACCCGTAGCGATCGGACAGGTAGCCGGAGATCGGGCCGGAGGCGAGGAAGGCGATGGTGAGCGGGAGCAGATAGATGCCCGCCCACAACGGGGTGTCGACGAAGTTGTAGCCGTGCAACGGCAGCCAGATGCCCTGCAGCCAGATGATGAGCATGAATTGCAGGCCGCCGCGGGCGATCGCCGCGAAGAACCCCGCGACGCTGCCCGCGGCGAAGGCGCGGATCCGGAACAGGCCGAGTTGGAACATCGGCTCGGCCACGCGCCGCTCGATGGCCACGAAGACCGCGAGCAGGGCGACTCCGCCGATGAGTCCGGCGAGGACCCACGGGTTGGTCCAGCCCATGGTGTGGCCACCGTAGGGCTGGATGCCGTAGGTGATGGCGATGAGCACCGCGCCCAGCCCGACGGCGAAGGTGATGTTGCCCCACCAGTCGATGCTCGCCGGGTGACGCTCGGAGGTCTCGCGCAGCTTGTGGTAGGCCCACACGGTGCCGAACACGCCCACCGGGACGTTGACCCAGAACACGGCGCGCCAGTCGATGGCCGCCAGCAGGCCGCCGGCGATGAGTCCGACGAACTGGCCGGCGATCGCGGCGATCTGGTTGGTCCCGAGGGCAAGGCCGCGCTGGTCGGCCGGGAAGGCGTCGGTGAGGATCGCCGCCGAGTTGGCCGTGAGCATCGAGCCGCCGACGGCCTGGAGCACGCGCCACCCGATCAGCCACATGGCGCCGGCGCCACCGGTGAAGGGGTCGAAGGAGAGCAGGATCGAGGCGAAGGTGAAGACGGCGAAACCGGCGTTGTAGATCCGGACGCGGCCGTAGATGTCGCCGAGGCGGCCGAGCGTGACCACCAGGACCGCCTGGACGAGGCGGTAACCCATGATCATCCACAGCAGGTAGCTGATGTTGCCCGGGGCCAGTGGGTCGAGGCCGATGCCGCGGAAGATCGCCGGCAGCGAGATGATCACGATCGAGCCGTCGAGCGCCGACATGAACACGGCCATCGTGGTGTTGGAGAGCGCGACCCACTTGTAGCCGTCGTCGGGGGCCTGCGGCATCAGATGTTCTGGGCCAGTCGCTCCAGGAGCGGCGTGATCGCTGCGAGCTGGTCCAGCTCGCCGGGGGTGAACTCCGTCGACAGCGCTCGGGACAGCTGCTGCACCTTGGCGGTGCGGCGGCTGCGTAGCAACTGGCGCCCGGCGTCGGTGATCGACATCACGGCGCGGCGGCCGTCGGCAGGGTCAGCGGCGCGCTCGATGAGCCCGCGGGCCTCCAGCGCGCCGAGGGTCGCGCCCATCGACTGCGGGCTGATCTGCTCCTGCCGGGCCAGCGCGCCCGGCGTGGTGGGGCCGCCCCGGTCAAGCCGCGCGATGGCCGATGTCTCCGACAACGTCAGCTCCCCCTCCACGGGGATCTGGCGCAGCCGGCGGACGAGCAGGCCGATGCTCACGCGCAGGGCCGCGGCGACGGTGGTGGTGTCAGCGGAGGTGTCGGCCGGGGCGGGCATGTTCATCAGTCTAGACTAATAAGGCCAGGCTTACAACATCGGCAGCGGTGGGCCGCGGCGCGGCGGTCGCCGGGGTCTATTTCGGGCATAGGATCGGCGGTCACCCCCGGAGAGGAGCGCGCATGACCTACGAACAGATCACGACCGAGACTGCCGACGGCGTCCTGACGATCACGCTGAACCGACCCGACCGCCTCAACGCCTGGACACCGACGATGGGGCGGGAGCTGATCGCGGCCTTCGATGCCGCCGACGCCGACGACGCGGTCCGGGCGATCATCGTCACCGGTGCCGGCCGGGGATACTGCGCCGGCGCTGATCTGCAGGGCGGCGGCGCGACCTTCGACTGGCGCGAGCGCCAGGCCGGCGACGGCATCCCGCGCGATGGGGGCGGCCAGTTCACACTGCGCGTGTTCGATTGCACCAAGCCGGTCATCGCGGCCATCAACGGGCCCGCGGTCGGCGTCGGCGCGACGATGACCCTGCCCATGGACATCCGCCTCGCCGCCGACGACGCGCGCATCGGCTTCGTGTTCGCGCGCCGCGGCATCGTGCCCGAGGCGTGCTCGTCGTGGTTTCTGCCGCGCCTGGTGGGGATCAGCCGTGCCATGGAGTGGGTCGCCACCGGCCGTGTCTTCTCCGCCCAGGAGGCCCACGACGGCGGGCTGGTCCGCAGCCTGCATCCCAAGGACGAGCTGCTCGACGCCGCTCGCGCCCTCGCCACAGAGATCGCCGAGAACACCGCGCCGGTCTCGGTGGCACTGGCGCGGCGCATGATGTGGCGGATGCTCGGCGCCGAGCACCCGATGCTGGCCCACCGCGCCGACTCGCGCGGGATGTTCTACCGCGGTCAGTCGGCCGACGCGGCCGAGGGCGTCACGTCATTTCTACAGAAGCGCCCGGCCCGGTTCCCCGACCGGGTCAGCGACGGGCTGCCCGACGTCATGGCCGGTTGGGCCGCGCCCGAGTATCAGTGACCGACGGCGCGTAACACATTCCGTGGAGGCGGACAATTCGGTTCCACGATGCAAGACGTCGATCGGCGCGGGGCCTTCGAGGAGCTGTTCGCCGCTCACTACTGGGCGGTGCGGGGCTATGTGGTGCGCCGTGCGGCAACGGCGGCGGTCGAGGACGTCGTCGCCGAGACGTTCCTCGTGGCGTGGCGCCGCGCGGACACCCTCCGCGAGGATCCGCTTCCTTGGCTGCTGGGCGTGGCCCGGCGCGTCCTGGCCAACCAGCAGCGTGCCGACCGCCGGCGCGGCGCGCTGACCGCCCGCCTGCAGGGCCTCCTTCCGGGCCGGGCCCCCGACTGGGAGCCGCCGGCGACGATGAGCGACGAGCTCGCCGTCGCGATGGTGAGGCTCTCGCCCCAGGAGCGCGAGGCGCTGCTGCTGGTCGCCTGGGAGGGGCTTGACGGGGCGCGCGCCGCGAGGGCCGCGGGTTGCAGCCCTGTCGCGTTCCGGGGGCGGCTGCACCGCGCTCGACGGCACGTCGCCGCCGCCCTCGCCGATCCCTCGCGCGCCCCCCATTCCACCATCGCCGGAGAGTCATCGTGACCACAGACGAACAGGTCATCGCGCAGCTCGTCGAGGCCAACCCGGTCCGCGAGTCGGGACCCCACACCGCGCAGGAGCAGGCCGAGGCGGAGCGCATCCTGCGGCGCCTCCTCGACGACGCGCCGAGTCGCGGTCCGCGGCGTCCTCGCGTCGGGATCCTCGTCCCGGTGGCGTCGCTGCTGGTGGTGCTGGTGGTGGCCGCAGCCATCCTCAGGACGGGCGGCACGGCCACGACGACCGGCTCGACCCCGAGCGGGGGGATGAGGATCACGCTCCAAGCCCTGCCCAGCCCCCAGGTGCCGCGGATCACCGCCGGCGCGATGTCGCGGACGATGGCGATCATGCGCGCACGGCTGCGCATGCTGGGTCTGGGTCGCGGCTTCACGGTCACCCAGTCCGGGGTCAGCGAGATTGTCGTCACCGGCCCCCGGGCCCGCGCCGCTGAGCGGGAACGCATCGTGCGCGTGGTCGGCCAGACCGCGCAGCTGTTCTTCTATGACTGGGAGGCCAACGTCCTGACGCCCAGCGGCAAGCCCGCGGCCGACGGGCTGATCACCCAGGACACGGACTCGGTCACCCTCAGCACGGGTGGCTCGGCGGGCCAGCCGGGCGTGCCCGGCGCTGGCGGGGTCCCGCTCTATGAGGCCGCCAAGCTCGCCGCCAAGCAGCCTCCCCGGCCGCTATCGGCGACGCAGTCGCGCAAGGGACCGGCGTATTACCTGTTTGGAGCCCCGGGCAGCGCCGCGTGCGCGGCGGCGGCCAAGGCCGAGGGGACGCTCCCGGCGCGTGGTCAGCACTGCCTGCTGAACGGCCCGTTCTCGAACTTGAGTGACCTCTACGTGGGCCTCCCCGCGGGCGTGACCAAGGCCGACGGCGAACTGGTCACCGTCCCGCAGGGGACCGTCGTCCTGCAGGCGGCCAACCGATCGGCGTCCGACCAGGTCTCGCCCACCAGCCCCAACGTGGAGTTCTTCGTCCTCAAGGACAACGTTGCGCTGACGGGCAACGCCATCACCAACCCGCGGCCGAGCGCCGACCAGAGCGGCCAGCCGGACATCACCTTCGGGTTCACCGGCACCGGGCGGCGCCGCTTTGAGGCGGTGACCGGCCAGATCGCCCACCGCGGCGCGAACGTCAGCCTCGGCGGGCAGTCGCTGGACCAGCACTTCGCGGTGGCGCTCGATAACCAGCTCGTCACCGTCCCGCAGATCGACTTCCGCCAGTATCCCGACGGCATCGTCGGCGCTGGCGGGGCCGACATCACGAGCGGCTACACGCGCCAGTCGGCCGCAGACGTGGCCACCGAACTGCGCCTCGGCGCCCTCCCGCTGGCGATCAAGGTCCTGCGCTGAGGCGCTGCCGGATGTCTAGCTGACGCCGGTCGGCTCGCGCTCCTTGGCGGCGACGTGGGTGACGGGCAGGCCGATGGCCTTGGCTTTGCTGATGAGGTCCAGCTTCAGCCACCGCGAGATCCCGAGCGGCAGCGTCGAGATGATGATCTCGTCGTAGTCGCCGAGGTTGACGGCGTCGTGGATGGCCATGAGCGGTTCGGGATCACCGATGCTGCCCGTGACTTGCTGGCCCGCCGCCTCCGAGAGCTTGGGCAGGGCGCCGTCCAGTACGGAGTTGGCTTCGTCCTCGCCCGCCTCGAGCGGGTCGACGACCTTGTGCATCCCGTGAGGCCGGCGGGGCACCACCATGTGAAAACGCACCGGGCCCTGCTGAGCGCGCTCGTGCACCGCCTCCAGCAGCGCGCTGTTCGCCGCGGTCTGATGCGCTACGACAAGGACACTGACCGAGTCAGACATCTGTTCACCTCCCATGAGGCTGCGTCCGGTCCCAAACGAGTATTCCACTGCGTGGCAAATGCCTCAAGCGCGTAGGGGTAGGCTGCGCCGGTGGCTGCGCCGGATCTCCAGGCTCTCATCGGTGAGCTGGCCGACCTCGTCGCCGCGTCGGGCGCGCAGCCGCGCACCCATGCCTATGGCTCCGATCCTGAGCAGGTCGCCGACCTGCTGCTGCCCGCGACGGCCGGCCCGCATCCCGTGGTGGTGCTGCTACATGGCGGGTTCTGGCGAGCGCGCTTTGACCGTTCGCTGATGACGGCGCTGGCGGTCGACCTCGCCGACCGGGGGTGGGCGAGCTGGAACGTCGAGTACCGGCGCGTGGGCAACGGCGGCGGGGTGCCCGAGACGCTTGACGACATGCGCGCGGCGATCGCGGCGCTGGCGGGTGTCGGCGAGCCGCTGGACACCGAGGGGATGGTGATCGTCGGTCACTCGGCGGGTGGTCAGTTGGGCCTGTGCGTCGCCGATGAGCCCTCGGTCGCCGGGGTGGTCTCGCTGGCCGGGGTGTGCGATCTGGGAGCGGCCTTCGCCGACGCCATCGGTGACGCGGCCGCCGACGCGTTCCTGGGCGGCGGGCCAGACGACCGCGCCGAGGCCTACGCGCTCGCCGACCCGCTACGCAGGATCCCCGCCGGAGCGCGGGTGCTGCTGGTCCACGGGGACGCCGACCAGCGCGTGCCCGTCGCGCAGAGCCGCACCTACGCGCGGGCCGCCGCCGCGGCCGGCGTCGAGGATTGTGAGCTGCTGGAGCTCCCCGGCGTCGATCACTTCGCGGTCATCGACCCGCGGACGCCGGCGTGGGCGACGGTCGCCGCGCGCCTGGACATGATGCGCTGACGCCAGGCGAGCCGAGGGCATAGGCTGCGCTGAGTGCGTGACCCCATCATCGTCGTCGGGGGCGGGATCGGTGGCCTGACCACGGCGCTGGCGCTGCACCGCCGGGGGCTGGAGTGCCGGGTGTTCGAGCAGTCGCCCAGCATTCGCGAGCTCGGCGTGGGCATCAACACCCTCCCGCACGCCATCGGGGAGCTGCAGACCCTCGGCCTGCTCGAGCGCCTGGACGCCGCTGCGGTGCGCACCTACGAGCTCATCTACATGAACCGCTTCGGCCAGGAGGTCTGGCGTGAGTTGCGGGGCCTGGACGCCGGGCACCCTGTGCCTCAGTTCTCGATCCACCGCGGCGTCCTGCAGGGCGTGCTCCGCGACGCCGTCGTGGAGCGCCTCGGCGAGGAGGTGATCTGCACCAGCTGTCGCCTCACCGGCTTCGAGCAGGACGACGACGGCGTGACGGCGACGTTCGCCGATCGCGACGGGACGTCCACCCGGCCGGTGCGCGGAGCGGCGCTCATCGGCGCCGACGGCATCCACTCGACGGTGCGCGAGGCACTGGTGGCCGGCGAGCCGCCGCCGCGCTGGAACGGGACCATGCTGTGGCGTGGAGCCACTGACTGGCCTGTGTTCCTCACCGGCCGCTCGATGATCATCGCGGGCGGGATGGCGGCCAAGGTCGTCCTGTATCCCATCGGTGGCGGTAGCGACGACGGGCACCGGCTCACCAACTGGGCGGTCATGGTCAAGGTCGGCGAGGAGGGGACGCCGCCGCCGCGGCGAGAGGACTGGTCGCGACCCGGGCGCCTGGACGAGGTGATGCCCCACGTCGCCCGGTTCCGCGTCAACGAGGTGGACGTCCCGGCGCTCATCCAGTCCACTCCCGTGTTCTGGGAGTACCCCGTGTGCGACCGCGACCCGATCGACCGTTGGTCACGCGGGCGGGTGACGTTGCTCGGGGACGCCGCGCATGCCATGTACCCCGTCGGCTCCAACGGAGCCAGCCAGGCGGTGCTCGACGCGATGTGCCTCGCCGACGAATTGGCCGACGGGACCGACGACGACGTCGCCGCCGCGCTGGGCCGGTACGAGGAGGCCCGCCGCGGACCCACCGCGGAGATCGTGCACTCCAACCGCACGGGCGGCCCCGAGGGCGTCATCGACGCGGTGGAGGGCCTGGCGCCCGACGGTTTTGACGACGTCGAGGCGGTGCTGCCCCACGCCGAGCGCGAGGCGATCGTACGCGGCTACGCCCAGAAGGCCGGCTTCGCCGTGCCAGGAACTTCGCAGGCCACCACGACAAGGAGAACCGGGATGACCCCCCTCAGCACACCAGACGTCATGGCGGCGGACACGTCGGTCGACGGCATCACGTGGAACATCCTCGGCCAGATCTACACGCCCAAGCAGGTGAGCGACGAGTCGTTTGCCTGGCACGCCGTGTTTCCGCCCGACACCTTCGTGCCTCCGCACATCCATCCCACCCAGGACGAGTACGTGCTCGTGCTTGACGGGGAGCTCACCCTCTTCGACGGCGAGGCCGACCGGCTGGCGACCAACGGGGACCTCGTGCGCCTGCCCAAGGGCAAGCCCCACGGGCTGTTCAACCGCTCGGGCAAGACGTTGACGTGCTGGTTCTGGGTCACGCCCAAGGCCAAGCTCTATGACCTGTTCGCCGGCATCGACGCGATGGCCGACCAGAACCCCGACGACGTCGTCGCGCTGTCCGCGCAGCACGATGTCCAGTTCCTCCCCCCGCCCGAGTAGGCGCCGGACGCGCGCCATGAATGAACGCGCGCCAAGTCGGGAATTACCTGTCCATGTCACTCCGAAAATCTGGCCGCGGATGACCGACCGGCACATCCGCGCCATGCTCCGCAGCGCCACCGCGGCCAAGATCCTCAACGGCTGGCAGGGGCCGCACCTGCTCGAGCGCAGTTACTGCATCGCCCCCCGTAACGCCGCGGCGGCCGAGCGGCCGCTGGCCGATGTCATCTCCTACTGCGAGTCGCTGGCCACCGCCGGCATCCAGCCGCTCTTCCGCGAGTCGGAACCGCTGATCTACGGCGTAGAGTCGTCTCATGGCCACCTGGGACGACGTCCGCCGCCTGGCTCTCGCGCTGCCCGAGACCTCTGAGCGTCTCTCGCGCGGCAATGCCCAGTGGCGGGTGAAGGACAAGCTGTTCGTGTGGGAGCGCCCGCTGCGCAACACCGACCTCGCGGCGCTCGGCAACGCCGCGCCGGAGGGCCCGATCCTGGGCGCGCGCGTCGAGCATGTGGTGGCCAAGGAGGCGCTGGTGGCGGACCCGTCCGGTGTCTACTTCACCACGCCGCACTTCGACGGGTACCCGGCGATTCTCGTGCAACTGGACCTGATCGCCGTCGCCGACCTCGAGGAGGTCACAGTCGAGGCGTGGCTGGCGCGGGCACCGGCGAGGCTGGCCCAGGCATATCTGGCGAAGCGGTGAGGCCGCGGTAGATCGCGACGGTCTGGTCAGCGATGGCCGGCCACGCGAAGTACTCAGTCACCCGGCGCCGGCCCGCGCGCCCCATCGCCTCGGCCAGCGCCGGGTCCGCGATGAGGAGGTTGACCTTCTCCGCGAAGTCACGGGCGAAGCCCTCGGGGTCGATCGGATCGATGTCGCCGGGCACCTGCTCGAGGGGGACGAGGAATCCGGTCTCGCCATCGTCGACGACCTCGACGATGCCGCCCGTCGCCGAGGCCACCACCGCCGCCTCGCAGGCCATCGCCTCCAGGTTGACGATCCCCAGCGGCTCATAGATCGACGGGCACGCGAACACGGTGGCGTGGCTGAGCAGCTGGATGACGTCGGTCTTGGGCAGCATCTGGTCGATCCAGAAGATTCCGTCGCGGCTCTCCTGCAGCCGCGCCACGCCCGCCGCGACCTCGGCGCCGATCTCAGGCGTGTCGGGGGCGCCCGCACACAGCACGAGCTGGGTAGCCGGGTCGAAGCTCAGAGCGGCTCGCAGCAGATGGGGGACGCCCTTCTGGCGCGTGATCCGCCCCACGAAGACCACCGAGGGGCGGTCGGGATCCACGCCGAAGCGCTCGAGCACGTCGGTGTCTCGGTCCGGGGTGTACTCGGCGGTGTCGATCCCGTTGTAGACGACCTGAACCCGCTCGGGGTCGATGGCGGGATAGCACTTCAGGATGTCGGCCCGGGACCCCTGTGAGACCGCGATGACCGCGTCCGCGCTCTCCACGGCCACCCGCTCGCAGAAGCTCGACAGCGCGTAGCCGCCACCCAACTGCTCGGCCTTCCACGGGCGGAGTGGTTCGAGTGAGTGCACGGTCGTGACGTGCGGGATGCCGTAGGTGAGCTTGGCCAGGTGGCCGCCGAATTGGGCATACCAGGTGTGGCTGTGGACGACGTCGGCGCCTTCGACGTCGGCGGCCATGACCAGGTCGATCGACATCGCCTGCAGCGCGGCCAGATGCGGTTCGCCGCCGGCCAGCGCCTCCCATGGGCGGTGGGCGTGGACTGCGGGATCGGCGCGGTCGGCTCCCCAGCAGTGCACGGTGAGGTCCACGCGCAAGATCAGCTCGCGCGCGAGATACTCGACGTGGACGCCTGCGCCGCCGTACACCTCGGGCGGGTACTCGCGGGTGAGCAGCGCGACGCGCATGCTCACGTCGTGGCCATGCGGGCGGGGATCCGGGCCCCCTTGGGGACCACGACGATCCCGCCGGCCGACACCGTGAATCCGGCCTCACGGTCGGCCTCGAGGTCGACGCCGACCTCAGCGCCCGGCTCGACGTAGACGTCCTTGTCGAGGATCGCGTTGCGCACCACCGCGCCGCGCCCGACCTCGACGCCCGAGAACAGGACTGACGCCTCGACCTGGGCGTAGGAGTGCAGATACACCTTGGGCGAGAGCACGGACTTCTCCACGCGGGCGCCGGAGATGACCACCCCTGAGCAGACCATCGAGTCCAGGGCCTGGCCCTTGCGGCCGTCGTCGTCGGCGAACACGAACTTGGCCGGCGGCAGCGGCTCGGGCAGGGTGAGGATCGGCCACTCCATGTTGTAGAGGTTGAACACCGGGAACACGGAGATGAGGTCCATGTGCGCGTCGTAGAAGGCGTCGAGCGTTCCCACGTCGCGCCAGTAGCCGTGGTCGCGCTCGGTGGCCCCGGGGACGTCGTTGGCGGCGAAGTCGTATACATGCGCCCGGCCTGACTCCACCAGCATCGGGATGATGTTGCCGCCCATGTCGTGCGAGGAGTCGCGCGACTCGGCGTCCAGGTTGACGACGTCGACGAGGGTGTCGGTGGAGAACACGTAGTTGCCCATCGACGCATAGACCTGGTCAGGCGCGTCGTGGAGCCCGACGGCGTCCTTGGGCTTCTCGCGAAAGGCGGTGATCGTGTGACCGTCGGCGGCGGTTTCGATGACCCCGAACTGGTCGGCCTGCTCGATCGGCACGCGGATGGCCGCCACCGTCACCGAGGCGCCGGACTCGACGTGCTGGCGCACCATCTGCTCGGGGTCCATGCGATAGATGTGGTCCGCACCGAAGACGATGACGACGTCGGGGCGCTCGTCGCGCAGCAGGTTGAGGTTCTGGTGGATCGCATCGGCCGAGCCCTGAAACCAGTACGGACCGCGGCGCATCTGGGCCGGCACCGGGGCAACGTAGTTGCCCAGCAGCGGAGACAGGCGCCACGTGGTGGAGATGTGGCGGTCCAACGAGTGGCTCTTGTACTGCGTGAGCACCACGACTCGCCGGTAGCCGGCGTTGACGAGGTTGGAGAGGGCGAAGTCGATGAGGCGGTAGTTGCCGCCGAACGGCACCGCGGGCTTGGCCCGGTCGAGCGTGAGCGGCGACAATCGCTTGCCCTCGCCCCCGGCCAGGACGATCGCGAACACGTTGTTCTGGTCGGCGGTCTTCATCCCGGCTCGCCTCCTTCTGTGCGCGGTGTCTTACGCACAGTTCAGCATGAACCGGCCCGCGCGTGGCGGTTTCTTACGTCAGCGCCTGGCGGGCGGCAGTTGTGCCGCCCGCGTCAGGCGTTGACGGCCCCCGGACGTTCCTCAACCATCTGCTGCACCACCTCGAGGCCTAGCGCCCCCAGGAGCTCGGGATGGTGATGGGCGAGGTGAGCCTGTG
>DASXDW010000241.1:0-9173 GCA_036490435.1 Solirubrobacteraceae bacterium
TTCTGCTCGAACTGGCCGTTGGCGTCCTCGTGGTCGGTGGCGTAGTTGTCCCAGCCCAGATCGGTCACCGCGCGCGAGACCTCGGAGACGAAGTCCAGGTTGCGCGTCAGCGCGCGCATGTCGTAACAGGGCTGCTCCAGGGTGTCGAGCGGGTCGGCGAGCTCCAGGGAGCCGTCCGCGCCGCGGCGCAGCAGGAAGTACTCCAGCTCGGCGCCAACGCGCATCTCATAGCCCTGCTCGGCGGCGCGAGCCAGGGCGCGGCGCAGGATGGTGCGCGGGCAGTAGTCCCACTCCTCGCCCTCCACCGTCACGTTGCAGGCAAAGCGGGCCACGGTGGGCCGCCACGGCAGGATCGTGAGCGTGGTCGGGTCGGGCATGGCGATCATGTCGGGATCGTCGGGGCCCTGGCCGATGTCACCGGCGGCGAATCCGGCGAAGCCGGCGCCCTCGGTGAGCAGGTCGTCGAGGTGGTGGGCGGGGACCAGCTTCGCGCTCGGCTTTCCGTGCATGTCCACGAACTGCGCGAAGAGGAACTCGATGCCGTTGTCCTTGACGATCTTGCGAACGTCGTCTTCGTTACGGGGAGGATCGATCATTGCGCATTTCTATACGCGCGCTGCGGTGCTGCACAATGGTCCCGGGCACCGCGTTAGGGCGCCCGGGCATGTGCACGCCGCACATAGCAAGGACCGCATGGCACTCCCCGCAGAATCATCGAGCCCGATCGTCACAGAGCTCCGCGGCCTCCGCGAGGAGAACCGCACGCTGTACGGGGTCATCAGGCTCGTGTCCTCGTCGCTGGAACTGGTGCCGATGCTCCAGGGCGTCGTCGACCTCGCCACCGAGGCCACCGGGTGCCACGCCTGCTTCATCTATCTCGTGGAGGGCCCGGAGCTCGTCATCCGTGCGGCCTCCCCCGTGTTCGCCGAGGCGGTCGGCCACGTCCGCTTCCCCGTCCACGAGGGGGTGGCCGGCTGGGTCGCTCGCCACCGCCGGCCCGAGTTCATCCGCGACCGGGCGATGCAGGACCCACGCATGAAGTACGTGCCGCTGCTCGAGGAGGAGTCCTTCCAGTCGATGGCGGCGGTGCCGGTCCTGTCGCGGGCGGGCGAGACGATCGGCGTCATCGTGCTGCACACGCGCGCCCCGCATGAGTTCGGCGAGGAGACCCCCAACCTGCTCACCCACATCGCCTCGCTGGTCTCGGGCGCGATCGAGAACGCCCAGCTCTACGACCGCGAGCGCCGCCGCGTCGATGCGCTCACCGGCCTGTCCGAGCTGGCCCAGCAGGTGGCCGCAGCGCCCGACGCCGGCGAACTGGGCGAGGTGCTGGTCCGCGGCACCGCGGCGCTGCTCGGTGCCGACGCCTGCCAGCTGCTCCGCGTCGAGGCCGACGGGGAGACCGTGCTCCCGTTCGCCTCCCACCCCGAGACGCTGCCGGCGCCCGCGCTCACCAAGGTGGCCGAGGTGATGCTGGCCGGCCTGGAGAACCGCTCGGGGCCCGCCCGGCGCGCCGCGGGGCGGGTGCTGTGGCCCTCCGAGCATCTGGCCGATGTGCTGGTGACGCCGCTGGCGGTGGGGTCAGACCGTGTCGGGGTCCTGTGCGTCGCCTCGGCGCAGGCGCGCACGTTCGCCGATGAGGATGCCGAGATCTCGCGTGCCATCGCCCATCTGGCCGCGGTGGCGATCAAGCGCACCGAGCTCATCGAGGGGCTGACCAAGGCCAACACGATCAAGGACCTCTTCGAGGCACTCGCCGCAGGGGCCACCACCTTCGCCGCCGCCAAGGCCGCCGAGGTCCGCTGCGACCTCACCGCTCCCTATCTGGTGCTGTCCGCGCAGCCCGCCGGCGCCCGGGCTCAGTCCACGGGCGCGTGGCGCGTCGCCGCGGAGGCGATCGGCCGCGGGCTGGCCGAGCTCGCGCCGCGTACGGCGATCGAGGCCGGTCCCGGGCCGGTACGGGCGCTGCTGGCGTTCGGCGCGGCGCGCCACGGCGCCGTTGAGGGACTCCTGCGCCAGGCACGCGAGCTGGGCCAGGCCCACGGCGCAGTCGTGGGTGTCTCCGAGCTGCGTGACACCGCCGACGACGCTCCCGGCGCCTACCGCGAGGCCCGCGACGCGGCGACCATCGCCCACGCGCTCCTGCGCGACGGCGGAGCGATCGCCTACTCCCAGGTCGGGGCCTACCGCTACCTGGTCCAGATCGGGGCCGACGCGGCGCCGCGCGACCGGATGCGGGCCGCTGTGGACCTGCTCATCGAGTACGACCGCCGCCGGCGCACCTCGCTGCTGGACACGCTCGAGCGCTACCTGTCAGAGCGCCGCAGCGTGATCGAGTCAGCCCGCGCGCTGTTCGTGCATCCCAACACGCTGCGCCAGCGCCTGGGTCGCATCGAGGAGCTCACCGGCCTGGACCTCAACGAGGACGACCTGCTCTCGCTGGAGCTGGCGATCAAGCTGGCCCGGCTACACGGCCGCCCGGGCGCGCCTGCCTGACGAGCATCCGCCGCGGCCGGGGCCCCGCCGCGGCCGAGGGGCCCACCTGCCTACATAAGTAAACTTATAAGTTTACTCGTCGCGGACGAGGTAGACCGGGAGCTTGGCCTTGCGGGCCACGCGCTGGGGCTCCTGGGTCCACATCATGTTGCCGGTGACGCGGTTGCGGTCCGGATCGGCGGCCATCACGATCGCGCCGCACCCCTCCTTCTTGGCCTCTTCCAAGATCTTCTTGGTGGCGTTGCGCGTGCCCAGCACGTGCCCGCCGGCCTCGATGCCCTTGCGCTCCAGGCGGCGGATCGTCTTGGCGACGATGTCGCGCTGCTCGGCCCACTCCTTCTTGGTCGGCATCAGCCCGGGGGTCGGCATGCCGAAGCTGGTGCCGTGGATCCGGGCGATCGTGAACACGTGCACGCTCGCGCCGGTCGCCTTGGCCAGCTCGACGGCCCGGGCGACCGCCGCCGGCGGAATCGGCCGGCCCTCAGAGGCCAGCAGGATCCGCCGGAAGGCGGTCTTATCGGGTGTGGGCTCCGCCACCGGAGCGGTGGCGCTCAATCTCCGGCCCCCGCGATGCCCGCCTGGGACGGCGGCACCACCTCGGCCGGCGCCATACGCTTGTCCTCGACTCGCTTGCGGTAGTAGTAGAGCGGCAGATAGAGCAGGAGCACGCCCCAGCCAATGAAGTAGAAGGGGAGCGTCGTAGTGCCGGCGGCGTTACAGGCGCACGAGGCGTAGATGGGGCCGCCATAGAAGTAGATGATCGCGTACAGCACCGCGATGCCGATCGCCACGTACTTCATCCACTCGGGCAGCTTGAACGGTCGCCGGACGTTCGGGCGGTGCTTGCGCAGGAGGTAGTACCCGACCAGGACCGGGATGAACGACGCCAGGTAGCCGACGTTGGACAGCGTGTAGATCTGCACCGCGCCGCCGGCGAAGACCACGAGGATGGAGCAGACGACGTTGAAGATCATCGCCCGATCCGGGACCCCGGCCTTGTTGACCTTCTGGAAGAACCTGGGGAACTGGCCGTCCGTCGACATCTGATGCAGGGAGCGCGCGGTTCCTGTGATGGCATTGAGCGCCGACAGGATGAGCGCCAGGATGAGCATGATCGCGACCAGCCAGTCCAAGAGGTTCGACCCGGCGCCGGCGCCGAAGACCTTGGAGGCGAAGGTGACGAACATCGTCTGCGGATCGACCAGGTTGGGGTTGCCCAGGGCATGGACGCCGATGACGATGATGAACGCCACCGGGATCATCGTGTAGATGAACAGGCCGTACAGACCCTCCAGGTTCATCGCGATCTTGGCGTCGCGATCGGGGTTTCTCGTCTCGCCGATGTAACAGGCCGCCGCCTCCATCGCGATCACGTTCCACGTGAGCAGGAAGCTGAAGGCGATGTACAAAGTGAGCCAGTTGTGCCCGAACAAGCTTGTGAAGAACCCGGTGCCGTTGGTGTGCTGGAAGTGGAAGAGTTGGTCGAAGTGGACGACCGACGGATTGAAGATCCACGCGATGGCCAGGAACGTCAGCGGGATCATCGACAGGACCGCAAGCGCGGTGGCGAAGTTGGCGCCGAAGCGCATCCCCCGGATCGCCGGAATGGCCAGGAGGATCAGCCCCACGACCGAGATGCCGAGCGTCCAGTAGCTGATCGGGGTGTCGAACACCGTGAGCGATCCACCGGTGAGCTTGAAGCGGTCGGCGATGTAGAGCGACGCCAGGATCATGTTCAGCGGCGCCACCGGGAACCAGCCCAGCCAGTAGGCCCAGGCGGTGAACCCGTTGACGTGCTCGGCGAACCGGGGCCAGCGGTCCTTGTACGCCGGGTAGGCATAGGAGGGCAATCCGCCCGAGCGGTCGGGCATCATGGCCGACAGCTCTGCCAGAAGGAGGCACACGAGATAGCCGGTGATGGTGATGAACACGATCACGGGCACCGACGCGGCGCCCAGTTCGGTGACCATGACCGGCGCGATCCCGGTGACCAGGATCGTTCCCGCCAAGCCGATCACGAAGGCGCCCCACCAGTTGGTCGTCTTCGGGAGCCCCGCACCCTCGTAGACGAGCTCGTCCTCAAAAGGTCCGGGCGTGTTCATTTCGTCCGGCATGTGCCCTCCAGGTCCGCTGGTCGTTGCTGGGCTTACCCTGACATGTCGCCGTTGGCTCACAAGGCAAGATGCGAACACAATTGCGGCGTCTGACATGGACGACTTGGACACATTTCTGGTTGGACACCCGCCCTTCGACGCGCTGGCACCGGAGCAACTGCGCCAGCTGACCGCGCAGGCGACGATCCAGACCTACGAGCGGGGCGCCGTCCTGCTCGTCGAGGACGGGCCGCCGACCCCGGGGATGTGGGTGGTACTGACGGGCTCAATGGACGTCGTGCACTCGGGCGAGGTCATCCAGGTGCTCGAGCCCGGCGAGTGCTTCGGGCACCCGTCGCTGTTGACCGGCATGGCCCCAGCCTTCACCGTACGGGCGCGCGAGCCCTCGACGTGCGCCCTGTTCGCGCCCGACGCCGCGCGACGGGTGCTGGCCACCGAGGCGGGCGTCGCCTACGTGGCCCGATCGCTGCGCAAGCGCCTCACCCGCGCCGGGCACACCGTCCACGGCCTGCACGACGTGGGCACCACGCCGGTCTCGGCCATCATGCGCCCGCCCGTCTACGCCGAGCCCGAGGAGACGGTGCGCTCGGCGGCTCAGCGGCTCGGGGAGGACCACCTCCAGGCGCTGCTGGTGGCCATGCCCGATGAGAGCATCGGCATCCTCACCGACGCCGACGTGCGTGCCGCGGTCGCCGACAGCCGGTTCTCCGCCGACGCGCCCGCACGCGCATTGGCCCGCGCGCCGGCGCCGACCGTGCCGGTCCGCCAACTCGCCATCGAGGCGACCGTGGACATGCTCGCCGCGGGGGTGGAGCACATGGCGGTGCTCGACGGCGGACGCGTGTGCGGCGTGCTGTCGGCCGCGGATCTGCTCGGGCTGGACGCCAACAGCCCGATCGGGCTGCGTCACAGGATCCTCGGAGCCGCCGACGCCGGCGTGCTCGCCCAGGTGGTCTCGCATCTCCCGCAGCTCTTCTTGACGCTGTCGCGGGCGGGCGTCCCCTCCCGCGAGCTCGGCCGCGTGCTCAGCCTCGCCCAGGATGCCGTGGTGGCGCGTCTCATCGACTTCTCGATCCAGAGCCACGGGCCGGCACCGCTGCCGTGGGCGTGGCTGGATATGGGCTCGGCTGCTCGCCGCGAGTTCACGTTGGCCTCAGACCAGGACAACGCCCTGGCCTATGCGCGGCCCGCACCGGGAGGCGAGCTGACGTCCGAGGCGGCGGACAGCTATTTCGAGCAGCTCGGTCAGGATGTCAACGACGGTCTGGAGCGCTGCGGGATCGGCATCGACAACAACGGCGTCATGGCTCGCAACCGCCTGTGGCGCATGTCCAAGCCCGACTGGCTGCGGACCTTTGACGAGTGCCTGACTGAGCCCGACGAATCGCACCTGGTGCGGGCCACGGTCGCCTTCGACTTCCGGCCCGCGGCCGGCGGACTGCCCGTCGTGGCCGAGCTCACCGCGCGGATCCGCGCCGCGCGCGACCACCCCCAGTTCATGCGCCTCCTCGCCCGCTCGGCCGCGGGGTTTCCCGTCGCCCTCGGCTTCCGGGGCCAGCTGTCGGCCGACGACCACGGCCGTCTGGACCTCAAGAAGGGGGCGATCATCCCCGTCGTCAACCTCGTCCGATACCAGGCCATCGCCGCCGGGGTGACGATCTCCCCGACGCTTGACCGGATCGAGGCGGTGGCCATGACGGGCGCGCTCGTGGAGGGTGAGGCGGAAGCGCTCTCGGAGGCGTTCATGGTCATCGCCGGGGCTCGCTTTGAGCATCACGCGCAACTCATCGCCGACGGCCGCCCCGCCGACAACCACATCGACCCGGGCGCGCTGACTCCGATCGCGCGCGCCGAGCTGCGCGAGGCGCTCCAGTTGGTCAAGCGCGCTCAGAAGCGCTTAGCGGTCTAAATCTGTAACGCAAACAACACGCGGGCGACGTGCCGTGGACCCGGTGTGGTGCTCGCCGCCACATTTCCGGGCGAAAGTGTGCCCGGCAAGGCCATTGGAGCGCGTCAGGTGACGTTTTACGCTGCCTCGGCCATGTGCGGGATTGCGGGCCTCTACACCAAGACCGATGCGCTGCGATCGCAGCTGGGCGCCCACCTGGCCGCGATGCTCCAGCAGCTGTCTGACCGCGGACCCGACAGCGCCGGGGTCGCCGTCTACCGGGATCACGCCCCCGACGGGTGGTGCAAGATCTCCGTGCACTCTCCGGGCGACGAGCCGGGCTGGGGTGACCTCGCCGACGCGCTGGCCATCCAGTTCGGCGACGCCTCGCTCACGGGGGTGCGGGCGACTCATGCCGTGTTCACCGTGGCGGCGCCCGCGGGGGACGTGGAGGAGTGGCTGCGTGCCACGCGTCCGGACCTCACGTTGATGAGCGCGGGCCAGACGATCGAGATCTACAAGGAGGCGGGGCCTCCCGGAGATTTCGTGCGCCGGTTCGAGCTCGCCGACATCGAGGGCAGCCACGCCCTCGGGCATACCCGCATGGCCACCGAGAGCCGGGTGACGACGGAGCACTCGCACCCGTTCTCCACGGGCCTTGACCTGTGTCTGGTCCACAACGGCTCGCTGTCGAACCACAACCGCCTGCGCCGCGCGCTGCGCAAGGAGGGCATCCACTTCCAGACCGACAACGACTCCGAGGTCGCCGCCGGCTACCTGACCTGGCGCATGGCCCAGGGGGCGACGCTCGAGCAGGCGCTCGAGGGTTGCCTGGACGACCTCGACGGCTTCTACACCTTCGCGGTCGGCACCGCTGATGGCTTCGCGGTCCTGCGCGATCCGATCGCCTGCAAGCCGGCGGTCATGGCCGAGACCGATGAGTGGGTGGCGATGGCCTCCGAGTACCGGGCGATCGCCGTGTTGCCGGGCGCCGAGGACGCCGTCAGCTGGGAGCCGGTGCCGGGGCACGTGTACAGCTGGGGCACCGCGCTGGTGGCGTGATGGCCACGCCGCAGACCACCCCGGAGACGGCGGCGCTCACCTTCGACCTGCGCTCAGACACCGTGCGCGAGCTCAACCGCGCCCTGCATGGCCCCGACGCGCGTGGGCTCATCCGCGCGATCAATCCCGACGGCCGGCACGCCGTTGCCGTCGGCATCGACGCCGACTGCGAGGTCGAGATCGACGGCCACGTCGGCTACTACTGCGCGGGCATGAACAAGCGCGCCACCGTCCGCGTGCGCGGCAACTGCGGCGTCGGGGTGGCCGAGAACATGATGTCGGGCAGGGTCATCGTGGAGGGGTCGGCCAGCCAGGCGGCGGGCGCGACGGCGCGCGGCGGGCTGCTCGTCATCCACGGCGACGCCTCGGCACGCTGCGGCATCTCCCTCAAGGGCGCCGAGATCGTGGTGCGCGGCTCGGTCGGGCACATGAGTGCCTTCATGGCCCAGCGGGGCTGTCTAGTGGTGTGCGGCGACGCCGGCGAGGCGCTCGGCGACTCGCTGTATGAGGCGCGTCTCTACGTCCGCGGAGCCGTCGCCGGCCTCGGCGCCGACTGCGTGCCAAAGGAGATGCGCGACGAGCATCTGGTGCAGCTGCGCGCGCTCCTGGCCGCGGCCGACGTCGACGCCGATCCGTCTGAGTTCACGCGCTACGGGTCCGCCCGCCAGCTCTACAACTTCCACGTCGACAACATCGGGGCCTACTAGCGATGAGTGCGACCACCAACGGCGGGTCATCCAACGGGGTGCACCGCGGCTGGCAGCCGGGCCTGCGCGAGTCGGCCACGTTTGACCGCGACACGATCGCCGACATCCAGCGCGCCGCGCGCGAGGGCATCTACGACATCCGCGGCTTCGGCGCCAAACGCCGCGTGCCGCACTTCGACGACCTGCTCTTCCTTGGCGCGAGCGTCTCGCGCTACCCGCTGGAGGGCTACCGCGAGCGCTGCGCCACCGACGTCACCATCGGCACCCGCTTCGCCTCAGAGCCGATCCATCTGGATATCCCCATCACCATCGCCGGGATGAGCTTCGGCGCGCTGTCGGGCCAGGCCAAAGAGGCGCTCGGCCGCGGGGCCAGCGAGGTGGGGACGTCGACCACCACCGGCGACGGCGGCATGACGCCCGAGGAGCGCGAGCACTCGACCAAGCTCGTCTATCAGCTGCTGCCCAGCCGCTACGGGATGAACCCCGACGACCTGCGCCGCGCCGACGCGATCGAGATCGTCGTGGGCCAGGGCGCCAAGCCGGGCGGCGGCGGGATGCTGCTGGGCCACAAGATCTCTGACCGCGTGGCCGAGATGCGCGACCTGCCCACCGGCATCGACCAACGCAGCGCCTGCCGCCACCCTGACTGGACCGGGCCCGACGACCTGGAGATCAAGATCCAGGAGCTGCGCGAGATCACCGACTGGCGCATCCCCATCTACATCAAGGTCGGCGCGTCACGCACCTATTACGACGTCGCGCTCGCCGTCAAGGCCGGCGCAGACGCGGTCGTGCTCGATGGCATGCAGGGCGGCACCGCGGCCACCCAGGAGGTGTTCATCGAGCACGTCGGGATCCCGATCCTGGCCGCCATCCCGCAGGCGGTGGAGTCGCTGATGGAGCTCG
>DASXDW010000021.1:0-28144 GCA_036490435.1 Solirubrobacteraceae bacterium
CCGTGACCTCCGGGAAGTTGTGCCCGGTGTCGACGTGCATGATCGGGAACGGGAACTTGCCGGGGCGGAAGGCCTTCTCGGCCAGCCGCAGCAGCACGATCGAGTCCTTGCCGCCGCTGAACAGCAGCACGGGGCGCTCGAACTCGGCGGCCACCTCACGGAAGATGTGGATGGACTCGGCCTCCAGGGTCTGGAGGTGGGACAGCTCATAGTGGACTGGGTTCATCAGCGGGCAGGCTGGTGGGGGGACGGGTTATCCGGGCGGGCGTGGCATCAGATCAGACCACGTGGATCCCGCACTCGGTCTTCTCAGAGCCGGCCCAACGGCCTTCGCGGCCATCGCCGGGCTGGGTGCACGGAGCGCAGCCGATAGAGGCGTAGCCCTGATCGTGCAGGGGGTTGTAGGGCAGGTCGTGCTTGAAGATGTAGGTCCAGATGTCCTTCTCTGACCAGTCGGCGAGCGGGTTGAGCTTCCAGATGCCGCGCCGCTCGTCGTGCTCGAGCTTGGGAGCCGCGGCCCGAGTGGGAGCCTGCTCGCGCCGGATGCCGGTGATCCACGCGTCGACGTCAGACAGCGCCGCCTCCAGCCCCGCGACCTTGGCGGCGCTGCAGCAGTTCTGCACCGTCCAGGGCTCGTCCGGGCTGCGCGCGTCCATGACCCTGATCTGCACGTGAGGGAAGCGATCCTCGAACTGCTTCCACGTGGCAAGCGTCTCGGGGAAGAGCACGCCGGTGTCGATCGTGAAGGCGTTGAGCGGGCCACGGTCGCCGGCGGTCTCCGAGAGCATGTGGAAGAGCACCGACTCCTCCTTCTGGAAGGAGCAGGCCAGCGTCAGGCGCGGATGGAAGTGCTCGACGCCGTAGGCCAGGACCTCCTGGGCGGGGGCGTCGTCGAGATCGGGGACGGTGACGGTCAAACCGCGCACTCCCCCTCACCGCGGATGACCTGGAACGGACCCTCGCGGTTGTAGTCGATGAAGTAGTTCATGTTCTCGAGGTTGAATTCGATCGGCATCGTCAGATCCTTCACGCGACCCTCGAACTCCGAGACGCCGACGCGGTCGACAAAAGCGGGGAACAACTCGCCATCTTGACGATCAGATTCGTAGAAGCGTACCCAGCGCTCGACCGCCTCGGGGACACGCTTGGCGGGCAGGCGCGCCTTGAGCCGCTGGCCGTAGCGCACCTCACCGCCCTGGTACTTACCCCCGATGTGCGCGATGTAGGCCGGGACCGTCTTGTCACCGACCTTGATCGAGGCGCCGTAGAAGCCGATGTCGGCGATGTGGTGCTGGCTGCAGCCGTTGGGGCAGCCGCTCATCTTGATATGCATCCGACGGGTCAGCGGGTCGCTGATCCCCATCTGGACGATTCGATCCTGCACCGCCTGGTTGAGCCCCATCGAGCTGGTGATCCCCAGCTTGCAGGAGTCGGTTCCGGGGCAGCTGACGACGTCGGAGATCTCGTCGGCGCCGGGGTCGCCGAGCTCCAGCTCGCGCAGTGCCTGCCACACCTCGTAGGTGGACTCCTCGCGCACCCAGCGCAGCACCAGGTTCTGGTGAACCGTCGTGCGCGCAGCGCCACCGGAGTAGCGGCGCATGATCTCGCCCACGCCGCGCAGCTGCTCGGGGGTAAGGTCGCCGCGGCGGATCTTGGCCTCAATCGTGACGAACCCGTCCTGGCGCTGGCGCGCGACGTTGGACTCCAGGAAGTGGTCGAACTCGCGGCGGTCGCCGTTGGGTGAGGCGTACTGCACGCCGGTCTCGGGGGCCAGCGCCTCCTCGTCGACGTCGAAGAAGATCTCGTCCAGCGAGAAGTCGCGCTCGGAGACCCAGTCGCCCTCCAGTTCCTCCTCCACCATGTCGCGGAAGGCGTCGATGCCGACCTTGTCGATCAGGACCTTGATGCGGGCGCGGGCGCGGTTGACGCGCAGGAAGTCCTGGCGGTCGAAGATCCGCATGCACGCCTCGGTGACCTTGAGGTAGTCGCCGTTGTCGAGCTCGACGAACTCGTAGAGCACCGGCGCCAGGCGGGGCATGATCGAGGTGCCGCCACCAACCCGGATCTCGACGCCGCGGACCCCGTCGCGCTCGCGCGGGGTGAAGGCCATGTCGTGGATCTGGGTGATCGCGTTGTCCTGGTCGTTGGCTGTGAAGGCCGTCTTGACCTTGCGCGGCATCGCCTGCGTGGTGGGGTGGCGGACGAAGTAGCGGACGTAAGCCCCGGCGTAGGGGGTGATGTCAAAGAGCTCGTCGTCGAGCGTGCCCGCGCGCGGGTCGCCCGTCACGTTGCGCATCGTGTTGCCGCAGCCCTCCCGTGACGACAGCCCGACCTCGGCGATCTGGCGCATGAGCTTCGCGACGTCGGGGAGCGGGATGTGGTGCATCTGGATGTTCTGGCGCGTCGTGACGTGCCCCTTGCGCAGCGGCACGTACTCGTCGATGACGTCCGCGAACGCGTCGAGTTGGTCAGGCGTGACCCCGCCCATCGGCAACTTGACCCGGATCATCTGCACGTCGGCCTGGCGCTGGCCGTAGACGCCCTGCTTGAGACGGAACTTGATGAAGTCGTCCTCCTGCAGGTCACCCTTGAGAAAGCGGCTCGACTCGGTGTCGAAGTCGTCGAACTCCCGTTCCAGGATCGGGATCACGTGGCCGGGGACGTTCTCCACCACCTCCGGGTTCTCCAGCGAGCCGGTACGAGGTGCCTTGGTGTGGATCGATGCGGGCTCCATGGGGTCCTTCCGGGTTGGGAACGGTCGCGTGCCGCGAAAGGCTCACGCACAAATTACCAAAACCCGATCTGGATCAGGCCATTTTGCGGCCCGGGGGCCGGCGGAGCGCCCGTTTCAGCGGAGAACGACGGCCGTGCGGACCGACTTGGCGTCCGTGACCGTGACGGTCACGGTGATGCCCGACACCGCGGCGGGACGGTGGCGTTTGCCCGCCTTGGACTTCTTCTTGACCTTCACCAACGCGAGGGCGGGCACGGTGACGCGCAGCGACGCGGTGCGAATTGCGGGCGTGCGAAGGAGGACGACGAGGTCGCCGCCGCGCAGGCGCGAGGCGTTCTTGAGGCGGTGGCCTGAGCCGTTGCGAAGCGTGATCCCGCGGGCCAGCTCGCTGGCGCGCCGGGCGAAGCGGACCTGGCTGGAGGGGGCGACCACGATGGACGTGATGGCCGGGGCGTTGCGGCCCGCGCCCACCTTCAGCGAGAGCGAGGGGCGGCCCTTGGAGACCGAGAGTCCGCCGGTGACCGTTGGGCGGCCGGCGACCGACCACGCGACCGGGGCCTGAGCCGAGGAGCCCGAAGTATCGGTGACGCTGATGGTGGCGGTGGACTTGCCGACGCGCTTAGGGGTCCCGGAGATCAGCCCGGTGGACGGGGCGATGGTGAGCCCGGCGGGGAGGCCGGTGGCGTGGAAGGCCAGGGTCTTTCCGGCGCTGTCGGTGGCGTGCAGCTGGAGCTTGACGGCCTCGCCGACGCGCGCGCTCTGCACCGGCGGGTGGGTCAGCGCGACGACGGGAGCGGCCGGAGTCGGAGTCGGCGCGGGCGTGGCCGCAGGCGGAGTCCAGGTGGAGCCACAGAGGGCCGCCGCGACCGCGGCCCCCTTGGGCGAGCCGAGGCCTGAGGCCATGTCATAGCCGCCGGCGGCGGTGAAGCCGGCCAGGCCACCGAAGGAGTTATTGCCAGCGGTGACGTCGTTGAAAAACATGCCGTAGTCAGTGCGCGCGGCCTGGTAGAGGGCCGGGTTGGCGAATCCGACGGACTTGCCGGTGCATGCCACTGACGAGTTGGCGAGCGCGGCCAGCGCAGCCCAGGTCGGCGCGGCAGCGCTCGTCCCGCCGAAGATCGACCAGTGGCGGTTGTAGAAGACGCTGTAGCCGGTGAGGATGTCCGCATCGGCCGAGACGTCGGGCACTTCGCGACAGGCGGTGCTCCTGGCCACGACGCACGTGACCCCCGACTGCGGGATGGCGATTCCCGACTGGTAGCTCGGCACGCCCCAGATGCTCGAGACGCCGCCTCCGCCCGCGCCCGAGGCCGCGCCGTTGTTCCAGGTGCTGTTCCACACCGACTCGGTGGGCGGGGGGCCCACGTCGCTCAGCGAGGTCCCGCCGACGCCGGTCACGTAGGGCTGGCTGGCCGGATCGTCGACGGTTCGGATGTTGGTCGAGGAGCCGCTGGTGCAGTCCTTGACCCCGTGGTCGCCCGAGGCGGCGAAGACCGTCTGACCCTGGGCGGCCGCCTCGAGAAAGAGATCGTTCTCCGCGCCGGCGGCGGAGGTGCCCTCCTGAGGCTCGCACAGGCCCCACGAGGTCGAGATGACCTTGGCGCGGTTCTGGGTCACGATCGTCTTGTAGGTGTCCAGCGCCGAGGCCCCGGTGTTCCTGCCCTCGTAGACGAGGATGGAGGCATTGGGCACGAGCCCGATGAGATCCTCGACGTCCAGCGCGGCCTCGCCCTGGCCGACGCCGGTGCCGGGACCGCCGTCGACGGCGACGTTGGTGATCTGGGTGCGCGTGCCGTAACACGCCTGATAAGCCGCGATGTCAGACGCCGAGTAGGGCTCGAGCTCGAACAGCGCGATGGTGGTACCACTGCCGCCGTCCCCGGCGGCGTAGAGATCGGACAGGCCGTAGGCGGCGGCGATCTGTCCCGCCGTGTAGCCGCCGCTGCCGGTACCGGCGGCGCACGGCTGATCCTCACCCGGAGCGACCGTGCTCGCGTCGGCAGCCGCGGCGTGAGCCCGGGCGCGCCCGGCCTTGTACAGCCCGGCGGGCCGCTGGACCTGCAGCGAGTCCAGGCCGATCACGCCCTGGACGACGCTTGCGACCGACGCCGGAAGCGCGGGCGCGGAAGCGTTGGCAAACGCGGTGCGGCCGCCGCGCAGGCGGTAGCGCTTCAGCGAGGTGGCAAAGGCCCGGGACAGCGTGCCCGCCGAGGCCGTGACGTCGAAGGAGAGGCCGTTGGCCGCGAGGGGACCGGGGTGCAGGCCGTGCGCCTGGAGCACCGCCCGGACGCTCGCCACCTGGTCGGCAGTCGGGGCAAAGCGATGGGCGAACTGGGCGACGCTCAGATACCGGTGGTAGACCGACGAGCCGCGGGTCGACACGGCCTTGACAAACGCGGTCAGCGCCGCTGGGTCCCGGGGCTGGAGGGCGACGGTCGCGTCGATGGTCTGCGACGACGGCAGGGTCCCGCGGGCCTGAGCGCCGGCCGGGATGGCCGGAGCACGCCCGATGCGGATCGCCGCGCCGAGGGAGCTCTCGCGGGCCGGCGCGGCGACCGCGACCGCGGCCAGGCCGACGGCCAGCAGCACCGCCGCGATCAGCGCAGCGGTGAGGCGGTGGATGACGCGGGCGTACCGACTCAGACCCACGGGGGGAGGAGCTCCGGCTGTCGAGCCACTCCCTCACGTAAAGCCGCCCGTTGCCAGGCGCTGAATCGTTCGTGCGAGGGCGCGGACCGCGGTGCGGTCTCACGCATGAACCGTTCAAGGGCAGCCACCACCGCGGCGGCCTCCTCGTCGGAGGCGCCCGGGGCGACAATCGAGAGCTTTGGGCGTCGGTTCATCGCGTTACGAAAGGTATCGTCAGCCTGGCGTGTCGCCTTTACCCATACTTGGTTACCCCGCAATCCTGAGCGCTGTGGCCCCTTCCGACGCGATTGCGCGGGTTCGGGAGGGTTTTCTGCGCTTTCACGGGGGAGATTGGGTGATGCCGGCCAAGATCTACCTGCAGAGCCCCCCATTTGGCGATTTCCGCGCGATGCCCGCACTCGGCGGCGGCGTCGCGCTCCTCAAGTGGATCACGTCGTTCCCTGGGAATCCTGAGCGTTCGCTTCCTACGGTCATGGGCGTCATCTGCCTCTCCGACGCGGAGACCGGGGAGCCACTGATGCTGCTCGACGCCCGGGCGGTGACCGCGCTGCGCACCGGCGCGGTGGCAGCGGTAGCCACGCAGGCGCTGGCGGCGCCGGAGGCTCGCACCGTGGGCATCATCGGCTGTGGTCTACACGGCGCGTGGACCGCCCGATGCCTGGTCGCGGCCGGCTACTTGACCGGAGTGTGCTTCGACCCGCGGGAGGATGTGGCCGCGGCGCTGGCGGAGGAGCTGGGCTGGTCGGTGGGGTCCCGCGAGGACGCGGTCGCCTGCGACGTCGTGTGCTGCGTCACGCCGGGGTCGCAGCCGGTGATCGGCGAGAGCGACCTACGTGACGGGATGCACCTCAACATGCTCGGCGCCGACGGGCCGGGGAAGGCAGAGGCGACGGTCGGCGCGGTCGCCGCGTGCTCGCTGTTCTGCGACGAATGGCACCAGGCCTCCCACGGCGGGGAGCTGACCGGCGCGATCGCCGGGGGTCTGGTGTCACGCGAGCAGGTGACCGAGCTGGGCGC
Organism: Solirubrobacteraceae bacterium; assembly: GCA_036490435.1. Classification (GTDB taxonomy): domain Bacteria; phylum Actinomycetota; class Thermoleophilia; order Solirubrobacterales; family Solirubrobacteraceae; genus Palsa-465. The sequence continues at coordinate 6,401 of DASXDW010000021.1, forward strand.
CGTGCTCGCCGGCGATGCGCCCGGCCGGGTGGGTGGAGCCGGGGCGATGACGCTGTTCGATTCGACCGGGTTGGCGATCCAGGACCTGGCGGTGGCGCGCGCCGCCTACGACGCGTGGCAGGCCGGCGGCGTGGCGGCGCAGGAGGTCACCCTCTAGTGGCCTGGAGCACTAAAGGGGGATGTTGCCGTGCTTGCGCCGGGGCCCGGGCTCGCGCTTGGTCTGGAGCGTCTGCAGCGCGGTGATGATCTTGGGGCGCGTCTCGTGCGGGACGATGACGTCGTCGATGTAGCCGCGCTCTGCCGCCACGTAGGGGTTGGCGAAGTGGGCCTTGTAGTCGTCGATCAGCTTCTGGCGACGCGAATCCGGCGTGGGCGATGAGGCGATGTCGCGGCGGTGGATGATGTTGACCGCGCCCTCAGGGCCCATCACCGCCACCTCGGCCGTCGGCCAGGCGAAGTTGAAGTCGGCCGCCAGGTGCTTGGACCCCATGACGTCGTACGCGCCGCCGTAGGCCTTGCGCGTGATGATGGTGATCTTGGGCACCGTGGCCTCCGCGTAGGCGTAGAGCAGCTTGGCGCCGTGGCGGATGATCCCGCCCCACTCCTGGGTGGTGCCGGGCAGGAAGCCCGGAACGTCGCAGAAGGTGAGGATGGGGATGTTGAAGGCGTCGCAGGTGCGGATGAAGCGTGCGCCCTTCTCCGAGGACTCGATGTCGAGCACCCCGGCCAGCTGCGAGGGCTGGTTGCCGACCACGCCGATCGAATGGCCGTCGAGTCGCGCGAACCCGCACACCAGATTGCGGGCATAGTGCTCGTGGACCTCGAAGAACTCGCCATCGTCGACGATGCGGTGGATCACGTCGCGCATGTCGTAGGGCTTGTTGGGATTGTCGGGGACGATCGAGTCCAGCTCCGCGTCCTCGCGCAGCGGGTCGTCGGTGGGGATCACCCGCGGCGGGGTCTCCAGGTTGTTCTGCGGCAGGAAGCTGAGCAGGTAGCGGGCGTCCTCCAGGCACGCCTCCTCGTCGTCGGAGGCGAAATGGGCCACCCCGGACTTCGAGTTGTGGCTCATCGCCCCGCCCAGCTCCTCGAACCCGACCTCCTCGCCGGTGACCGTCTTGATCACGTCGGGGCCGGTGATGAACATGTGCGAGGTCTCCTTGACCATGAAGACGAAGTCGGTGATCGCCGGCGAGTAGACGGCGCCGCCGGCGCAGGGCCCCATCACCAGGCTGATCTGCGGGATGACGCCGCTGCAGCGGACGTTGCGCAGGAACACGTCGCCGTAGGCGCCCAGCGAGACCACGCCCTCCTGGATGCGGGCGCCGCCGGAGTCGTTGATCCCGATCACGGGGCAGCCGATCTTGGCCGCCAGGTCCATGATCTTGCACATCTTCTCCGCCATGACCTCGCCCAGCGAGCCGCCGAACACGGTGAAGTCCTGGCTGAACACGCACACCCGGCGCCCGTCGATGGTGCCGTGGCCGGTGACCACGGCGTCACCGTAGGGCCGGTTGCGCTGCATGTCGAAGTCCAGCGTGCGGTGGCGCACGAACACATCGAGCTCCTGAAAGGAGCCGGGGTCCAGCAGCTTGGCGATCCGCTCGCGAGCGGTCAGCTTGCCCTTGTCGTGCTGCTTGTCTACCGCGGCCTGGCCGGCGTTGTGGATGGCGTGTTCGCGCAGCCCCTCGAGCTGGGCCAGCTTTTCCTCGTAGGTCTCAGGAGCCTTGTCTCGCATCATGGCGGGCGAGTCTAGGGACGCCGCCCGCGCGGCGCGACGAGGCTAGGCGCGGGAGTAGGGGCGGTGGTGGGCCATGCCCAGGCTGTCGAGCGCGGCGGCGAGCGCGTTCTCGCCGGGGGGTTGGGGCGACGCGGATTGGTCGGGGTCCGGGGCGGGGGCGGGTTCGGGCTCAGCGACCGGCTCGGGCACCATCTCGGCGACCGGTTCGGGCTCGGTGGCGGTTTCGGGCTCGGGCTCGGACTCGGACTTGGCGCCGATCTCGATGACGGGCTCAGGGTCGCCGTCCACCTCGATGACGGGCGCCGGGTCGGCGCCGGGCTTGCGGCGAAACAGGCGGGCGAACATGCCTCGGCGGGGAGCAGCCACCGTTGTCACCAGCTCCGGCTCGGGCTCCGGCTCCGGCTCGGGCTCCTCGGCCACGGGCTCGGGCTCCGGGGCCTCCGCCACCGGTTCGGGCTCCGGGGCCTCCGCCACCGGCTCAGCCGCCACCGGCTCGGGCTCGGGCTCGGCCGGCGGCGCCTCCTCGGTCACCGTCAACGTCACTCGGGTTCCCCATCCCGAGGACTCGAGACGCACCGTGCCGCTGGCGGCGGCGCCCTCCCAGGCGACGGCGGTCTCGGGTTCGAGCTTGGTGATACGGATCTCGCCGAACGCCCCCAGATGCCGGGCCAGCGACGCGGCGTCGCTGCACTCCGCCCACAGCTCGGGCGCCGACTTCACGAGCGTACGGCTGCTCTGGTGCTCAGTCATGCCATGGTGGTTCGCCCGTCCCCACGCGACTCCTCCCAGCGTCGCGAGGCTTGCACCGCGCGTGCCCAGGCGCCGCTCAGGAGCGCGCCGCGCGGGCGACGAGGCCGTCGAGGAAGGTGTCGATGGCGAAGTGGAAACGCTCGTCGCCATCGCCACTGACGAGGTCGTCGCCGAGGCGGACGAGGTTGGGGTAACGGTCCGCCGGCAGCGTGGTGAACACCGCCGCGATCTCGCCGGCGACGGCGCCCTGCTCGGCGCCCCGCTCCTGATAGGTCGCGGTCTCGACCGCCGACGCCACGGTGATGAGGGGCAGGATGTCGCAGGCCCACGCGGCGTCGCGCGGGGTGACTCCGCCGGCCAAGAGCACTCCGAGGAGGTTGTCGGCGAACCGCAGGGAGGCCTCGCCGGTGGGCACGTTGGCCACGGCGACCCGGGCGATCCCGCGATGCTCCTCCATGACCTTGAGGACACCGTCGACCATGCGGTGGATCTGCTCGCGCCAGCGGCTGGGATCCGGTTCCTCCAGCGGCACCACGGCGCTGACGCGATCGAGTAGCGCGTTGAGCAGCTCGTCGCGGTTGCGGATGTAGACGTAGAGCGACGCCGGGCCGGTGTCGAGCTCGGTGGCCAGCCGGCGCATCGTCACCGCGTCGAGCCCCTCCTCGCGCAGGACCCGTAGTGCCGTGGTCAAGATGAGGTCCTCGCTCAGGGGCGCCTTGGCGGGACGGTCCCGTGTGCTGCGCGGACGCGGAGGCGATTGCACCTCAAGGATTCTACCGCTTGACCGATCATCGTTCGTGACGTACAGTGTTCGTTACGAACAACGTTCGGCGAGAACAAGGTTCGGCGTCGCCCCGGAACTTCAAGCGAGAGGCACCGCATGTCCACCACCGCCCCATCCCCGCCCGGCGTGATCGAGCGGCCACGACCGACCGCCGACGGCGCCTCCGCCGGCGAGGGCCTGTACGCCGCGCGCTGGCTCGTCCTGGCCATCGTGCTGTGCGCGGAGGTCATGGACCTGATCGACGCGACCATCGTCACCGTCGCCGGCCCCTCGATCCGCCGCGACCTCGGCGGCGGGGCCACCACGCTGCAGTGGCTGGGCGCCGCCTACACGCTGAGCTTCGCGGTCCTGCTGGTCACCGGCGCCCGCCTGGGTGACATCTTCGGCCGCCGCCGGCTCTTCCTGGTCGGCTCGCTCGGCTTCACGCTGATGTCGGCGCTGTGCGCGGTGGCCCCGTCCGCCGAGGCGCTCATCGTGATCCGCGCGCTGCAGGGCGCGTTCGGCGCGCTGCTCATCCCGCAGGGCTTCGGACTGCTCAAGGAGGTCTTCCCGCCGGAGGAGGAGGGCAAGGTGTTCGGAAGCTTCGGACCCGTCATGGGCCTGTCGGCGATCGCCGCGCCGATCCTGGCCGGCGTCCTCATCGACGCCAACATCCTCTCCACCGGTTGGCGGATGGTGTTCCTCATCAACGTCCCGGTCGGCATCGTCGCCTTCGCCGGCGCGGTGCGCTACCTGCCCCACGGGGCCGCGAAGCCCGGCACGCGGCTGGACCTCGGCGGCATGACGCTCGTCGGCCTGGCCTCGGTGACCATCATCTACCCGCTCATCGAGGGCCGCGCCGAGGGCTGGCCCGTGTGGATCTTCGCCATGCTCGCCGCCGGCATCGTGCTCCTGGTCGCGTTCGTTCTCTACGAGCGCCGGCGCACCGAGGCGCCGCTGATCGAGCCCAGCCTGATGCGCAACCACACCTACACCGACGGCATCGTGGTCGCGCTCGGGTTCTTCGCGGTGTTCGCCGGCCTGATCCTGATCGTGTCGCTGTTCTGCCAGGTCGGCGAGGGCTTCTCACCGGTGCACGCGGGACTGACGCTGGTCCCGATGACCGCCGGCATGGTCGTCTCGATGGTGATCTCCTTCGCGCTCGTGGCCAAGTTGGGGCGCCACCTGCTGCACCTCGGTATCGCCCTCTCGGGCGCCGGAGCGGTCGTCCTGGCGCTGACGGTGTCGGGCGCGACCGGCGCCAGCACCTTGGCCCTGGTGCCGGCCCTGCTGCTCATGGGCCTGGGCGCAGGCTTCGTGTTCGGTCAGTTGTTCGACATCATCCTGGCCGGCGTGGCCATGGACGAGGTGGGCTCGGCCTCCGGCCTGCTCAACGCCGTCCAGCAACTGGCCAACGCCCTGGGCGTGGCGGTCCTGGGCACGGTGTTCTTCTCGCGGCTGACCGCCGGGCACCTGCCCACCGACGCGCTGGCAACCACCGCGTGGGTGACGCTGATCCCGCTGGCGCTGACCTTCGCGCTCGCCTTCAAGCTCCCGATGCGGGCGCGCGAGGAGGCGCGCGACTAGGCGCCGAGATGCGTCGCCATGAAGAAGATCGTCAGCACCACGATGGCCACCATCGCGTTGCCGGCGAGCGTGAAGCGCCGTAGCGTCGCCGTGTACTCAAGGCTCCACTCGGCGCTGGTGCGCTGCCCGCCGGCGGGCACGGCGGTGGCGGCGAGGTCACGCTCGGCCAGGTCAGCAAGCCGCCCCGCCGACCGGATGACCAGCGATCCCTCCAGCGCACCGAGGGCGATGGCGGCGATGATGCCCCAGGCGACGTAGAAGCTGCTCCACTGGTGCTCCTTGGAGGCCAGGTAGATGCCGGCGAGCACGACGAAGAGCAGGCCGGGATTGATGAGATAGCGACCCACCTGTTGGCGCGCGCGCAGGAGCCACGGGATCACCTGGGGGTCCGTGCGCACCGCCGCGCCGAACATCAGGGGAAAGGCGAACACGCCGCCGAACGCGATCACCACCGCGAGGATGTGGATGGCGAGTACGACCTGGGGGAAGGTGACGGTGGCCAGCGCCATCAGTAGTTCGGCTTGTAGTCGCCGAACACGTCGCGCATCGCGCCGCAGACCTCGCCGATCGAGCAGCGGCCCTTCAGAGCCTGGCGCAGGACCGGGAGCATGTTGTCGGTCCCGCGGGCGCACTCGCGGATCTCCTCGAGGCGCACGGCGACCGCCTCGCCGTCCCGGTTGGACTTGAAGGCCTTCAGCCGCGCCACCTGCTCGCGCTCTGACTCGGGGTCGACGCGGAGGATGTCGGGCACCTCCGGCGTGTCCTCGACGAACTTGTTGACGCCCACCACGATGTCCTGCTCGATGCGGTAGCGCTCGTGGTAGCCGAAGGCCGATTCCTCGATCTCGTTCTTGATGAAGTCGATCGCCTGCACCGAGCCGCCCAGCTCGTCGACCTTGTCGATGAGCTCCTGGGCGCGGAGCTCGATCTCGTCGGTGAGCGCCTCGACGAAGTAGGAGCCCGCGAAGGGGTCGACCGTGTCTGCGGCACCGGACTCGTATCCGATGATCTGCTGGGTGCGCAGAGCGATCTTGGCGGCGCGCTCGGTGGGCAGGGCGAGCGCCTCGTCAAAACCGTTGGTGTGCAGGGACTGGGTCCCGCCGCAGACGGCGGCGAACCCCTGTAGGGCGACGCGGACGATGTTGTTCTCCGGCTGCTGGGCGGTGAGAGTCACGCCCCCGGTCTGAGTGTGGAAGCGCAGCCGCCAGGACCGCTCGTCCTGGGCGCCGAAGCGCTCGCGCATGATCTCGGCCCACATGCGGCGGGCGGCGCGGAACTTGGCCACCTCCTGAAAGACGTTGTTGTGGCCGTTGAAAAAGAATGCCAGCCGCGGGGCGAAGCGGTCGATCTCCAGCCCCGCGTCGATCGCCGCCTGCACGTAGGCAATGCCGTTGGCCAGCGTGAAGGCCACCTCCTGGACCGCGGAGCAGCCCTTCTCGCGGAAGTGGTAGCCGCTGATCGAGACCGTGTTCCACTTGGGCACGCGCTCGTTGCAGTAGGCGAACAGGTCCGTGGTGAGGCGGATCGCGCCCTCGGGCGGATAGATGAAGTTCCCGCGGGCGATGTACTCCTTGAGGATGTCGTTCTGGGTGGTCCCGCGCAGCTGCTCGGAGGAGACGCCCTGCTCCTCACCGACGAGCTCGTAGAGGAGCAGGAGCACGCCGGCCGGGGCGTTGATCGTCATCGATGTCGACACCTGGTCCAGTGGGATCTGGTCAAACGCCGTGCGCATGTCGTCGACGGTGTCGATGGCCACCCCGGTGCGGCCCACCTCGCCCAGGCAACGCGGGTCGTCGGAGTCCAGGCCCAGTTGCGTGGGCAGGTCGAACGCCATGCTCAGCCCGGTGGAGCCGTGTTGGAGCAGGTAGCGGTAGCGCTCGTTGGACTCCTTGGCCGAGGCGTAGCCCGCGTACTGGCGCATCGTCCACAGCTGCTTGCGGTACATCTCGCGGTGCACACCGCGGGTGTAGGGGTACTCGCCGGGCTGGCCCAGGTGCTTGGCGAGGTCGGGCGGCAGATCGCGCTCGTCATAGAGCGCGTTGATCTCGATCCCGGAGTCCGTGAAGTGACGCGGGTCCTCAGGGCCGACGATCGGGGCGATCGTGCGGTGCTCGTCGGCGGTGGCCATCGCCTCCGGAGGTTACCCGGAGGGGCCCGCCCGGGGATCCGAGCGGTCGCGTCAGAGGACCTTCCACAGGAACGTCTTAGTGCGATCGTGCTGCGGATTGTTGAGCACTTGGTCGGGCTTACCCGACTCGACCACAACACCCTCGTCCATGAACACGACCGTGTCGGCCACCTCGCGGGCGAAGCCGACCTCATGCGTGACGACGATCATCGTCATGCCCTCATGGGCGAGCAGGCGCATGGCGTCCAGCACGTCGCCGACCAGCTCGGGGTCGAGCGCCGACGTTGGCTCGTCGAACAGCATCAGCTTGGGGTCCATGGCCAGCGCCCGGGCGATAGCGACGCGCTGCTGCTGGCCGCCGGAGAGCGCCACCGGGTAGGTGTCGATCTTGTCCGTGAGGCCCACCCGGGCGAGTAGCTCGACTGCCTTCTCGCGCGCCTGGGCGCGGCTGAGGCCCTTGACCCGAACCGGCGCCAACATCACGTTCTCCAGCGCGGTCATGTGCGGGAACAGGTTGAACTGCTGGAAGACCATCCCGATCTCCGAGCGCTTCTGGGTGATCTCTTTGTCGCGTAGCTCGTGGAGCTTGCCGGCGGACTCGCGGTAACCGACCAGCTCCCCGTCGACGAACAACCGTCCGGAGTTGATCTTCTCCAGGTGGTTGATGCAACGCAGGAACGTCGACTTGCCGGAGCCCGAAGGGCCCAGCAGGCACATCACCTCCCCGCGCGCAACGTCGAGGTCGATGCCCTTCAGCACCTCGAGGCGCCCGAAGCGCTTGTGGACGGCCTCGGCGCTGACCATCGGACCGGTCATCGACCGCCCCCGACGCCGCCGCGCCCCATCCCGAGCCATCGGGCCCGCATGGTCATCTGCTGGGCTCGGGAGAAACCGCGTCCGTAGCGACGCTCAATGAAGAACTGACCGACGTAGAGCACGCTCGTCATCGCCAGATACCACAGGCTGGCCACGATCAGGAGCGGGATCGTCTGATAGGTCGCGGCGTAGATCTGCTGCGCGACGAACAGCAGATCGAAGACCGAACCGAGCACGTAGACCAACGAGGTGTTCTTGAGCATCGAGATCGTCTCGTTGCCGGTCGGCGGAAGGATGACCCGCATCGCCTGGGGCAGGACGATGAGGCGCAGCACCTTCAGCCGAGACAGGCCGAGTGACTGCGCGGCCTCGGTCTGCCCCTCGTCGACTGAGATGATTCCGGCGCGGACGATCTCGGCCATGTAGGCCCCCTCGTTCAGCCCGAAACCGAGGACGGCGGCCGTGAAGGCACCGATCAGCGAGTTGTATGAGACGTTGATGATCGCCGGGCCGCCGAACGGGACGCCGAAGGTGATGTGCTTGAACAGCGCCCCGCCGAACAGCCAGAACAGGAGCTGGACGAGCAGTGGCGTGCCGCGGAAGAACCAGATGTAGAGCCAGCTGAAGCCCGACACGAGCGGGTTGGGCGACAGGCGCATGACTGCGAGGACCACGCCCAGCACGATCCCGACGGCCATCGAGATGACGGTCAGCTCGATCGTGATCCTCACGCCGCTGAGGATCCGGTGATCGAACAGATAGTCACCAACCACCCCCCACTGGAAGTTGGGGTTGACGATGACCGCGCGGACGATCGACGCCGCGATGATGAGGATGATCGCCGACGCAATCCACCGGCCCGGGCGCCGGACCGGAACGGCCTCGATGTCCTCGGGCCGTTCCGTTCCTGGCGATGGAAGCTCGGAGGTGCTCACCTCAGAGCGATTTCTACTACGTCGCGGCTAGCTCGTCGCTCCGTTGATCTTGACCTGTGACGCCGTGATGGCTCCGCTCTGAAGCCCCCACTTGGTCATGATGGACGAGTAGGTCCCGTTGGTGAACAGCACCTTGAGCGCCGCCTCGACCGCCTTGTCCAGACCCCCGGTCTTGGGCACGGCCAGGCCGTAGGGCGCGGTGCCGTACGTGGTGCCCACGGTCTTGAACTGGCCGTTTGACTTCTTGACGGCGTAGGCAGCCACAGGTGAGTCGGCCATGACGAGCTGCGCTCGACCGCTGGACAGCGCGAGGTTGGCGCCGTTCTGATCGGCGAACGTCAGCACCGTGACAGCGGGCTTGCCCGCCTTCTTGCACTTGCCGCTCTGGCCACTCGCGTCCGTCTCCTCGGTGGTGCCCTTCTCCACTGCGACCGTCTTGCCGCACAGGTCGGCGAGGCCGCTCACCGACGCACCGCCCGACGCCTTGGTGATGAAGGACGTTCCGGCCGAGAAGTAGTCGACGAAGCTGACGACCTTCTCACGGGCCTTGGTGTCAGTGAACGATGAAGCGCCCATGTCGTACTTGCCTGCGGCTAGACCAGGGATGATGCCGTCGAAGGTCTCGTTGACGACCTTGGCCTTCAGCCCCATCACCCCGGCCAGCGCCTTGGCGAGATCGGCATCCATCCCGATGACCGTGTGGCCATCGGACGCGAAGAACTCGTTGGGCGGGTAGCTCGCGTCAGAGGCCACGGTCAACGTGCCCTTTGACTTGACGGCGGACGGCACCAATGCGGCCACCGAGGTGTCCGCGCCCGCGGCGCCCGAACTGGAAGTGGCGGTCCCTGTACCCGTGCTCGCCGCCGATGACGATGACGACGTGGTCGGTGCCGCGGCGGCCGACGATGTTGACGATGAGTTGCTGCTGCCGCAGCCCACGATGGCTGCCGCACAGACCAGCGGCACCGCGGCGGACAGCCATGTCCTGATTGAACGCATAGCGCTCCTCCTCTTTGAGTCCCAGAAAACAGCCGGGAGGATAGGCAACATCGCGTCCGCCGGGCGGCCGTCCTAATCACGCCTCAACACTGGCGTAGCCTTCGGGGCATGAACGTCACCGTCCGCCTCTTCGCCGGATTGCGCGAGCGCGCCGGCTGCGACGAGGTCGCGCTGGAACTGCCCGAGGGCGCGCGCGTGGCCGACGCGCTGGCCCGAATGAGTGACGTGATCGGCGACGTGCCGGTGGTCATGGCGGTCAACCAGGAGTACGCCGACGATGGCCACGGCCTCGCGGCCGGAGATGAGCTGGCGTTGATCCCGCCGGTGTCCGGAGGTTCGATCCGCGTCGCGCACGTGCGGGTCACCGACGAGCCGCTGACGCTCGACCCGCTGGTGGCCCGGGTGTCCGATCCCCGAGCCGGAGCCGTGGTCACCTTCACCGGGGTCACGCGCGAGGTGGCCGAACTGGACTACGAGGCCTACGTGCCGATGGCCGAACGCCACATGGAGCGCATCGTGAGCGAGGCCATCGAGCGCCACGGGCTGTGCGCCGCCGCTGCCGAGCACCGGGTCGGCGCGGTGCCGCTGTCAGAGCCCTCGGTGGCAATCGCGGTGTCGGCGCCTCACCGCGCCGAGGCATTCGCCGGCGCCCGCGAGATCATCGACGAGATCAAGGCCCGCGCGCCGATCTGGAAGCGCGAGGAAGGCGACTGGGTCAGCGGGATCACCCCGCATAAAGCGGACGTCAGCGAGGACGCTGCACGGCCACCTTCCACGTAACTTCAGAGACGAGATACCGTTACGACGTGCGGGGGTCCATGTAATCGCCCCTGCTTAGCGTGACAATCGATCACAAAGAGGCCATCCCAAGCCGCAACGGTAGGCACGGCGGCGCCGTGCCGGTGGTGTTGCCCGAACGCGATGTTCGGCGCAAGCGGCCGCCCCTGCTCATGTTCCTGCTGCGCAAGGAGACGCTGCGCCGCCTCACGCGTGTCCTGACCCTGCTCCTGCTGGACTTCGTCGGCGTCACCGCGGCGATCCTCACCGCCACGGCGATCAAGCTGGCCCTGCGGGGCGACTTCACGGTGGGCGCGACGTGGAGCAGTACCCGCAGCCCGCTGGCCTTCGCCTACCTGCTCACGGTGCTGATGTTCGCGCGGCTCGACTTGTACGCCGACCGCCCGCGCCGCCCCGGTTTGCCCAAGATCTTCGCCGGCCTGTTCCAGGCCACGGTGATCGCGTTGATCTTCGCCCTGGCTACCGGCAACCACTTCAAGAGCTACTACATCTTCTACGGCGCCCTGTTCTTCGGTACGGCGTACATCTCGGTCCTACGCGAGTGCTACACCCGCTTCACCGGCTGGGCGCTCGAACAGGCCGGCTACCGGCGGCGTGCGTTGCTGGTCGGGTCGGGCCGCCACATCGAGGAGGTCGCGCACGCGCTGGGCGGCCGCTCGCGGACGCAGGTGGACCTCGTCGGCTACATCTCGCTGACCCCGCGGCCCCAGAACGGCCTGCGCTCGCTGGGCCGGCTGGACCAGCTCTCCGACGTGCTGGACGAGGAGCGCATCGACGAGGTCATCATCGCCGACCCCGACTTCCCGCAGGAGCGCGCGCTGGATCTCGTCGATCGCTGCCACCAGCGGGGGGTCACCGTGCAGGTGGCGCCGTCGACGATGGAGATCCTCATCGACCGCGCGGTGTTCATGCCCGGCGAATCGGTTCCGCTGTTCACCCTTCGCCCGCCGGTGTTCGACGGCGTCCAGTTCGCGGCCAAGCGCACCTTCGACCTCACGCTGTCATCGATCGCGCTCGTGTTCCTGTCCCCAGTACTCGCCGCCATCGCTCTCGCCGTCAAGCTCAGCTCCCCGGGACCGGTCATCTATCGCTCAATCCGCCCCGGCATGGGCGGCAAGCCCTTCCACTGCTTCAAGTTCCGGACGATGCGTGAGCACGCCGAGCAGGTCCAGCTCGACCTCGAGCCCCTCAACGAGAGCTCCGGCGCCCTGTTCAAGATCCGCGAGGACCCGCGCCTGACCCCCGCCGGGCGCTTCCTGCGCCGCTTCTCCCTGGACGAACTGCCCCAGTTGGCCAACGTCATCCGCGGCGAGATGTCGCTGGTGGGCCCGCGCCCGCTGCCGATGCGCGACTTCGAGCGCCTGGACGAGTGGCACAAGAAGCGCTACCTCGTCATGCCCGGGATCACCGGCCTGTGGCAGGTCTCCGGTCGCGCCGAGCTGGACTTCGACGACCTCGTGCGCCTGGACTTCCTCTACCTGGAGCGCTGGTCGATCCTGCTCGATCTCTCGATCCTGGTGAAGACCATTCCGGCTGTGCTGTCGCGGCGAGGGGCCTACTAGGCCCTCTGTCGGGGTCCCGTGTCGTGGGGGGCACGGGCGGAGCTAACAGCAGGGCTTGGGAAGGGTGGGCTGGGGCGCAAATATGCCCGCTTGCAGGGAGTCCTGGTAGATAAAGGGTGTCGGAGGCCCCAAATCTCCCAAGACCCCGCTGAGAGGGCGCCGAGACCGCCCGGACGCCCTCGGCCTCGCTTTCGATAGCCGTCGTTGACGTTCGTCGGTGCCCGTGGCAAGCCCGACCCCCACAGGGATCCCCGCAGCCCGCTAGGCTCCCGGCCGCACATGCCCCCCACCGACCGCTACGTCATCAGCTTCGCCGCCGAGCCTCCCCAGGAGGCGCTGCCCTACGGCCGCTGGGCCGACACACTGCGCGACCACTTTCTGGCCGCCTGCCGGGATATCAACTCCGAGGGCGAGGATCTGGGTGACGCTGGCGACATCGCCTGGTTCCCCGACCGCTCCTACGAGGGGCGGACCTACGTGCCGGCGGTCGCCCGCACCACCACGGGCTATGAGCTGTTCGGCTTCGTCTCGTTTCGCGAGGGCGGCGAGCAGGGTGGCCGCGGCCCCGTCGAGTTCGACGCCACCGCGGACTACACCTCCGAGACGGCTGAGAGCAACCCGGACTGGAAGCTGGATATCAACGACGAGGTTGTGGGCCAGTGGCGCGGCGAACAGGGCAACACCGCCGACATGACGCTCGTGTGGGGCGTGCCGATGATCCCTGGCGGCGCCGTGGTCACCGCCGAGCTCGCCAACCTCGCCGTGGACCAGTGCGGGCTCATCGAGGAGCGCTTCACCCTGCTGGCACCTGACAACTACCGCTCTGACCTGCTGGAGATCAAGCTGTGGGACAAGGGTGGCAGCGAGCTTGCGTCCGAGTCGCTCTACGTCGACGATGACGAGGACGACGATGAGGACGACGACGACGACGAAGACAACGAGGACAACGAGGACAACCAGGACTGAGTTGCCGGGGCTCTGAGCCCGCGGCCGCGGCTACGTCGCGTGCTCGGGCTGGCTGGCGCGCAGGCGTGTCAGGGCCTGGGGCAGCCGCAAGGCGATCTCCTCGTCGGTCAGCGGGAAGTGGCAGGCCGCGATCGACCCGCCGGGCTTTGCTTCGAGCGGCGGATCGTCCTCCGAGCACTTGGGCTGGGCCTTGGGGCAGCGGGTGTGAAACCGGCACGCCGACGGCGGGTTGGCCGGGCTGGGGACGTCGCCGGTGAGCAACTGGCGCTGCTTGGTCCCCCCGCTGGGGTCGGGTACCGGAACCGCCGAGAGCAGCGCGCCCGTGTAGGGGTGGCGAGGCTGGGAGTAGAGGACGTCGCTCTCGGCCATCTCGACGATCCGCCCCAGGTACATGACGGCCACGCGGTCGCACATGTGACGCACCACCGAGAGGTCGTGGGCAATGAAGACGAGGGTGAGGCCCATGTCGCGCTGGAGCTCGCGCAGCAGGTTGAGCACCTGAGCCTGGATGGAGACGTCCAGCGCGGAGACCGGTTCGTCGGCGATGAGGAGCTTGGGCTCCAGGGCGATGGCCCGGGCCACGCCGATGCGCTGGCGCTGGCCCCCCGAGAACTCGTGCGGGTAGCGGTTGTAGTGCTCGGGGTTCAGGCCGACCCGATCCATCAGGTCCTGGACGCGGCGCTTGCGCTCGCCCTTGCCGGTGTGGAGACCGTGGATGACGAACGGGTCGGCGATTATCGACCCGACCGACTTGCGCGGGTTCAGCGACGAATACGGGTCCTGGAAGACCATCTGCACCTGGCGGTGCATCGCCTTGAGCTCATCGCCCTTCTGGGCTCCGACATCGCGACCGTCGATGGTGATGGTCCCCGACGTCGGATCCATCAGGCGGCACAGCAGGCGGGCGGTGGTGCTCTTGCCGCATCCCGTCTCGCCCACGATGCCGAGCGTCTCGCCCTCCTTGACGTCGAAGGAGACGCCGTCCACGGCCTTCACCGCGCCGATCTGGCGCTGGAAGATGACGCCGCGCTTGATGGGGAAGTGCTTGGTGAGGTCGCGGACCTCGACGAGATTGGTCATCGCTCTACGTGTCCTCCGGTCCGGTGATGACGTCGCCTGTGCGCTCGTTGCGCTCCAGCCGATGGTCGACCTCGTCGACGGGCTGCGTGAACAGCTGCTGCTCGCCGTGGCGCTCGGACTCGACCACGCCCTCCTCGGAGGGCTCGATGTCCGTGCCCTCGGACTCCGGCGCATCCGCGGCGTCGGCAGGCACCGCGGGCTCTGGTGACGCCGCGGCCATCCGCTGCAGCGACTCGCGGTCGCGCCCGGTCTGGATGCCATCCCAGATGCGGCTGCGGACCGAGGACTCCAGCAGGCAGGCGACGACGTGCTCCGCGCTCCCGTCCACCGGGGAGAGCTTGGGGTCGATGCGCCGGTGGGCATCGCGGACATACGGACAGCGCGGATGGAAATGGCAGCCGCTGGGGCGGTTGATGAGGCTCGGTGGACGGCCCGCAACCGGCACGAGCTCCTCCCCGCGAGGGCTGTCGAGCCGCGGGATCGAGTTGAGCAGCCCCCAGGTGTAGGGGTGCTGGGGCGAGTTGAAGATGTCCTCGGTGCTCCCCCGCTCGACGATGCGCCCGGCGTACATGACGCAGATGTCGTCGGCGATCTCGGCGACAACCCCGAGGTCGTGGGTGATGATGATGATGGCGGTCCCGAGGCGGCTCTGGAGATCCTCGAGCAGCGCCAGGATCTGGGCCTGAACGGTGACGTCGAGGGCCGTGGTCGGCTCGTCGGCGATGAGCAGCTTGGGCTCGTTGGAGAGGGCCATGGCGATCATCGCCCGCTGCCGCATGCCTCCGGAGAACTCATGCGGGTACTGGTCCAGTCGCCGTTTGGGGTCGGGGATGCCGACGAGGTCCAGCAGTTCGGCGGCGCGCGCCCGCGCGGCCGACCGGCTCAGGCTGCGGTGCGCTTGCATCGCCTCGACGAGCTGCCAGCCGACCTTGTAGAAGGGATGCAGCGCCGACAGCGGATCCTGGAAGATCATCGCCATGTCGTTGCCGCGGACCCCTCGCAGCTTCTCGTCAGGCAGGGTGACCATGTCCTGGCCGTCGAACATGATCTGTCCGCTGACCGTCGCGTTGCTGACCCGGGTGAGCCCGAGCGTGGTCAGGGACGAAACCGTCTTGCCGGACCCGGACTCGCCGACGATCCCCAGCGTCTTGCCCGCTTCGACGCTGTAGGAGATGCCGTCGACGGCACGGACCGTGCCATCGCCGGTGCGGAACGAGACCCGGAGGTCGTCGACGGAGAGGAGCGGGTCGGTCACCGCGGCGGCCGCCTATCCGTGCTCACGAGTACCGCACACGTGGGTCGAGATAGGCGTACGCGATATCGACGATGATGTTCGCAACGACAATGAACAGCGCCGCCAGGATAACCGTCCCCTGGACGATCGGAAAGTCTGACTGGATGATCGCCTGGTAGTTGAGCCTGCCGATGCCGGGGATGTCGAAGACCGTTTCGGCGATGACGGCGCCGCCGAGGAGCGCCCCGATGTCGAGGCCCAAGATGGTGACCACCGGGGTGATCGCCGAGCGCACGCCGTGGCGCCAGATGACACGCCGCTCGGTCAAGCCCTTGGCCCGCGCGGTGCGGATGTAGTCCTCGCCCATGGCCTCGATGAGGGCCCCGCGCAGAACCCGGGAGTAGACGGCGGCGGAAGTGGAGGCCAGCACGAACCAGGGCATGAGCAGTGAGGTGAACCAATGCACCGGGCTGACCGTCAGCCCGACGTAGCTGCCGGCGCCCGGGAAGACATGGAAGCGGCCGATGTCGTCGGCGAAGAGGAACAGGACCACGAGCCCGAGCCAGAAGTCCGGGAACGACACGCCCGCCAGTGCGCCCGCCATGGTGCTGCGGTCGACCACCGAGCCGCGCTTGACGGCGGAGATGATCCCGATGGGAATGCCGATGAGCAGCCACAGCACCGCCGCGCCCACGGTGAGCGACAGCGTGGCCGGCAGACGATCCTTAATGAGACTCAGCACAGAGGCGCCCGAGTAGAAGCTGTAGCCCAAGTTCCCGTGCAGGATGATGTTCTTCATGTAGTCGAAGAACTGCTGGTAGACCGGCCTGTTGAGCCCCAGTTCGACGCGGATGTGCTCGATCGTCGCGGGGCTCGAGTTGCGGCCCGCACGCAGCACCGCGGGATCGGCGCTCGGCAGGATGTCGAAGAAGACGAACGTCAGCGCGCTCACCAGGATGATGAGCACGATCCCCCAGAGCACGCGGCGGGCGATGTAGGTGGCCATGAGAAGTCGACGAGGGTCAGATGACGTGGCGCCGGCCCCGCCGCCCGAGGGCGGCGGGACCGTGCCTTGACGGAATGACTACTTCAGGGACGTGAACGAGAAGTCCCAGCTCCCCTCGTTCCACAGCATGTTGACCCCTGCCACGTCCTTCGCCTCCAGGTTCGGCTGGTTGTCGAAGTCCTCCGGCACGGCAACCGCCTGGTCGACGAGCATCTTGTCGACGTTGGCCCACGCCTGGGCGTGCGCCGCGGGGTTCTGGACGAGCGCCGCCTTGACCATCGCGGAGTTGATCGTCGGGTCGTTCTGCTGGCTCCAGTTGGAGTTGTTCGTCGGCACGATCGCCGGGCCGTAGAACGTCGGGTACAGCACGCTCAGCGGATCGGCGAAGTCACGGATCCAGCCGGCCGTCGGGCAGGCATCGATCTGCTGCTTCGGCACGCCGCAGTACTTGGAGTACATGACGGACTGGTCGATGAGGCTGACCTTCGGGTGCAGGCCGATGGACGTGGCCGCGTTCTGCACGATCTGCGCGATCTGCGGTCCATTGCCCTCCGCGCCGACCACGATCTGGGTGGTCTCCGAACCGGTGTACTTACCGCTCGGGTAGCCGGCTGCCTTCATGTACTTCGCCGCCACCGCCGGGTCGCCGTTGACGTTCTTGTTGAAGTCGACCTGGGGTCCGGCGGCGCCGCCGGCCTGGGGGTAGCCGATGACTCCGGGGTAGATGAAGTGCGTCCCCGGCTCGGCCACGAGGAGACCGCCTCGAGCCTTCACGATCGCCATGCGATCGAGGGCGGCCCACATCGCGCGGCGGATGTTCACGTTCTTGAACACGCCGTGCTGGGTGTCGAGGGTCAGGTAGTGGTCGCCCGAACCCGGCGTGAACGTGATCTGCGAGGGATAGTTCTCATAGGCGAGCTTGACCGTCGAGTTCGTCGGCGTGTCGAGCATCACCATGTGCGAGCCCTTGAGTGTCTGCTGACCGATCACGGTCGAGTCGCCGCCGATGTTGAAGTTGATCCTGTCCAGATAGGCGGGACGGAAATCGGTCTTCGCGTTCCAGTTCGGGTTGCGCACCAGCGTGTCGGACTTGCCGGGCTGGTAGCCGATGCCCTGGATCTTGCCGGTCTTGTCGGACTGGATCATGTACGGGCCGGTCGACACCAGGTACTGCGTTCCATACGTGGTGGGCGCGTGCTTGTCGAGCGGACCCACGAACGACTCGGGCAGCGGAGCCGACAGAGGCAGGCTGAGCGCATCGACGATCAACGCCGCGCCCGGCTTCATGAGATGAATGACCAGGGTGGTCTTGTTCGGCGTCTGGATGCCGGACAACGGACCGCCCTTGTACTTGGGGCTGGTCGAGCCGACGATCGGCGCCGGCGAGGCCGCGCCGAAGTAGGCCGGCCAGTAGGCGTTACCGACGTTGGGGTTGGCGCCGCGCTCGAGGGCGAAGGCCACATCCTGCGCGGTCACCTCGCGGTTGACCGGCGGGCTGTAGTGCACGCCCGTGCGGATGTGGACCGTGACGGTCTTGCCGCCGTCGGTGATTCCGCCGTTCGCCTCCGTCGGGATCTCGGTGGCCAGGTCCGGACGGACCGTGTTGGCCGAGTTGGGCGGATATGAGAACAGCGGCCGGGTCGTGGCCTGGATGATCGAATAGTCCAGCGCGTAGTACGCCGAACCGGAGTCGAGGTGCTCGAAGTCTCCGTTGGAGACGACGTTGAGCACGCCGCCCTTCTTCTTGCCATAGAGCTGCTGGCCGTCCGGGTTCTCGCCGGCCTTGAGCGGCGGTGCCTTGACGCCGCCGCTGCTCGGCGTGGTGGAGGCTCCTCCGCCTCCGGTCGACGAGCTCTTGGACGAGCCGCTACTTCCACACGCCGCCACCCCGACGGCGAGTACGGCAATGATCGCGAGCGCGATCAGATTGCGACTACCCCTCATAGGGTGATTCCTCCTGTGATTGAAACGCGGAGGACGCTCCCCAATGAGCCATGGAGCTCATCACGTCTCCCCGCGCGGGTTCAGCGCGTCCAACAGGCCGTCGCCGACCAGATTGAACGCAAGGACGGTGAGGAGCAGAGCTGCTCCCGGAAAGACCATGTACCACCAGGCGGTGTTGAAGATGGGGGTGGCGTCGGCGATCATCTGCCCCCAGCTCGCCGTTGGTGGTCTGATGCCCACCCCCAGGTACGACAGCGCCGCCTCCAGCAGGATGTTGGTGGGAATGAGCAGGCTGGCGTAGACGACCAGCGGCGCGGTCAGGTTGGGCAGGATCTCGCGAAAGAGGATGCGCCGGTTCGAGGCCCCCAGGGAACGTGCCGCCTCCACGAACTCCTTCTCGCGCAGCGAGAGCACCTGGCCGCGCGCAATGCGGGCGATATAGGTGAAGGTCGAAATGGTGATGATGAACAGCACCGTCCCGATCCCCGGCTGGATGAGGCCGCCCGCACATCCCCGCACGCCGCACGCAGCGCCGATGCCGAGCCCGAGGACAAGCACCGGGAAGGCGAGAAACACCTCGACGAACCGCGACATCGCCGTGTCGACCCACCCGCGGTAGAACCCGGCCAGCAGGCCGATGGCCGTCCCGATCACGGTGGCGATCGCGGTCCCGAAGATCCCGACCACCAACGACACACGCGCGCCGTAGATGACGCGGCTGGCCACGTCCCGGCCCACGCCGTCGACGCCGAACGGGTGCGCGGCGGTGGGACCGAGAGGGCTGCCGAACGCGTCGGTGGCGTTGGGATCCTGGACGTTGGGGCCCGGCAGGCCGAGGAGCTTGACCACCAACGGCGCGAGGATCGCGATGACGATGAGCGCGATGATGAACCCCGCTGACGCCATCGCCACCCGGTCAGAGCGGAACCGGCGCCAGAAAAGCTGGCGCGGGGACCGGGCCTGGACCTCTTTGCCGGCAAGCTCGCGGACATCGATGTTGGCTCCGGGCTCGACGAGGAGCTCTGAACCAACGCTCATGGGCTAACGGCCGACCTCGCGGCGCACCTACCAACCTCCATGTCCGGATCGAAGCAGATCGGCGATTTGCTGTCACTCACGATTAATGCGTGCTCAACGAATAGACGGGCGAGCATGGATGGTTACCCTCAGCGCTCAAGCCCTCGTAGCTCAACGGATAGAGCACGCGCCTCCTAAGCGCGGGATGCAGGTTCGATTCCTGCCGGGGGCACGTTCTCCTCCCCGGCGAGGAAACGGATTGTAGGGCGCAACTCGCCATGGTGGTGCATCAGGGCCGGCCGGTCCCGGGAGATGCCGACTGCCCCGTGCTACGGTCCGCGCGTCCTCGATGTCCGAGAGCACCCTCGAAGCCGGCCCGTCCCGTCCCGACGGGTCAGAACCCCACAGTCGCGCCGTCTCGAGCCCGTCCACGCGCCGGTTCGGAGCGGGGTATTTGGGCTGGCTGGTGGCCGCAGCGCTGGTGGTGTTCTCCGCGGCGCTGGTCATCTGGGCCAAGACCCGCCCCGGCTTTGATCCCTACGGGTGGCTGACGTGGGGCCACATGACGCTGCACGGCGGGCTGGACACGAACGCCGCGCCGTCGTGGAAGCCACTGCCCTACGTGTTCACCGTGGTCTACGCGCTGCTGGGCTCCCACGAGCTGCGGCTGTGGATGATCACCTCGGCGGCGGTCTCCCTCAGCGGGGTCATCTTCGCCGGGCGCATCGCCTACAAGCTCACCGACGCCCCGCCCGAACGGCGCTGGGCGGCCTGGGTGGCCGCGATCTTCGCCGGCCTGGCGCTGCTGGGCATCCAGGACTACTTCCACTACATCCTCAGCTCGCAGTCAGACCCGATGATCGTGTCGCTGTGCCTGGCGGCGATCGACCTGCACCTCGACGGGCGGGTGCGTCTCGCGTTTCTGGCCGGCGTGCTGGCGGGGCTGGGTCGCCCCGAGGTGTGGCCGTTCCTGGGTCTCTATTTCCTCTGGGCATGGGTCCGGCGCCCGCAGACGCGCCCGGTGCTGATCGGCGGAGTGGTGGCGATGGCGCTGCTGTGGTTCGGCATTCCGGCTTTGACCTCGCGCACGCCGTTCGTAGCCGCTGCGAATGCGATGGACTCGGGTCGCCGGCTGACCTCAGATCAGATCGGCGGCACCATCAGCCGCTTCCTGGACCTGCACTACTGGCCGTTGGAGATCGCCGCCCTGCTGGCGGTGGCTCTGGCGGCGTGGCGGCGATCCTGGGCTGACCGCGTGACGCTGGCGCTGGCCGGCGGCGTCCTGGGCTGGGTGCTCGTGGAGATCGCCTTCGCCCTGCACGGCTGGCCGGGCCTGGCCCGCTACATGTTCGAGGCGGCGGGCGTGATGGTCGTGCTCGCCGGGGTGTTCGTGGGGCGGGTGCTGGCCGACCCGCCGCGGCTGGGCGCCGTGACCGGCCCGGCGGCGACGGCGGTGGGGGCGGTGGCCGTGGGCCTGCTGGTCATCGGCTTGCTGCCCCCGGCGCTCTCGGCCGCGCGGACCGAGCACAAGGACATCCATGTCCAGCGGGCCCGGACTGTCGAGCTGGGCAAGCTGAACTCGGTGATCGGCCAGTTGGGTGGAGCGGCGCGCGTGCGGGCCTGCGGCGAGCCCCTGACCCGCCTGGAGTACCAGACGGCCCTGGCCTACACCCTGGGCGTCAACGTCTCCAAGATCGGCTTCAAGTACGGGCAGGCCATCGCTCACGGCAACCCGATCGTGATGTTCACTCCGACGTCTGACGGGTGGTTGGTCCAGGCCGACCATCAGGTCTCGGCGTTCTGTAAGTCGCTCCCGCAGCTGCACTGACGCCGGCCGGCCCTCTTGGGCGTTCCGCGGGGCACCGGCGAACTTCAAACGGCGGCTATCGAGGGGAGGCCGGGGTGTGAGCGGCGACCCGCGCGACGCCTCTGGCTCGCGTTCGCGATGTTTTTCTGCGATCCGCATAAAAATGTCGCACTTCGGCTTGCCGCCAACTCCGCAACTCCACCTTCCCAAGCCGCAGTTGACGTTCGCCGGTGCCCCGCGGAACGCCAAAGGAACCCGGACTACCCGGTGCGGTCCGGGCGCTCCGGATACACCTCGTCGATCGTGGTCAGCGCCACGACGGGCACCCCCGCAGCCTCCGCGATCGCCTCCACGCCCCCGGCCAGCCGGTCGCAGATCGCCAGCACGCCACACACCTCGTGGCCCTCGTCGCGGATTGCCTCCAGCGCCCGCAGGGTCGAGCCGCCCGTGGTCACGACGTCCTCCACGAGCATGCACCGATCCCCGGCCTCGAGCAGCGGCCCCTCGATCCGCCGTGAGAGGCCGTGGGTCTTGGCCTCCTTGCGCACGAAGAAGGCCTTGACCTCGGCCCCGCCGGCCAGTGCGGCGCAGGCGATGGGATCGGCGCCCAT
>DASXDW010000026.1:0-112344 GCA_036490435.1 Solirubrobacteraceae bacterium
CAGATCATCTGAGCGGCGGCGCAGGATCCAGTTCGACCACCCCTCGACGCCGTCCGGCGAGCGGCCCTTGACCTGGCGCGCATAGCGCGCCCGTAGCTCGCCGAGCGTCGGTGGCCGGCCGCCGGTGAAGGTGTAGAGGCGCTCATCGGCAAGCACTGGCGCCATCTCCTGGGCATGCGTCGCGGTCAACGGCTCGAGCTCGAGGCGAGCGGTCTGAAGGACCACGAGGGCGCTGTCCTCGGCGCACATGGTCGGTAGGTTGCCAACACTCAACCCTTTTGAGTCAGACCGGGAGCTCGAACATGCCCTACCGCTTGTCATCCTTCATCGTCCTCGCCGCGACCACGGCGACCGTCGCCCTGGCCGCCGTGGCGCCCGCCGGCGCGTCAAGCGGCCATGCCGCCAAGCTCGCACCGCCCGTCATCCACGAGCCCTTCACTCCCATGCCGTGCTCGGGACAGCCGGGCAACCGCTCGACCTTGCAGGAGGAGGGCTGCGCCGAGCAGCAGATCCTTCACAGCGACAAGCAGATCGACGCGTTCAACCAGAAGATCTTCAATGCGCTGCACACGACCTCGGCCCGCCGCGACCTCATCGCCGGCCACCGGGCGTGGCTGGCCTACCGCAAGGGCTACTGCCTCAGCGTGTCCGATGTGTTCCAGGGCGGGACGCTGGCCGGGGTGGTCGACGCCGACTGCATCGCCACCGTCAACGGCCAGCACGTCTCCAACCTGCGGACGTTCCTCAAGGACCTGACGTCCAACGGCGGCTGAGCTCAGCCGTCGATCGTCTCGCCCAGCGTCCGGCCGGTCACCACTGACTCCGGGCGCTCAGCGACGACCTCTGAGCCCGCGCGGGCGTGCTCGTCGCGGCGCTTGATGAGCAGCCACTGCGGTGCATCGCCGCGACCGGTGCGCTGGAGGGCGAAGCCACCCTGAAGCTTCTCGCCGTGGAGGACGAACACGGCGTGGCCGCGGTCCAGTGCCTCGGGCCAGGGGACGCGCCCGCCCTGCTCATAGGTCCCGCGGTCCCACACGATCACGCCGCCGCCGTGGCCGGCGCCCTCGAAGCTGTTGTGGCCGGTGTCGTGGTCGGGCACCTGGACCGCCAGGCGCTTGACCGCCGGATCCAGCGACGGGCCCTTGGGCACCGCCCACGACCGCATCACCCCGTCGACCTCGAGGCGCAGGTCGTAGTGGTGGGCCGTCGCCTGGTGCTCCTGGATCACGAACTCGCCCGCGCTCACGCCGCGCACGGCGAACTGCTCGTGACCCTCGGCCTTGACCCTCTCGGTCTCGACATCTGAACCGCCGGCCGCTGCCCCGAGCCCGTCAACCAAATCTCCCGGGGCGCCCACCGCGCCCTCGGCGTGGATGCGCACCCGGCCGTCGGGGTCGTCGCGGACCCAGCCCAACACCCCCAGTTGGTCGGCGCGGGCGAGGACCGTCTGCACGATCTCGGGGCCACGGCCGTCGCCGGCGACACTCGCGCGGACCGCTTCGGCTGCCTTGGTCTGAGCGCGCTTGGCCACGACGCCGACGTTACCGCGCCCATGCAGACCCGAGCCTCCGACATTTCAGAGCGCACGCCCTCCAAATCGGCACCGTGTGCTCTGAAACCTGAGTGATGCCGACATCTCAGAGCACACGCTCCCGGGAAGCGCATCGTGCGCTCTGTGGTGTCAGGATTCGCCGTCCGCTCGGGGGCGCAGGCGAACCGCCGCGTCGGGTGGCAAGACGCCAGCGCGCCGCCGCGTCGGGTGGCCCGATGCCACCGCACCGCCGCGTCGGGTGGCCCGATGCCACCGCACCGCCGTGTCGGGCCACCCACTCAGGGGTATCGGGTGTTGCAGGATGCGGGCGGAGATCAGCCAACGGCTGCGCGACCCGATCACCTGGGCGGAGGCCTCCCAGCTGGCCAAGACGGTCGGCGCCGCGGTGGTGGCGTGGGTGATCGCGGTCCATGTCTTTCACCTCTCACAGGCGTTCATGGCGCCCTGGGCGGCGCTTCTCACCGTGCACGCCACGGTGTTCGGGACCCTCACGCGTGCCGGTCAGCAGGCGGGCGCGAGCGTGCTCGGGGTGCTCATCGCCGCGGGCGCCTCACAGGTCTTCGGTGCCGACGCGCTCAGCCTCGGGGTCGCGGTGCTGGTGGGATCGCTTGCGGGTGCCGTCCCCGGCCTGCGCGCGCCGATGACCACTGCCACCACGGCCGTCGTCGTGCTCACCACCGGGTACGTCGGCAACAACGGGATGCTGGCTGACCGGCTCCTCGACACCGGCGTCGGGATCGCCGTGGGACTGCTGGTGAACCTGCTGGTGTGGCCACCGCTGCGCGACCGGGCGGCCGCCCGCCACATCGACCTCATCGACGATCGCCTCGGGGAGTTGCTGACCAGGATCGCCACCGAGCTGCGCGAGGGCTGTGCGTCGGACGCGGCCGATGCTTGGATCGCCGAGGCCGACCGGCTCGACCGCGACATCGAGCGTGCCTGGCACGTGCTCGACGAGGCCCGCCAGAGCGGCCGGCTGAACCCCCGCCCCACGGTGCCCGGGCGCATGCGCGCCGCGGAGGAACTGACGCAGGTCATCAACCGCCTCGCCCAGGCGCTGGCCGAGACGCGCAGCATGGCACGGACCATCCGCGTCGCTCGCCTGGCCCCAGAGGAGTGGAACCCGGCGTTTCGCGAACCGTGGCTGGAGCTGCTTCAGGGCGCGGGCGCGGCCGTGGAAGAGGCGGACGCCGACGGCCTGCGCCGCGCTCGCGTCGGGGTCACCGAGCTGTCCGATCGCTTGGTGGACGAGCAACTCCACGGCGGACAGTGGCCGATGTTCGGAGCCCTGCTGGTCAACCTGCGCAACGTGCTCGATGCACTCGACGTCGTCGCCGAGGCCCAGCCCGTGCGGGTGCCGGCGCCGTCGCTCGAGCGCAGCGCCAGAACGAGCGGTTGAGGCTCAGGCCTGCGCAACCCCGGCCGCCGCCAGCAACATCCGCACGTGCTCGGCCGCGTGCTGGGCGGCGTTGACCTCTCGCTCCTCGCCGGCGGTCTCGATCTCAGTGAGGAAGGCCTCGACGACCTCGGGGTCGAACTGCGTGCCGGCCGAGCGGACGAGCTCCTGACAGGCCGTCTCGTGTGAGACGGCGGCGCGGTAGGTGCGGTTGGCGGTCATCGCCTCATAGGCGTCGCACACGGCGACGACCCGAGCGCCGAGCGGGATCTCCTCGCCGCGCAGCCCATCCGGATAGCCGCCGCCATCCCAGCGCTCATGACTGGCCCGCACCAGCCGCGCCACCGGGCGCAGCGCGGGCGCGCCGTGGAGGATGCGCTCACCGAGGATCGTGTGCTGGTAGATGAACTCCCACTCGCCGTCAGTGAGGCCGCTGGGCTTGTTGAGGATGGCGTCGGGGATGCCCACCTTGCCGATGTCGTGCAGCTCGGCCGCCCGGGCGATCTCGTCGAGCGCCTCGCCGCCAAGACCCAGGCGCCGCGCCACCCGCGTGGCGAGTTCGGCGACGTTGGAGGAGTGCTCGTCGAGCTCGGGCTGCTTGGCGTGCATGGTGCGTAGCAGCACCTCGCCGGCCTGGCTGCGCGCGGTGGAGCGGGTGCGCTTGTTGGCGTACATGCGCTCGTCGGCGACCTGCAGCGCGTGATCGGGGCTGTCAGCTTCGTGGGGCAGGACGACAACGCCCAACGAGGCTTCGATGCTGAGCTCGGCCCCGCTCTCGACCAGGGCCGCGCACGCCTGCAGGATGACCTCATCGGAGTCCTGGTCCTGCAGCTGAATGTGGGCGCAGAACTCGTCGCCGCCGAGGCGGTAGGCCGCGCCGACGCCGGCGACGGCCGCGTCGAGCTTGCGGCCCAGGCGCGCCAGGAGCGCGTCACCGGCGAGATGGCCGAAGGTGTCGTTGTAGTCCTTGAACCCGTCGAGGTCGAACAGCAGCAACAGCGATGGGCGCGAAGGGCACGGGTCGCGCAGCGCCGCGGTCAGATCGGCGCTCAGCTTACGACGGTTGCCCAGCCCGGTGAGCGGGTCGGTGACCACCTGCTCGCGGATCGCCTGGTGGGCGATGATCTCTGCGGCGGAGAGCTCGGCCTTGGAGATGAGCTCGGCGATGAGCGCGATCTCGTCCTCTTCGAAGGCGCGGCCGTCGCGCACGAAGCGCAGCGTTCCAGCCACCACGCGGGGTGAAGCGGCGACGCGCATGGGCAGGCTCAGCGTCCAGGCGCCGGCCTCGCCGACCTGGATCGGGTACGCCGGAGCGGCGGCCGGCCGCTCCAGCGCGCGCAGGGCTTCGTCGGCGCCTGCGGTGAGGTCCAGCGGAGCGCGGCCGGCGGTGAGCGTCAAGCGCCCCGCGTCGGCGTCGAGGGCCTCGATCGATCCGTGCAGCAGGATCTCCAGCAGACCGCTGAGGTCGAGCTTGGCGGCGAAGGCATCGCCGAGACGGCGCACGGCGATCTGCAGCCGCGCCCGCTCGTGCTCGACGAGCTTGAGGCGGCGGTGGGCCTGTTCGATGCGCTGGCTGCGGTCGCGGGCCAGCAGCCACAGGAGGAACACGAGCGGGACGGCGAAGAGGATGGCCACGAACCCCTGACGAGCGGTCGTCGCGGCGAGGAAGCCCAGCGGGGCCAGCGACGCGTCCACCGCCCACACCAGGCCGATCACGCGTATCTGGAGCTTGAGGTCGGGGACCACGCCGGCGAGCCGCATCCGCACCATCGAGCCGGCCAGATCAACGACGCATCCGGCGGCGAACGCCGCGGCGAGCAGCGGCAACTGGTGCAGGCCAATGCGCGGCGAGCCCGCCACCAGCAACACGATCGCTGGGCCGATGGCATGCCACGCGTCGGGAAGGGCCGACAGGATCCGGCGCGGCGGCACCCGCCCGAGGGCGTACTCGGCGGCGGTTCCGCTGACCAGCCCGACTGCCACCGCCACCGGCACAATGGCCGGCGGCAACATGAGCAGCATCGGCACGAGAATGAGCTGGGTGGGCACCACATAGCCGGCGCCGACCGGAAACTCGATGCGACCCACGACGGCGTAGATCACGACCAGCAGCACCGCCACCTGCGGACGCAGGCCAGCCACACCCCCGACCAGCAGGAGCACTGCCGCGGCGACGACGAACAGCGCGGCCGCCGACGCCTCGACGACGAGCTCACGCTCGGAGGCGCGGCGCTCGCGTCCCTCCCAGCTCGTCTCCAGCAGCCGCTCGGTCGCCGACTGCGACTCCTCGGCGTATGGCTCCATGATGCTCATCCGCTCGCTGCGGCTCCGCCGGCAGGGCTCAGCCGGCGCGGTAGGGGTCGACGTAGACGTCGTCGATCTGCCAACTGCCTGAGCTGGGGACGACGAAGCGCATCGCCGCCGCGATCGAGAACCCCTTCGGGATCCGGTTGGTCTCGACGGTGATCTGGACCGGCGTCCACGAGGACACAGAGCCATCCGGCAGGTCGGCGACGGTCACCGTGAGCGGACCGTGCGGGGTCGGCACGACGCCCTGGACACGCAGATCCGAGCCCGGCTCGGTCTGGCGCACGAAGAACCGGACGCTCGGCATGGTGCTGTCCACGCAGAACGCCGGCGATGTGGCGCTTGCTCCCCCGCCAATCTCCAGCGACTGGTCGTCACTGGCGGCGTTCAGGTGAAACGGCTCATTGCCCGCCGTCAGGGTCGCCCCCGACAGGCTCCAGCCCACCTGGGCCGGCGTGCCCTCGAACGAGCCACCCGGGACGAGGAAGTAGCTGGAGCTGTCGCCCCACTTGGAGAACTTCTGCTTGGCCGACTGGGTCGGGCACTGAGCGGCGAACGCCGCTCCGGAACTGACGAAGACCGCGGCGCAGGTCAACGCGGCGATACGGCCGATCGTCTTGCGAACTCGCGGGTGGATAACCAAAGGCACTGAAACCCTCCATGTTGGGCCGCCATCCATGGCGGCGCGAACTGACTTTTGGTTATCGGCAGCTGGGCGGTCTTCGGCTGAAGACCCCTGGCTTTGCGCCCCCGCCTCACGACGAGTATGCCTTTTCGACACACCTCTCTTCGGCAATCGCTTTGTGGAGGTTTAGGGCCTAAAGCTAATTGGACGTCTGTTCGACTCCGGCCCGGCGTCCGGGCGCCGCCATCGCCCTGGGCGGCCGCACAACGCCGGCGATGGCGCCGGCAACGAACATCGCGACGATGACGGCCACCATCGCGTGGGCCACGCTCGACCTCTGGGCCAGGAAGCCGATCAACGGCGGCCCGCCCAGGAACGCGCAGTACCCGATGGTGGTGACGACGCCGACCCGCGGCGCCGCGAACGCGGGCTCATCGGCACCGGCGCTGATCCCGACCGGGAACCCCAGCGACGTCCCGGCCCCCCACAGCAGCGCCCCCACGAACGCCAGCACCATGCTGGGGCCGAACACGAACAGGACCAGCCCCGTGATGGCCAGAACTGCCAGGCTGCGCACCACCGGCACCCGACCGTAGCGGTCGAGCGCCGCGGGACCGAACCAGCGCACGGTTGTCATCGCGCCCAGGAACACCGCCAACACCAGCGTGCCGAGTGCCGGCGCGACGTGGTGGTGATCGATCGTGGCCAGGCTGATCCAGTCATTACCCGTTCCCTCGGTGAAGGCGAAGGCCAGTGTGAAGAGGCCGATCAGCAACGTGCGCGGCTCGCGCCACGCCCCGAGCGAGTCCCGGGCGCTGGTCGGCTCATGCTCGCCGGGCCCGCCGGCGCCGGTCGCCTGTCGGGTGGGCGGGACCGCATCCGCGGAGTCCAAAATAAAGTTGCGCGCCTTAAGGGGGACCGCCACGGCCACGATCACTCCGACGATGGTCAGGTGGACGGTTACCGACACCCCTAGCGCGACCATCGCCGCGCCGCCCACCGCCGCCGTGACCGTGCCCAGGCTGAACCCCGCGTGGAAGCGGGGCATGATCGAACGGCCCAGCAGGCGCTCGACGACGGCGCCCTGAACGTTCATGGCGACATCCCATATCCCGCTCGCGACGCCCCAGCACAGCAGCCCGGCGACGACCGGCGCCACCCCGATGCGGTAGCCGACCCCCACCACCACGAGCCCCAGACCGCCCAGGACCCCGGTGACCATGACCGTCCGCCGTGATCCAAAGCGGGCCACGATCGGCCCCGCCAGCGGCAGCGACGTGACCGACCCGGCGGCGAGCGAGAGCAGGACGAGCCCCAGTTGCGAGGGGTCGAGGTGAAGGTGCGCCTTCACCTGCGGGATCCGCGAGGCCCAGCTGGCAAAGCCAAACCCGGCTCCGGCGAACGCCACGTAGGTGGCGCGCGTGGCGGCGCGCAGACCGCTGGCGGCGGGCTCGGTCAGGACTGGCGCTCACCCGTACGCGTCACGGGACCCGACACTAGCCGCGCCGCAGACGCTTCTCCAAGAACCGCCGCTCGGCGTCAGAGCCCGCCAGCTCCAGTGCCTCGCGATACGCGCCCGCGGCGTCGTCGTGTCGGCCCAGCCGGCGCAGCAGGTCGGCCCGGGTGGCGTGGAACAGGTGATAGCCCGCGAGTTCACCTGACGCCTGGAGTGCCTCGACGATCTCGAGGCCGGCGCCGGGGCCCTGGGTCATGGCGATCGCCACGGCGCGATTGAGGGCCACCACCGGGGATGGCATCACCTCGGCCAGCAGGTCATAGAGGGACGCGATCTGCCCCCAATCGGTGTCGGCGACATCGGCGGCATCGGCGTGGCAGGCCGCGATCGCCGCCTGCAGCTGATAGGGGCCGGCGCGGCCGTGACGCAGCGCACCCTGCAGACGCGCGCGGGCCTCGTCGATCTCGGCGCGGTCCCACAACGCACGATCCTGGTCCTCGAGGGTGATCAGCTCGCCCGCCGCGTCGAGCCGGGCGCGCCGGCGGGAGTGCGCAAACAGCATCAGCGCCAGCACGCCGGCCGCCTCGGGCTCGCCGGGCATGAGCGCACTGAGCGCACGGGCGAGGCGAATCGCCTCGTCGCATAGCTGGGCGCGGATGAGCTCCGCGCCGCCGGTCGCGGCGTACCCCTCGTTGAAGAGCAGATACACGACGGCGAGCACCCCGCCGGTGCGCTCGGGCAGGAGGTGGGCGGGCGGAACCCGGTACGGGATGCGCGCACCGGCGATCTTGCCCTTGGCGCGCACGAGGCGCTTGGCCATCGTCGGCTCGGACACGAGGAACGCCCGCGCGATCTCGGCGGTGGTCAGGCCGGCCAGCGTGCGCAGCGTAAGGGCCACCCGCCCCTCCAGCGGCAACGCCGGATGACAGCAGGTGAAGATCAGCCGCAGGCGGTCGTCCTCGATGCCACTCTCATCGATGTCGTCGTCCATCCCCTGCACCTCGGCTTCCGCAGACGCCGCCTGCGTCAGTAATTCCGCCCCTCGGCGCTCGCGCCGCACACGGTCGATCGCCCGGTTCTTGGCCACCGTGGTCAGCCACGCGCCCGGGCGGTCCGGGACGCCGTCCGAGGGCCAACGCGCCAGCGCCTGCGCGAAGGCTTCCTGCGCGCATTCCTCGGACAGGTCCCAGTCGCCGGTTCGCCGGATCAGCGCCGCCACGATGCGTCCCCATTCGTCTCTGAACGCCGCCGCAACCGCACGCTGGGCGTCGCCGTCTGTCAATCCTCCGCGAACGGTCGCACCTCGATCGAGCCGATCCGTGCCACGGGGTGCTTGCCGGCCACCTCGATCGCCTCGTCGAGGTCGGCACAGTCGATGATGTCGAAACCGGCGATCAGCTCCTTGGTCTCCGCGAACGGTCCGTCGGCCAGCACCACCTCGCCGCTGCGCACGCGCACCGTGGTGGCGGTGCTGAGCTCCTGGAGCCGGTTGCCCTGCAGGCGGACGCCCCGCCCATCCATCTCCTGCACCCACGCCACCGTGTCGGGGCCCATGTCCCTCGTGGCCTCGGGCGTGGCCAGGGCCTCGTCCACGCAGACAAACATGAGGTATTTCATCGTCGAGCCTCCCGGGTTGGATGCCGCCTCGCGGCGCCATCGCTTCTCGTTTATCACCCCTACGACGAACGCGACAGCCCCACATGGACACCCGCCGGTGACCCGAGTCGCGGGGCAGCCTAGGTGTCGGGCCCCGCGCCGGCCCCGAGGGCGTTGAGCCAGGCGCGCATGCTGCGCCCCGCGGGCGTGATCTCACCCTCCTCGTAACCCGTCGTGGCCACTGCCAGCGTGATGCCGCTCAGCGTCGACCAGCCGTACTCGATCGCGGTGCCGGTCTTGGCGTAGCGGGCGACCGGCTGCCCCTGCTCCACGATAGAGCCGGGCGGCGCGACGTCGGTGATCTGCTCGGCCACGTACTGCACCTTGCCCGCGTCCGCGCCCTCGAGCAGCTCGAAGTACACGAGAGGCTGGCCCGCATACCATCCTGGCTCGATGTCCAGGATCTTGACCCGGCAGGGGGCCACGATCGGGGCGCCGGGGTTCATGCCGGCGTCGACGCCCTGATCGGTGCGCTCCCAGCGCGTGACGTCGGGCAGTGGGTTGATGTACGTGGCATTGGTGACCGGGGCGGCCACGTGCTCGAGCTTGAGCTCGGCCTTGACCTGGGAGAGCGGCGGCGCGTGGGCGTGGATGTCGCCGACTGGATCGGTGGCGGTGACGGCCGGGGCGTGCTGGCCGGCGGACGGCTGGATGACGTGCGGCTTGCCGTGAGGGATGGTGTCGTCCGACGTGGTCGTGGTGACCACGCTGGACCCGCACCCGGCGAGCCCGACAGCCGCCAGGGCCAGCGCGGCGTATCTCCTGATCGGCAAGCGCAACGCGCGACGATTCTCTCGCACGTGGCTCCTGCACGCGCCGTGCACGCGTCCGCCGCACCAGGGTTGCCCGTGCGGCGGGCGATCCCATAGCGTTGCGCCGAACCCGACCTGGAGGTGGCCGATGGCCCGCACGCACTACCTGCCCGACGAACAGGTCCACTACACGTGGGACACGGGCAATGAGCCGCGGGTCGTCGTGGACTCCGGCGACACGGTCGTGGTGTGGACCCGCGACGTCGTGGACAACCAGATCACGCCCGACTCAGACAGCAGTGTGATCGCCGGCCTGGATCTGACTCGGCTCTACCCGCTCAACGGCCCGATCGCGGTCGCCGGCGCCGAGCCCGGGGACATGCTGGCCGTCGAGATCCTCGACATCCACACCCAGGGCTGGGGGTGGACGGCGGTGTTGCCCGGACTGGGACTGTTGCCCGAGGACTTCCCCGACGCCTACCTCCGGGTCTTTGACATCACCAACGGCGAGTTCGCGTACATGCGCGAGGACGTGGCGATCCCGCTGGCCCCGTTCTTCGGCACGATGGGCGTGTGCCCGGCCGGCGCCAGCGCAACGCCGGTCATGCCCCCCGGCAACTTCGGGGGCAACATGGATATCCGCCAGCTCGTGGCCGGGTCGACGTTGTATCTCCCGGTCGAGGTCGAGCAGGCCCTCTTCTCCTGCGGCGACGCCCACGGCTGTCAGGGCGACGGCGAGGTGTGCGT
Source organism: Solirubrobacteraceae bacterium (assembly GCA_036490435.1). Classification (GTDB taxonomy): domain Bacteria; phylum Actinomycetota; class Thermoleophilia; order Solirubrobacterales; family Solirubrobacteraceae; genus Palsa-465. Next base: position 10,492 of record DASXDW010000026.1, read on the forward strand.
CACCGGGCTGGAGGCGCCGATGTACGCCTCTCTGCGCTTCACCTTGCACAAGGGCCGGTCGATCCCCAGCCCGCAGTACCGCACGCCGGCGCCGCTCACGTCACGGGTGGACTCGGCGCCCTTCTACGCGACGACCGGCGTGGGCGGCGACCTGTTCGCCGCGTCACAGGACGCCATCCGGGCCATGGTGGACCACATCCACCAGACCTATGACCTCACTCCGGTCGACGCCTACCTGTTGTGCAGCCTCGCCGTCGACCTCAAGATCTCCGAGATCGTCGACGCCGGTCAGTACATCGTCAGCGCGCTATTGCCCGAGGCGGTCTTCACCGGCTGAGGGGGCATCCGCCTCGCCGTCAGCGGCCATCCTAGGTCGCCACGCCGCGCTCGCGCAGCATCGCCACCAGCACCGGCGGCCACTGGCGCAGCCGGCGCAGCTGCGAGGTGGCGGGCGTGACCATGAATCGCGACAGCCTGCCCTCGGGCGCGACCAACTCCGGGTCGGGCTCGAGCTGCGCGCCGTAACGGCTGACCAGATCCGCGCCGCGACCGCGCTTGCCCCATTGCGGCAACGGGCCGACGATGTAGCGGACGATCCCGTCGGGCGCGTGCAGCTCGACCTGGGTGGGACTGACGATGTCGGCACGCAGCGTCGCGCCCTCGGCGTCGAGCACGGCCGTCCCGTCGGAGTCCATCAGGCGCACGCGGGTGCCCTCCAGCACGAGCGCGGCGAACTGCCGGGTCGGTGAGCGGCGGCGCTCTGACCACGCCACCAGAATCGCCTGATCCTCGGGGCCGCCGGGCCCGCCGCCGGTCGCGTCCTCTCCCACGCCGCGGATCATATTCCCGCGCGGGGAGCTGGATTGCCCAGGGCCGGCCCGAGGCGCGGTCTACACTGGCCGAATGCGGACTCCCGCGCAACGAGTACAGCTCGCCACCGGTCGCTGAGAACCCGCGCGCGCGACGCGGGTGAGCCGGTGGCAGTCGGTGTGGTCACTCGACGTTGCTCAGAAGGAGTCCCATGTCGTATCCGTCCAAAGCACCCCATGAGGCCGGTCGCCTGCGCGGCGCCACCAGCTCGCCGGTCCGCGACATCCTCGCCCTGACCGAGCGTCCCGGCGTCGTGTCCTTTGCCGGCGGCCTGCCGGCTCCTGACCTGTTCGATCGCGCCGGGCTGCAGGCGGCGTTCACCGCGGTCCTGGCCGAGGGCTCGGGCGCCCGCGCGTTGCAGTACTCGACCACCGAGGGCGATCCGCTCCTGCGCCGGCTCATCGCCCAGCGCCTGACCGAGCGCGGCCTGGAGACCGGCGCGGACGACCTGCTCATCACCAGTGGCTCCCAGCAGGCGCTGACCCTCGTGGCCGCTGTCCTGCTCCAACCGGGTGACCGCGTGCTGGTGGAGGAACCGTCGTATCTCGCCGCGCTCCAGTGCTTCGCCCTGGCCGGCGCCGAGGCGATCCCGGTCCCCTGCGATGACGACGGCCTGGACCCCGAGGCGCTCGAGGCGCTCATCGCCCAGCACCGGCCCACGCTGCTCTACACGGTGCCGACCTTCCACAACCCCACCGGGCGCACGCTGTCTGCGCAGCGACGGCTCGCCCTGGCCGAAGTGGCCGAGCGCACCGGGCTGTGGATCGTGGAGGACGATCCCTATGGCGAGCTGCGCTACAGCGGCGACGCGCTCCCCGCGGTGGCGTCGCTGCCGCCGGCGCACGGGCGGACGCTCGCCGTCTCCACGCTGTCCAAGATCGCTGCCCCGGGCCTGCGCATCGGCTGGGTCCGTGCCCCCGAGATGCTGCTGCGGTCCCTGACCATCGCCAAGCAGGCCGCCGACCTGCATTCCTCAACCGTCGATCAGGCTGCGGCCGCGCGCTGGTTGGCGACCGCCGACCTCGCCGGCCACATCGAGCGTCTGCGCACCGAGTACGGCGCCAGGCGCGACGCCTTGCTTTCGGGCCTCGCCGCCGCCCTTCCGCCGGGCTCCACCCACAACCGCCCCGACGGCGGGATGTTCGTGTGGGCCCGCCTCCCCGACGGATGGGATGCAGGAGCGCTGCTGCCTCGGGCGCTGGATCGCGACGTCGCCTACGTGCCGGGCGCGCCGTTCTTCTCCGGCCCCCCCGACGTGGCCACGCTGCGCCTGTCGTTCACCGCGCACGGGCCCGAAGAGATCGCGCTGGGGCTTGACCGCCTGGCGGACGCGTTGGCCGCCTCCGACGCGCCCGTCGTCGCCTAACGCAGCGTGCCGCCCATCTCGTCCTCGACGTAAACGCGGACGATCTCATCGAAGTCGCGCTCGGCCACGAAGCCGAGTGCCGTCGCGCGCCGGGCGTCAAAGGCGCGTGGCCAGCCGTCCACCATTCGCGCGATGGTCTCGTCGGGCTCGGCGCGGATGAGGGCGACCGCGTCATCCCCGGCCGCACGCCGCAACGCCTCGATCTCCTCGCCCACGGTGGCCGAGAGTCCCGGCATCGTCAGCGACCGGCGCAGACCCAGCGCGGTCGTGTCCATCGTCGCGGCGTGCAGCAGGAACCCCACTGCCGCGCGCGGCGAGGCAAACCAGTGGCGGACCTCGGTGGAGACGGGCAGGACGGCGGGCCGGCCGTGCAGAGGTTCGCGGATGATGTTGGAGAAGAAGCCCGACGCGGCGAGGTTGGGCGCGCCCGGGCGCACGCAGATCGTGGGCAGGCGGATACCGATGCCGTCCAGGAAGCCGCGCCGGGTGTAGTCGGCCAGCAGGAGCTCGGTGATCGCCTTCTGGGTGCCGTAGCTGGTCGCCGGGGCGGTGGGGTGATCGTCGGCGATCACGTCGGGCACGGGCGGCCCGAAGACCGCGATCGACGAGCTGAAGACGAGGCGGGGCGCGTATCCGCCGCCGGTCAGCCGGATCGTCTCCAGCAGATGGCGCGCCGCGTCGAGGTTGACGCGGTAGCCCTTCTCAAAGTCGCTCTCCGCCTCGCCGGAGACCACTGCGGCCAGGTCGATGATCACGTCGGGCCGGCCGACGAGGAGCTTCCCGGCCACGCCGGGCTGCGTCATGTCGGCGACGGCGATCTGCGTCTCAGCCTTGCTCGCCGGCAGCGACGGCGGTGGCACGACATCGGCGAGCCTCAACCACGAGATCGTCTCGCCGCCGAGCGACCCGTCGCGCAGCAATCGCTGGGAGAGCTTTCGCCCCACCATGCCCGCCGCGCCGATGATCAGGATGCGCATCATCAACAATGACAGCAGGCCCGGCCCCAACAAGGAGTTAGCGCATGGCTATGGATTGCACCTATCGCTTGCGAATCCCGCATCAATCCGGGCAGCTGGCGAAGGTGGCGACTCGCATCGCGGATCACGGCGGACTGATCGGGGACGTGAACACGATCGCGGTCGCGCGCCAGGAGGCCCTGCGCGAGATCACCGTCGAGCTGCGCGACAAGGAGCACGCCGAGGCGCTGGCCGCGGGGCTGGGGGAGCTTCCCGGCGTGTCGGTGGTGTGGTTTCATGACCGCGCCTTCATCGCCCACGACGGCGGCAAGCTGGAGATCACCGGGCGACGCGAGATCCGCACCAACCAGGACGTGCGTGATGTCTACACGCCCGGCGTGGCCCGTGTGTGCGAGGCGATCGCGGAGTTCCCGCAGCTCGCCGGGCGCTTCACGATGATCGGCCGCAGCGTCGCCATCTGCACCAACGGCAGCCGCGTGCTGGGGCTGGGCGACATCGGCGCGGTGCCGAGCATGCCGGTCATGGAGGGCAAGGCGCTGTTCTACGCCCAACTGGTCGGGGTGAGCGCGATGCCGATCCTGATCGACACCAAGGACGTCGACGAGTTCGTCGAGACGGTGATCCGCATCGCGCCGGGGTTCGGCGGGATCCACCTCGAGGACATCTCCACGCCCGAGTGCTTCGAGATCGAGCGCCGGCTGATCGAGGCCCTACCCCAGCCGGTGATGCACGACGACGTCCACGGCACGGCGGTGGTCACCATGGCCGCGGCGATCGCGGCCTGCCGCCAGGTGGACATGCGCCTCGACGAGGCCGTCGTCGGCCAGATCGGACTGGGCGCGGCCGGGTACGGGATCGCGTCGCTCATCCACGACGCGGGGGTCAAGCGGGTCATCGCCACCGACCCGAGCCCATGGGCGCAGGAGCAGGCGCGTGCGCACGGGATCGAGATCGCTGACCTGCCCACCGTCATGCGCGAGGCCGATGTCGTCGTCGCCACCACGGGACGCCCGGGCCTCATCACCCCGGAACTCGTGCGCCCCGGTCAGGTCATCCTTGCGCTGACCAACCCGGCGCCGGAGATCGATCCCGACGTCGCCCTCGCCGCCGGCGCCGCCTTCGCCGCCGACGGCACCAGCGTCAACAACGTTCTTGGCTATCCGGGGATCTTCAGAGGGGCCCTGCTGGCGGGCGCAAGTGCGATCAACATCTCCATGAAACGCGCCGCCGCGTGGGCCCTGGCCGGGCTCACCGTCGAGTCAGAGCTCGTCCCCGACGTGCTCGACCGCCACGTTCACGAGACCGTCGCCCAGGCGGTCCGCCAAGCCGCCGTCGACAGCGGCGTTTCCGATCCGGGCCGGATCGTCCCCGAGCTGTGACATCCCCGCTGGCACCGGAACCCGGCATGTATCACACGATGTTCCCGGTATTTGGAGACATTTGTGATTGCGTGGGGATTGACTTGTTACCTCCCCGCCACATAGGGTTCTGTTTGGGCGTAGGTGCCTGACAAAGCGAAGAGCGAACCAGGAGATGTAAGGTTCGCCACACGGCAGGGCCACTCTCCGGAGTGACTTTATCCCACGTGTTCTCCGGGTCACACCTACGCCCATTTTTTGTGCACTGACACAGGTGAATCAGTAGTGTCAGGTTTCCTCGGCGATTCATCGATTGGGCGTCCCACACTCGCCGAGCTCCTCGGCACCGGCGACATGATCCTGGCGCCCGGTTGCTATGACCCTCTCGGCGCCCGGCTCATCGAGGAGGCGGGGTTCGGAGCGGTCTACATGACCGGGTTCGGCACCGCCGCGGGACGACTGGGCCGGCCCGACGTCGGCCTTCTCACCCTGACCGAGATGGTCGACAACGCGCGGCGGATCGCACAGGCGGTCGAGGTGCCGGTGATCGCCGACGCCGACACCGGATACGGCAACGCGCTCAACGTGATCCGCACGGTGCACGAGTACGAGGAGGCCGGAGTGTCCGCCATCCACATCGAGGATCAGGTGACGCCGAAGAGATGCGGCCACCTTGAGGGCAAGGAGGTGGTCGACGCCGGAGAGATGGCGGCCAAGGTGGCCGCCGCAGTCGCTGCCCGACAGCGCCCTGACTTCCTCATCATCGCCCGCACCGACGCGCGGGCGGTCGAGGGCCTGGACGCGGCGCTTGACCGCGCCCGCCGCTACCGCGATGCCGGCGCCGACATGCTCTTCGTGGAGGCGCCGCAGTCGACCGACGAGATCAAGACCATCGCCGACCGTCTCGCCGACGTGCCACTCCTGTTCAACTTCGCCGAGGGCGGCCGGACGCCGGCGGTCACCCACGGGTTCCTGCGCGATCTCGGGTTTCGCCTCGTCATCTTCCCGCTCAGCACCCTGCTGACGGCGACTGCGGCCATGCGGTCGGCGCTGGCCCAGATCAAGGCCAGCGGAACCCCGATCGAGCTGTTGCCCTCGATGCTCGGCTTCGAGGCGTTTCTGGAATTGGTCGGCATCGGCGAGATCCGCGAGTTGGAGGAGCGCTTCGCCGACCTCGCCAACCACCACGACGAAGGGAAGAGCGGTGAGTGACGTATTTGAGAAGGCAAGCGTGAGCAGCGACCTGGCGCACCGGATCATCGCCGCGGCCGAGGCCAAGGCCACCGAGATCGGCGTGCCGATGGACGTCGCTGTCTGCGATGAATCGGGCGTGCTGAAGGCGTTCAGCCGGATGGACGGCGCCGCGCTACTCAGCATCCAGATCGCACAGGACAAGGCCTACACCGCGGTCGGCTTCGGCATGCCCACCGACGGATGGCACGAGTTCATCAAGGACGACCCGCCGCTCGCGGCCGGCGCCGTGGGCGGGATCGACCGCCTCGTCATCTTCGGCGGCGGCTTCCCGATCACCGTGGGCGACAAGGTGGTGGGCGCCATCGGCGTGAGCGGCGGCCATTACACCCAGGACATGGAGGTGGCCCAGGCCGGCCTGGCCGTCGTCAGCTGAGCCGCAGGACAAGACCCGAAGGACTAGATGGCGGAATCACCCTTCTGGTCCGCTGGGCGAAAACCCGAGCACAGCAGCCGCATCCAGCCGATCCTGCCGTCACGCGCCATGTAGTACGCGTGCTGCTCGACGCAGAACCGGCGCTGCGCTTCCTCGCCCGCGAAGCGGTAGGTCACACAGTGACGGTCGACGACGACGTCGGTCCGGACCCCCAGCACGTCGTCGACGACCGTCGCCGCGTCAAACCAGGTGCGGAGGATGCCCACCGTGTCCTCCGCGGTCTGCGCCTCCCACGCGCGTCGCGGCGTCAGCGCCCGGAACTCGATGTCCGGGCAGAGAACCTCCATGACCTGAGTGAAGTCCCCTCGCGCCAACGCGTGGGCAAACGCAGGGCCGAGCAGGTCAGCCCGCGAGCTAGTAGCTGAAGACGTTGGTGTCATCGTCACCCATCCATTCGAGCATCGGCGTGGCGCCCGCGAGGGTCGCGTTGGGGGCGAGGCCGCCCTCGTCGAGCCGGCGCGCGTTGAAGCAGATCGGACACACCAGCAGCTCGCCGCCGCTCTCGGCGTACTGCGCAAACAGCCGCCCCAGCGGTGGGCAGCCGTCGCACGCGACCGCCTCGGCGTGACCGGGCAGGGCGAGGCGGACCGCCTCCTTGGTGAGAAACATCGCCACCTTCTGGCCCTTCTGCAGGCCGGCCCCACCCACCAGGAAGGCCACCGTCACGCGCTCTGAGTCCTCGAGCCCGGTTGCCAGGTTGATCAGCATCTTGGTCGCCACATCACCCTCCATACGATCGTTTTGGGCACCGTAGAACGACGAAGCCCGCGGCGCATGGGGCATTTGCCCAATCTTTGTCGCGCCGCTGTCGCAGCGCCGGGGGCCGCTACTCGCTCCCCATAAGGCCGTGCTTCATCGCGAACAGGCTGGCCCGAGCGCGATTGGACACGCCGAGCTTGGCGTAGATGTGCTCGACATGGGCACCCGCGGTCCTGCGTGAGATGACCAGCTCCTGCGCGATCTCCTTGTTGGACAGACCCCGGACCAGCAGCCGGAGGACCTCTACCTCACGCGGGGTCAGGCCGGCGGGAAGGGTCCGGCGTCGCCCGACGACGTGGCCGGCGGCGCCCAGGACCGCCTCGGCGGCGTCGGCGTCGAACTGCGTCCGGGCAACGCCGCCGCGCAGCTCGTCCGCGGCCAGGCGCGCCGGCAGGGCCGGGCGGTGCGGGCGAGGTTCGGTCATCGCACGGTAGGCATCCGTGGCCGCCAGCACCTTCCCCGGCAACGTCATCGCACCGCCGCGCAGGCCTCGCGGATAGCCCGACCCGTCCAGCCGCTCGTGGTGCTGGACGGCGATCGCCCCCAGCACCGCCAGACCGGCCGACGAGGCCAGCATGCGCTCGGTGAGATACGGGTGCAGGCGCACGCGCTCGATCTCGGCGGTGGTGAGCGGGCCGCGCTTGTCCCAGATCGCGTTGGACACCCCCAGCCGCCCCAGGTCATGGACGAGCCCGGCTCGTCGCACGAGGACGACGTCGTCCGCGGACAGCCCGAGGCCGCGCGCCGCCTCGGCCGCGAGGTCGGCGACCCCTCGCGAATGACCGATCGTCCACGGCGACTTGATGTCCACGAAATCGGCGACCGCCTCCAGCGAGGCATCGAGCTGCTCGTCGGAGAGGACGCGGGCGAGTGCCGGCTCAGCCGCGATCACCGCGTCCCAGCTCGTCGCCGCATCCAGGTCGTCAAGCAGCGCCGGGGCCTCGGCGCAGAAGATGTCGACGAGGGCGGGATCAAATTGAGTGCCGCTCCGCTCGCGCGCCACTGCCATCGCCGCCTCGGTCCCGCCCGCGCGGTGAAAGACCTCCACCACGTCGGCGAGATTGACGAGCCGCGCGGCCACCCGGATCTGGGCGCCTCGCGCTTCCGCGGGGGCGCCCCTGCCGTCCCAGCGCTCGAAGGTCTGATACAGGCTGTCGCGCACCTCATCGCCGAGCGCGAGGCCCGCCGCGAGTTCGTTGGTGGCCGCCCAGTGGTTCTCCACCATGTCCTGCACCGCGCGCCGTCCGTCGCCCACGAATGCGATCCCGGTCAGCGCGCGCTGGATGAGCGGCCGGTCAGATCCGAGCCGGCCGAGGACGAACGCCCCCGCCGACAGGGGCCGCCCCATGTCGACCTGCCGCGCCGCCCCTTTGAACACCGTGTCATCGCCGAACCACTTGGCCTGCTCATACGCGTCCACGTGGCAGCCGACCCAAGCGAGCAGCCCGACGTAGTAGACGACGACCCGATCGGCCTCGTCCAGGCCGAGTACCTCGGCCATCCGCAGCGCGATCAGGGACTGCCGCAGCGCATGCTCCATCGGCTGGGCCATGCCCAGATCGGCCCCGAGCGACAGCGTCGCCACCAGCTCCGCGAGCCGCACCTTCGTCCCAGTGGCCGTGCTCACGGGCGCAGTCTATTCCGGCGCGCCCGCGCCGGCCGGGCTCCGCTGTCAAGATTGGCCCCAGCGTGTTCGAGCACGGGCAACCCGTCTACCTGCAGATCCCGGCGACGGACATCGCCACCTCGGCGCGCTTCTACAAGCGCGTCCTTGGCTGGCGGGTCGATCGGGCCGAGTCGGGCTTCGAGGCGCCAGGGCTCATCGGACAGTGGATCACCGACCGCCAGGCCTCCCCAGAGGCCGGACCCGTGATGTGGATCCACGTGAACGATGTGGCGCAGACGCTCGTGGAGGCCGAGAACGCCGGCGCCGTGGTTCGCCAACAGCCCACCCCCGACGGACCGCGGGTGCTGGCCTCGTTCAGCGACCCGGCCGGAAACGTCGTCGGCATTGCGGCGCACGGCGCGGCCCAGGCGCAGCAGCCGGCCGGTGACGCGGTGGACACTGCCGGTGCGCCTCCCGGTGACCCGCGGATCTCGGTGATGCTCATCGTCCCCGACGGGGATGCCGCCGTGGCCTGGTATCGCGAGGCGCTCGGCGCAGAGGTGATGTGGGACCTGGGCGGCGTCGCGGGGCTGGAGGTGACCGGGGCGCCATTCTTCCTGCACGAGGCGAACCCGAAGAACGCGGCCGAGGACTCTCCCGACCGCATCGGCCGCACCAGCGTGCGCATCGAAGTGTTCGTCGAGGATCCCGACGCATTCATCGCACGGGCCGTGGCTGCGGGCGCGCGCGAGGGATCGCCCATCACGTCTCATGAGCTGCCCTTCGGGACCCACCGGCAGGGCGGTTTCACCGACCCTTTCGGTCACAAATGGTCGGTCGGGGACTTCACGCCGCTGTGCGCCGGCACCCACTGAACGCTCGGAGCGCCAACGTCGCGACAACCCGGCCGCTGTCACGATGTGGCGCCGCACGGGTAGCCCCACGCCATGAGTGAGATCGGAGACCGCACCGGGTCGGCGATGGGCGATCACTTCGGGCCGCCCACCGAAGAGCACCGCCTGATCCCCGAGATCACCTACGACGAGCACCTCTACCCGGCGCGGCCGCGCCGGCTGCGCCCGTCGGCGCGTCGGGTGCTGCGCGACATCATCCGCTCTGGCCTGTCGGGGGCGACCGACGGCACCAACGACACCTACGTCAAGTGGCTGGTCGAGCAGTCGATGCTCCATGACGCCCAGGCGCTGGCGACACAGCTCTCGGGCCAGGGGAGCATGTGGCAGAACCCGTTTGCCGACCCGGATCCCCGCGCCGCGGTCGAGCGCGCGGCGGTGTGGTTCACCGCGTACCCGCTGTCGTTCATCACCCGCAGCGGCGCGTCGTTTCTCTCCGGTCTGGCCGAGCCCGAGCTGTGGCAGGCCTTTCAAGAGATCGGCATCGACGCCGTCCACACCGGCCCGGTGAAGCTGGCCGGCGGCATCAACGGCTGGAGCCTGACCGGCTCAGTGGATGGCCACTTTGACCGGATCAGCATGCAGGTCGACACCATGTTCGGCTCAGAAGACCAGTTCCGGGCCCTGTGCGTCGTCGCCGGCGAGCACGACGGCACGGTGATCGACGACATCGTGCCCGGACACACCGGCAAGGGCGCCGATTTCCGGCTGGCGGAGATGGGCTACCAGGACTACCCCGGCATCTACCACATGGTGTCCATCGATCCCCAGGACTGGCACATGCTGCCCGACGTCCCCGACGGGCGCGACTACGCCAACCTCGACATCGAGTCCGAAGCCAAGCTGCAGGCCGCCGGTTACATCATCGGCAAGCTGCAGCGGGTCATCTTCTATGAGCCCGGGCTCAAGGAGACCAACTGGTCGGCGACCCGGGTGGTCAAGGGCGTCGACGGCGTCGAGCGGCGTTGGGTCTACCTGCACTACTTCAAGGCCGGCCAACCCTCGATCAACTGGCTGGACCCGTCGTTCGCGGGGATGCGGTTGGTCATCGGCGACGCGCTGCACTCGCTCGCGGACCTGGGCTCCGGCGCGCTGCGGCTTGACGCCAACGGCTTCCTCGGCGTGGAGAAGAGCGCCGAGGACCGTCCGGCGTGGTCAGAGGGCCACCCGTTGTCGGAGGCGGCCAACCAGCTCATCTCCAGCATGGTGCGCAAGATGGGCGGCTTCTCCTTCCAGGAGCTCAACCTCACCATGGATGACATCAAGACCATGGGCGAATCGGGCGCCGACCTCTCCTACGACTTCGTCAACCGCCCCGCCTACCACCACGCGCTGGCCATGGGCGACACCGAGTTCCTGCGGCTGACCATGAACCAGGCCCTCGCTCTTGGCATCGACTCGGCCTCACTGGTGCATGCGCTGCAGAACCACGACGAGCTCACCCACGAGCTCGTCCACTTCGCCACCCGCCACCGCGACGACGCCTTCACCTACAGCGGGCAGGAACTCACCGGCGGGGAGCTGGCCATCCGCGTCCGCGGCGAGCTCACCGCGGCCCTCACCGGACCTGACAAGCGCTACAACCGCCCGTTCACCACCAACGGGATCGCCTGCACGACGGCCTCGGCGATCAGCGCGATCCTCGGCATCTCCGATCCCGGCACGATGTCCGACGAGGACGTCGAGCGGGTCAAGCGCATGCATCTGCTGCTGGTGATGTACAACGCCTTCCAGCCGGGCGTCTTCGCCCTCTCGGGCTGGGACCTGACCGGGATGCTCACCATCGATCCCACCCAGGTGGCCGACCTGATCTCCGACGGGGACACGCGCTGGATCAACCGCGGCGCGCACGACCTCATGGGCGTCAACCCCCGCGAGCAGCGCTCCGAGGGCGGATTGCCACGCGCCACGAGCCTGTACGGCACCCTGCCCGAGCAGCTCGCTGACCGCTCCTCGTTCGCGCGCCGGTTGCGCCGCATCGTCCGCATCCGCCGCCGCTACCGCATCCCGATGGCCAAGCAGATCGACGTGCCGGGGGTGTCGCACCGCTCGCTGCTGGTGATGGTGCACCGCCTGGAGAACGCCAACCTCCAGGTGACCGTGCTCAACTTCGGCCCTGAGCCGGTGACCGGCACGATCCGCTCCGAGCACCTGCTGCCGACGGCCAAGGTCATCGACCTGTTCCGCGCCCAGCAGATCGCCGTCGTCGACGACCTGTGCAGCTTCAGCCTCGAACTCGACGGCTATCAGGGCGTGCCGCTGCTGCTGCCGCTCCCGGCCGAGCCGCCGGCGGTGGCCCAGCCGCCGTCGCTGCGCGGCTGACGCCGCCGGCACAGCCGCGGGTCAGCGGCGCTCAAGCGCCAACCGAATGCCGAGCCCGACGAGGACCGCCCCGGTGAGGCGCTCCGCGCGGCGCGCCCACCGGCCCTCGACGAAGCGGCGCTTGGCGCGTGACACGAGCGCGGCGAGGACCGAGTACCAGATCAGATCGAAAGAGACGAGCATGCCGACCATCGCGAGCGTGGCGGGCAGCACGGGCGTTCCCCGGGGCACGAACTGCGGGAACAGCGCCACGAAGAACACCGCCAGCTTGGGATTGGCGAGGCTCGTGATCAGGCCGTCGCGCAGTGCCCGGCGATCGGACACGAGCGCCGGCGCTGACAGAGCAGCGTCGGATACGAGATGGCTCGATCCCAGCAGTGACCGCACCCCCATGACCACCAGCACGACCGCCCCGACGAGCTTGATCACGTCGAACGCGCTGGAGGAGGCGGCGACGATCGCGGCGACCCGGCCGCCGCGCAGCAGCCCCATACCATCACCCCCGCCGAGGTGCCCGAGGTTGTCAGGAAGGCGTGGCGCCGGCCGCCGCGCAGCGCATTGCGCACGACGAGCGCCGTCGTCGCGCCGGGCGTCAAGGTCAGCAGCCCGGCGACTGGCGCGAAGGTGACCAGGACCCTGAGCACGGCTGGCCCTCAGCCGCAGAACCCGGCGCGGTCCTCGGTGACGGCGACGACGCCGAGCAGACGCCCGTCGCCGTCCACGCACGGGACCCGCAGGGCGCCGCCGGCGACAGCGAGCTCGTGCCCGCTGGGGGCCGGCGCCTCGGGCGCGATGGTGGGACCGGAGCGCGCCACGTCGGCGGCGGTCAGGCGAGCGTCGAGCGGCTCGGCGACGTCCCCGCGAGTGAGCTGGCCCACGTAGCGATCGCCGTCGGCCAAGAACGCCATCTTGCGGTGCGAGCTGGCGGCAAACCAGCGGCGGACGTCGTCGATCGTCGCCGTCGGGAGCAGCGCCTCGAAACGGCTGTGCAGGACGTCGGCGCACGCCAGATGGGTGGCGGTGTCGAGCGGAGTCCGGGCCATCAGCCCGGACTCTACGCCCAGGTGATCGATGCCACGACCCCGGGCGTGTTGAAAGCGCCCCGTCAGATCACCAGAATGCACCCCAATGGACCGTAGGCCGGGGGACCTCGCTCTGGGGTGCGCTGCGTGAACTCGCGCGCCCGTCGCGCCGCGACGATCACGACCGGCGCCGGCACCCTGCTGGCCTTCGTCGCCCTGCTCATCCCACAGGTCGCCGACTCGCTCGCTCTCACGACGGCGGGCAAGATCCTCGTCGCGATCGGCATCGGGCTCCTCACCGCGTGCGGCCAGCGGATGGTCTCGGTCCGACGCGCCCGCGCCGATATCCAGGCCGCGCTGCGCGTCTGGCCGCCCGAGCCGCTCGGACGCGCACGCCTGTCCACCTTGGGCGTCTTCCCGGCCCGCGATGGTCAGGGACGGCACGTCCGCTACCAGCCGCGGCCCAACGGGGAGGACGCGGCACTGGCCGCCGCTCTGAAAGCGTCGCGCACGGTGATCGTGCACGGCCCCGCCGGGTGCGGGAAGTCGCGGGCCGCCAGTCACGCCGCGGCCGGCGCACTGGCCGATGTCCCAGCGGTCATCCCACTCGACGCGCCGTCGCTGAACTCGCTGCTGGACGGGGGCGTGGACCTGCCGCTGTCGCATCCCGAGCTGTGCCTGTGGCTCGACGGGCTCGATCGCTTCACCGCGGTGCTCGATCCGTGCTCGGTGGATAGCGTCCAGACCGCGAGCCGGCCGGCCGCCCGGATCGTGGCGACGGTGCGCAGCGACGAGTGGACGACGTTGGTCACCGGGACAGGGCAGGACAGCGAGGCTGCGCGCGCCCTGGCGCAGGACGCCAGCATTGTCGAGCTCTCAGAGTTCACGCCCGCGACGCCGGGAGAGACGGATGGCGTCACGGCGCCGCCCGTGGCGGCGACCCATGGGCTTCTGGGCGACCCGCCGTTCCTGGGGCTGCTCGGCGCCCTCCTGGCGGTGATCGTCGTCGGCGTGCTCCTCATCACCAAGGGCGACCTCGTCGACCCCCCGTCGATCAACGACCAGATCGACCAGACCACCAGCGACCTCCTCGCCGACGCCGGACCGGGAGGCGGCCACATCGTCCTTGACGAGCGCGTGCCGTTTCACTCCACCGATCGGCCCTCGTGGGTGATCGTCGTGCAGGATCTGCCGACGGCCGCGGAGTTCAATCAGGGCGCCGCCGAGAACGCCGGCCCCAAGCCCCGCTCCGACGACCTGCGAATCTACGACGTCGTCGGCGACCGGCTCGCGCTCCGCCTGGACTTCCGTCCGGAGGGGGTCGGCCCCAAGGCGGCCGAGTGGGAGTCGCTGTCGGCGGGGGCGCCCAACTATGCGGACTATGCCCAGGATGGATCCGAGGAGGTGATCGGGGGATTTGCGCGCCCGTCGGAGGCGACGAGCGCCCTGCTCCCCCTGGCCGTCAGATATCAGGCGGGTCGCTACGTGCTCATCCCCCTCACCCCTGACAAGCCCGACCTCGGAACAGCCGGGCTCGACGCCCAGACGCTGCAGTTCCGCCAGGCTGCCTACCAGACGCCGTTCACGCTGACCAACGCGGCAGCCGACCGTCGGTTCGCGCGGCTGAGCGTGACCGGTTACCGCGTTCAGACATTCGCGCTCGCGCACTCACCGTCGCTCCGGCTCATCACCGGGTACTTCTCGCGGTTCCCGGTCTTCGGCAAGGCGCACGCGCTCGAGATCCATGCCAACCAGATCCGCCCCGGCCTGGTCATACAACCGTGTGAGCCAGGCTACTTCGCCTGCCCCGCGCCCACCGCGGCGCAGGACGCGATCGTCCCGCCCGACAAATCGCTCAGTAACGGGTTGCTCGAGGCGTGGAGCCTCGACGCCAAGCGGTTCACGACCCGCGTCCGCGTGGCGCAGAGAGGCGGTTGACCGGCCGGCCGCGCCCGCGGGCGCAGCGTCGCGGCGCGCCAGCGCACTCACGGGCAGCGCTGATGGCGCCGGCGCTTCTGGCCGACCACGCACCCGCGGGGGGTCCGCTTGGGCACGACCTCGAGGGCGAGCTGACGCAGAGCGCGCGTGCTCAATGGGGCGGCCGGCGCGCCACCCGCGCGGACCGCCGGCGCCGCCAGCACATTCCTGTGTCCGGCGTAGGGCAGGGCGCTCTCCACCATGAAGCCCTGCGCGGTGACCGCGTAGCTCTCCCCGTCGGGGGTGGTGAGCAGCGATCTCATGGTCATCCCCACGACCGACGCGCTGAAGACGCCGCTCTCGACGGCGGCATTGCGCGACGCCGCGGCAAAGAGGAAGTGGTTGCCCCCGCCGGTCCCGCCGGCCGCGCCCAGCGCCCACGTGACGTCGCCCTGCAGCGGGCTCTCGGTGAAGATGGACATGCATCGGCCGGTCGAGGAGGTGCTCAGCGACTGGACCCACATGGACGGGTACGCGGGCCACTGGATCGACAGGGCGTGGGCGAAGGGTGTCCCCACCTGCAGTTGGGCGACGCGGCCGCGCCCCGGGGCACCGCGCCAGGTGCAGGTGCGCGACACCGCCGGCAGCGTCTCGGCGAGACTCGCGGCGAACCTGCCGACGGTCGCGCGCGGCGTGAGCACCAGCGTGCCGTCGCCCGCAGACAGCGCCTGGCTGGTTGTCCGGTAGTACGCCGACACGCTGGCCGTCGATTGCCAGTGCTCCGCCGCGGGACGCACGGCGGCATAGGTCTGGCTGAGCTCGGCGTTGATGTAGATCGTCCGCGCCCGCGCCCGCGCCTGCGCCGGAGCGGCGGCGACGACGAGCAGGCAGAGGGCCAGCAGGCACAGGGCGAGCAGCGCGACCCTTGCGCCCGTCGCCCGCTTGATGTCACTCATGCCCCGCACTGCCCGAATCTAGCCGAGGCCGCGGGGCTCAGGCAACGGTCGAATAACGCGTTGTACACATACGGACCAAGCAGGGTGGCCTCAGAATTAGTCAGGCTTACTTGACAGTCAGTCAAACCTGACTAAACTCCGTGCCCCACGACCGGAGGAAGATCACCATGACCGAGACAGTCATCCGCCGCTCGGACGCTCCCGAGTTCGGCGAGGGAGGCACCCTGATCACCGGCTACGGGTCCCCGGCCCGGGGCTCGCAGTCCGTGGCGGCCTGGCAGGTGGCCCTCGAGCCCGGGGCCGGGAGCCCAGAGCACACCCTGACCCGCGACGAGGTGTTCATCGTGCTCGGCGGCGAGGCCACCTTCCAGGTGGAGGGCCGGCGCCACCAGGTGCGCCAGGGCGATGCGATCTGCGTTCCGCCGGATATCGCGTTCTCCCTGAGCAATGAGGGCCCGGAGCGCTTCACCGCCATCTGCGCGATGGCGGCAGGCGGGCGGGCCCGGATCGGCGACGGCGACCCGTTCCCGATCCCGTGGGCACAGTGACCGAGCCCCCGGATCTCGCGATCCTGCTCGCCGCGGCCTACCGCACCCTCACCGAGCGGTTGGCCGCGGCGATCGAGGACCGCGGCATCGAGGGCATGCGGCCCTCCTTCGGGTTCCTGATCCGGGCGGTCGCCGCCGAACAGCCGACGATCACCGGGCTGGCCGAGATGCTCGACGTGACCAAGCAGTCGGCCAGCGCGCTCGCCGACGAGGCCGAGCGGGCCGGATTCGTCGAGCGTGCCGCCGTCCCCGGCGATCGCCGCAGCCGTTATCTGCGCCTCACCGCGAAGGGCGAGGAGGTGAGAGCCACCGCGCTGTCGACGAGTCGCGCCCTCGAGCATGAACTGCAGCGGGAGTTGGGCGCCGGCGGGCTCGCCGCGATGCGTGATGGCCTGCTCGCCCTCGTCACCACCAGCGGCGACCTGGATCGGGTCATGGCCCGGAGGGCGCGTCTGGTCTGGTGACGGCGAAGCTGAGCTTAGGGCACCCTAATTAGGGTACCCTAACTTATGGTACGGTCCGCGCGGTGATCGCCACCTACGTGATCGGGCTACGCGAAGGCCTCGAGGCCGCGCTCATCGTCGGCATCGTCGCCGCCTTCCTGCGCCAGCAGGGCTCAACCCGGGCGCTGCGCTACGTGTGGGCGGGCGTGATCATCGCCGTGGTGCTCTGCGCCGGCGTCGGCGTTGCGCTGCAGGTCCTCAACCAGGAGCTCCCCCAGCGCCAGCAGGAGATGCTCGAGACCATCGTCGGCCTGTGCGCGGTCGGGATCGTCACCTTCATGGTGGTGTGGATGCGCCGGCACGCCCGCGCGCTCAAGGGCGAGCTCGAGGCCCACGCCGCCGCCGCCCTGGCCGAGGGCTCGGTGCTGGCGCTCGTCGGCATGGCCTTCTTCGCCGTTCTGCGCGAGGGCCTGGAGACCGCCGTCTTCCTGCTCGCCGCCTTTCAGGCTGCCGACAATGAGCTCACCGCCGGGCTCGGGGCGCTGCTGGGCATCATCACCGCCGTCGTCATCGGCGCCGGTCTGTACCGGGGCGGCATCCGCATCAACCTCGCACGGTTCTTCCGCATCACCTCGGCGGTGCTCGTCGTCGTCGCCGCGGGGTTGCTCGCCACCGCCGTGCACACCGCGCACGAGGCCGCGTGGTTCAACAGCTTTCAGGGCCAGGCGCTCAACCTCAGCTGGCTGGTCGTGCCGGGGACCGTCACCTCGTCGCTGCTGACCGGCATGCTCGGCCTGCAGCCCCTTCCCACCTACGCCGAAGCCGGGGTCTGGCTGATCTACGCCGTCCCCATGCTGGCCTACGTGCTCTGGCCCCGGGGCCGAGTCCGTCGGTCGCCAGCGCCGGCACCCATCTCACGATCGACACGGGAGGTCAGTTGAACATGAAGGTCGGATCGGGCGCCGCGATCGCGTGCGCGATCGGGGCGGTCGCCGTGGCCGGGTGCGGCTCGAGCTCGAGCTCAGGCGGCGCCAACGGCAAGAAGGTCGCGGTGACGTTGGTCGACGTCGGCTGCACCCCGCAACACATGAGCGTCGCGGCCGGGCCGGTGACCTTCGACGTCACCAACGGCGGCACCTCGAAGGTGTCCGAGATGGAGCTGAAGAACTCGTCGGGCATCATCCTGGGCGAGTCAGAGAACGTGGTGGAGGGCGTCCCCGGGCACTTCTCACTCAACCTCAAGCCCGGCCAGTACATCCTCAACTGCCCCAACGGCGACAAGGAGGACCAGGGCAAGCTCGTGGCCACCGGCAAGGCGGCGGCGCAGCCCACCGGCGCATCGGCGGCGCTGCTGGCCAAGGCCACCAAGCGCTACGAGACCTACGTCATCGCGCAGACCGCGCAGCTGAAGTCGGGGACCCGGCAGTTCGTGGCGGCGCTGCGTGCGGGCGACACGGCCAAGGCCAAGGCGCTGTTCGGACCCACCCGCCTGCACTACGAGTCGATCGAGCCGGTGGCCGAGAGCTTCGGCAACCTCGACCCCGAGATCGACGCGCGCATCAACGACGTCTCCAACGTCGCGCCGTGGACGGGCTTTCACCGCATCGAGCGCACGCTGTGGCTCAAGGACTCCACCAAGGGCACCGGCACGTACGCCGCCGAGCTGATGCGTGATGTCAACACGCTGAGCGCCAAGGTGCAGACGATCGCGCTACAGCCGGCACAACTGGCCAACGGCGCCGTCGAGCTCATGAACGAGGTCGCCAACTCGAAGATCACCGGCGAGGAGGACCGTTACTCCCACACCGACCTCTCGGACTTCCAGGGCAACCTCTCGGGCTCGCGCGAGGCGTTCGAGCTGCTGGTGCCGGCGCTGCGCCAGACCGGCAACGGGGCGCTGGCCGACACCATCACCAAGCGCTTCGCGGCCGTGCAGACGAGCCTTGACCGCTACAAGCGCACCACGCCCCTGGGCTACGCGCTCTACAGCCGGCTGACCCAGGCCGACCGCCAGACGTTCGCGAAGGAGGTCGACGCGCTCGACGAGCCGCTGGCCACGGTCGCCGCCAAGGTCAGCGGAGCGTGACCTGGATCGCCGTCGTCGTGCTGGGGCTGATCCCGGCACAGTTCTCCGCAGCCGATCCGACGCATGACGCTGCGGGCGCCGCACGCGCACGCACGATGGCGGCGATCGTCGCGACAGCCACGACGACGGCGACAGCGGCCGACCCGGGACTGAGGGCCGCCGCGCCGGCCGCGTCGCGGCTGACGCGCGCGCTGGCGACCAGCCGGGTCCGGCTGCAGCCGTGGCCGCTGCCCCAGCACATCCGCGAGCTCTCCGACCAGGCGGTCCACGCCCTCGCCGCCCAGGGCATCGGGGTGCCGGGCCCTGCCCCCTACGACACCATCGACCGCCTCCTCGACGCCGCGGCGCGACGTGGCGACAGCGCCGGCGCACGATTGGACGCCGCCGGCGCCTACGCCCTGTTCGCCACCCGCATCGAGCCACGGCTGCGCGCCGTCAACAGCGCCCTGGCTGACCAGACCGACACCGCAATGTGGCGCGCGGTGAGCGACACGGGTGAGGCGGGGGCGGGCGGGCGGGCCCGCAGCGACGCCGAGAGCAACCTGCAGACCGCAGCGACGGCGCTCGGCGACACGCACGTCAGCCGCGCCACGGTCGTCGCCGACGCCGGCGTGATCGTCTTTCGCGAGGGTCTGGAGGCCGTCCTCATCCTCGCCGCGATCACCGCGTCGTTCAGCGGCGCGCGCCGCCGGCTACGGCGCCCGGTGCTGGTGGGTGGGCTGCTCGGGCTGCTGGCCACGGCGATCACCTATGTGCTGGCCCAGGCCCTGCTGGAGGCGCTGGGCGACGGCGGCCTGCGCCTGCAGGCGATCACGGGGCTGCTGGCCATCGCGGTCCTTCTCCTGGTCACCAATTGGTTCTTTCACAAGGTCTACTGGAGCGAGTGGATCGGCCGCTTTCACCGCCGGCGGCGCATGCTCGAGAAGGTCGACCGCTTCGGCTTCATCTCCGGCCAGACGCTCGGGTTCGTGCTGCTGGGAGTCACCAGCGTGTACCGCGAGGGCTTCGAGACCGTCCTCTTTCTCCAGAACCTCCGCGTCAGCGCGGGCACCGGCGCCACCATCTTCGGGGTTGGACTGGGGCTGGCTGCGACGACCGTCGTCGGCGTGGCCACCTTCGCACTGGAACGCAAGCTGCCCTACCGCCGGATGCTCATCGCCACCGGCGTGCTCATCGGCCTGGTCCTGGCGATCATGACCGGCGTCACCGTCCACACGCTGCAGGGCCTGGGGTGGATCGGCACCACGCCCATCGGGTTCGATATCAGCCTCGCCTACGGGCGGTGGCTGGGCCTGTATGCCAACTGGGAGGGGATCGGTGCCCAGGTGGCGGCGCTGCTGGTGGTCTACGGCTCCTACGCGGCGGCACGGGCGCTCCAAGGACGGCGGCGCCGGCGGGCGCTGCGGGCCTCCTCCCCCCCTCTTGCGTCGGCGGGGGACCATCCGGTATAGAGACCCGCAACCGATGAGTTCCGGCGATATCGGCAGTCTGTAGGGCATGACCCAAACCACAGCGCATTTCTCCATCTCCCTGGACGGCTTCATGGCCGGGCCCAACCAGGATCGCGACAATCCGCTCGGCATCCGCGGGCTCGAGCTGCATCGCTGGCACTTCGCCGACGACATGACCGCCGCGGACACCGCCCAGGTCGAGGACCTGCTCAGGCCCCGCGGCGCCTTCGTCATGGGCCGCAACATGTTCGGCCCTATCCGCGGCGAGTGGGACGAGGACTGGCGCGGCTGGTGGGGCGAGGACCCGCCCTATCACGCGCCCGTGTTCGTGCTCACCCATCATCCGCACGACCCGATCCAGATGGAGGGCGGCACGACGTTTCACTTTGTCACCGAGGGCTTCGACGCCGCCTACGCCCAGGCGCGTGAGGCCGCCGGAGAGCGCGAGGTCTCGATCGCGGGCGGTGCTTCGACGATCCGCCAGGCCCTGAGCGCCGGCATCGTCGACGAGCTCGTCCTCGACATTGCGCCGGTGATCCTCGGCTCTGGGGAATCACCAATCAACGGCCTGATCGACCTGCGCCTGGAGCCGATCGAGGCGACGCATTCCCCATACGCCACGCACGTGCGCTACCGAGTCGGCGATTGAGCCGACGGCTTGGCGCGCGGTCAGTCGGGCGGCGTGAACTGGCTGGCGGTGAACACGGCGCCCTGAGGGTCGCGGACGAACGCCGTGCGCGTCCACTGGCTGTCCTCAGTGGAAAGGACCTCTCCCCCGAGGCGCTCGGCGCGCTCCGCCGCCGTGTCGCGATCGGCCACCGAGAGGCTCACATGCCAGTGGGGCGCCACACGCGGCTCGAGCGCCGCCACCCAGGCGATCACGTCCTCGAAGCCAGGCGGAGCGCCCACGCCCGCCTGGCGGTCAAGGATTGTCGGGTCGACGGTTGCGGCGAGATGCTCGCCGTAGCCGGGGCGGCGGATCATCGTGCCGAAGCCGAGGTCCTCCACCGCCCACCCGAACGCGCCGGCGTAGAACGCGATCGAGCCGGGCTCGTCGGTGTGCAGGTCACTGAAGTTCCAGCTCCCCGGCTCGTTGACGGCCTGGGCTCCTTGGTGCTGGCCGGCCTGCCATAGCCGGAACGGGACGCCGGCCGGGTCGCGCAGGTTCACGCCGCGTCCGAACGGGCCGTCCTGTCCCGGGTCGGTGACCTCGCCGCCGGCGGCAGTCAGCCGGGCGACGGTGGCGTCGGCGTCGTCGACCGCGATGTACGTGTTCCACTGCGCCAAGCCGTCCTGCGTCTGGCCGAGGCCGGCGACGTCGCGGCCCTCGAGCGCGGCGATGGCATAGACCGGCGCGCCGGGGGGCGAGACGGTGGTGAACGTCCAGCCGAACAGTCCTGCGTAGAAGTCCTGAGCGGCCTGCGGGTCATCCTGCTGGGTGTCCACCCAGCACGGGACACCCTCGGGGTAGGTGCGTGTCGACGTGGAGGTCATGGCGACCACCCTCGCAGCGATTGCGGTCAGGATCAGGCCGCGACCACGG
This sequence comes from Solirubrobacteraceae bacterium, assembly GCA_036490435.1. Classification (GTDB taxonomy): domain Bacteria; phylum Actinomycetota; class Thermoleophilia; order Solirubrobacterales; family Solirubrobacteraceae; genus Palsa-465. The sequence continues at coordinate 32,314 of DASXDW010000026.1, forward strand.
CCGCGGATATCGTGGATGACATGATCGCCCTGCACGTGTTCGACATGGACGGCACGCTGCTGCGGGGGACGACAGCGGCGATCGAGATCTCGCGGCACATGGATCGGCTCGAGCCGCTGGGCGAGCTTGAGCGCGGCTTCGCCGCCGAGGAGATCTCCGCCACGGACTTCGCGATGCAGACCCACGCGCTGTGGGCGGACCTCACCGCCGAGGTGGTCGCCCAGATCGTTGCCGAGGCACCATGGATCGATGGGATCGAGGACGTGTGCGCCGACATCGCGCGGCGAGGCGAGCGCTCGATGCTCATCACCATGTCGCCCGACTTCTTCGCCGAGCACCTCGGCGAGCGTGGGATCGACGTCGTCCGCGCGTCGCAGTGGCCGCCGCCGCCGTTCGCCGCTGCCATCGACCCGGCGGGCATCCTCAGCCCCGCCGACAAGGTCCGCCTCGCCGAGGCCGAACGCACCGCCCACGGCCTCCCGCGGAGCGCATGCGTCGCCTACGGGGACTCGATGTCCGACATCCCGCTCTTCGCGGTCCTGGAGAACACGGTTGCGGTCAACGCCGACGCCGCGCTGGAGAGCACGGCCCGTGTCGCCTACCGCGGCGGGGACCTGCGCGAGGCCTACGCCCATGGGCGGGCGCTGCTCGACGCCGGGGGGCAGCGTTGAGCACCAGCGCAGCGGTCACGGGGCCGTTTGTCGGCGTGAGCGCGATCGTCATGCGCGACGGCGCCCTCCTGCTGGGCCGGCGGCACGGGGCGCACGGCGCGGGCACCTTCTCGCCCGCGGGCGGCAAGCCCGAGCCCGGCGAGCATCCGGCGGACGCCGCTCGCCGCGAGCTGCTCGAGGAGACAGGGCTCGTGGCGCGATCGGTCCGGCCGATCGCATGGACCAGCGACGTATTCGCTGACGGCAGCCTGCACTACGTGACGCTGCATCACGTGGTCGAGGCCGACGGCCAGCCCGCCGTACGCGAGCCCGACAAGGTGCAAGCCTGGGGCTGGTATGCATGGGACGCGCTCCCCGAGCCGCTGTTTGCACCCGTGTCATCGCTCATCGCGGATGGGTGGCGCCCGGGCTGAAACACCCCGCAGACGCAGACGTTCGGAGTATGGTGGCGAGCGGGAGCCGATGGGCGATCATCCGGAGAATCACTCGCCGCACCCCGAGGACGTGAGGATCGCCCAGCTCGCCGGCGCGTACGCCGACGCCCTGATCGCGGGCGACGAGATCGCCGCCGAGATCGCGATCCGCGAGGCGATGGACGCCGATCTGGGCACGGCCGAGATCGACGAGAAGGTGATCGCCCCGGCGCTCTGGCTGATCGGTGAGTTGTGGGAGCGCGGGCAGATCTCGATCGCCGAGGAGCACATCGCCACCGAGATCACCATCCGAATCATCGCTCTGCAGCGCGAGGCCCAGCGCGTGGCGCAGGCCCGCGGAGACCATCGCGTCATGCTCGCCACCGCGCCGGGCGAGCTCCACGTCGTGGCGCTCCGCATGGTGGAGAACCTGATACGCAGTGCCGGCTATGACGTGGTCATGCTGGGGCCCGACGTGCCGCCGTCGACGCTTGCCGCCGCAGCGCGCATCCACCGCGCCGACGTGCTCTGCCTGAGCTCGACCATGCCCGGGCGCCGGGATGACGTGCTCTCCGTGATCGACGAGGTCCGCCAGGCCTGGCCGGCCGCGGCCTTCGTGCTCGGCGGGCGCGGACTCACCGTGGAGGATCAGATGCGCGCGCAGGTGCAGCTCTGCCACGGCGTGTCCGACGCCCGCGATGCGGTGGATGCCCTCATCAAACGCGCGGGTTTGAATTAGTCCACGGGCCGGCACCAGATGGTTAGCCTTGGCCGATGTACATCTCGACGTCGCGCCTCCGAGTGGCGCAGTGAGCGCGCGGCGGCCGGCTCCCCCCTCGGGGATGGCACCACCGGCCACGGCGACGCTGCCCGACGGGGTCGTGCTCGAGCTCGACGGGCTCGCCGGTGAGATCACCGACCGCCACCTGCGTTGCCATCCGGAGGACGTCGAGCGCTACGGCGAGCTGGCCCGCGCATGGGGCATCCACGACACCCAGCACCTCGTCAACTGGGCCGTGCTGGACGCCACCGGCGCCCTGTCCTTCCAGGAGCAGGTGGCGTGGCTGGCCAGCGTCCTGGGGAGCCGCGGTTACCCACTGGCCAACCTCGCCGACAACCTGGACACGGCGGCGCAGACCACGCGCGAGCTCGTGCAGAGCGCTCACGCCGGCCGCGTGGCAGGCACGCTCGAGGCCGGAGCCGCGTTCGTGCGCGGCCTGGACGTGTCCACCTCCTGACGCCAGGCGACGAACATGCGCCCCGCCGCGATGGGTTTGGCGTGCGGTTGGTGTCTACGTAATCAGAACGCGTAGTCACTCAAGCCACACAGGAGACAGCACCATGCCCACACTCGACGGTACGCACGCCATCGTGGTCGGCGCCAGCCGCGGCCTCGGCCGGGGGGTGGCGCTCAGCCTCAGCGCCGCCGGCACCTCGGTCCTGGCCATCGCCCGCAGTCAGGCTGAGCTCGACGAGGTCCGAGCCGCCGACCCGACGATCGAGGTCCTCGCCGGCGACGCCACCGACCCGGACCTGGCCGGCGATGCGCTCGCCCGCCACGATCCCGAGGTCGTCGCGGTGGTCGCGGGCGCCAGCCCGCCGCTTCACCCCATCCATCACCAGACCTGGGACACCTTCTCGCGCAACTGGGAGGTGGACGTGCGGCTCAGCTTCAGCTGGCTGCAGGCCGCGCTGCGCCGGCCCCTGCGGCCGGGCAGCCGGGTGCTGCTCATGAGCAGCGGCGCGGCGGTGGCCGGCTCCCCGCTCAGCGGCGGCTACGCCGGCGCCAAGGCCACGATCCGCTTCATGGCGGCCTACGCCGATGAGGAGTCCCGCCGCGACGGGCTCGGTATCCGCGTCATGACCGTGCTGCCGAAGCTGACGCCGGCGACCGAGCTCGGCCTGACCGCCGTGCGGGCGTACGCCCAGCGCGCCGGGATCAGCGAGGCTCAGTACGCGGCAAGGTTCGGGGCGCCGGTGACCCCGGAGATCGCGGGCGCGGCGTTCGTGCAGCTCGCCGCCGGCGACCCGTCCGACGACGTCGCATACCTGCTGACCGGAGACGCGGGGCTGGCGGCGCTCTCCGCCCGGGGGTGAGGAGGCCGGTCGCGAACCCTAGGAGGCCGGCGGCGGCCCCAGGGCATGGGAGATCTCGTCGAGAGCCTGTTCCTCGGCGTCGCTGACGCGCTTGCCACCGATGCCGAGGAACCCGCCCTCCTTGTGCGCGCCGGCCACCGCCTGGGCCACCCTCATCACGAACGTCTTGTAGGCGTCGGCCTCCTCGGCCGTCGCCTTGGACTCCAGAATCGACATCGCGTTTCGCAGATGGTCGGTAGTCACGGCCGACAGGTCGCCGCCGGCCTGCTGGAGGCGCTCGGGGTCGACCGACGGCGGGGACTTCGCCAGCTCGTCCAGCAGTTCGCTGGACCCGTGCTGGGCCCGCGCATCCTGATAGACGCGGCCCATCGCCAAGCTCTCGCGCAGCGTGCCGCCACGATCGGCGGCAATGACGCGCAGGCCGGCGTAGAGCGGACCGTCGACCACGGTCGACCAGTCTTCGGCGTTGAAGTCAGCCTTGGTTGTCACGTGAACGTCTCCTGTGAGTGCCGACGAAGGGGCCTATCCTGAGGGTATGGGCAAGACGTGGATCCTGCAGACCGAAACCAAGGGCACCGGAGCGACGATGGTGCCGCTCGAGCGCGCCCAGCGTGACCGGGCGCCAGAGCCGTTGCACGTCCCGCGCAAGGCGCAGCCCCGCGCGCCCGAGCCGCCGGCGCCGCGCGCCCCACGTCGCTTTCGCGTCGTCGACCTGATGACGCGCGAGACGCTGATCGATGACGCGAGCGCGGCTGAGACGGTGGCCGTGCTCAACGACGTCCGGAGCACCGTGGACGTCACGGTGTGGGTGTGGGATGACGGCCGGGAGCGCTGGCGCCCGCTGACGCTGGCCGAGCAGCGCACGATGTTCGAGTTCGCTCGCGCTCCCGTCAGCGAGTGACGTTCGCACCGGCGGCGCGCAGGATCGCCTCGATCGAACGGTCCACGTCCTCGGTGGTGGTGGCGTGGCTGGACACCGAGATCCGCATCGCGCGCATGCCCTGCCAGGTCGTACCGCTCAGCCAGCAGGTGCCGTCGCGCTGGACCGTCTCGATTACCGCGTCGGTGTGTGCGTCGTCGTCCCCGTCCTCACTGGAGAAGCGCACCAGGACCTGGTTGAGCACGACGTCGTTGAGCACCTCGATCCCGGCAACCTCGCTCAGTGCCTCGGCGAAGCGCCGTGCATGCGCACAGCAGCGCTCGATGAGCTCGGCGATTCCGGAGCGGCCCAGCGACCGGATCGCGGCGTAGACCGGGAACCCGCGCGCCCGCCGCGAGAACTCCGGGTTCCACTCCAGCGCGTCGCGCGGCCCACCCGGATCGGCCTGGATGAGATAGCTCGCGCGCGCGCCCATGGCGGCCTGCTGGGCCTCGGGGTGGGCGCAGAAGGCGATGCCGTTGTCGTAGGGGACGTTGAGCCATTTGTGGGCATCGACGGCCCACGAGTCGGCGCGCTCAGCACCGGCCACGAGATGGCGGTATGCGGGGCTGGCCGCCGCCCACAGCCCAAAGGCGCCGTCGATGTGCAGCCACGCGCCCGCGTCGGCGGCGATGTCGGCGATCTCCTCCAGCTCATCGCACGCGCCCGAGTTGACGTTGCCGGCCTGCGCGCACACGATCGCCGGGCCCTCGCCGGCGGCGATCGTGTCACGCAGCGCGCTGGGGCGCATACGGCCCTGCTCGTCCGCCTCGATCGCCGTCACGCAGGCAGTCCCGAACCCCAGGAGCCGCAGCGCGCGGTCGACGGTGATGTGGCGCTCGGCCCCCGCCAGGACCCGGACCGCGGGCGCGCCGATGAGACCGCGCTCGCCGACATCCCACCCGACGCGCGCCAGGACGCCGTGACGGGCGGCGGCCAGCGCGGTGACGTGCGCCATCTGACACCCGGTGACCAGACCGAAGCCGACCCCGGCGGGCAGGCCGAGCAGCTCTGCCAGCCACACTCCGGCCACCTCCTCGACGACCGCAGACGCGGGACAGCAGACGTAGAGGCCCGCGTTCTGATCCCACGCCGAAGTCAGCCAGTCGGCCGCCAGTGCGGCGGGCTCGGTGGCGCCGATGACAAACCCGAAGTAGCGCCCGCCCGGACTGGCGACGAGGCCGGGCTGCGCCCCGGCGGCCAGGTCGGCGATGACCTCGCCGGCATCGCTGGGGACCTCGGGGAGCGGGCCGCCCAGGCTCGAGCGCAGCTCCTCGACGTCAGCCAGCCACCCCACCGGCCGCTCGGGCAGCGACTCGAGGTAGTCCGCAGCCAGGCCGGCGGTCTCGTCCAGCAGCGTGCGGAGCGTCATGGCTCACCTCATCTCGTTCGGATCATCGTGCGGAGAACGTAAGCACGGCCGCGCTGGCCGCGGGCACCGTGACGTGGTAGACGCCGCGACGGGCCCTGACGTCATCGCCGACGGGCGCGCGCAGCAGGCCCGTCGCCGTCGCGTCGCCGAAGCTGCGCCCGCCGACGGTGATGTCGCCCGTGGCCGAGGCGCTCGGTGCCGATAGCCGCGCCAGCTGCGCGGGCCGGGTGCCGAGGACACCGCGTGGCGCGCGCACGGCCACCGTCGCGCTCTGCGTCAGGCTGTCATTGAGCAGCACCACGTGGTGGGCGCGGCCGGGGCCCGCGGTCGCCCAGCCGTGCAGCGAGCGCGGCCCGCGATAGGACACGCGGAGCAGGCGTGAGCCGGCCGGCGCCGCCCGTGCGAACACAAGCGCGCCGTAGTAGAGCGGGTGCACGGCCGCGCTCCAGCCGCCCGCCGATCCTGTGAAGTCGAAGAGCGCGTTGGAGAGCCCCGGATAGGTGTGCAGGTTGACGCCGTCGACGCCGTCGCGGGCGACGCTGAACAGAGCGCCCACCGCCCACAGGGCCGAGGCCATCGTGTCGGCCACCCCGCGGCGACCGTTGCAGGTGACCGATCCCATCTCGTCGACGCGGAACGTCGCGCCGTTGCGGTGGGCAGCACCGATGTAGGGGGTCAGCGTATTGAGGAGATCGTGCAGCGCATAATCGCTGAGCAGGTGCGGGATCGATGGGTATGCGGCTGACGCCGGGTTGGTGACGCAGTTGTTGAGCCCGTAGCCGTGGGAGGCGAGCATCCGCACGCGCGAGTGCCGAGAGAGGAAGCGCTCATACGCGGCAAACCATGAGGCGCGCTGCGTGTCGGGCCCGGCGATCGGGATCTGGGGCAACGCATCGAGGATCCGCGCGTACTGGGTGACGAAACTCGCCGGCCCCCAGCGCAGGTCGCGGGAGAAGACGGGCGTCCCCTCGTCGGAGTACCACGGGATGACGTCCTGACCCTCCCGGCGATACCAGGGCACGCTCGAGTACAGCGGCGGCTCGTTGCCGATGTCGAGCGCGCTGACGTAGCGCCGCCCGATCAGGCTCAGGAACTCGTCGGCTTCGGTCTGGGCCAGCCGCGGGCTGTCGGCCTCCAGGTTGACTCCCAGCACCAGCCGCGCGTTGAGCGCCCGCGCCAGCGACCTCAGTGACTGCGCCCAGGCCGGCGTGAGGGTGTACGTGATCCCGAGCGGCTCTCTCATGCCCGGAACCGGCCACCACGAGCGATCGGTGCTGAGCCCGCCGATGCGGATCGACGGGCGGCCGACCGGGTCCAGGTTGCGGATCAGCTGGACGAGAACGGGGTTGGGCGACGCCGTCCCCGACCCCACCCAGCCCCTGATCGCGCTGTACTCGAAGGCCAGTCCGAGGAAGTCCTGCGCAATCGGCGGGGTGACGGCACCGGGCCCGACCGAGAGGCTCGCCGTGGCCGCCCGCGCGGCGGACACGCCCGGCAGGCCAAGAGCGACGCACGCTGCGATCACCCACCAACGTCCCAGTCTGGAGAGCACGCCGGCCATTCTTGCGGCTCTTAAGCACCAACGGCCCGCACGATGGCGGGCCGTCGACAGTTGCAGCGGTTCGGACTAGATCGTCTGAACGTTCGCGGCGGCCGGGCCCTTGGGGCCCTGCTCGGCGTCGTAGGACACCTTGGCGCCCTCGGCCAGCGACTTGAAGCCGCTGCCGGCGATCGCAGAGTGATGGACGAACAGGTCCTTGCCGGCTTCATCGGGGGTGATGAACCCAAAGCCCTTTTCGTCGCTGAACCACTTCACGGTTCCAGTTGCCATCTGTTATTTCCCTCCCGGGAGATCGTGTGCTGCGAAACGTGGGAGGTGCTGAAGGGCAACTGCTACGAACGCGTGCACTAACTTCTGCCGACGGTATTGCCGACCTTGAATCGCGATTGTAGCCGTGTTCGCGCCCGGGACGGAAGCGGAGGGTCTGCGTGAGGCAGCCGGACTGCCTGCAGTGGGTGTATTCGGGGCGGCGATAGCGCCGCTCGCGGGCCGTGCAGTGCGCTTCGCCGATTGACCATCCGCGATGGCGTGGGCGATACTCGTCGGGCATGGGACCGGACGCGCGGTCGTCTCGCGCCACAACCGCATCAGACGCGCAGCGCAGCGCGGGCTCGGCACCGCCGCGGGTGGCGGCGCGCTCTGCGCGCGAGGGCGTGCTGGCCCTGCAGCGCCGGGCGGGCAACCGCGCGGTCGGCCAGGTCCTCGCACGGCGTGTCGTCGGCACCGATCCCGCCACGCGGGTCGTCCGGCTGGAGGTGGGCTACGAGCTCACCGAGAAGCTGGCCCGCACGGCGTGGACGCTCACCGCCAAGGGCCCGCTCAACGAAGCAGGCGTCGAGCAGTTGCGCCAGGTCGCGCTCGAGCACTATTTCGAGACGATCGACGATGACGAGCGGCTGTTCATCGCGGCGCTGCTCGACGCCGCCAACGCCGCCAAGCTCCACGAGCAGTACCCGCGCGGGTTCTCCGACAACGGCAGCGTCATCGAGTTCAGCGCCGCCTCGATCACGGAGTCAAACCGCCGGATCGTCCGCGACAGCGGGCGCAGCGTGCACCCCGAGCCGACCGAGTCCGACAAGGCATTCATCAAGGACCCCCTGGATCGCGAGATCGTCGCGATGACCGGGGCCTTCCGGATCGTCGCGATGCAGACGCTGAAGCTCGCTGATAAGGCCGGGATCGACCACCTCAAGGTCTACTTCGCCATGATCAACGGCGCCAGCGACTCGACCCCCGGCGATCGCGCCTATGCCGGAGCGGCCTACGTGATCGCGACCTCTGAGGGGATGCCGGACATCGCTCGGGAGATCATGGCCCAGAACCTCAAGATCGACGAGGTCTCGAGCGTCTGGTTCGAGGCGGAGGGCGAGGGCAGCCACGCCGAGTTCGTCCCGGAGTCAGACGGCCAGCGCAAGGGCGACACGATCTACGTGCCAGGAACGCTCGACCTGGACAACATCGCCCACGTGAGCACGCTCGTCCACGAGCTCCAGCACGCCACTGACGCGGCCGGCGCGGCCTCCAATCCGCGTGACTTCAGTCGCGTCGAGCTCGAGCTGGCGGCGTATTCCCGCCAGTCGCGCTACATGCTCGCCCAGCTGGACAAGCTGGCCGGCGACGCGCAGCGGACGGCGGAGCAGCAGGTCGCGGAACGGATCGGACCCGGCCACGTCTACCTGATGATCGCCGCGGCCCTGCAGACCGTGTTCACCGACGACGACGAACTGTGGCACGAGCTGGTCACGGTCATCACCGACGTCAACGACCGCGCGCAGCTGTTCTCGCCCGGCTCGGGACTCGACCGTGGCGACCTGTCGCGGGCGCTGAACGCCACCGCCGATGAGAACCGCGAGAAGGCGCGCGACGCCATCCGCTACGACAACAAGCGCTATAAGCGCAGCGCGAAGGTCCACCTCGGAGGGCTCAAGGGCGAGAGTCGCCTGGACCGCATGCCCGCCGGCGCGTCCCCCGGCGGCACGGCCCCCGCTGGCACGCTCATGCGGCGCACGCTCGCCCGTCGCACGCTCGCGCGCGACGGAGACCAGGACCTGGCGACGCAGGGCAAGAGGATCGAGGACGCGCAGGTCGCGGCCGCCGCGAAGGACGAGGCGACGTTCCAGGACCGCGCAGCCAAGGCCAACGCCCAAGCTGCGGTCGACCTCAAGGCCGGGCGTACCGCCGTCGTCTACATCGGCCGCGAGCGCGTCCGCGTCGCGAGCGAGCAGCAGCGCGCCGACGCCGAGCGCATCATCGCCGAGGCGAAGTCGAAGTACGCGGTCATCTTCGACTCGATCGCCTCGCGCCGGGCGGCGCGCGAAGAGATCGGCGTCGGGGGCAACGCAACCGACGCCGGCCTAAAGGCGATGGACGCGGAGATCTGGGACTACAAGGAGCTGAAGGGCTTCGAGGCCGCGTTCAAGCACTTCGGAGCGATCCTCGGCGACGCCCGGCGGAAGTCGAGCCTCTCCTCACAGCCGCAGGAGACCACCCGCGTGGGCAAGCTGACCATCGCCGCCGACGACAAGGACATCACCGCGGCCGACGACTCGCCCAAGGCGGCCGACCGCAGCCGGGGCCAGCACTTCAAGGACGCCAGGACCGCAGTCCTGTACCGGCCCGACCCGAGCCTCAGCGTCAACGACCCACACTACTTTGAGATGCACGCCACCCATGAGCTCGCGCACGGCGCCTTCGCCTCGCAACTCGATGCATTCATGAAGGCCACCGGCGGCTGGTGGAAGGCCAAGTACGTGCACGGCCGCAAGGGGGAGGCCCCGCCCGACGACTACGCCGACACCAACGCCGCCGAGGATCTGGCCCAGTCAGTCGCCTACTTCTTCGTGGACCCGGATCGTCTACGCAAGGGCGACGGCAAGGCCGATCCGGGCGTGCCGGGGAACCGATGCCCCAAGCGCCACGATTTCATCCGCCGCGTCGTGGGGGGCTGGACCGCCAAGAAGTGAGCGCGCCCCGCAGGGCACCCCCAATCGGTTGAAACCACCGGACACGCGCGCCGGTGTTCCGAAGCGATCTGCACACACGGCGCCCGCCCGGCCGGAGTGTGTGCACTTCTACCCACCATGATGGTCCGATCCGCCCCACCCCTCCGCGGTGGCGACCGTGTGTGCACTTGTGCGAGCGCGGTCGCGCCGCATGGGCGGTCGCGCCGCACGGGCGGTAAGTGATCAGTTTTCGAGAAGCGCCCCCCGCGGGCCGCCACTACCGTCGTCGCTCATGTGCAGCCCCCTTCATTACAGCTACCTCTCCACCGGCCACGAGCCCCCCGCCGCCGAGCCCCCTGCGGACAACGACGAGCCGGGCGCGTGCGGCCAAGGGCCGGGCCCGCCCCCGACCGGCCAGGCGCCGGATCAGCTCCGGCGCCTGGCAACGGACGGGAGGACGGCTCCCGCCGGCTCCCGCGTCTAGGACGCGGGCGGCCCGACGGTGTAGGTGTACGGCAGGATCGCCACCGTGGACTGGTTGGGCGCACGCCGGCCGCCCGCCGCCGAGGTGGTGGTCGAGACCCCCAGGTTCCCGGTGACGACCGTGCCCGGCGCGGCCGTCGGCGTCAGCTGCAGGGTGACCAACTCCGTCACCCCCGCCGGGATGTACGTGCTCGCCGGCGCGATGTCCGCCGGGCTTGGCTGGCTGGACGTGAACGTGAACGTCCGGCCGACACCCGTGGTGTTGGTCACGCGCAGCAGCACCGGCTTCGCCGTGTTCTGCGCGAGAGTGGTCGAGGCCGATGTCGGCAGCCCTCCGAGCACCGTCACGCCCGAGTTGTTGAACGTGACGTCGCCGTTGACGACCTGACTGAACTCCTTGCCGCTCGTCGTCAGGTTGAGCACGACGACGATCAACCACCGGCCCGGGGCAGGGTTGGCAACCGACAGGTTGGCGAGCGCCGTGGGGGTGGTGGACCCGATGCCCTGCAGCGTCGTGGTCGGGGTCGCATCGGAGACGACCTCGGTGCCCGACGGAGAGAACAGCTCATACGTGTACGGGTTGTCCGGGTTGGCATCGGCGGTGTTGAGCGACACGCTCATCTCCTGCTGCCCTGCCGGCACGTCGACGAAGAACAGCGAGTTCGGCGAGCCCTGATTGCGCCCGACGCTCGTGCCCATCGTCGCCTGGAACGTCCCCCCCGTCGACGGGATCAGGGTGCGCGCCAGCACCGGCACGGAGGCGACGGCCCCGTTGTCACCGGACAGCTGGATCGACATCCCGTGGTCGCCGGGGGCGGTGGCCAGCGGCACGCCCACGTTGATCGTGCCGGAGCTACGCGCCGGGATCTTGACGGCCTTGCCGCCCAGGTTCGTCGTCGTGTAGCTCTGCCGCGTGACCTGGAACGACATCGGCCCGGTGTACGTGCCCGGGACGTTGGGCGGCTCCTGCAGGTGAGAGCGGCCGTTGCCCCACAGGATCGTGGCCGTCCAGTTGCCCGGCTCTGGATCGGTGATCTCGGTGTGCTGGATGTTCGGCACCGTCGGACGTGTGCCGCCGGCCCCGAAGTCGTAGGAGATCTGAGCCAGGCGGCCCTCCGGGTCGGTGAGGATGTAGTAGAGGATGTTGCTGTTGGTGGGGTCAGGCCAGATCATGTTCGCGTTGAGCCGGTCGACGCCGCTTGGCACCTTGAACGTGATCGGGGCCGCGGCCTGCGCGCCCTTGGCCGGGATCGCCGCGCCGGCCGCCGGGGCCGAGACGTTCTCGGTCACCGCCGAGCCGATCTGCTTCGCCGGTCCGAGCTGGCGGAACGCCGCCGTGACCTTCGTGGCCTTGTTGGATGCGTTGTAGACGCTCAGCGACTCCGGAAGGGTCGTCCCGCCGTTGCCCGAGACGTCGAGCTGGGTCGGCGTCGAGAGCAGGGTGGGTGCCTTCGAGTTGCCGGTGAACGTGCTGAATGGCTCCTGCTCGGCGGCAAGCACCGCCTGGTAGATGTTGACCTCACCGGCTCCCTGCTCGCCGGCCGGAGCGTTGATGTCCGTCGCGGTCCCGTCAAGGATCTGCTGGACCATCGCGGGCGTCGGGCGCTCGCCGTTGTGGGTGTTGGAGTAGGCCTCGATCACGTCGGCGGCCGCGCCGGCAACGAGCGGAGCTGACTCGCTGGTGCCCCCGAACGCCTCGGTCAGCGTGTTGGTCGGGCAGCCGGCAGAGACCAGGGGGCTGCACGCCACCTCGCCGCCGTAGCCCGGAGCCGCCAGGTCGACGTACTTGCCCGAGCCGCCGGGCAGCGAGAACGGCTGGCCGGTCCCCGTCGATGACAGCGTCGCGATGTTGTCCGAGATCCAGCTCGGGTAGCCGTAGGCCTGCGCCTCGAGCCGGAGAGTGGTCGTGGCGCCGACGCCGATGACGTCGGGGTCGTCGGCCGGTGCGATGAACGTGTTGTCAAAGCCCTCGTCACCTGAGGAGGCGGCGACCGTGACGCCCGCTGCCACCGCGGCGTCATCGGCAGCCCAGAGACCGTTGCTGCCGCCGCCCGAGCCGTAGGACTCCGAGATCACGTCCGCGTGCAGGTTGATCACCGCGTTGTCGATGCCGGCGATGACCGTCGACTCCGGCTGGCTGATGGTCGCCACGCGGACGCCGTTCTCGGTGGTCACCAGGGTGGCAGGATCAACCAGCGACAGGTCCACCAGCGTCGAACCCGGGGCGTCGCCCTGGATGACAAACGTGCACCCGGCCGGGAGGTTGGAGAAGGGCAGCTCCGAGGAATAGTCGTAGGTCACCAGGCCCTGCGCTGCGACCGACGACGCGTCGCCGAACCACTCGTCCAGATTGCCGTCGTTGGGGATATCCGCCGGGTTGTAGTCAGGGGCGTCCTCGACGACGTGCGTGCCGTCGGCCCGCTGGAAGTCCGGCTGGCCCGCGAGCTCGTTCATGCCCTCGATGGCCACGACCACGCCCGCTCCGTTGGCGATCTTGTCGGCCTCGTCCTTGCCGGGCCCCTCGTAATGCATCGTCTGCAGCGCCTCGGGCTCGAGGAGCGGCTTGTTGGGATTGGTGGTGCACTCGCCGGGCCCCGGGGTCACGGTGCTCGCCGCCTGCGTCAGAGGGACCGTTTCGGTCAGCGTCGAGTCGGGGATGACCTGCGCGACGTCGCTGCGGCTCGCCAGCGCTGCCGCCTCCTTGGAGGACACCCTGGCCGCGACCGCGTTGGCCAGGGACAGGTGGCGGATACTCGTGCCTCCCGATCGCTTGATGCTCGACGCGATCGGCGCCTGCTGGCCGCCTTCGATCGTCCTGCGGCGGGCCAGGTTGTGGGCCAGCCGACCGCTCTCGTCGGTCTGCTTGAGCATGACGATCACCCGCCCGCCGGCCGCTGCGCCGGCGGCCAGCTTCGAGTGCGCCAAGCCGCGCACGGCGAGCTGTGGGTGGGCGTTCGTCGCCCGATGGAGTTGGGCTCGCCGCACCTGCGGCGAAGACCCGCTGGCGACCACCGCGCCTATGGCGCCGACGGCCCCAACCGCGACAAGGACTACCAACACCATCCGGAGACGACGCATTCGCAACCTGTCCTTTCCCGGGTCGCGGTCCCATCCCCGGATGCTTATTGAGATTTGGCCAGCGTCCTATACCTGAGGCGTCAGACCGTCAAGAAAGTGCACGTCGATGTATAGGAATTCGGACCGAATGCATACGTCTTGCGTGTTTTTGGATCCCAAATCTGCAACAACTCAGAACGGCTCGAGGCGATACCCCGGCTGCCCCACGCGGACCACGTACCCCTGGGTGTCGGTCGGCGCATAGAGCTGGGCGTAGGCGAGATAGGGGTCGCCGCCGGTGTGCTCGAACGGCTCGGCCACGGTGACGGTGATGCCGCGGGAGGCGTGGACGTGCTCGGAGAGCATTGCGCCCGCCTCGCTGAGATTGGACGCCAGGACAAGCTCGGGCTCGCCGAGGTCCGCAAGCACGCCGGCGTGGTCGGTGGCCCCGTGCGGCGGGCGAAACTCGAGCGAGTTGATGGCCTGCTCGTTGACGCGGATCCACGCCTCGACGCGCTCGGGCTCGCCGGTGCGCGCGCCACACAACACCCGGTAGCTCATCGCCACCCGCTCACGTTGCTCCTCGCTCCACCCCGCCTCGATCTCACGCCGCAGCGAGGCCTCGTCCAGGCCTGCGGGCAGGCCCCGCCAGTCCACCAGCCTGCCCTCGATCGCCGCGCGGAGAGACATCATGCGCGCCGGTGGGGAATGAGGACGCGCGTGCCGGCCGCGACCGCGGTGCCCGGCGGCGTGCCCGCCGGATAGTCGTTGGCAGCGGCGATCGACTCCGGGGTGACCCCGTTCTGGGCGGCGAGCGTCGCCACCGTGTCTCCGGCGACCGCGTGGACGTAGCGAACACCCTTGACCTTGAGCTTGGCCCCCACGGCAGGCGTGTAAGCGGCAGCGAGCGCGCTGCCGTCAGGGGCGGTGACGGCGGCCGCGTCCACGCCGCACTTCAAAGCGATGGTCGCCGGGGTGTCGCCGGCCTTGACGATGTAGATGTTCGCGTTGTCGGGATCGGAGGCCTGCCACGAGGCGACCCCGGCGAGCGGCGTCCCCGACGTCGTCTTCGCTGGATCGGCGCTCAGCCCCAGCAGATCGACCTGGCCCAGGAAGAAGGCTGCCTTGCAGTTCTCGAGCCCCACCTTGGCCACCACGCTCTGCGCATCGGGCAGGTTCTCGTAGTCGTTGTGGTAAACGATCGCGCTTGCGTCGACCGGAAGGGTCGCGCCCTCCACCTTGGTGCGCACGCCTGCCGCCGGCGGCGTCTGCAGCCACGTGCCGAGGTCGCCGCCGCTGGGATCCCACATGTCACGGCGCATGACGTCGAGCATGCCCTCCTTGAGCAGTTCCTCCGCGGTGCCGCCGAGCGCGACGAACGCGGCGACGTAGTTGGGATGCTGGAGTGAATGCAGCATCTCATGGAGCAGGATGGTGAACAGGTCCCACCGTGCCTTGCGGACCGCATTGGGATCGGTCGGTCCCCACGGCTGGATGTAGACGTGGTCGCTGTTCTCGCCGGGCCACCAGTGGATGGCGTCATCGATGTCGGGCTGATTGGCGGGGTTGTTGACGAACAGGTCCCGGACGCGCTCGAACTCGGCTCGGTCGCGGGAGCTGTAGCTGCAATGGAACTTGTCCGTGATCGTCTTGCCCTGCCCGTGGGCCATCCAGTACCCGGTCCAGCCGAACCGGTTGACCTTGGTGGGATCAGTCGTGCTCCGCGTCGACTGGTCAGCGAGCTTGGTCACAAGGTCGTAGGTGCCCGGGTGGTACTTGTCGCCGGGCCGGCGGCTGGCGGCGGTGATCCACTTGGCGAAGTACTTCTCCACCTGCGCCTGCGCCTCGTGCGCGATGACGTTGGCCTGGGCGAAGGTGAAGGTGGCCGGGCCGGCCGCCTGGCGCGCCTTGAACGCGGCGGCGATCCCTCCCACATGGCCCTTGAGGAAGGCCAGCATCTCCTGCTCGAACTTGTTGCCGGGCCCGGCGTCCGTCATCAGGGGGGGTGGGTGCACGACCGGCGGTGGCGCCGGGACGCCCACCGGGGGCGGCGGCGCGACGACGACCGTCGACCCCGGCTGGAAGATCGCCTCCACATCGGCCTGCTGGTTGGCGGTGACCGTGCGCGTGCCTGCCATCAGGTCCGGAGTGGGGCCGGCCGTCGCGAACGTCGGTGCCTGCGAAGCAACGGGCACCGCCGTCGGCTTGCACGCCTGGAGCCTCAGCCCCGACCGCAGTGCCCGCCGGATCCCGCGCGGGCCGGACCGCGCGCCGTAGAGACGGTCGACGGCCGTGAGCGCCGCCGTGTCGGCGTCGGCCTCGAGCGCCCCGTGGCCTGAGCCTGACTCGACCCGCTGAGCCACGCCGCCGCCGTCCTGTTGGATGACGTGGGCCAGCTCGTGGGCGATGAGGGCGTCGCCCAGTGGCGTCCCGGGCTCGTACTGACCCGACGCGAAGGCGACATGGTGCCCCACGGTGATCGCGGCGGCGCCCAGCGACCCGGTCACCGCGGCCGACGCCGGGTCATCGTGGACCTCGACGTGGCTCAGGTCGGCGCCGAGCGCGGGGCCGAGCCGGGCGCTGACGGCGGCGTCGAGCGGGCGCCCGGGGCCGAGACCGTCCACCACGCCCGCCACGTCGGCCACCGCGGGTCCCTCCGCCACGGCCGGCGGAGCAGCCACAGATCGCTGCAGAGAGGCGCGCTGCAGACCGCCCGTCGGCAGGAGCCCCGTCTGCTGCCAGCCGGTGACGCCGGAGTCCACGCGGCGGCCCACGATCTCGACCAGCTCCGCGGCACTCGCTGCATCCGCCGCCTCAGGCGCGGAGCGCATGATCGCCTGCTCCACCTCGCCGGGGTGCCGGTCGCGGAAGTAGTCGGTCCAGCGACTGATCCAGGGCCCCAGTGGTCCGGCGGCGGCACCGCCCAGCCTCGCCGCGAGCCCGGCGAGGAACTCGCCCTGGCGCATCTGACCGGGAACCGGCTCGGCCTCGTCGTCGACGAGCAGCGGCCGCGGCGGTCCCCCGACTTGGCCGTCGGGATCGGGCGTCGAGTCGGCCGAGGCGGTCTGGCGGAGCAGGCGGTTGACGGCGGCGTTCCCGGCGGCGCGTTGCAGCGCGAGCACGGCGTCGGGCCCCGGCGCCAGTCCCATGGCCGGAAGCGCGTCGGCCGCCGCCACGCGACGCGTCGCGCTGTCGACCGCTTCGACGTTCGGTTGGGTGTCCCTGGACTCGATCGAGTTCCCCCCGTGCCCACGCTACAGGACCTCTGTGGCGACGTGGGTACGATCGCACGGTGGGGAAGGGACCGGCCATCCTCCGCATCGGGAGTCGCGGGTTGTCGCCATTTGTGCGCTGCGGCATCGTCGGCTTTGTGGCGGCATGCGCGGTGGCGCTCGCAGTGTGCGCTGACCGTGGGTTGTCGTTGTCGGTCGAGGCGGGACTCATCGCGACGGCCGTCCTGGTCTTCGCCTCGGTGGCGTTGGTCACCAAGGCGATCACGGGACGCGAGACGCTCACCTACTACCACCACGAGATCGCGGTGCTGGCCGCGGTCGCGCTGGTGGCGCGCGCGCTGGACGCGCCCGTCCTCGGCCATCTCGACGCCACCGCCCTTGGGCTCGGCGCGTTCCTGGCCTGTGGCCGGATCGGGTGCACGCTGTCGAGTTGCTGCCACGGGCGCCGGTCCACCCGCGGGCTGCGCTACGGACCACAGTTCGCGCGGCGCGGACTGCCGCTTTACCTGGTCGACGTCGCCCTCGTGCCCGTGCAGCCGGCGGAGTCGGTGTTCGCCGCGGGCCTCGTCGCGGTCGGCGCGCTGGCGATCCCCCGCACGCCGGGCGCCGCCTTCGGCTTCTATGTCAGCGCGTACGCCGTGGCCCGCTTCGGCCTGGAGACCCTGCGCGGCGACCCCGTGCGGCGCTACGCGCGAGGGCTCTCGGAGGCACAGTGGACCTCGCTGGCCGTCGTGACGGCGATGGCGGCGCTCGCGCTGGCGGGCACGATCCCGGGCCGGTTCGAGCACCTGGCCGCCGCGGTGCTCTTAGCCGTCTGGGCTGCAGTGGCGGCGCGGCGGCGTCCCCACGACCTGCTGGATCCCCGGCACGTCCGCGAGGTGGCCCGCGCTCTGGCCGACGCCCCGGCTAGGCCGGGGGCGCCCGTCCAGACCACGCTCGGGCTCCGCGTCTCGATGGGTGAGACCGACGGGATTCGCCACTACACCTTCAGCCGCGTGGGCCGGCCGCTCGGAGGCGACGAGGATCGAGATCTCGCCCTGCTCGTCGCCTGGCTGGACGCACTCCCGGACATCCCCCAGGTGGTCGGTGGCGTGGGCGGCACGGTCCATCTCCTCGTCCGCGAGGACGCGGCGGGCGACCGTCCCTATGATGAGCGACATGTCGTTCGGCACGCATCGCCGTAGCTGGTTCTGGTCGCTTTTACTGCGGCCGCGCTGATCTTCAGTTCTCGGGCCGCTCCTGGGCGGTCCGATGCGGATGCTGACGACAATATGCGTTCAGGAGGGCCCTCGTTAGAAAGGCCCTCCATGACTGCTCTCCGTCTGACTGCTGATGGTTGCACCACCGATCCCCGGCCTCACGTGTTCGCACCGCGGGTCCTGACCGGCGATCGCCCGACCGGGCAGCTGCACCTCGGTCATCTCTTCGGGACCCTGCTCAACCGTGTCCGGCTCCAGCGACAGGGAGTCGATCTGATGGTGTTGGTCGCCGACTATCAGACGATCACCGATCGTGACAGCCCCGCGTCGCTTCCAACGGACGTCGAGGAGCTTGTCGCCGACTATCTGGCCGTCGGCATCGACCCGGCGAGCGCGACGATCTTCGCCCACTCCCTCGTGCCCGAGCTCAACCAGTTGGTCCTGCCGTTTCTGAGCCTGGTCACCCTGCCCGAGCTGCTGCGCAATCCCACGGTCAAGGAGGAGGCCGCCGTCTCGGGGATGACGGCGCTCAACGGCCTCATGCTCACCTACCCCGTCCACCAGGCCGCCGACATCCTGTTCTGCCAGGCCACGATCGTGCCGGTGGGCGCCGACCAGCTCCCGCACGTCGAGCAGACCCGCGCCATCGCGCGGCGGTTCAACCGCCGCTACGCGCCGGAGCGCCCCGTCTTCCCCGAGCCTGAGGCGCTGCTCAGCGACGCCCCGGTGCTCCTCGGAACCGATGGGCGCAAGATGAGCAAGAGCCGCGACAACGCGATCGCCATCGCCGCCACCGCCGACGAGACCGCTCGTCTGCTGCGACAGGCCAAGACCGACTCCGACCCGCACATCACCTACGACCCTCCGAACCGCCCCGAGGTCGCCAACCTCGTCCTCCTCACCGCGCTGTGTGAGGAGCGCGACCCTCGCGACGTTGCCGAGGAGGTCGGCAGCCGCGGGGCCGCCGAGCTCAAGCGACGTGCCACCGAGTCCGTCAACGAGCGGCTGCGCCCGATTCGCGAGCGCCGGTCACAGCTCGTCCGCGACAGGGCCCAGCTCAGAGCGATCCTGCGCGAGGGCAGCGAGACGGCGCGGGGCATTGCGCAACGCACGCTCGCCGAGGTCGCCGGCGCCATGCACACGCGTTACTGACTCAGCGGGCGAGCTCGGCCGGCTCGTCGAGTCGTGTCAGCTTGCGGGGGTTGGCGACGGCGTAGATCCGGGTGACCTTGCCGTTCTCGACCACCAGGCTCACCGCGGCCTGCGCGTCGCCGAGGTGCAGCCGCGCCGCGGGCGCGCCGTTCAGCCACACAGCCGTGATCGCTCGGTCGTAACGCGTGAGCAGTCGCGCCAGGCGTTCGGCTCCCTGGATGGGCGCGGGGGCCGCGGGCACGACCCCACCGCCGTCGGCGATGAGGACGACGTCGGGCGCCATGACCTCCATCAGTGTCTGCACCTGCCCGGTGCGCAGCGCGACGAGGAAGCGCTCGACCACCGCCTGCTGCTCTGACCGGCTCACCCGCACCCGAGGCCGCCGAGCGGCCACGTGCTCGCGCGCCCGCAGCGCGATCTGCCGCACGGCGGGCGTGGACTTGCCGATCGCCTCGGCGATCTCGCCATAGGCCAGATCGAAGACCTCGCGCAGCACGAAGACCACCCGCTCGGTCGGCCCGAGCGTCTCCAGCACCGTCAGCATCGCGATCGACACGCTCTCGGCCAGCTCCACGTCCTCAGCAACGTCGGGGCGGGTGAGCAGCGGCTCGGGCAGCCACTCGCCGACGTAGTCCTCGCGCCGGCGTGAGACGGTACGCAGGCGGTTGAGCGCCTGACGGGTGACGATTCGGATGAGGTAGGCGCGCGCGTCGTTGACCTGGGACTGGTCGACGCCGGCCCACCGCAGCCACGACTCCTGGAGCACGTCGTCGGCGTCGGCCGCCGATCCGAGCATCTCGTAGGCGACCGTGAACAGCAGACCGCGGTGGGCGGTGAATGGGTCCTGGCTCATGCGCTCAGGCCTTGGGAATGACCAGAGTCATGGTGTCCTGTCCTCCATGTCCGTCGTCGTGTCGGCATCAAGACACCGGCGGACGGTTGCGGCGTGACAGCGCACGTTGTCAGGACCCGAACAATTCGCGCTCAGCCGGCCAGGTTCACCGGGTGAAACTCGATGAGGTAGACGAGCGTGTCCTCCTCGATCGGTCCGGCGTGCGCGGCGCGGCTGCGCAGCGTCTCGCGGTCGGGCTCGCCGGCCCGCCGGACGTCCTCCGCGGTGATCGCTGAGAAGGGGACGAGCTCGATGCTGACGACCTCGATCTCACCGAGCCCGACCCGGTAGCGGCCACCCGTCTTCACGCGCGGCCGCTGCCACAAGCGAACGGAGAGCGTGATGTCGCCGGACGCGACGTCGTCGCGCAACTCGGGGCTGAACTCCATGACACACAGACGGTACTGTCACTCCTGATGGCAAGGACGGATCGTTGCCCGGGATGTGGTCAGAGGATGCACCCCTTCGCCGCTGGGTGCCCGACGTGCGGCGCGGACCTCGACCTCGTCACTCACGATTTAGTGTTCTGAAGCACTCGTTCGATACCAGCCTGAGCGCGTTCAGGGACCGGCCGTCGCACGGGGCGGCTACGGTGGTGCCGTGGCGATTCGCCTTCTCTACGTCCCATACATCGTCGGCCGCGAGGCGCAGGGAATGGGCGCCGGGCCGCTGGCGCTTGCTCAGCCGGCGGCCGAGGTCCTGCGCACCGACGACGTGCGCCGGATCTCGCTGACTGAGACACGAAGCACCGAGGTCGCGGCCTGCTTTGACCTCAACCGGCACCTGGCGGCCGAGGTGGCCGAGGCCCGGGCTGACGGAGTCCTGCCCGTCGTCCTGACCGGCAACTGCCACAGCCAGCAAGCGGTGGTGGCGGGCGTGCGCGGCGACGATCTGGGGCTGGTGTGGCTCGACTGCCACGGAGACTTCAACACCCCCGAGACGACCGAGACGGGGTTCTTCGACGGCTACGGGCTGGCCATGATCGTCGGCGACTGCTGGCAGACCCTGTGCGCCGCCGTTCCCGGCTTCGTGCCGATGCGCGAGGACCGCGTCGTGCTCGCGGGCGTGCGCGACGTGGAGGCGGGTGAGCGCACGCGCCTGGAGCGCAGCGCGATCCATCGTGTCGACGCCGCCGACATCGAGCGGCTGGCCGAACACGTCCAACGCACGCGCGCGCACCGGATCAGCCTGCACGTCGACCTCGACGTCCTGGACCCGGCATACGGACAAGCCAACGAGTACGCGGTCCCGCCGGGCATCACCCCGGACGACCTCGTCAGCGCCGTCGCAGCCGTCGCCGCCGACCATGAGGTCGCCGCGCTGACGCTCTCGGCGTATGACCCGGCCTACGACGAGGACGGCCGTGTGCGCGACGTCGCACTGGCTGTCCTCGGCGCGGTACACGGAGCTCACAGCGATGGATGACCCTCGGAATGTCTTTCGGTTCGATCAGCCTATCCAGCCCGAGCGGTAGCGACTGGAACGCCCCGGTGCCCGCTCCCGGCGGGCAGCCGCGCGGGGCCAAGCCCGGCGACAGGGAGCCCGGCGGCGCGACACGACGCGGCGTCCCGGGCACGATCGGACGGCTGTTTGCGCAGTTCATGCGATGGGTCGCACGCCTGGTCCGGGGCGAGGTCGTCAAGCGCACCGGCGGGCCCGCCCGGGCTCGCGTGGTGGTCCTGTTCGCGCTCGTACTGGCGTTGAACGGCGCCGACGCCTCGACCGTGGGCGCGATCGCGCCACAGCTCGAGTCCTCGTTGCACATCGGCAACACCGACATCGGCCTGCTGACCTCCGTGACGCTCCTGGTCGGGGCGATCTTCACGATCCCGGTGGGGCTGTTGGTCGACCGCACGAAGCGGATGCCGCTGCTGGCGATCACCGTCGTGCTCTGGAGCCTCGCCTCGATGTTCAGCGCCTTCGCCGGCAGCTACAGCAGCCTGCTGCTCACTCGGATCGCACTGGGGGCGGTGGCAGCGAGCGCGGGCCCGGCCATCGCCTCGCTCACGGGCGACTACTTCGCAGCCGACGAGCGAGGACGGATCTGGTCCTACATCCTGGTCGGCGAGGCTGCCGGAACCGCCTTTGGCTTCATCGTCAGCGGGTTTCTGGCCAGCGCGATCGGCTGGCGCGCCGCGTTCTTCGTGCTGGCGATCCCCGGCTTCATCGTGGCGCGTGAGCTCTGGCGCACGGTTCCCGAACCGTTGCGCGGCGGACAGAGCCACCTGCAACTGGGCACGCAGAGCCTCGACGACGCGCTCGCCCAAGCTCGGGCTGCCCAAGCACAGCGAGGCGACGACCCCGCGGGGAGCCCGGCTGCGAGCGCCACTCAGGACGCCGCCAGAGAGGCGGCGCGGCGTGCCGGCGCGGAGCCCACCCCAGAGCGCATCCTGCACGAGGACGCCACCCAAATGTCGCTGGTCCGCGCGGTCCGTTACATCGTCTCGATCCCATCCAACGTGCTGATGATCGCGGGGTCCTCGCTGGGCTATTTCTACTTCGCGGGCCTGCAGACGTTCGCCCTGCTGTTCGTCAAGGGCCACTACCACGCCAGCCAGGTGGAGGCCGAGCTGTTCCTGGCACTGCTCGTCGTGGGTGCGGTGATCGGGACGCTCATCGGTGGGCGGCTGCCCGACGTTCTGCTCAAGCGGGGCGACCTGGGAGCCCGCGTGTGGTTTCCGGGCGTCTGCTACGTGGGTGCCGCGGTGCTCTTCGTGCCCGGACTCGTCGGCAAGCACCTCACCCCCGCAGTGTGGTTCGACATCGCCGGCGCGGCGCTGGTCTTCGCCGCCAATCCGCCGATCCAGGCCGCCCGCCTCGACGTCGTCCCGTCGGGCCTCTGGGGCCGCGCGCAGAGCGCGCTCACGTGCATCCGCTCGCTGGCCCAAGCCGCCGCGCCGCTGATCTTCGGCGGGGTCTCGCAGCTGGTGGCCGGCATCGTTCCCTCTCAGGCGCCCATCGGCACCCGGCCCCACGCGCCCTCCTCGAGCGCCAGCACAGCGCTGGAGATCACCTTCCTCATCATGCTCGGGACCCTGGTCGCCGCCGGCGTGCTGCTGTTCAAGGCGCGCACAACGTTCGCCAACGACGTCGCCACCGCGGCCGCCTCCGAGCCTGATGCGGACCCGAGCCTGCTCCAGTCCGCGGATCCGGCTCAGCCCTGAATCGCGTCGACACCCGGACCGGCACGGTTGCCAAGCCGCACCGCCAGTGGTAAACCCGACGTACCCGGTGAGACTTGTGTCGCCGCAGACGCGATACGCCGGACGACCGTCTAAGAAGGAGTGGCAAATGTCTTTTGGCGACGACCCCACCCAGGGAGCCTCCATCCCCGGTGACGACCCCATGCAGGGAGGCGCGATCGCGGAAGGGTCCGGCGACCCGACGCAGGGCACGGAGCTCGGAGCGACGGCCATGGAGGATCCAAGCGAAGGCTCGGAGATCGGCGAGAACCCCAACGAGGACCCCACACAGGGCGGCGAGATCGGTGAGCTGGCCGGGGAGGACCCGACCGGATCCTGACCGACGCCACCGGGTCGATCACCCTGCGCCGACGGCGATGAGCGCAGCCAGCGCCGCGTGGGGCAGCGCGGGACTGCGGTGGCCGTCGATCCCGACCATCGTCTCGGCCCCCACCAGGGCATTGACAACGGCCTCCTCGGTCGCCTGGACCACCGCGTCGTAGTAGGGGTCGATCAGGCCCCAGGGG
Organism: Solirubrobacteraceae bacterium; assembly: GCA_036490435.1. GTDB lineage: Bacteria > Actinomycetota > Thermoleophilia > Solirubrobacterales > Solirubrobacteraceae > Palsa-465. The sequence continues at coordinate 56,014 of DASXDW010000026.1, forward strand.
ATGAACCGCAGGCTGGCGTACGCGGGCGCGTCCACGGGCCCGAGACGGCTGGTGAGCGCGTCGTCGTTGGCGGTGGAGAAGGCGAGGAAGATGTCGCCGGAGAAGTGCGAGCCGTTCGTGCCCGTTCGCGCCAGCCCCAGCGGGACGCGGCGGGCGAGCGCCTTGCACTGCCCAGGCAGCAGCGGGGCGTCGGTGGCGACGATCGCGATCACGCTGCCCGCGCCCATGGGGACGAACCACTCCTCGCTCTCCTGGGGATTGTCGGCGGCGAGCAGTCGCCCGACGGGGCACCCGGCGATGCGCAGGTCGCGCCGGCTCCCGAAGTTGGCCTGGACGAAGACGGCCACCGTGTGGACGTCGTCGGCGAAGGCGACCTGGCGCGAGGCCGTCCCCGAACCACCCTTGAACGCGTAGCAGGTCATGCCGGTACCACCGCCGGTCGCGCCCTCGGCGACGGGGCCGGATCGAGCTCCGTCCAGCGCGGCGCGCGCGTGCTCTGGGGTGACATGGCCACCGTTGATGTCGTTGAGGTAGCCGTCCCAGGTCTCGGCGACGACCGGCAACAGCCATTGGCGCGCGACCACCGGGTGGCGGGCGATGACCCACTCGACCGCACCCGCATGAACCGGCCCGACGGCGTGGGTGTTGGTGATGAGCACCGGCATGGTGAGCGCGCCGCTCTCCTCGATCCACGTCGTGCCGGTCATCTCGCCGTTGCCGTTGAGCGAATACCACCCCGCGGCGCACGCCCGACCGACACCCTCGTGGCCCCGCGGAAGGATGGCGGTGACGCCGGTGCGCACGGGCCCCTCGCCCACGCGGAGGGGTCCGTCACCCTGGATGAGGGTCGTGGCGCCGAGCTCGAGGCCGGGCACGTCGGTGATGGCGTTCAGCGGCCCGGGCGTGCCGTCGAAGGGGACGCCGAGGCCGCGCGCGCGGGGGCGCGAAGAACCGGCGGCCGGGGGTGTGACAGCGTCATCGGTCATGCCACGAGACCGTACCGAGGGCCGTCGCGCCGAGCTCGACGCGTGGGTCGCGCTCAGCCGTTCGACTGACCGCTGACGACCCGGCGGCAAGTCGATCCATCCGTGGAGTGTGCAGTCCACCGCGTTGCATCACCCGCTCCCAGCCGCCATGCTGTCAGCCATGGTGAGGCTGTTTCGCAAGAGCGAGGAGAAGATCGCCCTCGAGACCGCGGCCCAGGCGGAGATCGAACGTTTGAAGACACTCAGCCCAGAGCAGCTGGCGGTGCTGCTGCTGCCGAGGCTCGGCCCCGAGGAGGCCGGGCCCGGGCGCCACCTACGGCCTCAACAGCTGTGCGAATACCTGCTCAGGGACTTTCCCGGCATCGGCCAGTCCAAGCCGCTGCTGCTGATGGCCCCCGTGCGCCGAGCGCTGGAGAGGCTCGAGAAGGCCGAGCTGGTCGAATCGACGTCGGTGCTGGGGCGGTCGCCGCTCTGGTGCATCACCAGCCTCGGCACGACCGTCCTGGCCGAGGGGACGGCGGAGCATCGTCTCGCCGCCCCCTCATAGCCAGGCGCCGGCTACTTCAGGTTGGGCAGCGTCGCCGCCTCGAGCGCGGCGATGATGTGGTACCCGGGCGTCTTCATGTGGATGTTCAAGCTGCTGCAGAAGTACGTCAAGCTGCAGACCTTGGCCACCGGCACCGGGATCTGGCCGTACGTCGGGTCAGTGGTGACGGTGAACGGACCGTAGGCGCCGGTCGCCTTCGTCACGTCGACAAACGCGGCACCGACCGAGTCGTAGGCCTTCTTCAGGCCCGGATTGATGTTGTCCAGGAAGGCGCTGATCGACCCGGGGACGAGCGCCAGCGTGTTCGCGCCCAGCACCGTGGGATGCACCCACAGTCCCAGCTCGACGTCCGGGTAGGTCGAGCCGATGATCCGCAGGTTGGGACCGCCGGCCGCACGCAACTGCTTGACGATCTTGGTCAGGTTCCTGGTCGCGCCCGGCATGTTCGCCTTCACGCAGCCGGTGGGATCGGGCTTCGTCGGACAGCCGTCGACGTCGTTGCCACCGATCGAGATCGTGACGACCTTGACCTGATTGTGGTGGCTCTTGATGAAGGCCACCGCGGCCTGGGTCTGACTCTTGTTGGGGTAGTCGGACGCTCCCGGGGCCAGCGCCTCAGGCGAACATCCCACCGCCGACGCGGTCAACATCGACGTCGTCGTCGCACCGCCGCATCCGAGGTTGACGAGCTTCAGGTGCCAGCCCTTGGCGGCCGCGAGCGGCACCAGCTGATCGGCGGGGCCGTTGTGGGTCGAGGCCTGGCTTCCGTCAGGCAGCACCTGCCAGCCCACGGAGTACGAGTCGCCCAGCGACAGCAGGATCCCCTTGACCTGCTTGGGTTTCTGCGCGGCGTTGTGGTGCGCGGCCAACGCCGCCGGCGCGAGCATCAGCATCGCCAGCAGGCCCATGGCCAGGGAACAGAAACGACGTGTCATGCAGCTCCTCCTTGATTTACGGCGCCCCTCCAGCTCGCAGACACTAGACGGTCCTTGCGATCGCGCGCGCGACTCTTGGTGCCCGGACGGGGATCTGTCAGCATCGCCAAGGCCTTGTCACTGTTCGGAACGCCAGGGGATTTCCCCGATGAGGACGAGCATCAGCGAGCGGCGGGCGACCTTGAGCGCATCGCTCGTGGTGGTATCCCGCTCGGGGCCGAGGAGCGCCTGAAGCGGATTGCAGCGGGAACGTCGGCTCCGTTCACCAGCGATCTGAGTGCGAAGGAGTATGCCCTGGCGCAGGCGTCGGGGCTGACACCGATCGCTCAGATCATGGGCTCCTCAGTCGTCCAGACCGGATGGCAGGACTACGTGTGGGCGGCCGGCTACGCCCGAATCGTTCCGGTGCCGTCGTTCTCCGAGCCGTGGAACATCGCCCGGCGGCGCGCCTTTGACCGACTGCGCCAAGAGGCGGAGCTGGCCGGTGCCGACGCGGTCATCGGGATCCAGATCACCGTCCGCACCCTGGCCGAGCAGCGCGCCGTCGAATACGTCGTCTTTGGGACCGCGGTCCGCGAAACGATCCCCGTCCCCCGGCGCGAGTCAGGGCCGCGCATGTGCGCGCTGTCAGGCCAGGACTTCGTGGTGCTGCGCCGGATCGGCGCGGAGCCGGTCGGCGTCGTCGGGCACACCGCGGTGGTCGGGGTGTCGGTCACCGGATGGGCCAACCAGAGGCTGGGCAACTGGTGGGGCAACCAGGAGCTGACCGAGATCACCCAGGGCGTCTACATGGCGCGCCGGATAGCGATGGAGGAGGTGCGCCGTCAGGCCAATGCCGCCCGAGCCACCGAAATGGTGGTGTCTGACCTGACACATCGGATCCAACGCCCCGGAGAGGTGGGGGCTGCAGGCCAGTACGTCTTCATCATCACCATGCAGGTGCTCGGCACCGCGATCATCCGCGGCGCGCATGAGCCCCGGCCGGGGCCGCTCGGCCCGCCGATGATGTCGATCAACATCGGCGACTGACACCTGGAGGACACCACGTCGACCTACGACCCCAATAGCACTGAAGGTCTCCCCGAGCACGCCGCCCAGCGACTCCAGATGAACGCGCGTGGGCTGTTCACCTCGGATCTCTCCGTCAATGAATACCTGTGCGTGGAGAAGGCTGATTTTGAGCCGGTGGGCCTGGTGGTGGGCTCCAGCATCTACCACATCGGCTACCAGCAGGCGCGATGGAAGCGCAACCAGGAGATGGTCGTCCTGAGTCAGGCGATGTACTCGGCACGGGACCTCGCCATGACGCGGATGGAGGAGGAGGCCGACCAGTTGGGCGCCGACGGCATCGTTGGTGTCCGTCTCGAGGTCGGCCGCCACGATTGGGGTGCCGACATGGCGGAGTTCATCGCCATCGGCACGGCGATCAGACACAAGGGCGGCAAGTTGCACCGCGCGCCGAATGGACGTCCGTTCACGTCGGACCTCAGTGGGCAGGCCTTCTGGACGCTCATGCAGACCGGCAAGCGACCGGTCGGGCTGGTCATGGGCAACTGCGTCTACCACGTGGCGCATCGCGGCATGCTCCAATCGATGCGCCAACTCGGTCAGAACGTGGAGCTCGAGCAATACACCCAGGCGCTCTATGACGCGCGCGAACTGGCCATGGAGCGTATGCAGAAGGAGGCCGAGGCCATCGGTGACGGCGTGCTCGGGATCGTCGAGGTCAAGCTGCACGAGTCCAATCACGGCTGGGGCAGCCACATCATCGAATTCTTCGCCGTGGGCACCGCCGTGGTGCCCAACGAGCATGCGGAGCCGGGTCAGAACCTGCCCGACATCACACCCGTGCTCGACATCAACGACTGACGCGGCATCCCTCCACTGAACTGGAGCGTGCCTGATGGTTCCCGGCCATGGCCCGGGTCACCCGCATCGGCGGCCGGCCTCGTATGCTCGGGCCGACGTAAACCACCATCCGCCTTGGGGGTGCGTCATGCCTGACACCGTGGATTTCAACACCGTGTCAACCGTTGGTCTGGAGTCTTCGCCGGTCGCGGCCGCGCTCGCGGGTCTGCGGGCGCACGAGGCCCGCTACTTCAAGAACAAGTACGACTACGTCTTCACGGTGGAGCCCGCGAGCAACGCGACCACGACCATCGACTGGGTGCATCGCATCCTCAAGGACGAACGCGACATCGTCATCTCCTCTCCCCCTCTCGAGGCAACGGCCTTCCAGGTAGAGAACATCCGCATGGCCTACGTCTTCTACGAGAGCGGCCTTTCGATCAACGTGATGTACACCATCGACGACGGCGGAAAGCGGGCCGTCGGGTTCAAGCTCTCCGAAGGGATGGACGTCCCCGCAGAGCTCGAATCGCGGTTCAAATTCGCACGACAGAAGTCAAAGCTGGCCGGAACCATCCGCGGTTCCTACTTCACAGTCAAGAACGAGTACTGACGGCCTGAGGTCCGGATGACGGTGGCCGTTCGCGGTCATAGTCGTCGCGCGCGGTGTGGATCTCGTCGATGTGCGCCTCGGACCACTGCTTGATCGCGGTGACGACCGGCAGGATGGTCGCTCCCAGCGGCGTGAGCTGATAATCGACCCGGACGGGCACGGATGGCGTGATGGTCCGGGTCAACAGTCCATCGCGCTCGAGTCGTCTCAGCGTCTGAGTGAGCATCTTCTGGCTGACGCCGGCACCGTCGTCGCCGTCGGTCCCAGGATCGAGCGCTTCACCGTCGGGGACGCGGTCATCGGCATGCGCAACCTGCTCAACGCGCGCGTCGGAGCCCAGGCCGAGTACGTCGTCCTCGACGAATCGGCGGTCGCGCAGGCGCCCCGCACCGTCACTCCCGCCGAGGCGGCGACGATCCCGCTCAACGGCCTGACCGCAGCCCAGGCACTCGATCTCCTCGCCCTCGGTGACGGCGAATGGCTGCTGGTCACCGGAGCGGCCGGCGCGCTGGACGCCGCGGTCCTGAGCGTCGAAGCGCTCAACGCCGTCCGCGACGGCGGCTCATTTGTCGCCGTCGCCGCCGGAGCCGCGCCACCACCGCTGCGCGGCACCAGGGTTCACAACGTCTGGATCCGCACCGACCCGTCGCAGCTGGCCGAGCTCAGCGCGCTGGTCGACGCCGGCAAGCTCACTCCGCGCGTCGCCGCCACCCAGCCGCTCGACACGGTGGCCAGCGCCCACGAACGTCTCCAAGCCCGGGGGCTGCGGGGGCGGATCGTCCTGCAACCAGCGTGACGCCGCACAGGCAGCAGCCGATCCGTCGGCTTAGGGTGCGGCCGCGAACCGCTTCTCCAGCGCGTAGGCCTCTTGCTCGTGGGGGCTGCTCATCATCACGTTCAGCGGCTCCCGGGCGATCGCACGCTTGATGATGGTGAGCAGGCTCAGGCCGAAATATGACTCGAGGAATGCCGCCCGCCCGAGCCTCGCGTACTGATCGATGTGAACCATCTCGTGGACGAACGTGCGCGCACTCGGCGGGGATGAACTGAAGAAGATCGAGTTGCCGAACGTGATCGCCTCGGCGTCGTCCTGCAGATCGAGCAGCCACCCTCCCTTGTAGAAGGACGGGTCCTGGTCGAGAGCGTTCAACAGGATCCGTCCGTCGGCGTCGTGAGCATTGGCATAGCGCTTGAGCGCCTCGATGTGGCCCTGCGGAATCGTGATCTTTGTCGCCGATGCCCGGACGCCTTGCTCGGCGACAGCCCACACACTCGGTTCCACTCCGGTCAGCTTTTGCAACGCCTTGCCGGGTGCCGTCAGCGGGTTGACCCACTCATACGCATCGACGGCGTCCTCCCAGTCCGGCCAATGCCACCGCTGCAGCCCTACCGACTCGGCGGTGGTCGGCGTGCGCGCCAGGTAGGAGCCGACAGCCCGGTTCCCCGCCGTGCGCTGCAAATCGAGGAGCGCCTCGGGAGCTCGGGGGACCCCTGGTCCGGCCGGCCGACGTGCCCTCAAACCATCACGGGCCGGCGGCGTCGCGCGATCCGTTGCGTGCTCGCGTTCGGTCACGGGCGCAACATACATCCACCGCCGAACCTTCACACGATCAGGCGATCGACCCCTCGTCCATGGCTCGTTGCATCGCTTGCTCGGCTCGTTGGGTCTGCGGCCCCGGCGCGGCGGGCAGACGTGTGTCGCCGATCGCCGCGATGGGCTGAGCCAGCCGCGCGGTGGAGACGAGGAAGGCCTCCTGGGCGCCGAGCAGCTCCTCGAGCGCGAAGGTCCCCTCCTCGACCGGCGACATGCTCTCCAGGATCACCCGCCGCGAGATCGAGGCGAGGATCCCGGTCTCCAGCGCCGGCGTCCTCAGCCGGCCGTCGCTCACCCAGAAGATCGCGCACGTGGGCCCTTCCAGCACCACGCCGTCTGATCGCACCATCAACGCCTCGTCGTAGCCCTGGGCCACTGCCCGGCGCGTGGCCAGCATGTTGCTGGCGTAGGAGAGCGACTTGACGCCGTTGAGGATCACCGGCGGGTCGTAGGTCACCGGCACCAGGCGCGCCGGCTTGGTCAGGGCGGCGGGATCGCCGATCGACTCCAGACGGCAGATCCGGTGACCGCCACGGGTGAGGACCACCCGCACCACCACGTACCCGTCGGGGACGCGGGTGAGCAGCAAGTCAATGTCGGTCTCGATCTGATCACGGGGACACGGGAGCATCAGAGCCGCACACGACCGTTGCAGCCGATCGAGATGGGCCGACCGGGCGAACGGACGCCCGTCCTTGACCGGGAACGCGTCGAAGGCCCCATCCCCGCGGATCAGCCCGTCGTCGCCGGCGGGGATCATCGCCTCGCCGGCACGCATCAACTCGCCGTCCAGGACGAGGGGCCAGTCCGCGGCGTCGGCGGGAGGCGCGTTACTCATTGGTGTGTCTCGGCCTCGGCCGCGAGCTCATGCTCGGGCACGGTCAGATGCGACCAGTACCGGTCCTGTCGCGGCCTCAGGAAGCCGACGTAGTAGATGGCCCCACCGACGAAGATCGCGGCGCAGATGAGCAGGTCGCGGCTCTTCTGCTGGCTGATCGCCAGGCCCACCCCGACGAGCGCGATGATCGGAGGAACCGGCCACAGGGGCATCCGGTACGGGCGCTCGAGGTCCGGCTGACGCACCCGGCTGACCAGCGCCGAGATCGCGATCAGGGCGTAGAGGATGATGATCAGCACCGCGGTGAAGGTGACCACGCTGATGAGGCTCGACTGGGCGCAGAGGATCGCGCCCAGGACCCCCACCAGCATCGTCGCCACCCACGGCATCTTGAAGCGCGGGTTGACGTAGGACAGCGCCTTGGAGATCGGCGCCGGCCACGCCATGTCGCGGCCGCTCGCGTAGGTCACCCGCGAGAACTGCAGGGTGATCGCCAGCGAAGCGTTGAAGATGGCCAGGATCGCACCCCACGTGACGATGTCCACGGCGGTGTGTCCGAAGGAGGAGCGGACCACATCGGTCAGCGGCGTCCCGGAGTGCAGGAAGGCGCGCAGGTCCGAGGTTCCGAGGCTGACCCCGATGAACGGGATGAGCTCGAAGATGATCCCGATCGAGGCGGCCAGCACGACCGCCTTGCCCACGCCCGACGCATCGCCCTCGGTCTCCTCGGAGAAGTTGATCGCACTGTCATAGCCGTTGACCGAGAAGAGGGCCGTGGCTAACGCCGCGATGATGGCGCTGGTCGCCACCGGCCCCAGACCGTTCGCGCCCGCCGCCATGTGCGGGTGGGTGAAAGTGCTGAGCGACTGATGGGTGTGAAGGAAGCCCGCAAGCGCCAGCATGATCACCACGCCGATCTCCAGCGCCAGGAAGAACCCGATGAACACAGCGTTCAGGCGCACGTCCAGGCACGCGATGAGCGCCACGACGATCATCATGGCCGCGGCGACCCACTTCGTGGACACGGCCGGGTACAGCGAGTTGATGTATGTGCCGATCCCGAAGGCGACGCTGGCGGGCAGGAAGATCGCCTGTCCGATGTAGTCGAGCAGAGCCAGGAACCCGATCGGACGCCCGAGGACACGAGTGACGATCGAGTACAGCCCACCGGCAACCGGGAACATCGACCCGAGCTCGCCCATGCACAGCGCGACGTTGAGGGCGATGAACCCCCCGATGAGGTAGGCCCACAGCGAGCCGGTGCCGGCAGTGGCGATCACCGCGGTCCCCACGACGAGCAACGAGGCGGTCGGGGTGATGTCTGAGAGCGTCAGCGCCAGGTTGCCGAGGAGATTCAGTCCGCGCTGCAACTGGGGCGTGTACCCCATGTCCTCCAGCAGCGTCTCGCTCTCGACGTCTCCGTGATGAGGGGGCGGCTCCGTATGACTCAACTCGAGGCTCCTTGATCGGCGAATACCGACAGCGGCAGGGTGAATCCGACGTTCCACATCCCGGCGTCCACGACCTCGAGGATCTTCAGGTCGCCGGCCAAGCTGCACAGCATGTACGCGTCCTGTCTGGTGAGTCCGTGCTCGGCGACGATCCACTCCACCATGGCCAGCACGGACTTACGGGTGCCTTCCATCAGGTCCGGTGCGATGCCCATCGCGCCGTGGTGCCCCGCGCCGTCGACCTTGGGTGTCAGCGCTCCGGCGGTGCGGAAGTACGGGGCGCTGATCGTGCGCTGCTCGACCGAGACGCGCAGGCTCGCCCGCATGTCGCATTCCAGCGCGGCCACGCACACCTCCCCGTCGCCCTGGGCGGCGTGCGGATCGCCGCAGGAGAACAGCCCACCCTCGCACCACACCGGCAGCCATAGCGTCGAGTCGGCGGTGAGGTGGCGGGTGTCGACATTGCCCCCGCCCTTGTGCGGCGGGAACGCCGACGCGGTCGCCGGCTCGTCGGGGTGGGTTCCCATCGTGCCCAGGAAGGGCGAGAACGGGATCCGGATGCCCGGCGCGAAGTCGATGTGCGTTCCGCCCCGCAGGTCAAACGTGCGCAGGTAGGGATCGGGGAACTCGTCGGGCAATGTGCCCAGCTCGGGGAGCTGCACGCACCAGCCCCAGTCCCCGGGCGTCAGCTCGAGGATCTCGATCTTGAGAGCGTCACCCGGCTGTGCTCCCTCCACGTACACGGGCCCCAGCAGGTTGTAGAGGGTGTCAAAGTCGAAGCTGGTCTGCTCAAACGTGTCACCCTCGCGCACCTGACCGTGCCCCGCCATCAGGATGTCGTAGTGCACGACATCTCCCGAGGAGATCCGCAGCGTGGGCTCCAGGCTGTTGTCCCACCCGTGGTGAATTCGTTTGGGGTCTATCTCGTGCTCCATGTCGATCTCCTCTCAGTCTCGAGCTCTCCACTCGCGGGTTGTAATGGGCCACGTGTCGACGATCGCCTCGCCATCCACCACCAGCATCTGGGAGTGGAGGTTCGCCGCGGCACAGGCATGATTGGGCACGACCCGCAAGCGCGTGCCGACCGGGATGTGGCAGGGCGCGTCGGCGTGGACGATCGCCTGCTCCTCATACAGGCGCGCCACCGTCAGCTCCGGATGGCCGAGAACGACACCGAAGCCGGAGGTGAGAGTGCTCAGCGTCTCGGCGGCGAGGGCCTTTGACCCTGAGTCGAGGATGAGCCTGTCGGGGGCGGGGCGCGAGGTCACGGTGGCCAGGACCGACAGCGCGCAGCGCTCGAGCCCAACGACGCCCAGCGCGACCTGGGTCGCGTCGTAGAACACGTAGTTGCCCGGCCGGAGCTCCGTGATCTGATCCGCGGACTCCAGGGCGTGCGACGTCGGCGTGCTGCCGACGCTGCGTACGCCGGTGTCGATGCCTCGCCGCGCAAGCGCATCCACGGTGTGGACCATCGCGTCGTGCTCGTCACGGGCTGCGCTGACGATCCCGGCGTGGTCCTTGGCGCCGTAGGCGTGGCCGCCGAAGGTGAGGAGCCCGTCAAAGGTCGCGTGGGTGCTCTGGCTCACCGACCGCGCGATCGGGCCGGCGGTGCTCTCGCCCGGGAGCGTCCCGAAGCGGCCCACCCCGCAGTCGACCTCCCATAGGTAGCCGACCTGCACTCCGGCGCGGCGGCAGGCATCATCGAGCGCGGCCACCACCTGCGTGTCGTCGACCGCGACCCGGATCCGGGTGCGACGAGACAGCGCGAGGAGGCGTTCAAGACGCCACTCGCCGACCGGCGGTGCGGTGATCAGGAGATCGTCGATGCCCGCGTCGGCGAAGCCCTCGGCCTCCGCAAGGGTGGCGACGGTGAGGCCCACGGCGCCGTGCTCGCGCTGGAGTGCGGCGATGGCCGGGGACTTGTGCGTCTTGGCGTGGGGGCGGAGGGCGACCCCGAGCGATCCCGCGCGGGCGGCCATCTGCCCGACGTTGGTGAGCAGGCGGCCGTGGTCGACGACCAGCGCGGGCGTGACGACCGTGTCCAGTCCCGGGTCGGTCACCACGGCGAGATCGCCACTCCGATCACGCCGTAGAGGACGTACGCGACCTCCTCGCCCGGTTGACCGATCATGTCGCGGTCAAAGGATCCGCTGGCCCATGACGCCGGCCGGCTGGCCATCGCCGTGGGGGTCCGCCCCGGCTCGTTGGGGCGTTCGTTGATCGCGTACGTTTGGCATGGGCGTTCGGTGATCAAGAACGCTACCGTCGGCGTCCGACGGCAGCAAGATCCGCCAGCACCGGCTTTCCGGGGAGGGGATTGCTTGAATCCCAGCGAATGGCCCACAGCCCGCCTCGGCGATCCAAGTCACTGCCCGGCCACCTTCCGCAGGCCGCCCGTGGTGAGGTGCTGGTCTGGACTGATGGCGCCTGCCGGCGCAATCCCGGTCCCGGCGGATGGGCCGCGCTGCTGTGCTGGGAGGATGGGGTTGTGGAGGAGCACAGCGGGGGTCTGGCGCTCACCACGAACAACGTCATGGAGATGACCGCAGCGCTCGAGGGCCTGCGCGCGCTCCCCTCCGGGTCGCGCGCGTGCGTCGTAACCGACTCCCGCTACCTGCACGACGGCATGACCTCCTGGATGGCCGGCTGGAAGCGCAAGGGCTGGAAGACGGCATCGGGCGGCCCGGTCAAGAACAAGGGGATCTGGGTCGCGCTCGACGCCGCGGCGGCAGATCACGAGCAGGTTCGCTGGCACTGGGTCAAGGGGCACATCGGGCACGCGCTCAACGAGCGAGCCGACGTGTTGGCGGTCGCCGCGACGCAGAACGCGGCCGGCCGACTGGCGTGCTGACAGCAGGCTCTCGCTGATGCTGGTGCTGCTCCCACCCTCGCAGGGCAAGGCGTTGCCTGATCGTGGCCGCCGTGCGGGGCTCTCGACGCTCGTCTACGCACGGTTGCGCGAACGGCGCGAACGGTTGATCGATGTCGTGGACCCGGAGCTGCGGAGCGCGCCGGCGATCCCGGCTGCTGAGCTGTACACCGGCGTGCTGTTCGCGGCGCTCGGTCTGGCGGATCTCCCGTGGGATGGCGTGCTGATCGCCAGCGCGCTATGGGGCGTCGTCCGCCCGGGCGATCGGATCCCCGCCTACCGGCTGGACATGGGCGCGAAGCCGCCCGGCATCGGCGGGTTGGCCGCCTACTGGCGTGAGCCGTTGCGCGCGGCGTTGCCCGATCGCGGCCTGGTCCTCGATCTGCGCTCAGGCTCCTACGTGACCGCGTGGCAGCCGCGGCGCGCGACCCGTCTGGCCGTCCGCGGGTTCACCGAGGCGCCTGACGGCCGGCGGACCGTCATTACCCACATGGCCAAGCGTGTCCGCGGGGAGGTCGCACGCCTGGTCCTTCAGTCCGGCGGCGCCGAGCGTCCCGAGGAGATCGCCGAGATCGCGGCCGCGGGCGGCCTGCGCGTGGAACTCTCAGGCGGCGTGCTCGACGTGATCGAGTCAGGCGCCTGAGATCCGCACGAGAGTCGGCCGGCCGAGATCGCGAACGCCGCCCGCTTTCGTGACGCTGCGCAACGTGATCTGGTAACGACCTGGGGCGAGGCGCTTTCCACCCACGCGCCGGGACCAGCGAATCGTGCCGTGTCCACGGCGGAACCGCCCGAGTGGCACGCGCCCGATGAACCGCAGGCGGGGCGCCGGACGCCCGAGCACCCGCGTACGCCCGATCACCTTCTGGACGATGATGCCGATGTTGCTGAAGGAGGCCAGGTTGAATGAGATGAATCCGTTCGCCAGGATCGCCGAGTTGAGGATGAGCGGGGCGTTGCCGATCGCGACGTTCCCGTCGTCGTTCAGGAATCCCTGCACGGTTCCGGATGTCGGCCCGAGGTCGACCCCATCCGGGTTGACCAGCAGCTGCGTATCGGTATCCCACACGAACAGGCGCGGGTCGGCCGTCTTGATCTGGCGCACGAATCCGAGGTAACGCCCGTCAAAGGAGAACTCAGGGCGTGTCTCGCTTGCGTTGAGCGTATTCACGATGCCCGGGAGCACCGTCGGATGCTGCAGGCCGGCGTCGGTGAAGACCAGTTGCTGCAACTCAGGATCGTTGTTTGAGAAGCCGCCATGCTGGACGACGATCACGCCGGCGCTGCGAGACACCGTTGGATGGTCGTAACTGGAGATATTCCCGGCACCAGGTCCCGTGCCGAGGCGGGCGCTTCCGTTGCCCAGGACGACCTGGCCGACGCCGTTCAAGCTCGTGCGGACTCCGGCGACCGTGACGATCTGATTGTTGGCCGACACGGTCCGTCGTTCGACGGCGAGCGTCCGCCCGTTGGCGGGGAACGTCCCCAGCGCGATGTCTGTACCACGGGGGAACGGAGTGGTGGGGAAGCTCGTGACGTCGATCGGCGTCGCGCGCGCCAGGAACGATCCGCTGCCCGACGCCTGGTGCCCGCGGCCGATCACCACATGACTGTTGTCGACCCACGACGGGTCGTCGGGTCCGATCGCCAGCGCGTCAAAGGCGTTCAGGAGATCCGCAGAGGTGCCCGCCGCGAGATCCACCACGACGATGCGCGCCGTTCCCAGGGCGGGCGAATCGCTCCAGTAGGCGAGCTTGGTGCCGTCGGGTGAGAGCGACGGATGAAGCTCGAAGGCGCCTGTGTTGATGCTGCTCGGCAACGACTGACGAACCCCCGAGCCCACGAAGAAACGGGCAAGGTCGGTGTCTCCGCCGGGGTTGACGACCTCGGTGATCGCGAACAGGTCGGCCTGCGCGGCGCCCACGAGCACGACAAGGAACGCCATGGCCGACAGGAGCGCGGCAACCGTCAGGCGCCATGTTCGCCACGCGCCCAGCAGCAACGGCCCACGGCGCCGAGCGCACCCGGCATCACCGCGCCTGCGCCACCCGGTCCCAACGCGCGCGCACACGAGGCCGCGAGCATACCTGCGCCGGCATTGAAAGGGGGGAAATCAGCTGCGCACCGCGGGGCCGCGAGCGCCGCGGCATGTGGGGGTGAGGGCGGGCGCACCTAGAATGGCCCGCGATGAGGATCTCCCAGGACCACGCACGCAGGATCATCGATGGAGCCCAGCGCCACGCGCAATCGCTCGACATCGCGATCACCGTTGCCGTCGTCGACGAAGGCGGCCTGGTGAAGGCGGTTGACCGCATGGACGGCGCGCCACCCTTGAGCGCCCAGATCGCCGAAGCCAAGGCACAGGGGGCCGCCGTGTGGCATCGAGACGGGCACGTCCTGGCGGAGGTCGCTCAGGAGCGCGCCGGGTTCGTTGCCGCCGTCAGCCAGATGACCCGACTCCCCCTGATCGCCGGCGCCGGCTCCATCGTGATCAGAGACGGCGCCGGAAACGTGCTCGGCGCGGTCGGCGTCAGCGGCGGCACGCCGGAGCAGGATCGCGCCTGCTGCGAGGCGGGGATCACGGCAGCCACCGCCTGAGCGCGGGCCTGGTGTCCTCGGCCAGGAGGTCCTCGAAGACGTGCAGGAGCTCGAGCGTCCCTGAGAAGGGACGGACCTCGTCGGCATCGACGGTGCGCACGGTTCCGCTGAGACGATCGTCGTCGCCGCGGGCGATACGGATGTGAAGGTCGATTGCCATGTCCGGTTCCGGTCGATTCCGGTAACGCAAGGCTGACGCCGAGGGCCCCGTTCCGCACTGGGGGAGCCCCCTGACTCATCCCTAGGAACGCTGTCGGTTCCGATGCCCTGAGGGAGAGCTAGGCCGAGGCGTTGAGGCGGGCCGCGAGGTCGTGGCGGGAGCGCACGTCGACCTTCGCGAACACGTTGGAGAGGTGGTATTCGATCGCCTTGGTGGACAGGTACAGCTCCTCGGCGACCTCGCGGTTGGACTTTCCCGAGGCGACGAGCCGCGCCACGACCTCCTCGCGCGCGGTGAGTCCATAGCGGTTGTCGCCGCTCTGGCGCCCGGCGCGGACACCGCAGGACGACAGCTCGGTCTCGCAGCGCCCCACGAAGGGCGCGGCCGCGAGTTGCTCGAACGCCTGGCGCGCCGAGCGCAGCGCGGCGATGGCATCGCGGCGTCGGCCCGACTGGCGTAGATAGCGCCCGCGGGAGAGCTCGAGCAGGGCCTGGGAGAACGGCGACCCGGCCTTCGCGGCGGACTGCCGGGCCTCCGCGAACGCCGCGGCGGCCTCCTCGCTGCGCTCGCCCGCGCGCGCCAGCTCGCCGCGCAATCGCCACACCTCAGTCCGGCTGACGTCGCTCTCGGCGGTGACGCCGAGCTGGATCCCTGCCAACGCCTCCTGCGCCTCGTCAAGGCGGTCGGTGGCGATGAGCGCCTCGGCGTGCATGAGCCGCGGGACCCGGAATCCCATGCCCGCGGAGGCGTCGACACGCCGGCTGGCCACCACCGGCGACAGCGTGGCGAGCACCGTAGGCCACTCCGTGCGCACCCATGCGAGCTGGGCGGCCGCGAGGGTGGCCCAGTAGATGCACAGCGGCAGTGGGGCCCGGGCTGCCGCCTGCGCCGCGGCGGCCACGTGGACCTCGGCGAGGTCCCACTGTCCACGGCCCGCCGCCAGGTGTGCCCGGACGGCGTGCATCGTCGGGAGGTCCCACATTCGCGTCGCATCTTCGCCCAGCTCGACGCCCATCTCTGCGTGCGCGGCGCCCTGCACCCAGCGGCCGAGGTGGTAGTCGGCGACCGCCAGCGAGCTGTACGCGTTGGGCAGGCTGCGCACCGGCGCGCCGGCCCGCGACCAGCGCAGTACCGCCTCGAGGTCCTCGGTGGCGCCGGCCAGGTCGCCCCACCACAACTTCATCGTGCCCCGGATCGCGGTCAGGTCGGGCTCGAAGGGCGCTGGGTCGATGTGCGCCGCCGACAGTTCATCGAGGTCGGCGATCGCCTCCTGGGCGCGACCGGCCATCCCCAGGCTGATCGCCTTGGCCTGTCGAGCGGTCACCCGGACCGTCGGCGCCGAGCCGGGCCCGTCGATGGTCCGCTGCGCCCACGCGGTGGCCTCCTCCACCCGGCCGAGGAGGGCGTATACAAGCGCGAGCGAGGACGCGAGTGGTCCCTCGAGCTCGGGATGCAGAGCGAAATCCGGCCGGGCAACCACCTCGCGGAACAGGTCGGCGGCTTCGGCCAGCCGCCCCTCGGCGGCGGCGAGGATGCCAACCGTGAAGCTGCGCTGGGGGCTGTCGGCGCAGCGCAGGACGTCGTCTCGGCGGCTGATGGCAGCCGGCACATCGCCCGCGAGCAGCGTGCACTCGACCGCGCGCAGAAGCGCCCGTTCGCTCCGGCTCCGGTCGGCGGCAATCCGGGAGGCCCACAGCAGCCGCTCGATGCCGGCGGCGAGCCGTCCCTCGGCAACCTCGCTCTCCGCCGTCACGGCCAACTCGGCGGCCAACTCGTCGTCGTTGCCGTGGCTGGCGGCTGCGCGGTGGGCGAGCACCTCCGCACCAGCGCTCTGATCGGCCCAGCGCAGGTGCAGATCGCCGCGCCGGGCCGGCGACAGGTCGTCGTAGACGACCGCGCGCACGAGAGGATGCCGGAAGGTGATCTCCTCAGGAAGGCGCCCGGGAACGAGCGAGAGCACCTCGGCGGCGAGCGCCTGCGCGAGCACACCGGCGGGATCGGCCAACTGCGCGACCGCCCCAGCCTGGGCCAGTGGGCACCGCGTCCCGGCGACGGCGGCGGCCGCCACCAGGGCCTGGGCATCGGCGCTCAGCTCTGAGAGGCGGGCCATCACCGTCGCCGAAAACGAGCGCGGGGCCGGCAGCGCGCCCGGCTGGAAGTTGAGCGTGTCCAGGGGGATCTCTTCGAGCAGCGCCTTGACGTGGAGCGGCCGACCGCCGGTGTGGTCGCGCAGCCGCTCTCCCGCGGCCAGCGTGAGCTGACCGACCCCCAGCGATTCGGAGAGCTGGCAGACCTCCGCTGCGCTCAGCCCGGGGAGCCGGATGCGCTGCACGCGCTCGGCGTCGGTGAGGAAACGCGCCCAGCTCGGTCCCAGCCGGGCCGGCGGATCAGGTCCGCTGGCGATGAGCACCAGCACCCGATCTCCGTGCAGCCGGCGCATCGCGAACAGCAGAGCGCCGGCCGACCGGGTGTCCATCCAGTGCGCGTCGTCAATGGCGACGACCACCGCCGCGTCGGCCTGCGCCGCGCCGAGGACCTCCAGTACGTCGGCGCCGACGGCGAACGGAGTAGCCGTCGGCTCGGGCTCGGACGGGGCGTCGGACCCCCCCGCTCCAGACTCCGCGCGGGCGCGCACCAGGACCTGGGTGACGACGCCGTAGTCGAGGGTCGTTTCGGACTCATCGCCGCTCACCCGGAGCACGCCCATGCCGTCCACGCCCGCGAGGCAACGCGACAGGAACGCGGTCTTTCCGATCCCGGCCTCTCCCTCGATCCACAGCACCTGCGGGCGACCCGCGCGCGCCGCGTCCATCGCCTTCGCCACCGCACGGGCCTCGGCTTCACGCCCGACGAACCGGGTTCTGGCCCCCGTTCGGTCCGGGCCCTCGGACCCCACCTCAGTGATCACGCCCGGCTCACCCCTGGCTGAGCGAATCAGATTTCTAGGGGGTTGTCTAGGGGCCTACCTCTGGCGTTTACGCGCGCTGGATGAGAGTCTGCGTAGCGGACGAATCGACGATCGCGTGATTGCACCGGGCACTCGCCGCGATGAGCAGGGAAAGGACGGACTGACGTGACTCGGATGCTGCAGGCGGTGGCGCGGATGTGCGTACGGCGGCGATTCGTCGTGCTCGGCGTCTGGTTGGCGGCCACGATCGCGCTGTTCACGGTCTCACACCAGATGGGCGACAACACGAACGACAACCTGTCCCTGCCTGGCACCAACAGCCAACTGGCGACCAACCAGCTCAAGGATTCCTTCCCCGCCCAGGCCAACGGCACGAGCCCGATCGTGGTCCATACGAGCAAGGGCAAGCTCACCGATCAGCAGAACGCCCAGGCCATCAACCAGGCGGCCTCGGCCCTGAGCAAGGACCCGGACGTCGCCTCGGTGGTCAACCCGTTGACGTCCCAGGGCGCGTCGGCGCTGTCCAAGGACCAGCAGACGGGATACCTGTCCGTGACGCTCGCGGTCTCGCCTGGTTCGCTGTCCCAGGAGGACGCGCAGGCGATCGTCGACACCGCCGCCAAGCCGATGAAGTCCGCCGGGCTCCAGGTCGAGACCGGCGGCCAGCTCGGACAGAAGGTCTCCAAGACCGCGACCGAGTCCAGTGAGCTGATCGGAATCGTCGTGGCCATGGTGATCCTGGCCTTCACCTTCGGGACGATCACCGCGATGTTGTTGCCGATCATCACGGCCATCTTCGGTCTGCTGGCCACGCTCGCGATCGTCCGCATCCTCGGCCACGCCATCACCGTCCCGTCGGTCGCGCCGACCCTGGCCACCATGATCGGCCTCGGCGTCGGCATCGACTACGCCCTGTTCATCGTGACGCGCCACTTCCGCGGCCTCGGCGACGGCATGGAGATCAACGACTCGATCGTCCGCGCCAGCGCGACGTCGGGGGGAGCGGTGTTCTTTGCCGGGAGTACGGTGACCATCGCCCTCGTCTCGCTCGCCGTGGCCGGCATTCCGCTGGTCACCACGCTGGGGCTGATGGCGGCGATCGCGGTCGTCGTGGCGGTGGCCGCTGCGCTCACCCTGCTTCCCGCGGTGCTGGCCATCCTCGGTCCCCACATCAACTCGCTGCGCATTCGCCACCCCGCGACCGAGGCTGAGGCTCGCACGGGCCGCTGGGCCGCCTGGGCCAACGAGATCGCCAAGCGGCCGATCGTCGCCGGGCTGGCGGCGCTCGTCATCCTCATCCCGCTGGCGATCCCGCTGCTCTCACTCACCCTCGGCCAGCAGGACACCGCCGCGCTTTCCACCAGCACCACCGCGCGCCGCGCCTACGACCAGCTCAGCTCAGCGTTCGGCCCCGGGGTCAACGGCCCGCTGGTGGTCGCCGCGTCACTGGGCTCCCCCGCCACCTCGGCGAACGACCCGCGCCTGCAAACGCTCCAGAAGGACATCTCATCGACCCCCGGGGTGGCGGCGGTGGGACCGGCGCAGATCGACAAGGCCGGCACCGGCGCCTTCTTCAACGTCATCTCCACCCACGGCCCGGCCGAGAACCAGACGACCGATCTCGTCCACACCCTGCGTGACCAGGTCATCCCCAGCGCGGAAAAGGGCACCGACCTGCACGCCTACGTCGGCGGGAGCACCGCCGCCTATGACGATCTCGCGGCCAGGATCTCGAGCAAGCTGCCCCTGCAGATCCTGGTGGTCATCGCGCTCAGCTTCCTGCTGCTGATGGTGGCCTTCCGCTCGGTGGTGGTGCCGCTGCAGGCGGCGGTGATGAACCTGCTCTCGATCGCCGCGTCCTACGGGGTGCTCACCGCGGTGTTCCAATGGGGATGGTTCGACGGGATCATCGGCCTGAACGGCGGAGTGCCCATCGTGTCCTATGTGCCGCTGTTCATGTTCGCGATCCTGTTCGGCCTCTCGATGGACTACGAGGTGTTCCTGGTCTCCCAGATCGAGGAACACGTCCGCGCCGGCGAGGACAACCGCTCCTCGGTCATCGGGGGCATGGTCACCAGCGCCCGGGTCATCACCGCGGCGGCCGCGATCATGGTGTTCGTCTTCGGGAGCTTCGTACTCAACGGTGACCCGACCATCAAGCAGTTCGGCGTCGGCCTCTCCGTGGCGGTCATCCTCGATGCGACGGTTGTCCGCTGCCTGCTGGTGCCGGCACTGATGATCCTCATGGGCAAGCTCAACTGGTACATGCCGAGGTGGCTGGACCGGATCGTGCCCCACGCCGACATCGAGGGCGCCGCCGCGTTCGAGCACGAGCACGACGACATCCCGGCCACGCCGGTGCCCGCCCCCTGACGAGCCGCACTTGCCGCGCCGAGCCCG
This sequence comes from Solirubrobacteraceae bacterium, assembly GCA_036490435.1. Lineage (GTDB taxonomy): Bacteria > Actinomycetota > Thermoleophilia > Solirubrobacterales > Solirubrobacteraceae > Palsa-465. Next base: position 75,761 of record DASXDW010000026.1, read on the forward strand.
CGGCCGCAGGTCGGGCGGGGCCCGCCCGGCCGTACTGGCGGTCCGTCCGGCCGTACTAATGGCCGGGAGGGCGCTCGCCGTCGGCCGGGGACGCAGGTGTCTGGGGAGATGAGCGGCGCGTCGGCCCGGTGAGGACCGCTACTCGTCGTATGACGGGGGCGGCGCGTTGGTCGCCCGCGTTTGCGGGCGCCTGCCATTCTGCTCGCTGCTCGATCAGCGAACGGATGGGACGATTGTCTCGCGCCTGCCATGACAGGAATCGCAGGCCGGTCGTCTCGTTCGTCAGGTGCATGACCTCGGCCACACCGGCGTAGTGGAAGTCCGGGCCGGTCAGCTCAAACCCGGTTCTGGCTCCGACGGTGAGGCCCTTGTCGGCGACGAGCATGCCGCCCTCAGACAGGTTGATGACGCCCTCGACCTCCCGCGCGCCGCCGCCGGATCCGAACCTCGCTCGGAAATCGCGAACATCGGTGATACGCGGGTGCCGGCGGGCGTTGTCCATGCTCGCCTGATGTTGACAGCTCGGCGGTGAGGCGGGGCGATCAGGACACCAGCACGTCGGGTGAGGTCGCGTCGTACTCCGGGATCCACGCGGCGCCGCGACCCTCGCGGTCGCGGCCCAGGCGGCGTCGCAACGCGATGGTCATGTCGCGCTTGAGCGCTGCGAGCGGGGAGCTGAGGTGGTTGCTCTGCCCCCGGTCGCGCGCGGCGAGCACCACCCTGCCGGCCCGGGGCCTGCGAGTGCGCTCGTAGCGGGTGAGTGCCTGTTGGGGATCGTCCGGCTCGGCCTGGAACGCGGTGGCGAGGACCGCGCCGTCTTCGATCGCCTGACACGCGCCCTGGCCGAGGTACGGCAGCATCGGGTGGGCCGCGTCGCCGAGCACGGTGACCCGCCCCTTGGTCCACTGCGCGATCGGGTCACGGTCGTAGAGCGCCCACTTGTACCAGGTGTCTCCGGCCGCGAACACTCGCAGTAGGGACTCGTGCCATCCGGAATAGCGGTCGAGCACCTCCTGGCGCTCGCACTCGTTGATCCACGACTCGTGTCGGTAGTGCTCGTCGTCGTAATGGGCGACGACGTTGATCAGCTCCTCGCCGCGCAGCGGGTAGAGCACGACCGTCCCATGCGGCCCCAACCACTGGGCATTGTCGGTGGAGGGTGGCCCGCCGGAGACCGCGTCGCGCGAGACCACGCTGCGGTAGCAGATCTTGCCGGTGAATCGCGGATCGTCGGGGCCGAACAGCGCCGCGCGAACCCGGGAGTGGATGCCGTCGGCGCCGATGATGACGTCGGCCTCGATCTCACTGCCGTCCTCGAAGCGGGCGACGGCGCTGTCGGGGTGTGACTCGACCGTGATGCAGCGCGTGCCAAGGGTCACGCAGCCCGCGGGAAGGCGCGCGGCGAGGACGTCGAGCAGGTCAGCGCGGTGGACGGTCGCGCCACTCAGCCCGTGCGTCTGCGTCTGCTGAGCGCGGCTGATCTTGGAGATGGAGCGGCTGGTTCTGCCGTCGCGCGTCACCATCCACTCCGAGTGCCCGGCGACGTTTCGCACGGCATCCTCCACCCCGATCATCCTCAGCACCCGCATCGCGTTGGGGTGAAGCGCCACGCCGGCGCCGATCTCCTTGAGCTCCGGCGCCGCCTCGTAGACGGAGATCTCAAGCCCCGCCTGGGCGAGCGCGCAACCCGCTGTCGCCCCGCCGATGCCCCCGCCGATGATCGCCACGCGGGTCATCCGTGACACCGTATCTGGTTCACCGGGGCCTGGTTTCGCAGCTCCGTTCCCCGCTGGGTTTACCGTTTGCGCATACGACTCCCGGACGCTAGGCCTGCCAGAGGGGCGGCAACGTGGGCTCGATCATTCTGCTCGCGCTAGCCGCGGCCGTGTATCCGCAATTGCTTGCGGTGGTGGTGATCGTCCTCACGCGCCCGAATCCGCGACCGCTCCTGTGGGCCTGCTATCTCGCGAGTTTGGTCGTCAGCGTCGGCAGCAGCGTCCTGTTTCTGCTGGTCTTCCACTCCCGCGAGAGCGTCGCCGGCACGACCTCCCAGCGGGTCGGTCCGGCAGCCTATCTCTCATTCGGCGTCATCGCGGTGTTGGTCGCCGTCCTGATGGCGACTCGCCGCGGACGAGAGCTCTTCGGTCGGGCCGGACCGGCGCTGCACCGCAGAGAGCGGCGCCCACGACCGGGCTCGGCCGCCGCGGCGAGGACGCGCGCCCGGGCAGAGCAGGCGCTCAGCGAAGGCTCCGTCGTGGTCGCCTGTGTGGTCGGCGCCCTGCTGGCCGTCCCCGGCCCGTTCGATCTCGTCGCTCTGGGACGCCTCGCGAGAGGCGGCTATGGGCTGATCGTCGCGGCGGGCCTGATGGTCATCTTCGCGCTGATCAAGTTCATCCTGATCGAGGTCCCGATCGCGGGGTACGCGATCGACCGGGACCGCACCTCGGTTGCGGTCGACCGCTTCTCCCATTGGATGCAGGCCAACAAGCGCGCAGGGATCACCGCGGTCGTCGGCCTGTTGGGGATCGTGCTGATCGGCAGGGGGATCTCAGGCCTCGCGTGACCTGGATGCAGCTCACTGATCGTCTGAGCGACGGGACGGGATCGGATGCTTGCTGCGGATCTGATCGAAGTGCTCGCGTAGCGTCTGCCAACGAGCGGCCGCCTCGCTGATGAAGGTCTCCCACTCGCGCCGGACCTCGTCGTCAGGTGGCCGCTCGCCGGCGCGAATCCGGTTGAGCTCATCGAACACCTCGCGTCCGACCGCCGCCGATGCGACCAGGACCACCATGAAGCCGAATAACGCCGAGATCATCGCGAACACCGCCCCGATCGCCCCGTAGCGACTCGCGTATGAGCTGAACAGGTGCGGCACGTACAGGGCCGCCCCGCCGAAGTAGACGGCGAGTGCCACGCTTGCGACAACGGCGAAGGGGGCGAGACTTCTCCACCCGATGCGTTTCGCGCTCAGCACACGGCCGCTCCAGGCGAGGAAGATCGCCGTCAGGGGGGTGAGCAGCAGGTTCGCCCCGACCTGAACGCGACTGTGTCCGACCTCGCGGTGGGCCACGCCGCTGATCACCAGGTAGGCGATCAGTCCCGCAATCCACAGCAGGTCGTTGACCGTGTTGCGAACGCTCAACGGCCGCAGCTCCCACGTGCGCTCGAACAATCGCTGGGTACCCCGGGCGAAGCTGAGCACGGCGATCACCAACAGCAGCGCGCCGAGCACACCGACGTCGGTGTTCGTCGCGGTCGCCGGGGCGAGCGTCTCGCGGACCGCGTCAGCTCCCCCGCCCGTCAAGGCGTAGCGATCGATGACCCATCGCGCGGCGTCCTGCGCTTGGACGTGTGGCACCAACGCTCCGGCCAGGATCGCCAGCGGGATCAGAGCGGTGAGCGTGCTCGAGGCCAGCGCCATCGCCCGGTCGAAGCCGGCGATGAGTTGAAACCGGTTCAAGACGCGCAGCAGGAAAGCTGGGCGCAGCCAGAAGGTCAGCGTCCGCACAAACCGCGCGCGGTCGACCGGAGCCCCCGCGGTCATCCCGCCGGCCGTGAGATCAGCATGTCCAGGCCGAGACGCGCGGACAGGAACTTCGCCACGAGCTGCCCTTTCACGCTGTTGCCTTCCCGGTCGAGCGGCGGAGCGAAGGTGCCCATGCCGCCCTTCCCGGGCGACACCGTGACGATCCCACCGCCGATCCCGCTCTTGGCCGGTAGCCCAACGTCGTAGAGCCATTCACCCGAGGCTTCGTACAAACCCGCCGTCAGCATCACGGCAAGCGTGTAGTGGCAAATGCGTGAGTCGATCACCCGATCTCCGGTGACAGGATTGACGCCGCCGTCGGCGAGTGTCGCTCCCATGACCCCAAGGTCTCTGGCCGTCACGCGCAGGCAGCATTGCCGTGTGTACAGCTCCACGGCATCAGCCGACGGGCAGTAGAGACGATCAAAGCTCTCCAGGAGTCGCGCGATGCTCTGGTTGCGCGAGTTGGAGGCCGATGCGGAGGCGTACACCTCGCGGTCGAGCGACAGTTCGCGCCCAGCAAAGCGCGAGAGCCCGTCATGGATGAAGCGCCACCTGTCCTCTACCGTCTCCCCCGCTCCCAGGCTGGTGGCCGCGATCGCCCCCGCATTGACCATCGGGTTCGTCCGGCCGTCGGCGGATCGCTCGACCGCGGACAGCGAGTTGAATGGCAGCCCGGTGCTGTTGACTCCCAGCCGCTCCCGTGCCGTGTCAGGGCCAACCAGCTGGCACACCAGCGCGAACACGAACGGCTTGGAGACGCTCATGATCGTGAACTCGTGGTCCGCGTCCCCGGCCGCAGACGTCGCGCCGGAGGTTCCGACCACGCACACGCCAAAGAGGTCGGCGGGAACGCTCGCCAGCGCGGGATATGCCTGCGAGTTCTCGCCGTCGCGATTTGCCCGATAGCGGTCATGGGCCTCGCGCACCAAGCTCTGCACGAGGGGGCGCTCCGGCAGTTCCCCGGTCGAGACGAACGCGTCGCCGGCGGGACCATCAACTGCGCTCGACACATCAACCCTCCGGATCTCAAGTCTACGAATGCGCCCCTCCCGGACGTTGGCCCGGATGCTCGCACGACCGCCCCACGGGTGCGTCCGGGCGAGGGCAACCCCTCAGCGCACGGCGAGGGCCTCGCGGACGCGCTTGACCGTGGCGCCTGGGCGGACGTGGGCGCCCGGGGCGAGCTGCGCGACGCGCACCTCCTCGATCAGCCACATCGCGTCCCTGCGTCCGGCGGCCTGAGCCTCCAGCTGGTGGATCGTGGCCATCCGCTCGCGGTCTGCGCCAACGCGGCTGGGCAGCCGCTCCAGGCGCTGCGCGGCAGCGCGCAGGTAGCGCTCGACGTCACCCAGTCGCGCCAGGCCCGTCCCCGTGAGCATCCCTGGGTACACGAGCCGGCCGAGCTGGCGCGCGACGTCCTCCCGCGCGGGACCCAGGGCGGCGGTCGCCGGGAGGGTGTCGAGCTGCTCACGGACGGTCCCTGCCGCGTCGAGGATCGATCCGAGCCCGACCAACACATCGAGCGTCGTGGGCCGGAGGTTCCCGCGGACATGCTCGCTCAGTGCCGCAAAGGCCTCGGCGTCCCACGCCGGTCCGCCGCCGCTCTGGATGAGCGCGTCGAGCGCCGCGTCGGTCGCGTCCTCGATGACCGCGTCCAGCGTGGCGTGGGGCGCGCCCGCGAGCGTGAGGGTGAGCTGAGTACCGAGCTGACCGATGACCCATTGACGCGGCGAGGGAACGGTGAGGCGCAGCAGTCGCCGGGTTCCGCGAGCCATCGTGCCGGCCTGTTCGCCTGCCGTCTCGCAGATCCGAACGCCGACTGCGTCACCCTCGTCGACAAGCGCCGGGAAGCCACGTAGGCCGCCCGGGAGGGTGACCGTGCGTGGCAGGGACGGGATGTCGAAGGCGCGCATCCCGTGGCGCGCAAGCGCCGGAGCGGCGGTTGCCAGGCGCGCTGTCAGCTGCGGCCGCAGCACATCGCGCAGCGCCTCGAGAGACTGGCCGGTCGCGAGCACCGTCCCGTCCTCGTCCTCGACGCTGAAGGTCATGCGCAGGTGCGCGGGCAGACTGTCCAGTGACCAGTCGCCGGGTCCGATGCGTACACGGCGCGTCCGTTCGATCTCCGCGGCGAGTACCTCCAGCAGCGGGCCCGAGCGCGGCTTGACGCCGGTGAGCAGCGCGGTCGCGGTGTCGGGGATGGGAACCAGTGACGTGCGCAGTCGCTTTGGCAACGCGCGCAGCAGAGCGACGAAGAGCTCTGAGCGAAACGCGGGGACGAGCCATTCGAAGTTCATATCCCGCACCGCCCCGAGCGACGTGAGCGGGATGTGGACCGTGACGCCGTCGGCTGCCGACCCGGGATCGAAGCGGTAGGACAGCGCGAGTTCGAGCGAGGGTGGGCGGGACTGGATCCAGAGCGCCGGGCGGTCACCGCCGTCGCCCGCGACCTCACCCTCGATCAACATCTCCATCGGGTAGTCGAGCAGTGTCGGCTGGGTCTGGCGCGCCTGCTTGAACCAGCGATCGAAGTGACCGCCGCTGACGACGTCCTGCGGGACGCGCTCGTCAAAGAACGCCGCCCGTTTCGCCTCGCTCGCGAGCAGGTCACGCCGTCGTGCGCGTGCTTCCAATACCTCGACCTCCTCCACGCGGCGCTCGTTCTCCCGCATGAAAGCGTGGCGCTGATCCCAATCGCCCTCGACCAAGGCGCGCCGGATGAACAGCTCGCGCGCGGCCGCCGGGTCGATGCGCGAATACTGGACCGTTCGCGATCCGACGATCGGCAGGCCGTACAAGGTCACCTGCTCAGACGCGACGACGGCGGCACGGCGACGATCCCACCGGGGCTCGCCGTAGGAGCGCTTCACGAGGTGCTCGGCGAACGGCTCGACCTGCTTGACATCGACCGCGGCTGCCGTCCTGCCCCACAGCCGCGTGGTCTCGACCAGTTCGGCGACCATCACCCATGTCGGCCCGCGGCGCGCGAGCGCCGAGCCGGGGAAGATGGCGAACTTGGCCCCGCGTGCGCCTGTGTACTCGCGTGTCCGGTCGTCCTTCATGCCCAGGTGCGAGAGCAGCCCGGAGAGGAGCGCGGCGTGGATCTGCGGCGCCTCGGCCGGCGCCTCGTTGAGGGTGAGCCCAACCTCACGCGCCGAGCCTTCGAGTTGACCGACCAGGTCCTGCCACTCGCGGATGCGCAGGTAGTGCAGGAACTCGGCCTTGCAGCGCTTGCGCAGCTGTGAGCGCGAGAGCTCGTCGCCCAGCGAGCGCACGTAGGCCCAGAGGTTCACGTAGGCGAGGAAGTCCGACGCCTTGTCGGTGAAGCGCGCATGGAACTGGTCAGCCTGAGCGCGCTGTTCCGTGGGGCGCTCGCGTGGATCCTGGATCGACAGCGCCGCGGCGATCACGATCACCTCGCGGACGCAGTCGAGCCTGTCGGCCTCCAGCACCATACGGCCAAAACGCGGGTCGATCGGAAGCCATGCGAGCTTGCGCCCGAGCGGCGTGAGCGGCTCCTCGGCCGCCGGATCCAGAGCCCGCAGCTCGTGCAGCAGCGCGACGCCGTCGCGCACCTGGCGCCGGTCGGGGGCCTGAAGGAACGGGAACGCCTCGATGTCCCCCAGTCCGAGCGAGGCCATCTGGAGGATCACGCTTGCGAGGTTTGTGCGCAGGACCTCGGGATCGGTGAACTCCGACCGCGCGTTGAAGTCCTCCTCTGAATAGAGTCGGACGCAGATGCCGTCGGCCACGCGGCCGCAGCGGCCCTTGCGCTGATCAGCTGACGCGCGCGAGATCGGTTCGATCGGCAGCCGCTGCACTTTCAGCCGCGTGCTGTAGCGCGAGATCCGCGCCACGCCGGTGTCGACCACGAAGCGGATGCCGGGAACCGTCAACGACGTCTCGGCGACGTTCGTCGCGAGCACGACGCGCCGAGGTTGGCGGCTCTTCTTTGAGCCGAAGACCTTCTGCTGTTCGGCAGCGGCGAGCCGCGAGTACAACGGCAGCACCTCCACGCCCGGCCCCAGTCGCCCGGCGAGCAGCTCTGCCGCATCGCGGATCTCCCGTTCTCCGGAGAAGAACGCGAGCACGTCGCCGTCGCGCTCGCCGAGCAGCTCTTCGACCGTATCCGCGAGCGCGTCGAGCACCTCCTCGTCCTCCCGCGGCGCCCGGTAGCGGACGTCGACTGGGTACGTGCGGCCCGAGACCTCGACGATCGGCGCGCCGCCGAAGTGCTCGCTGAAGCGCTCGGGGTCGATGGTCGCGCTCGTGATGATCAGCTTGAGGTCGGGTCGCCGCGGCAGGATGCGGTGCAGGCAGCCGAGCAGGAAGTCGATGTTGAGGGAGCGTTCGTGCGCCTCGTCGACGATCACCGTGTCGTAGCGGCGCAGGAGCGGGTCACGGCGGATCTCGGCAAGCAGCAGACCGTCGGTGACCAGCCGGACCAACGTGTCCTGCGAGCCGCGGTCGTCGAAACGGACCGCGTAACCGACGGCGCCGCCAAGCGGGACATCGAGCTCGTCCGCGATCCGCTGTGCGACGGTCCGCGCCGCAATCCGTCGCGGTTGGGTGTGAGCGATGGCCCCGCGAACGCCGCGCCCGAGCTCGAGACAGAGCTTGGGCAGCTGGGTCGTCTTACCCGAGCCGGTCTCCCCGGCCACGACGACGACCTGGTGATCGCGGATCGCGGCGAGCAGATCGTCGCGACGCGCAGAGACCGGCAGCTGTGGCGGGTAGGAGAGCTTCGGAACCGCGGCGCGCCGTCGCTGCACCCGGGCCTGCGCCTCGGCAAGCTGTCGCTCCAAGCGCGCCTCACCTTTCTCATCGCCCCGACGAAGCCTGTGCGCCTGGCGGCGAAGGCGGTGCTCATCCCGCAACGTCAGCTCTCCAAGCACCGTCTCATCGGCCATCCCATCGAGAATAGGCCGCGACGATCCGCCGGTTCACACGCTCCGAGCGGCGAGCGAGCCGACGAGGACCGCGTACACGTTGATCGGTTCGGTCTTTCCCTTCACCAGGACCTCGCCGTGCGATTCGACCGCGATGTCCTCAGCCAGGCCCTTCCGCGTGTTCTCGTTGATGAGGATCGGCTGCTTGGCGACCTTGGTGTGCGACTCGAGCCGCGCGGCGACGTTGACCGTGTCGCCGACGCACGTGTAGGTCGCGCGTTGCTGTGTCCCGGTGTAACCGGCGACGACCCGTCCCGAGGCGATCCCGACACCGATTTGGATCTGTACCTTGCCCCGCCCCGCCTGCTCCTCGTTGAACAGGCGGATGAGGTCGACCATCTGCCTCGCCGCGAGCACCGCGGCCCTCCGATGGTCCTCGCGTGGCAAGGGCGCACCGAAGATCGCCATCAGGCCGTCGCCTGCGATGTCGCTCACGATCCCGCCCTCGCCGTTGATCGCGTCCATCATCAGCATGTAGTAGTCGTTCAGCAGGCTGATCGTCTCCGCGGGGTCCTGGGCCTCGGCGATCGTCGTGAACGAGCGGATGTCGCAGAACATCGCCGAGGCGTCGACATACTTGCCGCCGAGCGAGAACCCCGACGTGAGGAGATCCTCAGCCACCTCCTTGGTCGCGAATTTGCTGATCAGCTCACGCTGCTGATCGCGCAGGCGCTTCTTCTCGAGGCTCGCGTTGATTCGCGCGTTGAGCAGCACGTGGTTGACGGGCTTGGTCAGGTAGTCCTCGGCGCCCATCTCGAGGCACCTCACGACGCTGTCGAGCTCATCAAGCGACGACGTCACCACCACGGGGATGTCGCGTAGATGTGGGTCGCCCTGGAGCTCCTCCAGGACTCCGTAGCCGTCCAGCTCGGGCATCAGGACGTCAAGCAGGATCAGGTCGAAACGCCGGCGCCGCAACAGGTCGAGCGCTTCTGTGCCGTGTTCGGCGAAGACCACGGTATGCCCGTCCTGCTCGAGCCCGCGACCGAGCAGGAGCCGATTGACACGATTGTCGTCCGCGATCAGGATCGTCCCGGCCGTGCGTGGGGAGCCGCTCACGAAACGGGCTCCGATCGAAGGGACGCCAGGGTTTCCTGGAGCGTCCCGTACTCCTGCTCGATCCGATCCACGAGCTGCGGGAGGCCGTCGAGGCGCCCGTCCTTGGCCCGCTGTTCGGCAGTGCGGCAGAGCGTTGCGAATGCCGTGGCACCGAGCGTCGAGCCGTTCGACTTCAGCGTGTGCGCGGCTCGGCGCAGCTCCTCGGTGTCCTGGCGCTCCAGCGAGCTGCGCAGGCTCGTGATCAGCGCCGGGGCATCCGCGAGAAACAGATCGACGACCTCGATGACGAAGTCCATACCGCCGAGGTCTCGCAGGTTCTGGAGCGCGGCAGCCTCGAGACTGAACTCGCTGTTGGGCGGGCCGGTGTCACCGCTCCCTCCCGAGCCGACGTCGCGGTTTGGCAGCGGCTGCGCGCGCTTGAGCGCCGCCGCCAGCTCTTCCGCTCGGATCGGCTTCGCGACGTAGTCGTTCATGCCGGCCGAGAAACAGGCTTCGCGATCCTCGGGCAGCGCGTTCGCGGTCATCGCGATGATGTGGGGGCGGCTCTCCGGTGGCCACTGCGCACAGATCCGGCGTGAAGCGTCGAGACCATCGAGCTCCGGCATCTGCACGTCCATCAGGACGACGTCATAGGGCCGTCGCAGCAGCGCCTCCACCGCCTCGAGGCCGTTCGACGCGACATCGGCGCCGTAGCCGAGCCGCTTGAGGAGGCCGAGCGCGACCTTCCGGTTCATTGCGTTGTCCTCCGCGAGCAGGATCCGCAGGGACGACATCGCGTGCGTGCCCGCAGCGGCGACCTCGGCCGTCTCTTCTCTCGCGGTGCCCGCGGTCAGCACCTGCAGGAGGGTGTTGTAGAGCTGGGATGCCTTGAGCGGCTTGGTCAGCTGGGCCGAGAAGACATCTGACCACTCGTCCTCCGGCAAGCGGCCAAGCGACGTCAGAAGCACGAGCGGGAGGTCCTGCGCGCTGCGCCGGATCCGGATCTGAGCGCCCAGGGCGCGCCCGTCCATCTCCGGCATCATCATGTCCAGCACGGCCAGGTCGAACCGCTCACCGGCCTCGACCAGCGCCAGAGCATCCGCCGGCCGCTCGACCGCGACTGGCTGCATTCCCCACGAGCGGGCGTGCCGGGTCACGATCTCCCGGTTTGTCGCGTTGTCATCGACGACGAGGATCCGCTTGCCGGCGAGCCGCGGCAGGCCCTCCTCAGGGTCGATCTGACTCGGCACGTCGGCCGCCGTGACGGGCAATGTGATGCGGAAGGTCGAGCCGCTGCCCGGCTTGCTCTCGACGGAGATCGTGCCGCCCATCAGCTCCACGAGGCGCTTGGAGATGGCGAGGCCGAGCCCCGTCCCGCCGAAACGGCGCGTCGTCGATGCGTCCACCTGGCTGAATGAGGTGAAGAGCCTGTCCATGCGGTCCGGTGGGATCCCGATCCCGGTGTCTTGCACGACGAGCTCGAGGCGGTCGCAGCCCGACTCGTTCGAGTCAGCGTGGGCGCGGACGACAACCTCGCCCGCCTCGGTGAACTTGACCGCATTTGAGAGCAGGTTCAGCAGTACCTGGCGGAGGCGGGCCTCGTCGCCGAGGATCCCGGCGGGCGCGGCCTCGTCGATCAGGCAGCCGAGCTCGATGCCCTTCTCCCAGGCGCGTGGTGCGACGATGTCCAGCGCTCCCTCGACGCACTCGCGCACGCTGAACGGCGCGCGCTCGAGGTCGAGCTTGCCCGCCTCGATCTTCGAGTAGTCGAGGATGTCATCGATCACGTGCAGGAGCGCGTCTCCGCCGCTCCGCACGACCTCGGCGAACTCCTGCTGCTCGGCGGTCAGTTGGGTGCCGAGCAGGAGATCGGTCATGCCGATGACGGCGTTCATCGGCGTGCGGATCTCGTGGCTCATCGTCGCGAGGAACGCGCTCTTGGCCTGCGTCGCCGCCTCGGCCTCCTGCCGCGCGCGCTGGAGCTCGGTGACGTCGTGGTAGATGCCCAGGGAGCCGACGTGGGAGCCGTCCACCATGAGCGGGACGAGCATCAGCTCGACGTCGACCGGTGTCCCGTCCTTGCGCAGGCGCTGTGTGATCCGGTTGGCGCGACCGGCGCTCATGGCCTCCCGGGTGATCTCGCGTCCTTCGTCACTGTCCGTCACGCCGAAGACGAGCTCGTCGATCGGACGGCCGAATGCCTCCTCGGCCGAGTACCCGAAGAGGTCGGCCGCGGCCGGGTTCCAGTCGGTCACCCGCTCGTCGGCGTCCATCACGACCACCGCCGCAGGACTGATCGACACGAGCGACTCGAGGTACTGGCGCTGGCGCTCCACTTCGGAGAACAGGCGCGCGTTCTGGATGGCCACGCCGACATTGGCGGCGATCGTCGCCAGCAGCCGCGAATCCGTTTCCGCGAAGCGGCCTTCCTCCTCGATGCTCTGGACGCTGATGACGCCGATGGCGGCGTCTCGGAACACGATCGGAACGCCCAGAAAGGAGCGTACCGGGGTGCCCACCAGCATCGCCTCATGCTCCTCGAACTGCGGCGACCGGTTGAGCAGCAGCGGTGCACGCGACTCGAGGATCCGGGAGGTCAGCCCCTCGCCATAGGCAATCGACGCCTCGTCTCGGCGCTGCCCCCGCTCGTAGTAATAGGGGAAGTCGATCCGTCCGGACTGCGGATCGTGCAGCGCGACGTAGGCGATGCCGGCCTCGAAGGTCTCGCGCACCTTCTGGCCGACGAGGTCGATCAGCGCGTCGAGGTCGAGCTGCGACGAGAGCGCCTGGCCGACGGTGTTGACGGTGGCCAGCTCGGCCACCCGCTGCTGCGACTCGTCGAGCAGGCGAGCGTTGTCGAGCGCGACGCTCAGGCTGCCGGCCAGGGTGGTCAGCAGCCGTTGGTCGTCCTCGCCGAACGCATCCGTCCGGTCGACGTTCTGGAGCGAGACGACTCCGGTCACGCGGCCGCCGCCGATCAGCGGGACGAAGAGCGCCGACTTGATCGGCGCCCCGCTGAGCACGAGCGGGTTTCCGTAGCGTTCCGCCACCTCGCGCGTGACCTCCGCGATCATCAGCGGCTCGCGCGTTTCCATCACGTGTCTGCGGAACCCGATCAGCTCGATCGGGTGCTGCTCGAGACGCTCGCCGCGCTCGATGACGTACGGGAACGTGAGCAGACCCGTGCCCTCGTCGTGGACCGAGATGCTCACGACCTGGGCGTCGAACACCGCTTGGACCTTGTCGCCGACGTGATCGTAGATCGCCTGCGGATCGAGCTCGCCGGCGATGGCCGCCTGCACGCTGTTGATGAGCGCGAGCTCCGTGTTTCGCTGCCGTGTCTCGTGGACGAGCCGCGCGTTCTCGAGCGCGACGCTGAGGCTGGCGGCGAGCGTCTCCAGAAGTTGCTGATCGGACTCCGTGAACGCGTGGTTGCGATCGAGGTTCTGCAGCGAGACGACTCCGGTTACCCGGCCGCCGACGACGAGGGGGACGAAGAGCGCTGACTTGACCGGCTCCCCGCTGAGCACGAACGGGTTGCCGTAGCGCTCCGCCAGCTCGGGGGTGCTCTCCTCGATCATGAGCGGCTCGCGCGTGTGCATGACGTGCTTCCGGTAGCCGATCAGCTCGATCGGCTCGTCCGGGAAGCGCACGCCGCGTTCGATCGTGTAGGGGAAGTGGAGGAGGCCGGACGTCTCATCCAGCATGGCGATGTCAACGACCTGCGCGTCGAAGACATCGCGGATCCGGTCGCCGACGGCGTCATAGATCGCCTGCAGGTCCAGCTCGCCCGCGAGCGCCTCCTGGACGCTGTTGATCAGAGCAAGCTCAGCATTGCGCTGACGGGTCTCCTCGATGGCCCGCGCTCGCGAGAGCGCGGCGCCCACGTGCTGGCCGACGAAGGTGAGCAGTTCCAGGTCCTCATCCGTATAGAGAACGTCCGTCGAGTACGACTGCACCACGAGGACCCCCACCGTGCGGGCGTCTGCTGATTTCAGTGGGACCCCCAGCCAGTCCGCGCAGAGCTCGCCGATCACGTCAAGCTCTCCGAGCTCGGCGAGCTCCTCGGCCCTCTCTCCCGAGAGGTGTTGTGGCTGGCCCGTCCGGAGCACGTAGGCGGTGGTGCCCCGCGCGTCGCCGCTGCCGAACGGCTCCCACCGGTTCGGATCGGGGAGGTCGGTGTCGATCTCGTCGATGTAGTACGGCCAGCTGATCAGCCGGCGTTCCTCGTCATAGAGCGCGAGATAGAAGTTGCTGGCGTCGATCAATTCGCCGACGACGGCGTGGATCGCTCGGTAGAACCCCTGCAGATCGCTCGCCGCACCCGCCAGTTCCGCGATCCGGAACAGGACGTCCTGCACTTTGGCGGCGCGTGCGCGCTCGGCTTCAACGGACTCGAGCTCCGCCAACCGGCGGCTCGCCTCGGCAAGCTGGGATGAGAGGTCGGCGGGAGGGTTCATCTGGAGAACACCCCAGGTACCGGCGGGTCTGAGGCGACCCTAACCGATCCTCCGACCCCCCACAAGCCGAGGTGGACTCGATGGTCGTGTCACCTCGTCCAGCGCCGACGCGGCATCAAGCCAGAACCATAGAATCGCCGCCATGCCGTTCACGCGCAAGAGCCTCAGAGAGGATGTGCCCGACGTCGGGTCCAACTTCGACGGCCCGCCGGGCCTGGAGTTCCGTCTCGGAGGCCTCGCACTCGAACTCGAACAGTCAGGCCTCAGCTATCAGCGGATCCCGCCGAACTATCGCTTCCCGTATGGCCACACACACAAAGAGCAGGAGGAGGTCTTCGTGGTCGTTGACGGGAGCGGGCGGATGAAGCTCGACGACGAGATCATTGAGGTCAAGAAGTTGGACGTCGTGCGCGTTGCACCCGGTACATGGCGAGGGTACGAGGCTGGGCCAGACGGCCTCGAGATCCTCGTCTTCGGCGCGCCCCACCTGGGCGGGAACCCGCGGGGAGACGTGGAGGGTCAGCGAGACTGGTGGGCTGACTGAGCGTCGCTCGGGTGTGGGATCGCTGAGATGCGGCTCACCGCGGTACGTCCACCCAAGCGCGTTCAGCATTGCTGCGGGTCACGGCTTCGATCACGCGCATGAGGACGAGGCCGTCCGAGAGTGTCGCCACCAGCTCGTCCCCTGGCTCGGGACGTCCGAGGATCCTTCGGTAGACGGAGGCGAAGAGGTTGACGAACGTGCTGTTCCACCCCTCGATCTCGCCGGCCGGCAGCTGGGCCCGGCGTTCCGCCGGCTCGTGGAGTTGACCGGCTGACTTGTGGCGCAGCTCGGTGGGCCCGCCCTGGCGCCCGAGCCACAACTCCTCGGGCCGCTCCTGGTCCCAGTAGAGCGATCCCTCCGATCCGTCCAGGCGAATCCTCAAAGCGTTCTTCGCGCCGGGCGAGACCTGCGACGTGACGAGTGTCCCCAGCGCGTCGCCCTCGAACGTGAACAGGACGCCGGCGTGGTCGTCGATCGGTCGGCCGTGTCGGCTCGCCAGCGCTGCGCACACCGACTCGATGCGGCGACCGCTCAGATGCATGGCCAGATCGCACCAGTGGGTGCCGAGGTCGGCGAACGTCGTCGACGCGCCGCTCAGCGTCGGGTCAAGACGCCAGTTGCGCACGCCGCCGTCAGACAGCCAGTCCTGGAGATAGACACCGTGAATCTGGAACACCTCGCCGATCGCGCCGGCCCGGATCAGCTCATGCGCCTCGGTGACCATCGCGTAGCCGCGGTAGTTGTGGCAGAACGCCGTGATCACCGGGCTCTCGTCGGCAGCGACGACGAGCGCGGTCGCCTCCGCCACGTCCATGGCGAGCGGCTTCTCGGTGATCAGGTGCTTACCCGCCGCGAGCACGGCGTGGGCCACCTCCGCGTGCAGGAGGTTGGGCGTGCAGTTGTGCACGACATCGATCGCCGGGTCCGCGACGAGCGCGTGCCAATCGCCGTAGGCCCCGGGCACCGCCCAGCGCTCGGCCGCTCGTCGTGCCGACTCCTGCGAGGAAGCGGCGACCGCGACCGCCTCAGCCAACCCCGTCCTGCCGATCGCCTCGAGGTGAGGCCCGCCGGCGAGCCCGGCGCCGATCACCCCGGCCTTGAGCGGACGCGTCATGCGCCGAATCTAACGCGTAGCCCACCGCCCCAGGACTATATGTTTGCGCCATGAACACACTGAGCGTGAGTGAGTGGACGCTCGAGGCAGCGAGCACGGGCGAGGCGATCGACCGGGTGGCCGCGGCGCGTTACCCGGCGATTGAGATCGCGGCCGTTCCTGAGCTCGATGTCCGCGCCGCCCGCGAACGCCTCGACGCGCGTGGGCTGACGGTCTCATCGATGTGCTGGATCGGCCTCGGCTACCCCGACCGCGACTGCGCGCACGAAAGCGACCGCATCAGGCGCCACGCCGGGGATTACCTGCGCCTCTGCCTCGAGCAGGCCCACGCGCTGAGTGCCGGGACGCTGGTCCTCGTTCCGACGTTTCGTACCCAACCGAGCCCCGATGGCCGAGATGCCGAGTTCGAGCGCGCCGCGCAGACCATCGGCGGCGCAATCGACGACGCGGCCGCCGCGGGGGTCGTCATCGCCCTCGAGGCGCTCAACCGCTATGAGACCCACCTGCTGAGGACGCTCGACGACGCTGAGCGGCTGCGCCGGCTGATCGACTCGCCGAGCGTGCAGCTGATGGCGGACGTGTTCCACATGAACATCGAGGAGGACTCGATCCCCGCGGCGCTGCATGCCCACGCAGAGCAGATCGTGCACGTTCACCTCGCCGACAGCCAACGGCGGGAGCCCGGGAGTGGGCATCTGGACTTCGACGCGGTCTTCGCAGCCCTCGGCGACACCGGCTACACCGGCCCACTCGCCATGGAGTTCCTGCCCGCGCCGGACGCCGCGATCGTGGCCGGCCGCGAGTGGGTGCAGGCTCGCCTCAGTGCCCGGAAGCCCTAGAAGGTTCCGTACCGCTCGTACGCGTCGAGCGGCAGCATGCCCTCCCGGACCGCCGAGCGGATCTCGCTCTCGGTGGCGACCTTCTCCTCGGCCTCGGCCAGGATCTCCTCCAGGCGGGCACCGGGAATGACCACCACGCCGTCGCGGTCCCCGGCGATCCAATCGCCCGGCGACACCTCCACTCCGCCGACGACGATCGTCACCTCCCCGTGGGCCATGACCTCCCAGCGCACGACGGAGTCCTGCGGGGTCACGTAGCGCGAGAAGACCGGGAAGTCCTCGCGCAGGATGTAGTCGACGTCGCGCGCCCCGCCGTCGAGCACCGCGCCGACGCAGCCGCGCGACGCGAGCGACGTCACCGACAGCTCCCCGATGTGTGCCGCGGTCCGCTCGTTGGTCTCGTACACCGCCACGGCGCCCGCTGGGACCGACCCCAGCATCTGCAGAATCTTCCGGATCGACGTGTCGTAGTCGTGGCCCGGCTGCGCGCGGCCGAGCACCGGATACACGGGCCCGGCGAGTCGCATCCCCGGCCGCAGCGCGATGATGTCGGCAGGGAACGTCTGCCGGCGGTAGCCGTGACGGTCGAGCACGTCGGTCAGCGCACCCGTGTACACCGCCGAGAGGCGACGCGCGAGATCCCCGGTTGTGCTCACGGCGCATAGGATAAGCCCGCGATGAAGGCAGTGGTCGTCGAGCGGCCGCATCAGGTCAGCTACCGAGAGGTCGACGCGCCCGCCGTCGGCGCCGACGACGTGCTCGTCGCGAGCCGCGCGGCGGGGCTGTGCCGGACTGACATCGAGCTGATGACCGGGATCTTCACCGACCCTCGCTGGGTCCACTTCCCGGTGATCCCAGGACACGAGTGGGCCGGGACCGTCGTGGAGGTGGGATCCGATGTTGACTCGATTCGCGTAGGGGACCGCGTCGTCTGTGAGGGGATGATCGTCTGCCACGCCTGCGGTCCCTGCCGCCGCGGCGACACCCAGTGGTGTCAGCGGATCGAGGCTCTCGGGTTCACGCGCCCGGGCGGGTATGCCGAGTTGGTCACGGTGCCCGCGCGGGTCGTCCACCAGCTCCCCGACCATGTCTCGTTCGACGCCGGCGTGCTCGTCGAGCCCGCCTCTGTCGTGCTCCACGGTCTCGAGAAGGCGCAGCCGCAACCAGGGGAGAGCGTCGGCGTGATCGGCATCGGCACGCTTGGCTCGCTCGCGCTCACGCTGGTGCGTCTGTACTCGCCGTCGCGGCTCGTCGCCTACGGGATCCGCGCGGAGGAACTCGAGATGGCGACAGCACTTGGCGCCACCGAGGTCGTCGCCATCGGCGCCGGCACGCCGGAACCCGCGGAGCTCGACCTCGTCATCAACACGGCGGGCGCCCCCTCCGCGATCGCCCTCGCCGCCGCGGTCTGCCGTCCCGGAGGCCGCGCGGTTCTGCTGGGCATCGCCGGGGAGGAGTCGACCGTGACGCTGCCGTCCGACCTGCTCACCGGCAAGGACATGGCGTTGATCGGAAGCCTCGCCTACCCATCAGCCACCTGGTCACGCGTCGTCGGGCTGGTCTCCGACCGCGTGGTCAACTTCGACCCGATCGTCACCCACCGCTTCCCGGCTGCCGAGTTTCAGGAGGCCATTCGGCTCATGGATGACCGACACGGCATCGTCGCCAAGATCGTGCTCGAGCACCCCGGCTAGGCGAACGCCAGCGCGCGACCCGACGCGAGCCAGAACGGCCGCAGGTAGGCCACCGTGCACGACAGCGGCAGCACCTCGTTGCCCAACTGGATCCCGAGCGTCGAACGCACGTAGTCCTGACGGGCTCGGATCCGCGCCCACAGCGCGGGGTGCCTGGCCTCGAGCTCCTCGCGGAGCGCCAGGTCCGCGATCGCAACCGTGTCCTCGCAGTTGGTCGTCCACCCCGGCCGGATCCCCGTGGGGATGATGTCGCTCTGAAGGACCATCCCGCTGGCGATCGGATCGTCAGAGCCCGCTCGGATCGGCGAGTCCATCCACTCCTCGTAGTGGATGAGATGGCCGGGGTTCAACGACGAGGCGAACTCCTCGCCGGCGAGGAGGTCCGTCACCGTGGCAAACACCTCTCCACCGGTGACGCCGACAGCGAGCGTCTCATACCAGGTGGCCATCGCCCGCCAATACGGCACGGCAAGGCGTTCCAAGTAGCCCTCGCTCGCGGCGGTGAGGTCTGCGTCTGAGCCGGCGATCAGGCCGCCGCGTGCACAGTTGCCGCCCCACAGGCCGATGCAGGCCACCGCGGCGTCCCCGAGCTCGAGCCGTCGCGAGGACGGGCTGCGCAGACCGACGTCGACATCGGGGCCGGCAGCGAACACGGGATGCAGACTGAGCGGCTCGCCGGTCCAGTCGGCGGCGCGAAAGGCGTCGTGCTCGGTGGCGCCGGGGCGGGCGGCGCCGGTGATCGCGTGCACCCACGCCGAACACCGCGCGGCGCCCCACTCGAAGATCGCGATCTGATCGGCGCTGGCGAACGCGCGCAGCCCCGACCGCGGGCTGGTCAGTGCGGCGGTCGCGTCGAACACGCTTCCGGACTCACCCGCAAGGTCGCGCAGCGTGTCGACGAAGAACGCAGGGGCGAAGATCGCCGGCCGCCGCCCGTTCCACTCATCGGAGTGCAGCGCCTTCCAGCCGACGACGGCGATCCGAGCGCCATCGCCGATGCCGATCTCGCGGAGGGCCTGCTCGAACGTCGGGCCCCCGCCGCGGTCGATGCCCATCAGGCTGAAGGTCGGGCACAGGACAACGTCGACGTCGATGGGGACGATCGGGACATAGCCGACGTCCTCCTTGCCGAGCACGAGCGTCCGCGTGTCTGGCCCGATGACGAACAGCGCCTCCTCAAACCGGGGGTCCAGATTGGTCAGGAAGATCAGGTTCGCGCCGTGCTCGCGATCGCCGTAGACGACGATCCAGTCGGCATCGACCGCTGCCTTCAGGGCGGCGATGCGTTCCTCGAGCTCCGCGCCCGAGATCGATGGCAGCTCGTCAGCGAGTTCCAGCGGTGGCGGCGCGACCTCAATCAGATCGATCGCTCGTGTCATCGACATGCGCCCCCTTGACAGCGCTCAGCGCACAGAGTTATGGTCCTGGCGATTCACATGGTTACCATACAACTTGGGCCATGAAGGCGCAGCCGACTCCCCAAGTCCGGTTCGTCAAGCTCAGCGATCAGGTCACGCGCGAGCTCGCGCGGCGGATTGCCAACGGGGAGATCGGCGACGGCGTGCCGCTGCCGACCGAGCTCGAGATCTGCGAGGAGTTCGGCGTCTCGAAGGCGACCGCGCGCGACGTCATCCGCTCCCTGGCCGAGCGCGGTTTCGTCGATGTCCGGCAGGGCCGTCGCATGCAGCTGCGCCGCGCGAGCGAGTGGAACCAGCTCGATCCCCTCATGATCGAGCTGATCGACGATCCCGCGGTCGCCCGGCGATACCTCGCCGACGTCCACTACGTGCGGACGCTGATCGAACCCGAGGTCGCGGCGCGAGCGGCGCTGGAAGCCAATGAGGATCAGATCGCCCGGGCGGGCGCCGCCGTGGAGACGATGGCGACGCTCACCAGCGACCCCGACGCCTACCTGGAAGCCGACCTCGCATTCCATCGCGAGCTGGCGGCGGCGACCGGGAGCGTGATCCTCGCCTTCGTCTTGGAGTCGCTCGGCGAGCTGCAAAGGCTCAGCCGGCGGGTCACCAACCGGCTGCTGAAGCGGCTGCCGGAGGCTACGCGTGAGCACCGCCGGATCCTCGAAGCGGTGGTCGCGCATGAACCAGAGCAGGCGCGCGAAGCGATGCAGGCGCACCTCCTCACCGTCGAGCACGTGTGGGTTCCCGGTGAGAACGATGCCGAATTCGACGCGCTCTTTACCAACGCTGGTCAGCTGGGAAGGAGATAGTGCAATGGCGGATGTCATAACCGCATCCGACGGACCGGTTGAGGGTGCGAATTACGTCGAGGACACTGCGCTCCAGGCGGGCGCGCTCGGCTTCTGGGGCGGAATGGTGCAGGCGGTCACCCACATCGCACCTGGGCTGAACGTCCTGTTGGGGCTGACCTTCATCGTCAGCTTCGCGGCAGTCGCGGCGCCGATCGCGTACATCATCGGCGGGCTCATATGCCTCGGCGTGGCTGTGGTGTTGACGCAGCTGGCCAAGCAGTTCACCGGGGCAGGGGGTTACTTCCTCTATGTCAGCCGGACCATCGGCCCGCGCACGGGCTGGATCACGACGTGGCTCTATTTCCTCTATGACCCGATCGCGGTGTCGTCGGTGTTGGCATTCACCGCGCTCTTGGTCGACCAGACGCTCCAGGCGCAGTACGGAATCCACATCATCTGGTACTGGTGGTTCTTCGCGTTCCTGGCGATCGTGACCGGATTTACGCTGTTCGGAATCTCATTGTCGGCGAAGGCGATGCTCGCCTTCAGCGGGGTCGAGGTGGCGATCTTTCTGCTGCTGGCGATCTTCGGCCTCGCCTCGCCTGGCCACGGCGGGTTCAACTTCCAGTCGTTCAACCCGAACAACCTGCCCAGCGCGAAGGGCCTGTACCTCGGTGTGGTGTTCACGATCCTGGCCCTCTCGGGGTTCGAGGCGGTGGCGCCGCTCGCTGAGGAGACCGAAAACCCCAAGCGCAATCTGCCGATCGTGATCGTCGTCTCGACGATCGGCGTGACCGTGTTCTATGCGTTCGTCAACTGGGGCGTGCTGGTGGGGCATGGGACCATCGACGTCGCCGCCGGGCACTTCACCACCTCCGGTCAGATCTTCGATCTCGCCCGCCGGCTGTGGAGTGGGGCGTGGATCGCGGTGCTGGTCGCGGCCGTGAACTCGGCGCTCGCCGTGTCGATCGCAATCCAGAACGCCTCGACGCGGGTGTTCTTCGGGATGGGGCGGATCGGGGCGTTGCCCCGGTGGCTGGGGTACGCGCACCCGCGGTGGAAGACGCCGTCGAACGCGATCCTGGCCATGACCGTCCTGACCGTCGTCGTGGCGATGGTGCTGGGTTCGACGATCGGACCGGTGAACCAGTTCGGAATGATCGGGATCGTGCAGACGCTCGGCCTCATCATCGTCTACTCGATGGGCAACATCGGCGTGATCCGGTACTACTACCGCGAGAAGCGCGACGAGTTCAGCTGGGGGCTCCACGGGGTGATCCCAGTCCTGACCTCGGCAGCACTCCTCTGGGTCGGGTGGAAGACCGTCCAGGGCCTGCACATCTTCGGGCTCCCGACGCCGCTTGACTACGCACCGTGGATCGCGATCTTCTGGTTCGTGGTCGGGATGATCATCCTGTTCTACGCGAGCCGGACGGGCAAGGAGGGCTGGCTGTTCAAGGCCGGTGAGTCCACGATCGAGCGACCCGAGACCCCAGAGGAGGCCGCGCACCGGCCCGCGCTCTAGGGCGTGTCCCCGAAACTCCAAGGCGCCGGCGTCGCCATCACGGGCGCCGCCGGCGACCTCGGCCATGCGATGTCGCTGGAGCTGGCCCGTCTCGGCGCGCGGGTCACGATGATCGATCGCGTGTCAGCCGCAGACGCGGCGCAACGGATCGCGGCGGTGAAACAAGCCGGTGAATGCACCTACGTGCAGGCCGACGTGACCGACCGCGCGGCGATCGCCGTGGCGCTTCAGGGCGTCGATCCGCTCGACGTCGCCATCGGCAACGCCGGCATCGTCGAGTCGGCGCCGTTTTTGGAGGTCACCGCAGACCAATGGCAGGCGCACCTGGACATCAACCTGACAGGCTGCTTCAACGTCGGACAGGCGGCGGCCCAGCTGATGGTGGAGCGCCAGCGGCCGGGACTCGTGCTGTTCACCGGCTCGTGGGTGGGCGAGATACCGTGGCCCGACATCGGGGCGTATTGCGTGTCGAAGGCCGGGGTCAGGATGCTGGCGCGTTCCATGGCGCGGGAGCTCGCGGTGCACGGGATTCGCGTCAATGTCGTCGCGCCGGGAATCGTGCATGCGGGTATGGCGCGTCGCCAGTACGAGACCGATCCGGCGTACGCACGCCGCGCGTCGGTCGTGATTCCGCTCGGCGAGATGGGGACGGCCGAACAGGTGGCGCAGGCGACCGCGTTCCTCTGCTCCCCGGAGGCTGCGTACATGACCGGATCGGTACTGCTGGTCGACGGTGGCGCCTCCCTGTTTCAGTTCGCGGAGTGATGAGCGTGGAGCTCGTACCGGGCGTGCATCGAATCGACGCGGAGGTCGGCGGCAGACCTCTGTACCTGTTTGCGTTCCTGGGGCAGCGCCGGCTGCTGCTGGACGCGGGCTGCGCGAGCACGGTTGACCAGTTCATCGTCCCGTTTCTCGAAGAGCAGGGACTGGGCCTCGGCGATCTCGACGTGCTCGTGGTCACCCATTCAGACCTCGATCACCAGGGCGGGGCTCACCTGCTCAAGCGGGCCAACCCGTCACTGTGGGTGACCTGCGGAGTGCTCGACATCCCGCTCATCTCCGATCCGGAGGCGCTGATCGCCCAGCGCTACCGGGCGTACGTCGAGCTGCACGGGATCGCTCCCGACGACGAGGCGCTCGTGTGGATGCGCCAGGAGTCGGGTGCACCGGTCCGCGTCGATGTCGGGTGGTCAGGAGGCGAGCTGCTCGAGCTGGGGCCCGACTGGACCGTGCGGATCCTCCACGTCCCGGGTCACTCCGCGGGCCATGTGGCGGTCTACGACGAGCGCTCCGGCGCGCTGTTCGGCGGCGACTGCCTCCAGGGCTCGGTCTACCTCGGGCTCGACGGGAGCGCCAAGCTCTGCCCCACCTACACGCATGTCGAGGACTACCTGGCCACGGCGAGCCAGGTCGAGGCACTCGCGCCCCGCGAACTGCACGGCTGTCACTGGCCGGCCGCGCGGGGAGATGAAGTGGCGGCGTTCATCGCCGAGACCCGCGGCTATGTCGAGCACGTTGACGGGCTGGTGCGAGGGTGCCTGGCCGAACCGCTGACGCTTGACGCCTTGATCGCCTGTGTCAATCGGCGGTTGGATGCGCCATGGCCGGATGAGATCGCCCCGGAGCTCGTGTACAGCGTGCACGGTCACGCCGAGCGACTGGTGGCGCTCGGCGCCGTCACGAGCAGCCCCGGCGAAGACGGCCGTCTGGTCTACCAGGAGGCGAGATGAAGATCACCCGTATCGACACCGTGCGCACCGAGGAGTTCCCCAACCTCGTACACGTCCTGGTGCACACGAGCGAAGGACTCACCGGTCTCGGGGAGACGTTCTTCTTCGCTGACGCGGTCGAGGCGCACATCCACGACGTCGCCGCCGAGTGTCTGCTGGGTGAGGACCCGTCGCAGATCGAGCGGCTCGCCGCCGCTCTCCGTGGGTACGTCGGCTCGTCTTCGAGTGGGGCGGAAACACGCGCGGCCTCCGCGATCGACATCGCGCTGTGGGATCTGCTGGGCAAGACGCTCGGGCAGCCGTTGCATGACCTGCTGGGCGGACGGTCGCGTGACCAGATCCGTACCTACAACACGTGCGCCGGCGAACGCTACGTCCGCGGCCGAGGAGCGCAGACCGTCACGAACTGGGGGCTGTACGAGCCGAGCGCCAACGGACGTCACGAGGACCTCGACGCCTTCCTGCACCGACCCGAGGAGTTGGCTCGCAGCCTGCTCGACGAGGGGACGACCGGCATGAAGATCTGGCCATTTGACCCGTACGCCGAGGCCACCCAGGGTCACGACATCTCGACCTCCGAGCTCGATCTCGCGCTCGAGCCGATCCGCCGGATCCGCGACGCGGTCGGCCGCGAGATGGACGTGATGGTCGAGCTTCACGCGCTCTGGGATGTTGCCGCCGCCTGCCGGATCGTCTCCGCGTTGGAGGACTTCGACCTGTTCTGGATCGAGGATCCGGTGCGGCTCACCAGCGCCCGCGCGAGCGCGGAGGTGCAGCGAGCGACCCACGCGCCGATTGCGGCCGGGGAGACGCTCGCGGGCCTGGCCGACTATCGCGACCTGCTCGCGCGCGACGGGGCGCGGATCGTGATCTTCGACGTCGGCTGGGTCGGCGGCATCACCGCGGCGCGGAAGGTCGCCGCGCTCGCTGAGGCATATGAGCGGCCGGTGGCCCCGCACGATTGCACGGGACCCGTTGTCTACAGCGCGGCGACGCACCTGTCGCTCCACCTTCCGAACGCCATCCGGCAGGAGAGTGTGCGCGCGTTCTGGGACGGCTGGTACCGAGATCTGGTCACCGCCCTGCCGGTGGTCGATCGCGGCATGGTGTCGGCGCCGCCCGGGCCCGGCCTCGGACTGGAGCTGCGCCCTGAGGTGTTCGAGCGCGCCGACGTCAGGATCCGATCAACGAGCGAGGAGTACGCACGATGAGCAGAGTGGTTCGCGTCATGCAGGAGGGCTGGGGCGTGTTCGAGAACCTCCCCGCCACCGCGAGGCGCTTCACGCAGCAGACCGGGATCGACGTCGAGGTCACGCTGACCGTGATCCCGGAGATGTGGGAGCTCATGGAGCGAGGCTTCTCGGGCGAGGACCCGCCGTTCGATCTCGTCGGCGTGGACGATCTGCACTTGATCCAGGCCGGTCGCGCCGGGCACGTCGAGCCGCTCGACAAGCTGATCGCGGCCGACGGCTATTCGCTCGACGATTTCCCGCAGGCGGCGATCGATGCGGTGTCCGACGGCGGGCGGATATGGGGCCTCCCCTACTGCTTCGTCTCAAACGTCCTGATCTACCGAGCCGACCTCTTCGAGAAGCACTCGATCGCCGTGCCCCAGACGCTCGACGAGCTCACCGCCGCCGCGGTCGCCGTGCAGGAGGCCGAGCGGGCCGACGGGAACGAGGACTTCTACGGGATCGCGCTTCGCGGCGCCCCCAACTGCGGGCTCAACTTCTGGATCATCGGCTCGACCTGGGGGCCGTCGTTCGGGGCGCGCTGGTATGACGACGAGGGGCGGCCGACGCTGGCGACGCCCGAGCTGATGGGCGCGGTTGACCACTACGTCGACCTGGTGCGCCGGGCGGGACCGCCGGAGTCGCCGACGATGGACTTCATCGACTGTATGGAGTGCTACGGCGCCGGTCGCTCAGCGATGACGATCGAGCCTGCCAACGAGGCTTCGATCCTCTATGACAAGGGCGGCGCGGTCGCGGAGGGCACCCGCACGGCGCTGATGCCCATGGGCCCCCTGGGGACGCGCCACGTCGGCCTGTACACGCCTCCGTACGCGATCCCCTCGCGGTCTGCTTCCAAGGACGCCGCGTGGGAGCTCGCCAAGTTCCTGTGCGCGCCCGAGCAGATGCTCGACGACGTGCACAAGAGCGGTTTCGTCGAGGTGGCCAGGGACTCGGTCCTGCGCGACTCCTCATTCGCCGCCCGCTTCCGGCCCGAGCTCGTCTCGACGACGGTCGAAACCCGCCCGTTCGCCCGCGGCGAGCGTCCCGTCACCAGCTACGGGATGGAGGTGGGCAACAGGATCGGTGACGAGGTCGTCCGCGTCCTCACGGGCGAGCTCTCCGCCGCGGAAGCGATGGCCAACGCCGAGCGAACGGTGGCAGCGCTTGGCCCTCCGGGGCCGTAACGCGCAAGAGACGGTCAGCCGCTTCCGCTTCCGCTTCCGCCGCCCGGGCTCGAGCGGGATACTTGCGGTAGAGATTGCCGATGCTCACGCGCGAAACCGCCACATTCACCGACAGCGACAGGTGGAGCTGGGAGTTTGACCTGACCTTCATGCTGTCTCATTACGGGTGCATCTGGGGGTGCGGATGCCCCGACATCAGGCGGGAAGGCACCGCCCGTGGCTGCTGCGTGCTGGGCGTCGAGGTGTACCGGGGCCAGGGCGACGAGGCCGGCTCGGAGGATCTGGCGATGATCCGCGGGCGGGTCGAGCAGCTGACCGACGAGGACTGGCAGAACCGCCGTGTGGCGCTGCGTCACGGCGGCAGCGACCCGTGGGGCAAAGCGCGGTTCAAGCGCGACAGTGTCCATACCCGCATCCACCGCGGTGCGTGCATCTTTCACAACCGGCCAGACCATCCCGCCGGCGCCGGGTGCGCGCTGCACCTCGCCGCGCTGCGCCGTGGCGAAGACCCGATCGACTGGAAGCCGCAGATCTGCTGGCAGGTGCCGCTGTTCTTCGAGAGCGACCTGACGACCAGGACCACGGTGGTGCGGGCATCGCGGACTGCCGACTGGGGGCAGGAGGGGATCCTCGAGTGGTGGTGCACCGAGCAGGCGCAGGCGTTCGGCGCCAAGCGCCCGGTGTACCTGAGCATGGAGCAGGAACTACGCCGCGTGTGCGGCGACGATGTCTACGAGGAGTTGGCCGCCCATTGCCGCGCCCGTGCGCGTGCGCGCCGACCAGGACCACCGTGATGAGCACGCCGGTGGGCTCGATCTGTTCAGGGCGCCGCCCGGAGCAGCGCGCGCACCCGCTCCTCGATCTCCAGCCGGGCCGCGTCGCCGTCGACGTCGGTCGGCAGTTCGATGACACAGTCCGCGCCGCCCAGTTCCACCTCGAGCGCGAACGCTCCTGGCGGCGCCGCGTCGGGGACCTCAATGACCCGATCGCTCTCAAACAGCGTGATCACGCGTGGGTCGATGTAACTGGCGCGGGCGACTGCCGGGGTGTTCCCGAGCGCCGAGCTCACCGTGCGCACCGCCCCGCTGACCGCCCTCGGCCCACGCTGACCGATGTTGTGCGCACGAGCCAACGCGACAGCCGCGAGCACGGTCGCTGACCAGGTGCGGAACTCCTTGGCCGAGTACGGCCCCTCCCCCCAGGCGCGCAGCGCGTCGTTCACGTCCGGAGCGTGGATCCGATGCCAGCCGTGCTCTGATCGATACACCAGGAGCTCATCCGGCGCACCGCGGCGGCGCTTGAGCGCGGCCAGCGCAGCGACCGACTGTGGATCGCGCACCGTCATCCGGCGGCGCTTTCCTGACTTCGCCACGAAGTCGAAATGAACCTCACGACCTCGCACGGTCACGTTCCCGCGCCGGAGCGTGGTGAGCCCAACGTGGCCGTTGTCGCGGGCGTAGCGATCCCAACCGACCCTGAACAAGCCGACGTCGAGCAATCGGATCGCCAGAGCAAGCGTGCGATCGCGCTCGCCATGGCGCGCGCCGAGCAGCCCCCTCGTGGTGGCTCGGATCCGCGGCAGCTTGGCGGCGAACGCGAGCATGTCGTCGTACTTCTCGTGGTCTCGCCGCGCACGCCACAGGGGGTGATACAGATACTGTCGGCGCCCTTTGGAGTCATAGCCGGTGGCCTGCAGGTGCGCGTTGGGGGAACCGGCGATCCAAACGTGCGTCCAAGCCGGGGGGATCCGCAGGGCACGGATCCTCTCCAGCGTCTCCGTGTCCGCCACGGGGTCGCCACGCGAGTCGCGAATGACCCAGTCCGAGAGGTCGCGCTCACGGCGTAGGTCAAGCTCGCCCCCGTGGACGTACACAAGCTCACACACGGCGGCGGCCACGGTGGCGGTCGAGGCCGTCGAGAATGAGGTCCAGTCCCCAGGCGAACTCGATGGCGGTGTCGTAGCCGGACGCGGGGAGTTCGGTCACGATCTCGGCGAGATACGGGTAGTCGTCGAGCCTGCCGATGGTCTCGGCTCTTCTCTTGGCGGCTTGTCCGGCGTCGCTGGGTGTCTGGAACCCGAGCGTCCTTTCCTGCTGGGCGAAGCCGTAGATGTAGGCGTCCTGCACCGTGTAGGCGTGGATCGCCGTCTCAAACGTGAAGCCCGCCTCTCGCAGGCAGCCCATGACCGCGTTGTGGTTGCGCAGGTTGGCCGACCCGGGGTTCCGCGTCTCCATCATCCCGATCGCCCAGCTGTGGCGCTTGAGCGCCTCGCGCGCCGAGATCGCCCGGCGGCGCATGGCCGACGTCCAGTCGTCGTCGATCGCCGGCGACTCGATCTCGCCGAAGACGATGTCGACCATGCCGTCCAGCAGCTCATCCTTGTTGGCCACGTGCTTGTAGAGCGCCATCGGCACCACGCCGAGTTCTTGCGCGAGCCGGCGCATGCTGAATCCGTCAAGTCCGTCGCGGTCTGCGAGCGCGACGGCAGCCTGGAGCACGAGCGGCTTGCTCAGGCGTGTCCGGCCGGTATTCGTCTCTGAGGTCATCGTGCTTGACAAGTGTACGCCGTACACCTATAGTCGGCAGCAGAGTGTACAACGTACACCTGAAAGAGAGGGACCACCATGGAAAGCTCAGGAAAGACGCCCGCACCTCCCCCCGATGACGGGACACCGCTCGGCGGCCACCAGTACCCGCTCACGTTCTCGGTCGACTATCCCGACCGCAGCCTCAACCGCCTCAGCACGGCGTTGCGCATCTTCGCAATCATCCCGATCGCGATCCTCGCGGCAACACTGGAGGGCGGCAGCTTCGGGGCCACCGAGGGAGGCACCGGCGCTCGCTATGCCGGGGGCGGCATCGGGATCCTCGTCATCCCCGTGCTGCTCATGCTGCTGTTCCGCAAGAAGTACCCCCGCTGGTGGTACGAGTGGAACCTACAGCTGACCCGCTTCAGCAACCGCATCGCGGTGTACTTCGCGCTGATGGACGACCGCTATCCCTCCACCGACGAGGAGCAGGCCGTCCACCTCGACTTCCCCTATCCGGACGCCGAACACGACCTCAGCCAGGGCCTGCCGCTCGTCAAATGGCTGCTCGCGATCCCCCACTACATCGTGCTGTTCTTCCTCACGATCGGCGCGCTGCTCGCCACCATCTTCGCCTGGTTCGCGATTCTCTTCACGGGGCGCTACCCGCGGTCGCTGTTTGACTTCATCGAGGGCGTGTTCCGGTGGCACAACCGCGTCGCGGCTTACGCCTTCCTCCTGATCACCGACCGCTACCCGCCGTTCAGCCTGCACTCGTGACTCAGCTAGACGAGCATGGCTCGCGCGGCAAGCTCGGTCGTGCGAGCCAGCACGTCGAGGTAGCTGTCGCGGAGCGCGGCGGTGTCGCGCAGGTGCCAGAGGAGCTTGGCCTGCTTCCAAGCCACGTCACGAGCGCCGGCGATCGACCACATCGCGATTGCCTCATCGGTCTTCTGCGGGGTCACGTCCTCGACATCGGCGATCACCCCCGTGTCAAACCATCCGGCGACATGGGTCTCGACCGTTGCCAGCAGGCCATCAACGCGCTGGTAGTCCCGGTGCACCGCGCTGTCGTCCTGGGGCACCACCCCGCGTTCCTCACATGTGGTCACGACCGCGATCGGCAGGTCGTGGCTGATGTGCGCGGTCATGCCGGCAAGCGCGAACTGGATCGGCTCGCGTGGCTCAGAGCGCGTCTCGACCAACGGACGCCAGGCCACCGGGCATGACCCGCCCGAGCCGATCGTCGCCTCGGCGGCGAAGTACAGGCCCGCGAACACGACGTCGAGACGCTCGATGAACGGACGGTCCTCGAACTCCGTGCCGGCGCTCGCTGCGTCCACGGAGCGGGTCACCTCCAGGTACAGACGGTCGAAGATCGCGACACCGTCCTTGCGGGGAAGCGAGGCGTCGATCGCCTGCATACGGGCGATGACCTCAGCGATCGTCGACACACCCGGGGTAGCGCTCACGGCGTGATGCTAACCGCCGTGCGCACGGTGATCGCCGAGGCGACGGAGTCGACCAGTTGCTCGGCGGCCTGGCCGGCGGCGGCGAGGAGCACCGATGTGTCGCTGCCCCGCCCCTGCCCCATGACCACGCCGACCGCGGTCACCCCGCGCTCGCCGACCGTCGCGTGGGTGAAGAACGCCAGGCACCCCCCCGCCGCGGAGTCTGAGCCCGTCTTGCCGGAGTAGCCCTCGCTGATCAGGGGGTCGAAGTTGGTGAGCGTCCCGGCGACCGGCAGCGTCACGCTGGGCATCGAGCTGATCTGGCGAAACACCGGGAAGCGCATCGCCTGGCGGAGGATGCGCAGCTGGTCGGCGGCGGTGGAGACCGTGCTCGGATCAAACCCGCTGGGATCGGTGTAGAGGGTGTGGCGCATCCCCAGCGCCCGGGCCTCGGTGTTCATCTCGGCGACAAACCGGGCCTGGCTGTTGGCGACCCGGGCCGCAAGGATCTGGGCGATGTTGTTGCCCGACGCGATCAGCAGCGCCTGCAGCAGCTGACGCTCGCTCAGCCGCTCGCCGGCCTGGACCGCCACGACTGACTGGCCCTGCCTTGCCTCCTGAGGCACGGCCTGCGCCTGGGCCGCAGACACGATGATCGTGAACCCGTCCTGCGCGCCGCTCAGCGGATAGCGCTCCAGGGTCAGGTCGGCGGCCATCACCTTGGCCAGGCTCGCGATCGCGACCGGCTGCTGGTGCGGGCTGGCCGCCGGCCGGCCGTTGCCGAGCACCAGTGCCGCCTGTCCCTGCTGTGGCCAGCTGACCGCCGACGCGCGGCCCGTGTCGTTGAGCGCCTGGCGAGCTGTGGCCGAGGTCGAGGGTGAGTGCTGCGCGAACGCCCCGCATCCGAGGAGCACGACGAGCGCCGCGCCAACCAGCGCCCGCCGCAGGCGGTGGCGGTACACGGTCTGTCGGTGCCGGCGGCCTGCTGTCCGTACTGGTTGCCCGGAGGTCACGCCCCCCAGTCAAGGCAGCCGGGTGTTGCCAGCCCGTATCGGATTTTTGATATGCCGACGATATGCGCCGACTGGCAGCATCAACACCATGCGCGTGCTGATCGTCGAGGACGAGCCCTACATGGCCCAAGCCATCCGCGATGGGCTACGCCTGGAAGCGATCGCGGCAGACATTGCCGGCGACGGCGACACCGCTCTGGAGTTGCTGAGCGTCAACGCCTACGACATCGCCGTGCTGGACCGAGACATCCCCGGGCCCTCCGGGGACGAGATCGCCAGACGGGTCGTCGCCTCCGGCAGCGGCACGCCGATCCTCATGCTCACCGCCGCCGACCGACTCGACGACAAGGCCACCGGGTTCGAACTCGGCGCCGACGACTACCTCACCAAGCCCTTCGCACTCCAAGAGCTCGTGCTTCGTCTCAGAGCGCTCGACCGCCGCCGCGCCCACCACAGGCCCCCCGTGTCAGAGATCGCCGGCCTGCGTCTGGATCCATTCCGCCGGGAGGTCTACCGCGACGGCCGCTACGTCGCCCTGACCCGCAAGCAGTTCGCCGTGCTCGAAGTCCTCGTCGCTGCCGAAGGCGGTGTTGTCAGCGCCGAAGAGCTACTGAAACGAGCGTGGGATGAGAACACCGACCCGTTCACCAACGCCGTGCGCATCACCGTCTCAGCACTGCGTAAACGCCTCGGCGAACCCCAGATCATCGCCACCGTACCCGGCGTCGGATACCGCATCAGCGCCCAGCCTGACACCGCGGATGAGGGAGGAGACCGTGGATAGAGCCCCCGGTTTGAGCGTGCGCCTCAAACTCACGCTCAGTTACGCCGGCTTTCTCATGCTCGCCGGCGCCTTGCTGCTCGCCGCCACCTGGGTGTACTTGTTGCGAGTACACCACGTCGGGCTCATCCTCCTACCTGACTACGAGCAAGCCGTCGCGCGCCAGTTCGCTCCGACCGCGGCCATCGTGATGGCGTGCCTGCTGGTGTTCGGTCTCGCGGGAGGATGGGTTCTCGCCGGGCGGATGCTCGCTCCCCTGGACCGCATCACAGACGCCACGCGCATCGCTGCGAACGGATCGCTGTCGCACCGAATCCGGCTACCGGGCCGCAGAGACGAGTTCCGCGAACTCGCCGACGCCTTCGACGCCATGCTCGCGCGCCTCGAAGCCCACGTCGCCGAACAGCAGAGATTCGCAGCCAACGCCTCGCATGAACTGCGCACCCCGTTGGCGATCACGCAGACACTGCTCGAGGTCGCCCGCAACGATCAAAACAGCGACACCGGCGAGCTCGTCGACCGCCTCCACGCCGTCAACACCCGAGCGATCGACCTCACTGAAGCGTTGCTCCTGCTCAGCCGCGCCGACCAACGGGCGTTTACCCCAGCTCACGTCGACCTGTCGCTCATAGCCGAAGAAGCCGGCGAAACGCTCCTCCCCCTCGCAGAAACACACGGTCTCACCATCGAAACCTCCGGCGATATGACCCCCACCATCGGTTCACATGCGCTTCTGCTGCAGTTGACCACCAACCTCGTGCACAACGCGATCATCCACAATCTTCCTGGGGGCAACGTATGGGTCACGACCACTGTTCGCTCGGAGAGTGTGGTGCTCACCGTCGAGAACACCGGCGAGAAGCTCACTCCACAGCTGGTTGCCACTCTTGACGAGCCGTTTCAGCGCGGCACCAAACGTCTACGTGCCGACCACGCCGGTGTCGGCCTGGGCTTGGCGATCGTCAAGAGCATCACCCAGGCACACGACGGAACCCTCACCCTCACCCCTCGGACAGCCGGGGGGCTCCGTGTCACGGTGCAACTACCCGCTGCGCCACCACCCAGGCCGTTGAAGCGGAGCTCAGGCGCGACGGTTGCGCCGGTGGCCGGGAAATGGCCCGGTGGTCACGAGTTCTGACTCAGGCTGTTTCCGCGTACGCTGGCCTCCGTGAGCTACACGACGGACCCACGTGTGGACGCCTACATCGACGGTTTGCCGCCGTGGCAGAAGGCGATCTGCCAGCGCGTGCGCGAGCTGGTCCATGCTGCGGATCCTGAGGTCCAGGAGACGATCAAGCGCAGGGTTCAGCCCTACTTCGTGCTCCAGGGCAACATCTGCGCGCTGCTGGCCACCACGGACCACGTCAACGTCTTTCTCTATGACGGCGCGATCGTGCCCGACCCGGCGGGCATCATCACCGGCGGCCATGACAACAAGACCGCGCGGACCGTCGCGATCTATGAGGGCGAACTGATCAACGAGGCAGCGTTGACGGCAATGTTGCGCCAGATCATCGCCAACAATCGCGCCGGCGGGTGGCGCAAGCTCACGACCGGCCGATGACCGGACGCTTGCGAGTGGGGAGCGAGGCTGTGGTCAGGCTAGATTTCGATCCGTGCACTACGAAGGGGTGCGGCGCTGTCAGGCTGAGGAGCGGGAGCGGATCCTGGAGGTCGTCAACGCGGCCGCCGTGGCCTACCGCGGCGTGATCCCGGATGACTGCTGGCACGAGCCGTACATGCCCGCGTCCGAGCTTGATCATGAGATCGCCGACGGCGTTGCGTTCTGGGGTTACGACGTCAACGGGTCGTTGATCGGCGTCATGGGCATCCAGCCAGTGGATGATGTCGACCTCATTCGCCACGCGTATGTGATCCCTGGCAACCAGCGGCGCGGGGTCGGCGCAGGCCTGCTGCGTGAACTGCGGCGCCTCAGCTCGAAGCCGATGCTTGTCGGCACCTGGACTGCCGCCGATTGGGCGATCCGGTTCTACCGGCGTCACGGCTTCGCGCTCGTCGGGGACGAGCTCACGCCCTTGCTGCTCAGGCGCTACTGGAACATCTCAGACCGCCAGATCACGACATCGACGGTGCTCGCCAACCCTGCTTGGCACGAGCGGTAGGCCCTGGCACTGCTAGCGGCCGCAGCTAGCTGACGAGCGCGACGACACCACGGTTGTGGGCAAACTCGAGGCAGCACCAGCGCCCGCGTAGCCCAGCGGCCGAGAACACCGGCTCGCCCGCGAGGGTGACAAGCGCCCAGCCGTCACCGGAGGCGACCAGCCGCAGCTGCCGGGCGCCACTCACCGCGTCACCGACGCGTTCGCGCACCCGGCCACGACGCCGCACGCGACTGTGGATCAAGGGAAAGGTAGTCACAGACGCAGCTTCGCGCGCGGACATAATAAGGCGACGAGACCGACTGGTGAATTTGGTAAGAGCTCGCGGCGGCCCGCGCAGCTCAATGACGAGCAGCGGCTCCCTCATCGGGACGAGGGCTGCAGAGACCTCCACACCAGTTCGCAGAACTGATCGGTCGGGATCTCGTGGGCCCCGTATCGCCTGAAGTTCTCGTTGAGCTGGCCGCAGTCGACGACCGACCAGCGCTCGCCGTCGCGGATGCAGTCCGCGACAGCGGCCAGCGCCAGGGCGCCGGCGTGGTTCTCCAAATGGAACATGCTCATGATTCCGAACACCCGGCCGACCGTGATTCCCCACATGCCACCGACCAGGCGCCCGTCACGGTAGGTGCCGACCGTGGCGACGAACCCGAGCTCATGCAGACTGCGGTAGGCACCCACGGCCTCGTCGGTCAGCCAGCCTGACCGCCCTTCTCGGCAGTGCTCGACGATCGCCTCGAAGTCCTGGTCGTAGCGGACCACCAGGTCCTGGTTGCGCTGGATCGAGCGCAATCGCTTCGGCACGTGGGCGGTTTCGCTCGTGATCACCGCCCGTTTGGGGAAGCGCCGCCACTCGAGGCCGGCCAAGCCCGGAAGGCGGACACCGAACAGCACCCAGCCGCGCGTGTAGTTGGCAGCGATCTCCGCTGCGGTTGGGGACTCTCTCACGTAGACCCCGACTCGGCCGCCGCCTCGCTCCACCAAGCCGTGCGCTGAGCCGATCGCCACGGCAAGCACCAGCCGCAGCCCACTCCAGAGCTTCCCTCGCAGGTCCGAGACGCGCTCCATCTGTGCGGCGGCCGCGAGACGTCCTAGCACGAGGCCAGCCTATCGGACGTACTCGCCGGTTCCGCGGGAGCTCAGGGCAGAGATCTCCGGTGCATGCGCTCGGCATGGCGACGCGCCGCGGTAGTGAGACTCATGGATCCCAACGCATGAACCAGATGCGCGGGCCACCCCCCGGTGCGTCGGCCTCGTCGTAGACGCGGAAGCCGCATCGGCCGTAGATCGTGACGTTGGCCGCCGTACCCGTGGAGAGGAATGCGCCGGTGCGATCCGCGCGCGCCCTCCCAAGACCGGCCTCGATCAGCGCCTTCCCGATGCCGCGCCCTTGGAGTTCTGGCTGCACCGCGATCGAGTCCAGTTGCCACGACGGCTCGGGCGGTTCGTGCGTGGCGACCCAGTCCCAGAACGCGTCGTAGCGGCGACCGCCGTCATCGGCGAGCCCGAGGATTCGCGTCTGATTCCACGGATGGTGCTCCCACACCTCGCTCTGCCCAGGCGGGATCCAGATCGCCACGCCCTCCGCCTGCCCTGCCTCCCAAACCAAGCCAAGCGGAAGGGCCGCTTGGAGGAAGTACGCGAAACAGCGCGTGAAGCGCTCCACCACGTCGGCGTTCGCGCCCAGCGGCCAGCGCATCATCGGCTCGTCGACAAACGCGCGTCCAAAGACGGTCGCGAGCGCGGTCAGCCGGGCGTGGGCTCGCGTTGGGCGCACCAGAGGACGGGGGTCACTCTGGCTCGGGCCCATGCGCGCACAATGTCACGAGCGGCCAGTCCGCACACCATGTCGTCTCGAAATAACAGCGATTTGTGTTATTTGCGAGATACGTGCTATAACTGGCGCATGCCACGCGATGAGCAGATCACCTATGCCGACCACCTCGGCCGCTTTTACGCCCGCCGCTACGCGTATCCGCCGATGGTCGGACGCGTGCTCGGCTACCTGCTGGTATGCGAACCACGCGACCAGACGATTGCCGAGCTGAGTGAGGCGCTGCTGGCGAGCCGCAGCGCGATCACCGGCGCGCTGAGCGTGCTGGAGCGCACCGACGCGGTCCGGCGCTCCCGGGCCGCCGGGGAGCGGATGGACCGCGTCCGGATCGACATGTCCTCTGCGCAAGCGCGGGGGTTTGACATTTCGGAGTACCAGGAGCTCGGTGATCTCGCCCGCGAGGGCCTTGAGGTGCTGAGCGATGCGCCGCCCGAACGCCGGACGGAGCTGCTCGAGCTGGCGGCGTTCGCAGAGTTCCTGGTCGAGAGCACCCAAGGTCTTCGACAGGAGTGGGAGACGCGTCGTGACGCCCTCCGTGCCTCGGGCGAGCTGCCCTCCTGAGCTTCCCCTGCAACCACGTCAATCAAGAGTTTGATCGGAATGAAAGCCATGACAAATCCATCCTCACCGGCCATCACCGCCGTCGATGTACGCAAGTCCTTCGGCGACAACGTCGTGCTGGATGGGCTCGAGCTCGTCGTCGAGCAGGGCAGCGTGTTTGCGCTGTTGGGACCCAACGGGGCCGGCAAGACCACGATGGTGCGGATCCTGGCCACCCTGCTCGAGGCAGATCACGGCACGATCCGCGTC
>DASXDW010000030.1:0-4343 GCA_036490435.1 Solirubrobacteraceae bacterium
CAACGCCGGTGAGTTAGTGTTCTGATCTTCTGTTTGACAGGCAACGAGGTCTCTGGAACGACTGGCTTCGACCAAGAGAACCGTCGTCTCGGAGACCTCGTTGTCCCAGCATGATGTCATCGCACGGGCGCGTGCCGCCACGCCCGGTCCGCAGCCGTCGATTCCGCCACAGCACCCGCTGGCCGCGTTGAGCCTGGGCGCGATGCTCGAGGTCGTGCCGGCGCGGATGGTGGACGAGGCGGTCACGGCGTGCGGCCGGCTCCAGGAGCGTGTACGGGCGTTGCCGTCCAGGGCTACGGTGTACTTCACGCTCGTGCTGTGGCTGCGGCCCGGCGAGGGCTACGCCGAAGTGCTGCGCACGCTCTTTGCCCAGTTGCGCGACGGGACCGGGCACAGACCGTGGCGCCCGCCCACCTCGTCGGCGGCGGTCAAGGCGCGCCAGCGGCTCGGTCCCGCGCCGCTTCGGGTGCTGTTCGAGCAGCTGCGCGGGGCGCACGCCGATGCGCACGAGCCGGGAATGTCGGCGTTCGGGTGCACTCTGGCGCTGCTGAAGGTCTCGGTGGACGGCACCACGCTGGATGTCGCCGACACCGCTGCCAACCGCGCGGCGTTCGGCGATCCGCCGCGCAACGGCAAGGGTGCGGGCGGGCGTTATCCCAAGATCCGCCTGGTCATGCTGGTTGCGTGCGGGACCAGGGCCATCGTCGATGCCGCCTGGGCGGGGTTCGCGACCGGCGAGTTGGCGCTGCTGGGTAAACTGGTGCGCCGCGGGGCGATCCGCCCGGGGATGCTGGTGTTGGCCGACCGGTACTTCTCCGGACACCCCCAGATCGCGCAGGTCGTCGCCGCCGGAGCGGACCTGCTGTTTCGGGCGCAGAACAACCGCAACCTGCCCGTGCTCGAGCAACTGCCCGACGGCTCGTACCTCTCGATCCTGCCCTCGGCGAACCTGCCGAGCGCCGGTGACCGCCTTCGGGCAGGCCCGGGCCGCTGCCCGCGCCTGGGTATCAGGAAACGCCAGGCCAGAGGACTGCGCATCCGGGTCATCCACGCTACGGTCACCGCCTCGGGCGAGGACGGCGAGCCGCGCGCCGAGCCCTACCTCCTGATCACCACCCTGCTCGACGCCCACGCCGCGCCCGCCGCGCAACTGGTCGCGCTCTACCACGAAAGATGGGAGAGCGAGACCGGATATGCAGACCTGAAGACCTATTTGCGCGCACGCCAAGACGTGCTGCGCTCCAAGGCCCCGGCCGGGGTGGCCCAAGAGCTCTACGCCCTGCTCATCGTCTACCAGATCGTCCAGATCATCCGCGCCAGGGCCGCACGCGAGCACCCCGCGCACACCCAGGTCGACCCCGACCGGATCTCGTTCACCGTGACACTCAGGGCGATGAGACGCACCCTGGGCATGTACGGGCCCGAAGACAGGCTACTTGACTTCGTCTTGGCCGAGATCTGGGGACAACCACTGATCGAACGCCGCCCGCGCTCCAAACCCCGCGGGCTCAAGGGCACACCCGCATTCGCCCGCGCCGTCGAACGCACACCACCGGGCAGAACGACATACGCGATCTCAATACGAGCTCCGCGGCCACCGACCTCCCCTTAACTCACCGGCGTTGCGGCAAACACAAGCATCATCGCGGCAACATCCAAGTACTGTCGTATCCCGACGGCTTCCCCTGCTGGGTCTCGGACGTACGCCCCGGCCGGGAACACGACACCACCTGCGCGAAGAAAGCGAAAGACCTGCTGCCCGCGCTCGAGTTCTACGAGGCCGAACACCAGATCCCGACTCTGACCGACCTGGGAT
This sequence comes from Solirubrobacteraceae bacterium, assembly GCA_036490435.1. Lineage (GTDB taxonomy): Bacteria > Actinomycetota > Thermoleophilia > Solirubrobacterales > Solirubrobacteraceae > Palsa-465. Next base: position 1,817 of record DASXDW010000030.1, read on the forward strand.
ATGTCAGCCTCTCGCCCGCGATCCGCCACCCGCACAAGAAGCCCAAGGGCGCAGCACTCACCGAGCAGCAGACCACGTACAACAAGGTCATCCGCGGCGTGCACGGCGTGGCCGAACGAGCGAACGCCCTACTCAAGGAGACCTTCGCCGCCCTGCAACTCGTCAGCCTCAGCCCCACCCGCATCGGCGCGATCACCAAGGCCGCACTCGTCCTGCTCCACCTCGAACACGGCCGCCCCATCCCCGGCGGCTACACCACGTAACACGACCTTACGCGAAATACCTCACTGATCGATCACCTGGCTGAGGAGGAGTGGGAACTGCTTCCGATCGTCTCGGCCACGCTGACGCAAAGCGAATGGGACACGCTCGGCAAGCACGGCATGAACGCGATTCCGCTCACGCGGCGGCTGGTCATCCTCGGCCACATCACCGAGGAAACCGATGACGCGGAACGGCACAGGTTCCTGCAGGTCGTGCCGGCCCCGGCCCGTTTGGCCTACAAACTGGTCGGCCACCGCCAGTTCATCCGCGAAACCACCGCGATCCGCGGCTGACCCTCACGCGACCCGACGCGACAGCCTGAATCCGTCTTTTCTCCGCCGAGAGGCATCATGGGTGCCTGAATCCAGCGCCACGCGCCGCCACGCGGCAGGCAAGTCGGAGAGCCGGATCACTGTCGGCACGAGGTGAGCGATTCGACGTGGTCGAGGGCGGCGTCGAGGGCGACCTCGAGCGGCCTGACGTTCCGTTGGATCTGGGTGAGCATGAGGCCGCCCTGCAGCGCGGCGAGAACGGCGAGGGCGAGGTCCTCCGGATCGCCGTCGAGCTCGCCGCGCACGCGCATCGCCGTCAGGCCCTCGCGAATCGCGCCCTCCCAACGCAGAAAGCCGGAGGCCACGGCAAGGCGCGCCTCGGGGTTGCTCTCCGCGACCTCGCCGCCGATCGAGCCGATCGGGCAGCCGCCCTTGCACTGCATCCGACGCTGGTACTCCACCAGGGCGTCGCGCCACGCACGCAGGCCTTTGATTGAGTCGAGCCGGTCGAACAGCGGCGCCTGCATGTCGAGAACCGCCTGCGTCTGGTGCTCGATCACGGCCAGCAGCAGGGCCTGCTTGTCCGCGAAGTAGTGGTAGATCTGCGAGCCGCTCACTCCTGCGGCCGCACGCACGTCCTCCAACGTGGCCTCGCTGACGCCGCGCTCGTACATCAACTGCGCGGCCGCGGCCACGATCCGCGCACGGGTCGCCTCTCCCTTGCGGGTCAGCCGGGCGGGCGTCTGCCGGGTCTCGATGCTCACCGAACCACCATAGCCGATTCTGGATTAGACAACCCATTTTCTGCTGAGCATTCTGGGCTGTGCAACCCAGTCGTGCCGCGTACCGCGACTGGACCACGACACGGAAGGTACGGCTCCTGATGGAACTCACGGGCAAGAAGGCCCTGGTCACCGGCGCGACCGGAGGCATCGGCGGCGAGGCGGCGAGGCTGCTTGCGCAGGCCGGCGCGCACGTCATCGTCACCGGCCGCGACCCCGAGCGCGGCGCCGCGCTAGTCAAGACGATCACCGAGCAGGGCGGCGCGGCCCGCTTCCAAGCCGCCGACCTCACCGACCCGGATTCGCTGCGCTCCCTCGTCGAGGCGGCGGGGGAGGTGGACATCCTCGTCAACAACGCGGCCGTCTTCCCGATGGGCCCGACGATCTCCCCCGAGACCGCGCTTGACGACGAGGCGTTCGACACCGCCTCGTTCGACGCCGTATTCGCCACCAACGTTCGTGCGCCCTACCTGCTGACGGCCGCGTTCGCGCCGGGCATGATCGCCCGCGGCTCCGGCACCATCGTCAACGTCAGCAGCATGGCGGCGCGGATCGGCATGGCCGGGCTGCCGGTCTACAGCGCGAGCAAGGCGGCAATCGAGTCGCTCACCCGCACGTGGGCGGCCGAGCTGAGCCCGTCCGGCGTCCGCGTCAACGCCGTCGCGCCCGGCCCGACCCGCACCGACATGGTCCTGGCCGCCATGGGCGAACAGGGCGTCTCGCAGGTCGGCGCCACCACCGCGCTCGGCCGCGTCGCCACCCCCCGGGAGATCGCCGAGGTCATCTACTTCCTCGCCAGCGACCGCGCCGCCTACCTCACCGGCACGACCGTTTCCGCGGACGGCGGTCGTACCGCCATCTGACGCGGCAGAGGCCGGTGTCGGCGGGACCGTGTGTTCAGTGCCAGCCTGGTAGGACTGGCAGGTGTTCGGCGGGTTCGCCTCCGGCTTGGGTGAATGCGCCGAGCGCGGAGACCAGTTGGGCACGCTGCTCGATGGGCATGGTGGCCACGATGCGGGCGAATTCGGTGCGCCGGTATTCGTTGACTTGTCGTACGGTCTGCCAGCCGGTGCCGGTCAGGCGGAGTTGGACTTCGCGGCGGCGGGCGGGGTTGGTCGCCTTTTCCACCATGCCGGCGGTGGTGAGGCGTTCGACCATGCGCAGCGCTGTGGAGGGGTTGACCTCCAGGGCTTCGGCGAGTCCGGCGAG
>DASXDW010000032.1:0-8270 GCA_036490435.1 Solirubrobacteraceae bacterium
TGGGACGAGCTCATGTTCATGCCGGGCACGCTGACCCGGTTCGTGATCGAGGGCTACCGCGAGAAGTGCCTGACCAAGACGGTGCTGGGCGCCCGCTTCGCGTCCAAGCCGATCGAGCTCGACATCCCGGTCTACATCACCGGCATGTCGTTCGGCGCGCTGTCGCTGGAGGCCAAGATGGCCCTGGCCAAGGGAGCGTCGATGGCCGGCACCGCCACCTGCAGTGGCGAGGGCGGCATGATCCCGCCCGAGCGCGACCTGTCGACCAAGTGGTACTACCAGGTCATCCAGAGCCGGTACGGCTTCAACCCGCACCACCTGATGCTCGCCGATGCCTGTGAGTTCTTCATCGGACAGGGCTGCAAGGTCGGCCTCGGGGGGCATCTGATGGGCCAGAAGGTCACCGAGCAGGTGGCCGAGATGCGCTCGCTGCCGGCCGGGATCGATCAGCGCTCCCCGGCGCGGCACCCGGACTGGCTGGGTCCCGACGACCTGTCGCTGAAGATCCAGGAGGTCCGCGAGGCCACCAACTACGAGATCCCGATCCAGCTCAAGCTGGGCGCCGCCCGCGTCTACGACGACGTGCGCATGGCGGCCAAGTGCGGCCCGGACATCATCTACCTCGATGGCGCCGAGGGCGGCACCGGGGCCGGCCCCCACACGGCGTCTGAGGAGACCGGCATCCCGCTGATGGCGGCGATCCCCGAGGCGCGGCGGGCCCTGGAGGACGTGGGCCTGGCCGACGAGATCGACCTGGTGGTGGCCGGCGGGATCCGCAACGGCGGCGACGTGGCCAAGGCCCTGGCGCTCGGCGCCGACGCGATCGCCATCGGGCACTCCGCCCTGATGGCCCTCAATTGCAACAAGGAGATCCCGGGCGTCACCGACTACGAGGGCACCGTGGGCGTGCCCGCGGGCCGCTGTTACCACTGCCACACCGGGCGCTGCCCGGTCGGCGTGGCCACCCAGGACCCCGAGTTGCGCAAGCGCCTGGTCGTCGACGACGCGGCCAACCGCGTCTACAACTTCCTGCACACGCTCACGCTGGAGTGCCAGATGCTGGCGCGTGCCTGCGGGAAGACCGACGTGCACTCGCTCGAGCCCGAGGATCTGTGCGCGCTGACCGTCGAGGCCTCCGCGATGGCGAAGGTCCCGCTGGCCGGCACCGACTACATCCCCGGCGTCTCGGAGGAGCGGACCCTGGCGCGCATCGAGCGGCTGCTCGAGCGCCATGTGGCCAATCCGATCGACTACCTGGATCCGGTGCAGGCGACCGCCGGAGGTGAGCACGCATGAGCGATGTGACGCGGGTCCCCGGCGAGCCCGAGAAGGTGTTCGCGATCGACGCGGAGTACCTGTCGGGCAAGCGCTTTGAGTACCAGGAGGACATGTCGCTGGTGGAGGACGTGGACCTCATGGCGGCTACCCCGGGCCTGGACATCAACTGGCTGGAGGACATCACCCTGCTCGCCGAGGAGGGCGTGCCGGCGGTGTTTGACCGCTACTCCAACTCGTTCATCAAGATCTACTTCGACATTCCGGAGGGGCGCGAGGACGAGATTGCCCGTAAGGTGCTCATCAAGCACCTCCAGTCGGGAAACTCCTACGGAATCATGTTGAAGGAACGCCACGCAAAGTTCGCCCAGCCGGAGCTGGGGCCGTGGGTGGAGGGTTCCCGGACGGTCGGTGAGAACTACCGGCCGTCGGTGCTGGAGGGCTGGGAGCCGCCCGAACACTGATGGTGGACTCGGCGGGTGTGCCCAGGTCGGTCAGGCGCGGCCCGCCGATCACCGTCACCTGCGATTGCGGGGAGCGCCGCCACCTGCGCTACGGCGAGCGCTGGAAGTGCGAGAAGTGCGGCAAGACGTGGAACACCAAGCGCATCCCGGTGGAGCAGTATGCGGCCATCCGCGCCACCCAGATGCGCTACCGGCGCGTCCCCATCGTCATCAGCGTCTTCGCGCTGGCGGCGGTGATCGCCTGCATCCTCGTCGGTAAGGCCCTCGGCGGCCTGCTCGTGATCGGAATCCTCGCCACTACGTGGAGCATGTTCTTTCGGCCCATCCATCGCCGCAAGTACCGCGAGGCGATCGCCGAGCTGCCGACCTGGAAGATCAAGCCCGAATAGGGGCGGCGCGGACCGCCGCCCCTGCGGGTGGGTCTGTGTTTGCTAGTGGACGATGAGGACGTCGCAGTGGGCGCCGTGCGAGACGGCGTCCGACACGCTCTGGCCCAGCAGTCGGTGGAGCCGGCCAACCTCGCGACTGCCCACCACGATCATGTCGGCGGAGCGCTCGCGCGCGGCCTCCAGGATCGACTCGGCCTCGTGGCCGACCGCCTCGATGTAGTCGGCCGTCACCCCTTGGCTCTCCAGGTAGACGTGGGCATCGTGCAGCTCGGCACGGTGATCGGCGGCGGTGTCGACCGGGTCGGTCCCGATGGACCGGGCCGATGCGGGAGCCGTCACCGGCGCCACGCTGGTCACCACCAGCTTGGCCTCGAACGCCTTGGCCAGGGTCGCGGCGCGCTCCAGCGCGCGCCGCGAGGGGTCCGTCTCGTCATAGCCGATGAGGATGGTCTTGATCACGCCATCGCCGCCGCACTCGGAACGGGGATACCCAACTCGGCCGACTCCTCGGCGGAGGGGACCTCAGGCACGTCCTCGCGCATGTGGACGCCCTCCTTGTCCTGGACGACACGGCGCCAGACGAACAGCACCAGCGAGCCGATGAGCACGCCGATCCCGATCCAGAAGTCGGTCCAGGTGCCGTAGCCGTTGAGCTGCGGTGCCAGGGCGCCGACGATCAGGAACAACAGGTTCAGGACGCACAGGAACGCGGCGATGGGAAGCCAGCCGTTTGACACCTTGATCGGTCGCGGCCAGTTGGGCCGGTCGCGGCGCAACAGCAGGAACCCGCTGAGCGCGAACACGTGGGCCATCACGTACCCGATGTTGCTCATGTAGAGGATCGCCAGGTTGGACTTGATCACCAGCACCAGCAGGATGTTGACCGTCAGGTCCAGCGTCATCGCCCGGGCCGGCACGTGCCACCGGTTGAGTACGCCGAACTGCTTGATCGTCATCCCGGCCCGCGAGATCCCGAACAGGGCGCGGCCGGCGTCAGACGTTGACGAGGTCATCGACAGCAGCAGGCTGGCGATGATGCAGATGGTGAAGAAGCTGGCGGCGCCGTGGCCCACCAGGGTTCCCATCGCCTGTGTGTAGAACTGGCCCTCGGCGCCGGTCGTCACGGCCTTGGAGACGCCGTCGACGCCGCCCAGGCCCAGCGGGAGCAGGATGCACACGAGCAACATGAACGTCGCCGCCGAGCGCAGCGCCTTGTGGGTGTCCTGGATGGACTTGTACTCCGGCGCGAACGTGGCACAGGCCTCGGTGCCGTACGCCGACCAGGCCAAGATGAACATGTAGACCAGCGCGACCTTGATCCCGCCCCATGGGCCGGTGAAGGTCGTGTGGACATTGGAGCTGTGCCAGTGGCCGGTGAAGTAGGGGACGATGATGAACAACGCCAGCGGCACCATCAGCAACCCGGCGCAGGCGTATGTGAACCACACCGCCGGCCGCAGGCCGAAGATGTTGAACCCCCACACGAAGATGATGCAGGCGATTGCGATAAAGGACGACAGCGTCAGCGTGTTGCCCAGGAAGCCGATCGACAGCCCCGAGGTGGGCCACCACTGGGAGGTCGCCAGGTCGCCGATGATCTTGCCGAAGATCGACAGCACGACCGACCACCCGATCCAGTAGCCGAACGCCGACAGCGGGCCGACGAGCGTCGTGTACTTGCGCCAGCCTTCGTGGGCGTACAGCGCGATGCCGCCACTGCGGTGTCCGAACATCGTCGCCGGCTCGGAGTAGATCCAGGCCTGGAGCAACCCGATGGTCGCCGACAGCCCCCACAAGATCATCGAGCCGCCGACCCCGAAGATTCCCAAGGTGAATCCGAGGCTGCCGAGCAGGAAGCCGGGGTTGCAGAGCGCGATGACGAATCCATCCCACCAGCGCAGCGTCTTGAGGAGCTGTACCTCCTCGACGGTGGCAGTAGCCAAGCCTCGTCCCTCCTGATTTTTGCGGCGCGCCGGGGGCCTCGTCCGCGAGAGCACAACCCGACGCCTGTTGGGCGCAGGTATACCAGTTTGTACAAATTGGGTCAAACAGGTATCGGCAAGTTTGTACGGACGGAGCGGGGTGGTTGCGGCGGGTGCTCCACGCGGCCCATGCGACCATGTGCGCGATCGCTTCCATGCCTCTTCTGCGCCAGCGCTCAGGCAGTGATGCCGCCGTGCGTGACCACGTTGACCGCGACGCGGCGGCGCGCCCGGTGGTGCTCGCGACCCTGTCGGTCCGGGTACACCCCGAGGCCGAGCGGATGGCCATCGAGAGCGCCCTGGACACGCGCGCGCGGCTGATCATCGCCAACATGCTGTGGCTGCCGCCGCACCCGACGACGCTGGTCCTGGCGCGGGAGGTCGCGACCCTGCCTCACGAGGAGGACCTCGACGCCGTCCGTGAGACGGCCGCTCGGGCCGCGGCCCGCGGGGTGCAGACCGAGCTGCTGCGGATCTCCTCGCGCCGGCCGCTGGCGGCGCTGCTGGAGCTGATCGAGGAGCGGGGCGCCGGGCTGGTGGTCCTCGGCCCTGACCCGCGGCGCAGCCCGCGGTGGTGGCGGACCGTGGCCGCCCGGCGGATCAGGCGGCGGGCGGGGTGTTTGGTGTGGATCGCCCCGGGTTAGTGGTCGTCCTGGGTTGCTGTGGGGTCCCGTGTCGTGGGGGCACGTAGTGGGGCTGGGTGCCGGCGGACGTCAACTGCGGCTATCGAAGGTAGCCGGGGGGGTTGCCGGGATCGCCCGGGCCGGTCCTCACTGAGGGGGATTGCGAGATCTTTCTGCGATCCGCATAAAGATGTCGCGAATCGGGTTGCTCCCGGCGGCTACGAGGACCCGCCGCCGGCCCGTTGCGCCGCAGCGGCCTCGCGGTCCTGGGTCTCGCGCAGTGTCCCGAACCGCCCCGTGTAGAACAGGAGCGGCTCGCCCTCGCGGTGATACAGGTGCTCGACCTCGCCGATCCACAGGACGTGGTCCCCGGCGGGGTGGACGTCGACGACCCGGCAGCCGACGTGGGCCAGCGCCCCGTCCAGCAGGGGCAGGTCGTGCTCCCATACGAACGCGGGGTCGACCTCGGAGGCGCGCTGGCCCGCGAAGTGGGCGGCGAAGTGCTCCTGGTCTGAGGCCAGCACGCTCACCCCGTAGCGGCCGGTGCGCGGCAGCATCTCGCTCATCCGGCAGCGCCCCAGCGACACGAGGACCAGCGGCGGGCGCAGCGACACTGAGAGAAAGGCGTTGGCGGTCATGCCGTGGATCGTGTCGCGGTGGGTGGTGGTGACGACCGTCACCCCGGTGGCGAAGCGGCCCATGACGTTGCGCAGCTCGCGGGCGGCGGCCTCGGCCTGCGCGGAGCGCGGGGTGAGCCGGGCGATGCCGGTCGGGGCACCCAGCGACGCGGGGGGCGGCGGGGCCAGCGGGGACTTGCCGCGCCCTGCGCTGGACGCCGGGCCCGCGGAGGCGCCCGACGAGGGCCGGACCCGTACCGGCGGCATCATGCCGGTGCTCATCGTGGGCGGCGCGACCTTCGCCACCCGGGTCAGGCGAGCAATGCCCTCCCTATCGGACACGGTCACGACCGAGGACGTTTCTTCTCCGGGTCATAGAAGGGGAATCGTACGACGGTGGCGGGGATCCGTTTCTGGAGCCCGTCGAGCTTGCCGACCTCGACCGCCGTCCCGATCTCGGAGTACTGGACCGCCATGCGGCACAGCGCAATCGACTTGCGCAGCAGCGGTGACCGCATGCCGCTGGTGACCACGCCCACGCGGCGGCGGTCGACATAGACCTCGTCGCCGTGGCCGACCACCTCGTTGCCGGAGAGCTCGAGGCCCACCAGGGTGCGCTGCGGATGCTCGCGGCGCTCCAAGAGCGCGTCGCGCCCCACGAAGTCCTCGCCGTCGAGCGCCACCGCGAAGCCGATGCCGGCCTCGAACGGATCGACCTGGTCGTCGAACTCGTAGCCGGCGAAGATGAGCCCCGACTCGATGCGCACCATGTCCAGCGCCTCGAGCCCCAGCGGCAGCATCCCACGCGGGCCGCCGGCTTCCCACACCGCGTCCCACACCGCTTCGGCATCGGACGGGTGGCAGAAGATCTCGTAGCCGAGCTCGCCGGTGTAGCCGGTGCGTGACACCACGATCGGCACGCCGTCGTAGTCGCCGATCCGTCCCACCAGGAACCGGAACCACTTGAGCTCGGCCAACCCCGGCTGGGACGGCGGCGTCCACACGAACTCCGCGAGCGCCTCGCGGCTCAGCGGGCCCTGCACGGCGATGTTGTGCAGCTGGTCGGTGGTCGGTTTGATCCACACCTTCAGCCCCAGGCGGTCGGCCACCTGGCGCATCCAGATCCCGTCGTACTCGTCGCCGCCGACGAAGCGGAAGTTGTCCTGGCCCAGCCGGAACACGGTGGCGTCGTCGATCATGCCGCCGGTCTCGTTGCACAGCGCCGTGTAGACGACCTGACCCACCGCGAGCTTGCGGATGTTGCGGGTCACGATGTTCTGCAGCAGCGTCTCTGCGTCGGGGCCCAGGACCTCCCACTTGCGCAGCGGGGAGAGGTCCATGACGGCGAGCTTCTCGCGACAGGCCCAGTACTCGGCGATGCCGCCCTCGTTGTTGAAGCAGTGGGGCAGCCAGTAGCCGCGGTACTCCACGAAGCTCTGTGTCAGCTCCGCGGTCTTGGGGTGAAAGGCGGTCTCCCGGGTCAGGACCGCCTCGGCATCGGCGGTCACGCGCCGTGCGACGGCCATCGAGAAGCGGTTCTCCGGCGAATAGACGCGCACGTGGACATCCGTCACCTCCCAGGCATTCGATGGGTCGATGTCGTCCGGGCAGGCCGACGACGCGCACACCAGATCGCTCGCCGCCCGCAGCATGACGTAGTCGCCCGGACGCGACCACGGCTCGTCGAAGGCGAGCTGCATGCTGGAGTCAAAGGTCGTGTTGTAGAAGAAGTTCAGCGCCTCCCACCCCTTGCGCGGAGCGATCTCGAAGGCGCGCAGGGCGCCGTTGAAGTTGTCCGTGCAGTTGATGTGGCCCGGGTAGCCCATGTCCTCGTAGTACTTGGCCTGGCAGGCCAGGGCAAAGGTGTCGTGACGGCCGACGGTGTCGCGCACCACCTCCACCAGCGGGTCCATGTCCAGGTCGTAGAACTTGCGGTACAGCCCAGGCTGCGGGTAGGCGCTGCCCATCAGCGTCCGGGTCACAGTGCTGTCCAGCCCCCGCTCCAGGCCAGCCTCCAGCTTGGCGCGGTCAAAGGCCAGGAAGTCCGAGCACTGCTTGCCGCGGACGTCGATGATCTGGATGTACTCGCCCTCGCGGACCTCATAGCTCTGGGCGCTCGCCGGGTCGATGCGGAAGTCCAGCCGTGGCTCGGCCAGCGGGGCGGGCAGCTCGAGGTCCACAGCCTGGCGCGGGGTGGCCCGCCGCACCTCCAGAGCGAGCTCGGTGGCGGGCGCATCGCCGTCGATGACCCGCCCACCTGGCGCGCCGACGGTGACCGTGGTGTCCCCGACGGCCGTGAACGTCAGCGCGCTGCCGGGCGCCGACTCGGGACCGAACAGTCGCTCCGAGCGCGGCTCACCCGTCCCGAAGCCGGCGCCGGCGACGGTCAGCTCCGCGACCTGACCGCCATACCGGTCGATGATGCGCAGCTCGTCGTCGCCGACGAGGTTGACCACGGTCACGCCGCCCGGCCGAACCGGGTAGCGCTCGACGGCGCGGTCGACGATGAGCAGGCCCGATGGCGCGAGCGTGGCCATGTCAGCCCTCTAGGCCGGCGCCGAGGCCTTCTCCACCTGGGCCAGCAGCTCTTCGGCGAGCTTGCGCTTGCCGTCGGCGTCGAGCTTCTTGATCTCGTTCTCGACGGCGCGGCGGTTGTAGGTCTGGTTCCAGTAGTCGAGGCTGTCGAAACCGAGGAGAACGGCCTTGCCGACGAACTGGCGCAGCACCTCGTTGGTCGGGCCCATGACCCAGCCGGCCTTGGCGTCGCGCAGGTAGCGCTCCATCTCCATGTCGCGCTTGTAGCCGGTGCCGCCGCAGGCGTGGAGCATCTTGTCCACGACGTGGGCGGTGTTCTTGGCCGCCTCGAACTTGATCTGCCACGCCCAGTGCAGGAAGTTGGCGCGGGCGAATTCGCCGGGCG
>DASXDW010000049.1:0-23105 GCA_036490435.1 Solirubrobacteraceae bacterium
GAGCGTCCCTACACCCTGGAAGAGGTGGGGCGGGCGTTCAACGTGACGCGCGAGCGGATCCGACAGATCGAGAACCACACGTTGAAGAAGCTCGAGGCGCTGCCTGAGGCGCAGCGGTTGCGCGACGCGTCGTAGCCGGCGGTTTTCGGGTGCCTGGCCGGCTAGGGCCGGCGCGCCCCGATAATGTGACGAAAACGTTACAGTTTTGCAGGGCTTTTACGTCCGGAGCGGGGCCTACTCTCGGTACATGGAGCGTTGGAATCCGCGACGTCAGGGCGACACCGGGGAACTGTCCGCGATCAACTGGCTGATCGGCGCAGGGGCCGTCGTGTGCCTTCCGATGTTCCACAGCCCGGATTACGACCTGATCGCGGATTTCGGTGAACGGCCACTACGTGTGCAGGTCAAGACCTCGATCTCTTGGCACAAGAAGCGCTTCATCGTCGCCCTGTGCACTCGGGGCGGTAACCAGAGCTGGAACGGCGTCGTCAAGCGCCTTGACTCCACGCGCTGCGACCAGCTCTTCGTACACGTTGGCGACGGTCGCCGATGGTTCATCCCGGCGACGGCGCTGGGGGGCGGTTCAGGGATCGTGCTCGGGGGTCCGAAGTACGCCGAGTACGAGGTTGAGCCGGGTGAGCCGCTCCCAAAACGGCCCTCATCGCTAGACTCACCACCCCCTTGGCGGGGTTCCCGAGCGGTCAAAGGGGAGGCGCTGTAAACGCCTTGGCTCTGCCTTCGCAGGTTCGAATCCTGCCCCCGCCATTCCGGTCGTTTCGGCCACGATCCTGCTCATGGAATCCGACGATCTCGAGACTCCTGAGACCGCCGGCGAAGCCGACGCCGCGGGCTCACCCAACGGTGAGGAGCGCGGTGCGCGGGTACGTCGCTTCGCCGTCCAGGTCGACTCGCACTCCTCGCTGCTGAACGCTACGCGCCGCCTACGGCGTCAGCTGCCCGGTGACGAGCAGTTCGGCGATCCGCTGTCGACGGCGGGCGCGCAGCCGGTGGAGGTGCTGGGGCGCACGGTGTCGGCGCTGCAACCCGACCGCAAGAGCGTGCTGCAGGAGCTTGGGTTCGCCGGATTGCAGGTGTGGCAGTCGCTGTCTGAGGCGGCGGGCCGGGGGCGCGGCACCCAGGAGATGGCGGTGATGTTCACGGACCTCGTCGGCTTCTCGTCGTGGGCGCTGAAGGCGGGCGACGAGCCGGCGCTCGCGCTGTTGCGCGAGGTGGGAACGCGCGTGGAGACGACGGTCGTGCGCCACGAGGGCCGGATCGTCAAGCGGCTCGGCGACGGGGTCATGGCCACCTTCTTGTCGGCGCAGGCGGCGATCGAGGCTGCGCTGGAGGCGCACGACGAGGTGGGAGACATCGAGATCGACGGCTATCGGCCGAGCATGCGCGTCGGCGTGCACTGGGGCAGCCCGCGCAAGCTGGGCGGCGACTACCTGGGCGTCGACGTCAACATCGCCGCGCGCATAGGCGATGCCGCCGGGGCGGATCAGGTGCTGGTCTCCGACGCCCTGCTCGCGCGCATCGACGCAAGTGGCCTGCGCACCAGCCGCCCCAAGCGACTGCGGGCCAACGGGGCGCCGCGCGACCTGCACGTCGTGCGCGTCAGCCGCGACTGAGCCGACCATCGGGGCAGCCCGCGCTCGCCGCCCCCCAGTACTCGCGGATCTGCAGCTTTTCGTTCATGCCAGCCGGCCGTCATGTCCACTGCGTGGCGCCTGTTACGTTCTTCGCCCGCCGGCCGACGAGCCGGCACGAGGACGGCACTCCGCACCGATGCGGCACTCACACAGATCACCACGACGCGGCCGCCTCATGTCCCTGCGTGTCGTGTGGTGCGCCGCCACGGGCGCGGTTGGGGTGGTGGCGGTGTGGCTGGCTGTCTCGGGAGCCCCGTTCGCGCATGCGGCCGACAGCGGCCAGCTGCAGCAGAAGCTGTCCACCACACGTCAGAAGGTCACCAGCCTGGCCGGTGATGTGGCCGCGGCCAAGGGTCGCGTCGCCGAGCTGAACGCCGGGATCGCGTCGCTGTCAAACCGGTTGGCCGGCGTGCAGGGCGACCTCAGCGCCAAGCGCGACGAGCTCCTGCGCCTGCGCGCCCGGCTCACCTCGGCGCAGGCCAGGCTCACGCGGCTGGAGAGAATCGTCGCCACCGACCAGCGCGTCCTCGCCGCAGAGCTCGTCGGCGGCTACGAGGGCGCGCGCCCCGACATCGTCGACGTGGTCCTCGAGGCCACCGGCTTCAACGATCTGCTCGAGCGCCTCTCCTTCGCTCAGCGAATCGGCCGGCAGGACGCGCGCATCGCCGGCAACGTCAAGGCGGCGCGCCAGGCCGTGTCGGCACAGGCGATTCGCCTCGGCACGCTCTCGGGCAGGCAGAACCAGCTGGCCGAGCAAGCACTCACCGAGCGAAATCAGGTGGCCACGCTCAGGGTGCGGCTGGTGTCACAGCGGCTGGCCGCCGCCCAGGCGGCATCCGCGAAGGCCGGGCAGCTGGCGGACGCCCAGTCTGAGGTCGGCTCACTTACTCGGCAGCTGGCCAGGCTCCAGGCGACCCAGCCCGTAGGGGTCGCGCCATCCGCCCCGCGGTCGGGCGGCGCGGTCGCGGGCGGCGGAGGGGCGCCGCGCAGCCCGGTGTCACACGGGTTCGAGTTCCCCATGCCCAAGGGCGACGTCTCGCCGCCGGCCACCTGGTCACTGGATGACGGGGTCGACATCGCCGCGCCCGGCGGGACGCCCGAGCTTGCCGTCTGCAGTGGCACGATCGTGCAGCATGGGATTGGCGGCTTTGGTCCCTCAGCGCCGGTACTGCACTGCGACACTCCGCTGGCGGGCCACGACTACGTCTACTACGGCCACGCCGGGCCCGGCAACTGGACGCCGATCGGCACACACGTGAGCCAGGGGCACGTCATCTCCCAGGTTGGCTCCGGGATCGTGGGCATCTCCTCGGGCCCGCACCTGGAGATCGGCTTTGCCGACTCCAGCGGCTCTCCGATCGGGCCGTCGAGCGCGCCGGCGATGATGTCGCTGCTGCGCTCCGCCTACGGGGCCTGAGATGACCGTCGCGGCCGGTCAGGCCGCGGCCGTCAGCCGCGTGACCAGGGACCTCGCGGCGTCGACGAGCTCAGGCGGCTCGAGCACCCGCATCGGCGCGTCCATCATGGCCATCCACACCAGGAACTCCGATGACCATGATCCGCGGGTGCTCACGATGCAGGCGTCGTCCCCGTCGGGCTCGACCGTCGCGTACCGGGCGGGGATCCGCCGCGCCGCCACCTCGGCGCTCAGGGCGAGCCGCACGCGGCCGGGGACGGCATCCTCGTCCCAGGCGCGCCGGCCCAACTGCTGCTGGACGTAGGCGGCAGGGTCCCCGCCGGGCACGGTGCGCCGGCGGCCGCGCCCAGCCTCGCGCACGCGTCCCTTGACCCGGTCAAGGCGGAAGGTGCGCCAGTCGTCGCGGTTGAGGTCAAAGGCCACCAGGTACCAGCGGTGGCCGCTGTAGACGACGGCGACGGGCTCGATGTGGCGCCGGGTGGACTTGTCATCACGCGCGACATAGGCGAACTCCAGGCGAGTGGCGTCCCGGCAGGCGGCGGCGATGGCGGCCAGGACGTCGGCGTCGATCCTCGGACCCTGGAAGGAGAATGCCGAGGTGGCGCTGCTCAGCGCGCTCACCCGCCGGCGCAGGCGTGAGGGGAGGACCTGCTCCAGCTTGGCCAGCGCGCGAACGGAGGTCTCCTCGATCCCGGCAATGGCGCCCGAGGCCGCGGTGCGCAGGCCGACGGCGACGGCGACCGCCTCGGCGTCGTCGAGCAGCAGGGGCGGGAGCTCGCCGCCGGCGCTGAGCCGATAGCCGCCGGCGACGCCCGGCGCCGCCTCCACGGGATAGCCCAGCGAGCGCAGCTTGTCGACGTCGCGGCGGATGGTGCGCGGCGTCACCTCGAGGCGATCGGCCAGCTCCTGACCGGTCCATTCGCGCCGCACCTGCAGCAGGGAGAGGAGCGCGAGAAGGCGTGCAGATGTCTGAACCATGGTGGCGCGAAGCCTCCCATCAATTGCGGACCAAAGGTGTCCGCAAGGACTCTTACCGAGCCCAATCGAGGACCGGAATAGACCGCAATTATCGAGAGCATTTCGGCCATGTCAACCACCACCATCTCCACTCATTCCCCGGTCGCGGCACGGACGCGGCCTCAGCTCAGCGTCGTGTGGCTGGGCTTCCTCGTCGTGCTGGCCTCGGCCGTCATGGACCTGTTGGATTCGACCATCGCCCAGACCGCCGCACCGGCGATCCAGCGCGACCTCGGCGGCTCCTACGCCGCGCTGGAATGGATCAGCGCCGCCTACACGCTCGCCATGTCGGCGACGCTGCTCCTCGGCAGCCGCCTGGGTGACGCATTCGGTCGCCGCCGCGTGCTGCTGGTCGGGATGGGCGGCTTCGTCGGTGCCTCGGCGCTGTGCGCGCTGGCACCGACCTCGACCGCGCTGATCGCGGGACGCACGCTGCAGGGAGCGCTCGCGGCCGTCATGGTGCCGCAGGGCTTCGGGCTCGTCCGCGAGCTGTTCGGCGACGAGGGCCAGCAGAAGGCGTTCGCCGTCTTCGGGCCGGTCATGGGCCTGGCCGCCGTCGCCGGGCCGCTGCTGGGCGGCGGCCTGGTCAACCTCGACGTGCTCGGCACCGGCTGGCGCGCGATCTTCCTCGTCAATGTGCCCGTGGGTTTGCTCGCCATCGTGGCCGGCCGGCGATATCTGCCGCGCGTGGCGCCGGCGACGCCGGGCCTGCGGTTGGACGCCGTCAGCGTCTTGATGGCGATGGCAGGCACCACCGCGCTCGTGTACCCGCTGGTCGAGGGTCGCTCGCTGGGCTGGCCGGCCTGGTCGTTTGCGCTGCTGGCCGGCGGAGCGGTGACGCTCGGCGCGTTCGGGCTGCTGCAGCGCCGCCGCGCGCGTCAGGGCCGTACCCCGCTGGTGGAGCCGTCGATCCTGCGCCGCCGTCCCTACGTGGCGGGGCTGGCCGTCGTCGTCGGTTTCATCGGGGCGATGGGCGGCATGATGATCGCGTTTAACGTGATGTTCCAGGTCGGGCTGGGCTTCTCGCCGCTGGCCTGCGGCGTGGCCACCGTGGCCATCCCGGTGGCGGCGATCGGCGGCTCGATCACGTCCTCGGCACTGCTGGCGCGGATCGGCCGCGGGACGATGCAGATCGGGATCGCCACCATGGCGGTCGGGCTGCTCGCCGTCGACGTGGTCATGCGCTCGGCGGGCGGCGGCCTGAGCGCCTGGGAGCTCGCCGGCCCGCTCGCCCTCGCCGGGTTTGGCATGGGCATGGTGTTCGTCCCGATGTTCGACGTCATCCTCGCCGGCGTGGCGCCCCACCAGGTCGGGTCGGCCTCGGGGCTGCTCGAGTCAATCCAGCAGCTGGCGATGTCTCTGGGCATCGCGGCGGTCGGGACGGTGCTGTTCAACGCCGTCGGGGCGGGCCACGGCGCCGGAGCCTTCGTCGGCGCCGCAGACCACGCGCTCCTGGTTGCCGTCGGGTTCCTCGTGGCGGCCGGGGCGGCCGTGCTGTGGCTGCCCAAGCACGCGCGGCAGGCGCACTAGCGACCGGGGGTAGTTTGGAGCGGCGGGCCGGCGGCCCGCCGCTCCACGGCAGGGGTGCCTGCGCTAGGAGAAGGACCGCATGGACGCCCGCTGCTGGTGCAGTCTCGGCGCCGTCTCGCGCCACTCAGGTCGTGCGACTGACCGCTAGGCGGGAGCGGACGCTGTCCACGATTGTGTCCGTTTGGGGAAGGAACGCATCCTCCAGCGTGGGGCTATAGGGAATCGGGGTCTCGCCGGTCGCGACGATCCACGCGTCGTCAAGGTCATGCAGACCCTCCTCGGCCACGACTCCAAGCAGGACGGCGGCCCAGCCTCCGGTCCGCGGGCCCTCCTCGACCGCGAGGAGCCGGTTGGTCTTCGCCACCGACTCGAGCACCGTGACGACGTCCAGTGGCCGCAGCGTACGCAGGTCGACCACCTCTGCCGAGAGGCCGTCGGCGGCCAGCGCGTCCGCGGCCGCGAGGGCGTCGGGCACCCCCTTGCCGACCGACACGATGGTCAGGTCGTCTCCCTCGCGGGCGATCCCCGCCTGACCGAGCGGAATGATCGCGTTAGGCTCGGGGGCCGGGCCCTTGACCGAGTAGAGGCGCTTGTGCTCCAGAAAGATCACCGGATTGTCATCGCGGATCGCGGCCTTGAGCAGGCCCTTGGCCTCAGCAGGCGATGATGGGAAGGCGATCTTCAACCCTGGCACCCCCTGAAACCACGTAGCGTGGGTCTGGGAATGGATGGCGCCAAACCGGCCGCCGGCGCCCACCGCCGAGCGTACGACCAGGGGAACGGTTCCTTGTTCGTTGCTGATGTACCAGAACTTCGCCGCCTGGTTCACCAGGCTGTCCATCGCAAGTGTCATGAAATCGCCGAACATCACCTCGAACACCGGGCGCAGACCGGTGACCGCCGCCCCGTAGGCCGCGCCGGCCAGTGCCAGCTCGGAGATGGGGGTGTCGAACACCCGCTCGGCGCCGAAGCGCCGATGGAGATCGGGCGTCGCCTTGAACACGCCCCCGGCCACCGCGACGTCCTCCCCGAAGAAGACGACGGCCGGATCGCGCTCGAGCTCCTCGGCCAGCGCGTCGCGAATCGCCACCCGGAACTCGAGAGCGCTCATACGCTGAACTCCGTGGCGGCGTCGGCGGCCGGATCGGGGTAGGGCGCAGCCAGCGCGTTCTCGACAGCGCGGTCGACCTGGCTGGTCACGGCCTGCTCGGCGGCTGTGATCTGGTCCTCGGTCACGGCCTCGCGCAGGAGCCTGGCGCGGGCGAGGCCGAGCGGGTCGCGCTCGAGCCACTCCTCCACCTCCTCCCGGGTGCGGTAAGGAGCCGGATCGCTCTTGGAGTGACCGTAGTGCCGGTAGGTCTTGCACTCCAGCAGGGTGGGGCCACCGCCGGCCCGGGCTCGGGCAACGGCGTCCGCGGCCGCTGCGCTCACGGCCCAGACGTCGTTGCCGTCGACGACCGCCGACGGCAATCCGTAGCCTTGCGCGCGGCCGGCGATGTTCGCGCCGGCGGTGGCATCGGCCATCGGCGTGAACTCTGCGTAGAGGTTGTTCTCACAGACAAACACGACCGGGAGCTTCATCACCGTCGCCATGTTTATGCACTCGTGGAAGTAGGCCTGGTTGGTCGCGCCGTCGCCGAAGAAGCAGACCGCGACCCGGCCCCGGCGGGACGCCGATAGGCCGGCGCCCACTGCGGCGGCGATCGACCCTCCCACGATCCCGTAACAACCCACCAGGCCGTGCTCGAGGTCAATCACGTTCATCGAGCCGGCGCGCCCGCCGCAGACGCCAGTGGCGCGCCCGAGCATCTCGGCGATCAGCGGCTCGGGATCGGTCCCCTTGGCCAAGGCGTGGCCGTGACCGCGATAGGTGCCGGTTGCGTAGTCATCGGGCTCCAACGACATACAGACCCCGACGGCCACCGCCTCCTGCCCGGCATAGAGGTGGGTCGTTCCGTGCACCTCGCCCTTGAGAAACAAGCTGTGCATTGCGGTTTCGAACTTCCGGATCAGGAGCATTCGGGCGTATGCATCGAGGTATCTCGTGCTCGCCTGCTGCTGGTCCGGGGCTTGGAGTCCGGCCATCCGTTTTCCTTCCCGACTCGTTGCCGACGGGTGCGTTACGATGCTACCGCAAACGTTTGCAACTCGCAGCCGAGGAGTCTCCGTGGCGGTCGAAATCGTGATGCCGCATTTGTCCGACTCGATGGAGGAGGGCACGATCGTGCAGTGGTTCGTCGCCGAGGGCGACAAGGTCAGCGACGGCCAGCCACTCGTCGAGGTGGAGACCGACAAGGCCAGCGTGACCTACGAGTCCGAACTAGAGGGCACCGTGCTCAGCATCAACGCCGCCGTCGGGGACACCGTCGCCGTTGGCGCCGTGATCGCGATTGTGGGAGACGGCAACGGTGCCGATCCGGCCGTCGCGACGGCGCGAGCCACCTCCGGGGCTGGCACTGCTGCCGCTCGCGAGGGCGCCGGGGCGAGCCGGCCAGGCACGGCGCACGGCCGCCGGGTCAGGGCGTCCCCGCTGGCGCGCCGGGTCGCCGCGGAGCTCGGTGTCGACCTCTCTGGCCTGACGGGGTCCGGGCCGCACGGCCGGGTGGTCCGCGCCGACGTGGAACGGTCCGGCGCTGCGAGCCCCCCGGCGTCGCAGGCCGCCGCGTCGGGGCCGACGTCGGCCAAGGGCGACACGACGCGCACGCCTCTGACCCGGCTCCAAGAGGCGGTGGCGCGGCGAATGGCCGAATCCCGAGCCACCGTTCCCGACTTCGAGTTGCGCTGCGAGGTGGACATGACTCCAGTGGTGGCGCTGCGAAGTCATCTGGGCGAGATAGCCGATCCGCCGCCGTCCTATAACGACTTCATCGTCCGGGCGGTTGGGCTGGCGCTGCGGGAGTTCCCGCGGGTCAACGGCGCCTACCGCGACTCCGGTTTCGAGACGTACTCGCGGGTGAATGTCGGGATCGCCGTCGCCGCCGAGGACGCGTTGCTGGTACCGACGATATTTGACGCCGACCAGCGGTCTCTGACCCAAATCGCCGCCATCAGCCGAGAGTTGGCAGCCAAGGTCAGGGACGGTTCGGTGTCACCGGCTGAACTGTCCGGCGGCACGTTCTCGGTTTCGAACCTCGGGATGTACGGGCTGGACAGCTTCATCGCAGTGATCAACCCACCGCAGGCGGCGATCCTGGCCGTGGGCTCGCTGAAGCCGCGCGCGGTGGTCGACGACGCGGGGTCGGTGGTCGCCCGCCCCACCGTCCATCTGACCTTGACCTGCGATCACCGAATCCTCTATGGCGCCGAGGGCGCCCGGTTCCTTGCCCGGGTGCGCGGCCTGCTGGAGAAGCCGGTGGCGTTACTGGTCTGACCAAGGACCCGGTGCGGCCCGTGCGGGCGGCGCCGGGAGCCGGCTACGGCGTCGGCGAAGCCGCGGGCCGGTTGGGGGCGTCGCCGTTGGCGCCGGCGGGGAGTGGGCTCAGGCCGTCGTCGATGTGGACGTTCTCGGCCTCGAGGGTCAGGCCCGACGCCTCGGCGGCCACCTCGATCAGGGCGGCGAAGTCGACCTCGTCGCCCTTGAGTCCGGCCAGGGTCTGAACGATCTGTTCGGTGGCGGCAGCCAGAGGCATCGCCACGTTCATCTCCCGCGCGGCCTCAAAGCCAAGGTGGAAATCCTTGAGCAGCAGCGTCGGCGTGAACGTGGGCTTGAAATCGAGGTTGACGTAGGCGGGGCTCTTGTATCGGGTGAACGTCGACCCCATCACGCTGTCGTTGAGGAACTCCAGGAAGTCGGCACGGGTGACGCCACCCTTCTCGGCCAGGACCGTGATCTCCGCGAGGCATTGGGCCACCACCCCGAGCATCAGGTTGTGGCAGATCTTGACCAGGCGCGCCCGTTCCCCGTCGCCCACGTAGGTGACGCCGCGGCAGAGCAACTCGAGGTAGGGCTTGGCCTGGACCCACGCGTCGTGGGGTCCGGAGGCGACGATGGTGAGACGCCCGCTCGCGGCCACCTTCGGGTTACCGCTCACTGGCGCGGCCAGCATCGCCGTTCCCCGTTCGTGTGCCCGGGCGCGGATGTGCTCCGCGGCGTTAGGCGAGATGGTCGTGGAGTCGATGATCAATCCAGGATGGACGTCGTCGCGCGATAGCAACCCGGACGGGCCCGTCACCACCTCCTCCACATCTGCGGAGCCGGCCACCATGGTGAACACGATGTCCCGGTCGGCGAGATCGGCGGGCGAATCGACAATGATGGCGCCGAGAGTCTCGAGGTCGGCGGCCTTGTCACGGGTGCGGTTGTAGACGCTCACCTCGTGGCCGGCGTTGAGGAGTCGCGTCACGAGCGCGCGGCCCATGCGCCCCACACCGACCCAGCCGAGGCTCGCCGTTTCGTCCCCACCCATACTCTCAGCTCCTCCGTTTGCAATCGATTGCAAGGACTGTATCCGAGCGCTTGAGAGCCGTCAAGCTGGCGACTATGCTGTCTGCAAACGTTTGCAAAAACGAGCGGAAGGGCGGAGCCAGTGGGATTGCACAGCTACGGAGTGATGGGCGTGGACTGGGAGGAGCGCGTTCGATTTGACCGCCTGCGTGAGGAGCGACTGAGCCGCATCACGGCGCTGCTGGCGAAGTCAGAGCTGGGCGCCCTGCTGTGCTTCGACATGTCCAACATCCGCTACATCACGGCCACGCACATCGGTACCTGGGCCCAAGACAAGCTCAATCGCTTCTGCCTCCTGCCCCAGGACGACGAGCCGATCATGTGGGACTTCGGCTCGGCCGCTCGCCATCACGAGCTGTACAACCCGTGGCTGAGCGAGGGACGCTCGCGCGCCGGCATCTCCACCATGCGTGGGGCGATGTCGCCGGAGTCCGGCCGGGCCGAGAACGTCGCCGCCAAGATCCGCCTCGAGCTCGAGCAGCGGGGGTTGCTCGACGAGCCGGTGGGGGTTGACGCGATCGAGCCCCCGGTGCTGTTCGCGCTCCAGAAAGAAGGGGTGACGGTGGTCGACGGGCAGCAGTTGATGCAGGAGGCGCGCATGCTCAAGACCCGCGACGAGATCATCCTGCTCAACACCGCGTGCGGGATGGTCGACGCCGCCTACGAAGAGCTCTACAGGGCGATGCGTCCCGGGTTTCGGGAAAATGACTGCGTAGCGCTTGTCAACAAAGTTCTGTACGAGATGGGCTCGGAGTTCGTGGAGGGCGTCAATGCCATCTCGGGCGAGCGCTGCAGCCCGCATCCGCACGTGTTCACCGACCGCGCCCTGCGTCCCGGTGACCCCGCCTACTTCGACATCCTCCACAGCTATATGGGCTACCGCACGTGCTACTACCGGACGTTCGCGGTGGCGAGCGCGTCCCCCGCGCTCACCGACGCCTACAAACGCTGTCGGTACTACCTGGACGCCGCTATCGCCCTCATCCGTCCCGGGGCGACGACCGCCGACATCGTCTCGCTGTGGCCCAAGGCCCAGGAGTTCGGCTTCCCCGACGAGGAGGCGGCGTTCGCGTTGCAGTTCGGGCATGGAGTCGGACTGTCCATCTGGGAGAAGCCGATCTTCAGCCGACTGGTCTCGCTCGACCATCCCGAGGTGATCCAGGAGGGGATGGTGTTCGCGCTGGAGACCTTCTGGCCGGCCAGTGACGGGTGGTCGGCGGCTCGCATCGAGGAGCAGTTGGTCGTCACCGCGGACGGCTGCGAGGTCATTACGCGCTTCCCGGCCGAGGACCTAGTGATCGCCGGCAAGCCGTACTTCACCGTCGGCGGCACCCTGCCGCTGGAGCGCGACGCGCAGTCACACCGGAACACCGACCTCGATCCAGACACCCAGGAGGCCACGCCACACGGGCGGGACTGAGCCGGGCCGCGCGGTCAGTCGCGTGGCGGCCAGATGGGGATCTCGCCGCGCCCTGAGGGGAAGCGGATGTTCTTGGAGCGGACGAACTCGTGAAGGGTCTCGACCGCGTTCTCGCGCCCGAACCCGCTCTCCTTCTGTCCGCCGAACGGCGACCCGAGGAACGCTCGCCGCATGTAGTTGTTGACGAACACCATGCCCACCTCAAGGCGTTGCGCGATCCGGTAGGCCCGCGTCTCGTCGGCAGTGCAGATCGCCGCGGTGAGGCCATAGCGCGTACCGTTGCAGATCTCCACAGCCTCCTCCTCGCGGGCGAAGCGCATGACGCAAGCGATCGGACCGAAGATCTCCTCCTGGGCGATCGACATCCTCGGCGTCACATCGGCGAGCACGGTCGGCGCGACCCAGTAGCCACCCTGAAGCCGTTCGTCGTTCGGGAGCTGGCCCTGGACGACCAGCCGAGCGCCCTCGTCCAAACCGCGTTGCAGGTGAGCGAGCACCTTGTCGCGCTGATCGGCGGTCACCATCGCTCCGATGTCGGTCGCCGGATCCATGCCATCGCCCACCACCAGTCGCATCACGGCCGCGCCGAACCGCTCCAGAAACGCGTCGTGAATGGAGTCGTGGACGAGGATCCGCGCCGTCGAGGTGCACGCCTCGCCCTGGTTGTAGAACATCCCCTCCACGACGACGTCCACCGCTTGGTCCAGGTCGGCATCGGCGAGGACCATGACCGCGTTCTTGCCGCCGAGCTCCATGGTCGCGAACGTCAGGTTGTCGGCGGCGCCGCGCAGGACCCGCCGGCCGGTGTCGGTTGCCCCGGTGAAGGTGATCCGCTCCACGTGCGGGTGGCTGGACAGCGCGGGCCCGGCGCTCAGGCCGGGCACGGCGTTGATGACGCCCGGAGGCAGTACCTCGTTGGCCAACTCGACGAGCCGCAGCACCGTCAGCGGCGCCTGCTCGCCGGGCTTGACGATGACGGTGTTCCCTGCCGCGAGCGCGGGCGCACACTTCTTGGTGAAGTGAATCGGCGGCCAGTTGAAGGGCAGTATGGCCGCCACCACCCCATACGGCTCATAGATGACGCGCGCCTCGATCGGGCCCTGGTCCAGGATCTCGCCGTGCAGCGTGTCGGCCAGACCGGCGTAATAGTCGTAGCCGGCGTGGCAGAACGAGAGGTCAAAGCGCAGGGCATCGCGCCGCGGTTTCCCCACCTCCCGCGCCTCCAGTTCGGCGAGCTCGCCGAGGTGCTCGCGGATGGTGGCGGCGACCAGCCGCAGCAGACGGCCGCGCTCCCGAGGCGCAAGCGCCCGCCACCCGACGAACGCGCGGCGCGAGTCGGCGACCGCCTCGGCGACCAACCCGGCGTCGGCGTCGATCACGCGAGCGAGCTCGTGCCCAGTTGCCGGCTCGGTCACGGCGAACGTCTCCCGGTCAGCGGCGTCAACCCAGCGGCCACCGATGAACGCACTCCACGGTTCGTACGGGATGGACTCGATACCTGTCATGCCAACCGTTCCCGCATCCAGTCCGACACCAGCGGGCGGTAGAGGAACGGAATGTTGTTGCACACGTGAGTGCCCTCCTCATAGAGCACCCATTCGGAGTTCGGGGCAGCGTCGGCGATGCGCTTGGTCTCCTCCCACGGGATCACCCGGTCACGCTTGCCGGTGACGACCAGACACGGCTGCTCAACGCGCCGGGCAACGTCCTCCAAGTTCAGCTCCCCGGCCCGGCTGCGCGCATCCGCAGCGTCGGTGGCGCCGGTGTGATGGCGGATCGTCTGGCGGGTCAGCTCCGGCATCGACTCCCAGTTGGCAGAAAAGTCAAACGGCCCGCTGATCCCGGCCAGCGCCCTGATGCGCGGCTCGAATGCGGCCGCGCGTACGACGTAGTGCCCGCCCAGGCTCACCCCGACCGCTCCGATCCGATCGCCGTCCAGGTCCGCCCGGGCAGCCACCGCGTCAAGCGCTGCGGCCACGGCGACCTCGTAGTCGGGACGGATGTCCAGGTGAAACCCGGTCTCGCCCTGGCCCGGACCATCCAGCGACAGCGTGGCCATCCCGCGGGTGAGAAACACCGACTCCCACAGGAAGAACTCCTCCTTGGTGGAGTCCAAGCCGGGGATCAGAACGACGAGAGGAGCCGGATCGGGCCCCGGCGGCCGCCGGAGGTTGGCCGCGACGACGCAGTCGTCAAGCGGAGCCTCGATGCGCTCGGCGCCGGGATCCAGGATCGCGTGGGCGGCGTACATCGCGCTGACCGCCGCCTCCGTGTTGCGCCGGTTGCGCTCCGGGTCCAACACCCACACGAACTTGGAGAAGTGGTAGGTCACCGCGGCGCGGGCAAATGCCTCGCCGGCGCTCTGGCGGCGCCCGCGCTCAAGCGCCGCCCGAGCGAGTGTGGCGTGGGTGTCCGCAGTCGCTGTCCACGCGTCCAGCCAGTCCTCCCAGCGGGAGATCGAGGCCGTCGTGCGGACGAAGTCGTTGTAGTCGATGCCGTTGGCGATGAATCGCCCGGCCCAATGCCGGATCGCCGCGTCGACATGTTCGTCGGCCATCTCATCCCCTCCCGTTCGTGGTGGACAGGCCCAGCTCGCGCGTCGCGTTGCCGCACAGCAACGCGTGCTCGTCGCCCTCACTGAGACCGGCGGCGCGGACCGTGCCGACAGGATCCGAGTCGGCCATGTCAAAGGGGTAGTCGGAGCCGAGGAGCACGCGCTCGGAGCCGACGACCTGTACCAGCATCCGCAAGAGCTGCGGGTCGTGGACAACCGAGTCGTACAGGAACCGGCGCCGGATCTCCGCGTCTGCCGCGACGGCCGGGGCCGGGCCGGCTGCGGCGACCGTCGCCTGACCGTGACGAAGCCGTCCGCTGAGGGCGAGGATGGCGCCTCCGCCATGGGCGAGCAGGATGCGCAGGTTTGGGTGACGCGCCAACGTCCCGGTGAGAACGAGATGGGCCGCCGCGACCGTTGTCTCCATGGGGTTGCCGACGAGGTTCCACAGGTACCGTTCTTGGAGCACCGGCAGCGCCACGCCGCGCGTGGTCGGGTGGATGAACACCAGCGCCCCGGTCCGCTCGGCAGCGCTCCAGAACGGCTCAAAGCGAGCATCGCCAAGAGGGACGCCGTCAACGCTGGTGGCAACCTCGACGCCAGCGAAGCCGGCGGTGGCCATGACCTGCTCCAGCTCGCTCGCGGCCAGCTCGGGATCCTGGAGCGGCACGGCGCCGAGCACCCTCACGCGATCGGGGCGCCCGGCGTGAAGGCGCGCCAGCCCGCTGTTCTGCAGCCGGCAGCGCTCGAGCGCGGCATCGACGTCCACGTCGTAGAACAGAAGCTGAACCCACGGGCACAGCAGCGTGATGCCGACCCCGGCCCGATCCTGCGACGCGACGATCTCCTCGACGTCCACGACCTCGCTCACCATCGAGCGGATCCGGGCGCCGCCGAGCTCCACAAGCTGGGCTCCGTCGTCACGCACGACCCTGGGACGCCAGGATTCGCCGAGTGCTGAGGATCGCAACAGCTCGGGCACGATCACGTGAGCGTGGACGTCGATCGCGGTCATGCGGCTCGGCGGCAACACTACTGCAAACGTTTGCGGCGAGCGAGGGGAAATGCCGCTACGCAGCGGCCCGGGCGGGGGACTAGGCCGGCGGCGTCGTCGAACCGCGCACGATCAGCGTCGGCTCGAGCAGGACCTGCCGGGCGTCACGGGAGCCCTCGCTGAGCTGGCTGAGCAGCAGATCCGCGGCCACGGTGCCGATCTCTCGCTGAGGCACCCGCACCGAGGTCAGTGGCGGACGGAGCCGGTCGACGAACGGCATATCGTTGAATCCGGTGACCGAGACATCCCCGGGACAGGCCAGACCACGGGTGTCCAGAGCGTCGTAGCAGCCGATGGCGAGCCGATCGTTAGCGGCAACGACCGCGGTCACGCCCGGAGCCCGGTCCAACAGTTCGGCGCACGCCCGCTGGCCCTCCGCCTCGGTGAAGGCATCGGCGAACGCGACCTGCTCGGCACCAACCGACAGTCCGAGGTCGGCCACCGCCTCCCGGAAGCCGAGATAGCGGAGGTGCCCGGTCGAGAGGTTCTGCGGCCCGCCCACGTGGCCGAGGCGCTGGTGACCGAGCGCGGCGACGTGGTTCACCGCCAGGCGGATGCCCTGCCGGTCATTCACGGTAACCGCTGGCAGCGACCCGTCTTCGAGACTGCGGTTGACCAAGACCATCGGAGCGCCGCCGGCGGCGACATCAGCGAGCAGTTCCGTGTCCAGTCGTGCCGTCGCGGCGATGAACCCGTCCACCTGCCGGGCCCGCATCGCGTCCATCTGGCTGCGCTCGCGCCCGGCGTCGTTGTCGGTGTTGACGATCAGGGCGGTGTAGCCGGCGTCGCCGAGCCGATCCTCGATCCCGCGCATGATCGGTGGGAACAGTGGGTTGGTCAGATCCGGGATGAGCACTCCGACGGTGTAGGAGCGATTGGTCTTCAGCCCGCGGGCGATCGGATTGGGCCGATAGCCCAACTCCTCGGCCACGCGGAGGACCCGCTCGGCCGTCTCGTCGTTGACCAGCGCGCGCGTCTGTGCGTTGAGCGCGCGGGAGACGGTGCCCGGGTGAACCTCCGCTAGGCGGGCGACGTCCCGGATCGTCACCGCGTCACGCACAACTCGATTATGCCCGGGTCCATCGCTGACGCCGCCCGTGTCACACCCCCGAGTGCGGCTCAGACCACCGCGGGCCTGCGACCGCGACTGCGCTCGACCACTGCGTCGAGATCCTCGCCCAGGTCGGACAGCATCACGATTGCAGCATTGCGCCCCGGCCCGCCGGTGACCGAGCCGCCCGGGTGCGTCGTACCTCCGGTCTGATAGAGGCCGGGGATCGGCATCCGGTGCTGCGCCCAGCCGGGGGCGGGGCGCAGCCCGCCGCTGTTGGCCAGCGAGCGGTCGCCGCCGTGGAAGGTGCCGTGCCACATATGGGGATTCGTGCGTTCGAGGTCCACGGGGGACACGATCAGCTCGGCGAGGATCGTCTCGTCCACCAGGTTCGGCGCGGCTCGGCGCAGATGGGCCAGGTGCTCGCCGGCGATCGCCTCCCGCAGGCGTTCCCACTCGTCGGGACCGCCGCCTGGGTCGTAGGGCTGCATACCGAGGATCTTGACCGTGTGGTGGCCGGCCGGCGCTCGGCTTGGATCGGCCACCGAGGGAGCGGGAAACAGCAGCCACGCTCCGTCATGCACGAGCCGCCCCTCGCAGACGTCCCGGCCCATGCGCAGCACGTCCTCCGGCCACCCGGCGACGCCGGCCGAAACGACCTCCAGGAGCTCTCCGTCTCGGGTCGGGTAACGCGGCGGCTCGGTGGTGGCGTAGTGCGTGGCGAAGGCGGATACACCAGGCTCGTAGGTATCGATCCCATAGCGGAAATCGTCATCCCAGATCGTGTCCGGCGCCATCTGGATGAGGTCCTTGACGTGGATGGTCGAAAGGACCGCCTCCCGGGCGACGTGGCGGGCGCCGTCCTCGGTGACGACTCCCGTGCACCGACCATCGTCGACGATCAGTTCCACAACGCGCGCGTCGCAGATCACCTCCCCACCACCGCGCTCAATGACCTCCACCAGAGCTCGGGCGAGCTCGCCCGAGCCGCCCCGCGGAATTGTCCAGCTGCGGCGCTGGCGCCCGAAGATGATCGAGTACGCCAGCGGACCGGAGCCCGCCGAATCAACCGGCTGCCCGGTCTGGAAGGCCATCCAGACCATGAACGCGCGGACGTGGCGGCTCTCGAACTCGTGTCGGATGACCGCCCAGGCGCTCATCGCGGCCCGTCGACGCCAGCGGGCCTCCCCATCTCGGCCCCGGAGCATCTCCTCGAAGCACGGGCCGAGCCCCACCGGGGTAAAACGCTGGCGGTTGAAAAGGTCCTTGACCGCGTCGTACTCAGTGAGCAGGCGGCGATACGCCCGCTCGTCGGCGCGCGAGAACCGCGCGATCTCCTCGCAGGTGCGTTCCAGGTCCAGCCACATCGTCAGCGACTCGCCGTCCGGGAACACGACATGGGCCACGGGATCGGGTTGGATGTAGGTCAGGCCGTGGTCGGCGATGAGCCCGAGCTCGTCGTCGACGAGCAGTGGGTTGGTCTGGATGAGCGTGTGCCCGGTGGAGCACGAGTCCAGCCGGAACCCGGGCAGCAGCAGTTCCTCGGATGCCACGCCTCCGCCGGGCGTGGCACGCGCGTCCAGGACCCGGCAGCGTCGTCCGGCCAGGGTCAGGTAAGCGGCGGTGATCAGGCTGTTGTGGCCGGCACCGGCGACGACCACGTCCGCCTGCGGTCCGCCGGAGACGGTCATGCGCCGCCGGCCGCCGGGGCCACCGCACCGCCGAGATACAGGGCGCCGATCTCCGGATGCTCCAACACCTCGCGGCCGGAGCCGGTCAGCCGCACGATGCCGTTCTCCAGGACGACCCCGTGCGAGCTCAGCCTCAGTCCGGCGCGGGCGTTCTGCTCGACGAGCAGGATCGTCTTACCCCGCTGGTTCATCTGCTCCACCATGCCGAACACCATCTGCCGGGTCTGCGGATCCAGGCCCATCGAGGGCTCGTCGAGCATGATCAGCTCCGGATCGAGCATCAGGCAGCGGGCGAACTCGACCAGCCGCTGCTGACCGCCAGACAGACTGCCGGCCTTCTCGCCTGCGCGGTCGCGCACGATCGGATACAGCTCCTCGACCGCCTCGAGACGCCGACGCACCAGCGCCTGATCGGACACCGTGAAGGCGCCCATCTCGACGTTCTCACGCACCGTCATGTCGGCGAACAAGCTGTGGGCCTGCGGAATCTGCGCGATGCCGCGCATCAGGATCTGCTTCGGGGTCAGACCCGACACGATGTCCCCGTTGAAGCGGATCGCGCCCTGTCTGGGGCGCAGCAGACCGCTGATGGTCGCCATCAGGGTCGACTTGCCGGCGCCGTTGGGACCCACCACGCACGTGATCCCGCCGCGAGGTACCTCGAGCGAGACCTGCTTGATGATGTCGGCGCCGCCGTATCCGGAGCTGACCCCGGCCAGGCTCAGCAACGCCGGAGAGTCACTCAGCTTCGATGTCGCCGGCGTGCGCACCGGCATTACGGACACGTCGGGACGTTGGTCGGGCGCGGCCTGTTCGGCCAGCTCGAGCAGAGCGGCGGGTTCGTCCTCGCCGCCGAGGTAGGCATCGAGCACCGCCGGACTGGTTCGTACCTCGGCCGGGGTTCCTGAGACGAGCGCAGACCCTTGGCTGAGAACCGTGATCCGGCTGCACAGGCTCATCACGAATTCCATGTTGTGCTCCACCACCAAGATCGTCTTGCCTTGACGATTGAGATCGCGGATGCGGTTGGCCAGGTCGGTGATCAGCGTGGGATTGACGCCACCGGCCGGCTCGTCGAGGAGAAGGATGGCAGGGTCGGCAACAAGCAGCGAGGCCAGCTCGAGCAGCTTGCGCTGGCCGTAGGACAAGTTCCCTGCCGGTTCGTGGGCGAGTCGCGCGATCCCCACGAAGTCCAGCAACTCCATGGCGCGCCGCCGCTCACTGACCGAGCCGGCCAGCCGCATCACGCCACGCAGCCAGCCCACCTCACGCTGCGTGGCCACCAGCATGTTCTCCAGCACGGTCAGGCGCATGAACAGACGGGTCAACTGGAAGGTGCGTCCGATGCCGAGCTGGAACACCCGGTCAGGCGGAGCGTTGGTGATGTCGGTGCCGTTGAAGCGCACCTCACCCTGCTGGATGCGCTCGTAGCCGGTGATGACGTTGAAAAGGGTCGTTTTGCCAGATCCGTTGGGACCGATCAGCCCGTTGATCTCGCCCTCGCGGACGTCGAGATCGCACAGCGACAGCGCGGTGACGCCCCCGTAGGCCTTGGAGACACCCTTGACCTCGATGAGGTTGCTCATTGCGCTGCCCCGGCCACGCCGCCGCGCACCTTGGCGTCGCGTTCGGCGGATGCGTTCTGTGCGGCTTTGGCGCGCCGGCGCTCCAGCAGCGCGCTCACCCCAGGGACGACCCCGCGGGGCATGATCAGGATGACGCCCAGGAACAGGACGCCGTATGCGATGAGATACGTGGCGCTGCTGGAGAACGTCTGGGTCAGGTACTGCTGCAGAGACTCCAGCACCAGCGCGCCCAGCAGCGGTCCGATGATCGTGCCCAGACCACCCAGGAACGCCATCAGGGCGATCGACAGGTCAAACAGAGGGTCGAAGGCGAACTGCGGATAGATCTGACCGACGAAGTCGAAATACAACCCGCCGACGATGCCCACCGGCACTGCGGACATCACAAAGGCGGTCAGCTTGATGCGGCGGGTCTTGACTCCGAGTCCGAGCGCCCGGTCCTCGTCGTCGCGTATCGCTAGCAACTGCAGGCCGAACCGCGAGCGCCGCACCAGCCAGGAGGTTAGGACGGTGAGGACGAGGATCGCCAGCGCCACGTAGTAGAACGGCGTGTTGAAGTTGGCGGCCGAGAATGGCGGCAGCGGCAGGAGGATGCCCGAGGTGCCACCGGTGAAGCCGAGGTTGAACGCGGCCAACTGGAAGATGAAGAAGATGGCGATGGTGACAACCACGAAGGTGTGCCGGCGCGTGCGCAGTGCCACCAGGCCAACCGGGATGGCGATCAACCCGGCGACGAGGCCGCCGAACAGCAGCAGCACGAACACCGGCCAGCCCCCCGCCACATGCCAGTCGCGCGCCGCCACCGCAACGGCGTAGCCGCCACTGCCGAAGAACACCGCGTGGCCCAGCGCCAGGTAGCCGGAGTACCCGCTGAAGATGTTCCACGCCGAGGCGGCCACCATGAACACCAACGCGAAGAAGGCGATCGACGTGGTCGTCGGGTCGGTGACCAGCAGCGGGAAGGCCACGAAGATCGCCGCGATCACGGCAATCGCGCCTAGGCTCACCACGCGCCTGGGCGCCGGGGTCACCACGGGCGGCCCCGCGTCCTGCTCGGTGTGCGCCTCTGTCTCGCTCACTGGGCCCGGACCGCGCTCCGCCCGAACAGCCCCTGGGGCCGGAACGACAGGACGATTACCAGCGCAACGAAATAGACCAGTGGCGCCCAGGTCGGAGACCAGGCCACCGCCACGACGTCGTTGATCACCAGAATGAACACAGCAGCCGCCATCGCGCCACCGATGCTGCCCATCCCACCCAGGATCACGATCGCCAGCAGGCGTGAGATGAGGTCATAGCCGGTGTTGGGGTTGAACGAGTTCGTCGCGCCGAACACCATGCCGCCGACCGCGGTGACCGCGACGCCGATTCCAACCGAAATGGTCCGCACGCGGTTGACGTCGACCCCGATCAGGTCAGCCGCCGTGCGATTTTGCAGCGACGCACGGACGGCCCGGCCGAACTTGGTGCGGTACAGGAGGTAATACAGCGCTGCCAGCAGCGCGATCGCAAGCACAAAGCCAATCAGATAGATGTCGGCGAGATAAAAGCCGAACACATGCACCGAGCTGTTGACGTAGGAGGCCTGTAGTTGGACGAAGTCAACCCCGAAGATGGCGGTCAGGACGCCCTCGATCACAATCGCGACCGCGTAGGTGACAAGGATCGACATCTGCGTGCGGTCCTGATCACGCAGGCGTCGCATGAAGCAGAACTCCACCGCCACCCCGACGCCGAACATAAACGGCACGGTGATCAGCAGCCCGGGCAGAAGCCCGATCCCGAGGTGCACCGACAACTCGTAACTGAGGTACGCCCCGAGGATCACCATCACGCCCTGGGCGATGTTGATGATGTCCATGACGCCGAAGATGAGCGTCAGACCGGCGGCCATCAGCGCGTAGACGCCGCCGGTGAGGATCCCGTCAACGATCGCCTGCAGCAGAGCGGTGAACGACACCCCGCTCCTACTTCCAGACCGGCTTGGGGTAGATAGGCGGCGTCGCGCCCGGCGTCGACGTCGGGATCGACTGCACCAGGGTTCCGTTCTGCCACTGGAATGTGAGGGTCTTTTGGGCGGTGTTCTCACCGAGCGAATCAAACTTCACGGGGCCCTGGACGCTGTTGAGGGTGATCGCGCTCTTCAGGTAGCTGGTGATCTTCGCCTGATCGAACCCTTTGGTCGCCTGCACCGCCTGGGCCAGCACCTGTCCGACTGAGTAGGCCTCTGCAACGTCGGCGTTGACGTCCGATGGCGTCCCGCCATATTTGGCGATGTACTCCTTGACCATCTGCTCGCTGTCGGCTTTCTTGAAGCCGCCGAACCACCCGTTTGGCACGAAGATGCCGTTCTCGTTTCCGGCGCCGACCGCCTTGACGAACTGTGCGCCCTGGTCGGGGCCGGCGGTGGCGATGAACGCTTTGGGCTGGTAGTGCTGTTGGATGAAGACGTGGGTGAACGCCGACACCGTCGGCACGTCGACCGAGCCGAGAAGGAAGACCTGCGCGTCTGTCGTCGCCACCTGCCCGGCGATCGCCGTGTAGTCGGTGACCTCCGCCGGAAACACCTTGTTCAGCACCGTCTTGACCCCCGCCGCCTCCAGGATCTTCTGTGCGACCGGCAGCTGAGGCTGGGTGAACGGATCGTTGACGGTCGCGTATGCGGCGGTCTTCGGCCGCTGGGCGGCGGGCAGCGACGCCACCCACTGGGCAAACGTCACCAGATTGTCCCTCACCGGGATCGACACGTCGAAGACGTTGTGCAGCCCGGCGCCGAATACCGTGGGGGCGCCCCCCGCCCCTTCGACGAAGGCGTATCCGTAGCGCGCGGCGATCCGCGCGGCCGGCACCGTCAGCAGCGAGGAGAAGGGACCGAACACCAGCGCGTCCTTGTTGGAACCGATCAACTTCTGGTAGTTGGACACCACTTGGGCCGGGCTTGAGGAATCAGAGAGCACGTCCAGCTTGATCTGGTGCCCGAGAAGGCCTCCCGCCTTGTTCTGGTCAGCCGCCCAGAGCTGATAGCCGCGCTCGAACGCCTGACCGTCGGCGGAGAAGTCGCCCGACAGCGACAACGACGTGCCGATCGTGATCGGGGCGCCCCCAGCGCTGGAGCTGGAGCCCGAGTGCGAGCTCGAGCTGCCACCGCCTCCACCAGCACTCGACGACCCGCTGCTCGAGCTGCCACAAGCCACCACCAACCCTGCGACAACGAGCGCCAAGCTGGTGCTCAGGCACTTGCGAAGAACTCTCATCTCCTCGTACCTCCCCGCGACGTCAAGCGCCACGTTCGTCCTGCAATCGTTTGCAACGGCAACCTATCGCCCGCTGCTGGCGCTGTCAACCGCAAACGTGTGCAGGTGGCGTTAAGCCGGCGTCCGAGGGCAAAGCTCACGAGCACGCGCCACCTCGCGCCCAGCGAGCAGTACATGCATGAGCTACCCTTGCGCGCAGCAGCGGCCGACCGACATTTTGCAGCCCCCGCGCAGCCCGAAACCGGTCAGCGGAGACGCAGAAACAAGGAAATCCCTGCAAACGCCCTCTTAGCTCAGCTGGTAGAGCACTTCCATGGTAAGGAAGGGGTCTGGGGTTCGAGTCCCCAAGAGGGCTTTCCAGGATTAGCAGGCGTTTTCTGCATCGCTCGTTCCTCTCGCTTTAAGGTCTGCGTCCATATTGCGTCCACTAGCTCG
>DASXDW010000077.1:0-18693 GCA_036490435.1 Solirubrobacteraceae bacterium
GTCGCCGCTGCCGCGCTCATTTCCTAACCCACGATGAAGGGGGACCGTCATGACCACTCCCGCCACGATTCAGGAAGGCGCGACTGGTGCCACCGTGAGGTGGCTGCAGTACCTGCTTGTCCGCCGGACGTTGAGCTTCACTGACATCGACGGCGTGTTCGGCCCGAAGACCAAGCACGGCGTCGAGGAGTTCCAGCAGTCTGAGCACCTCACCGCCGACGGCATCGTCGGCCCCGTCACCTGGGGCGCGCTCGGCGGTGACGGCCCCGAGCCGCCGACGCTCAGCGAGGGCTCGAGCGGGGGGGTGGTGAACAAGCTCCAGACCGTGCTCAACGAGGGCCGCGGCGAATTCGCGCCCAGCTCCAATCCGGTGCTCGCCGTCGACGGCGTCTTCGGTCCGCACACCGCGACCGCGGTCAAGGGCGCTCAGCACGAGGCCGGCATCACCGCTGACGGGATCGTGGGGCTGCAGACGTGGGCGCTTCCGGTACACGCCGCCGGCGAGGTGATCGCCGATCTCTGCGGCGTCCCGGGCCCCGGAGGCTCATAGATGGCGGCCGGGCTGTAGCTACCCGGTGGGGATCTGGAGCAGGGTGAGGACGGCGGACACGCCGTCCTCACGCAGGTTGGGCGCCCGCTCGGCTTCACCTGAGGCCACCGCGTCGAACAGCAGGTCATGGACGGCGCCGATCGCGGCGGGGTATCGCCCGTCGGGCACGGCCGGCCAGTCCGGATGGTCCTGGCGGGTTCGGTGGTGCCAGGTGCGCAGAAGATCGGCGATCTGGCGGTGCGCGGTCAGGCGCGCCGTGAGCCCGGCCGGACCGATCGCCGGGCAGCTCGACCAGCATGCACCGCGCGAATTCGGGCTCGTCGGCGGCCAGCAGCAGATACGCCGTGACGGCTCCGCGTACCGGCGCCGTCGGGTCGCCATCGTCCGCCGCGGTGCCGGTGGCGGTCCAGCGGGCGAGCCGCTCGACGATCAGCTCGAGCCCGGCGGCGTGTGCCTCCAGGAAGCACTCCTCCTTGTCGGCGAACAGCGCATAGAACGACTGGCGCGAAACCCGGGCGCGGTTGACCACATCGGCGACGCGGACGTTGGGGTATCCCAACGTCGCCGCGGCCGACACCATCGCCCGCAGGGCTGCAGCGGTGGTTCGTGCCGCAGAGCTTCGTCGGGTGGACGGAGGCCGCGCCGGAGCGGTATCTGATGGAGCTCCCGCTGGCGCCGCCGGTGCTCTTGACCTGCTCACCCGAGGACTGCCGTGCGGTGTTCACCGAGCGTGACGGGGCGCTGCTCTTCGGCGAGGGGCTGCGGCGGTTCGCGCCACACGAGGCGATGTTCGGCCACGACGCGATCGCAGCGCTCGACGGCGAGGACCACACGTGCTTTCGCCGCCGGCTCACGGCCGCCTTCCACGGCGAGGCGCTCAGGGGCTATGAGGAGGGGATCGTCGGCGTCAGCGAGCGCCGGATCGCCCAGTGGCCGCTGGGTCGGCCCGTGGCGTTCGCCGACCTCACCCATCAACTGGCCCGCGACGTCATCGCCACCACGGTGTTCGGCGTCACCCAGGCCGAACGCGTCCGACGTCTGGGTGCGGCGCTGGATCGCCTCGACGCCGCATTGAACTCGCTGGAGCTCGCCGGGCGGTTTGCGGCGGCGATCGTGATGCGCGGGTGGTGGGCGCCCTATCCGCGGATCCACGCGATCCACGCGGAGATCGCCGCCATCGCGCGAGAGGAGATCGCCGAGCGCCGCGCGGCGCCGCCCGACGCGGCTCGGCGCGACTGCCTGGGGCGCTTTCTGGCCGACGACGAGGGCGCAATGTCCGATGACGAGATCGTCTCAGCGCTGCATGTGCTCGTCGTGGCAGGCTGGGCCACGACGGCCACGACGCTTGCCTGGCTGGCCGAGCGGTTGTCGCGTCATCCCGAGGCGCTGGCCGGCTGCGAGCGCGACGTGCGGGAGGGCGAGACGCGCTACCTCGTGGCCGCGGTGCAGGAGACGCTGCGCATGCGCCCGCCGGTGCCGGTGACGCTGCGTTACGCGGCACGCGACTTCGACCTCGGCGGTCTGCGCGTTCCGCGCGGGGCGATGATCGCCGCCGACATCGAGCGGATGCACCACCGCGCCGACCTCTACCCGGAGCCCAGGCTCTTCCGGCCCGACCGGTTCCTCGAGAACCGGCCGGGGACGTACACATGGATCCCGTTCGGCGGCGGTGTGCACCGCTGTATCGGGGCTGGCTTCGCGCTCACCGAGGCGCGGCTCATCCTCCAGACCATCCTCCGGCATGTCACCTTCGCGCGCGAGCACGCGGGCGGCGAGCCGTCGCGCCGGCGCACCCTCATCACCATGCCGCGCAGGAGTGCGACGGTGACGCTGGTGCCCGCGCGGTCCTAGCGCGCGTGGTGCTTGTGCCCGGGTTTGACGCGGGTGGTGTGCGCGGGGACGAGGTCGAATACGCCCTGGACCCCGAGCGAGATCAGAAACCGCGCGAAGGACACGCCGGCAACGGTGACCTCGCCCTCGGTGTAGCCGGTGGTCGCCTGGGCGAACGTCTCGCCGTCGGCGGTGCTCCAACCGGTCTCGATGCACGTGCCCTTCCTCGCGTAGCGCGTAACGACGTCACCGGCGTGCAGCGTCTGTCCAATGCGGGGCAGACCGGTGATCTGCTCGGCGACGTACACGTAGCGCCCGGCCGAGGGGCCGCTCGTCAACTCGTACCAGAAATAGGGCTCGCGTCCGTCCCAGTTGCGAATGATCCCGGTCACCACCCCGTTACCGAGGGCGTCGATCGGGTCGCCGGGGGAGAGGCAGAGGTCGACGCCCATGTCGGTCCGCCCGACGTAGGGCTGCTCTCCCGTGAAGGGATTGCGGTAGGGCGCGGCGGCCCGGGCGGCGGCGGCCCCGGCCAGGAGCACGGCGGCGAGTGTGGCCGCGGTCAGAGCGATGCGCGCGGCGCGCAGCGAGAAGAAAGGCATGCCTCAAGGCATCGGCCGCTGCACCGGAATCCTGAATTGCGCATGCCGCGTGCCCGCACCGGGCGGCGAGCGTTGAGCCGAGGGGTCAGCCCGGGTGGCTGATGCGCACGACCACGCGCGCAGGGCGCGTGGGCAACGCCAGCGACAGGAAGTCGCGGACGGGGGCGCGGTGATCGCAGAACGGGCACACGAGCGGCTGTGTCAGGGACAGGCCGTCCGCGCCCGCGGCGATCGGTGCGTCGCAGCGCGCACAGGCGAGCGTCGCCTCGCACAACTGCGCGGTGCGGGCGTCGCGGCGGCGGTGATCACCGGGCCGGACCCAGCGGGCGGGGGTGCCGGCGGTGTTGTGGGCGTCGCCATCGATGCCGCGAAGAAAGCTCACGTCTCCAAGGATAGATGCGCGAACCGACCAGGCCGCCGCGCCACCGATCAGACTTAGCGGCATGGCACCGGAGGGGATCGTGGTTGGCGACGACGGCGTGGCGCGCTGCTCGTGGGGCGACTCGGCGCCCGAGTACCGCCCATATCACGACACGGAGTGGGGCTTCCCCGTTTCCGACGACGTGCGGCTGTTCGAGAAGCTCAGCCTCGAGGGGTTCCAGGCCGGCCTGTCGTGGCTGACGATCCTGCGCAAGCGCGAGGCGTTCCGCGCGGCGTTCGCCGGGTTTGACTACAACGTGGTGGCGGGGTTCGGGGACGACGACGTCGCCCGCCTGCTCGGCGACGCGGGCATCGTGCGCCATCGCGGCAAGATCGAGGCGGTGATCAACAACGCCCAGCACGCGGTCGAACTGGTGGCCACCGAGGGGTCCCTGGCGCACTACGTCTGGGCCTACGCGCCCGAGCGGCGCATGGGCGGTCTGGACCGCGCCACCCTGGCCGAGCTCGCGCACACCGCCGACTCCCGGGCGCTGGCCAAGGACCTCAAGCGCCGCGGCTGGCGCTTCGTGGGGCCGACGACCGTGTACGCGTTCATGCAGGCGATGGGCCTGGTCAACGACCATCTGGACGGCTGTCACGCCCAGGCTCCGGCTGCCGACGCGCGCCGGGCCTTCACGCCGCCATGACCCGGGCCTGAAGCGTCCCCGAGCGGTTGGCCGTCGCAAGCGCGCCGGAAAGCTCTCGCCTACTTCCCCGAAAAGCGGCTGTATGCGAGACTGTGGCGCGCTGCGGAGGCGTCTCTTCGATACGCCGAACGGAGCCAGAGAGGCAGCTGTTGAATTCAGTGGAATCAGTGCAGCGGCCGCCGGCGACTAGTCGCGGGGGCGAGGCGGTCGAGTCAGACGCCGCGGTGATCGAGCCGCGGCGGCGCTCGTTCGATCCCTACTGGCTTCCAGTCATCACGCTCGTCGTGGGCCTGCTGGTCACCCTGGCGCTCGTCCTCGTCTCCCATTCGCAGTACGTCTCCAACGAGAAGCGCCTGCTCAACCTCCGTGTCCGCGACGCCGCCGCGCTGCTCGGCGAATCGGTGCCCGCCACCACAGCCTCGCTGGCGGGCGCGGTCGAGCAGGCCAACTTCACCAACGGCAGCGTGGCGCGATTCAAGCGTCTGGTCGGTCCCCAGGTCGGGAGCGGGGCCGGGCAGTTCCTTTCCCTGTCGTTGTGGAAGGTGGGGGCACTTGGCCAGGGGCCGGTCGCCGTGGTGGGGTCACAGCCCAAGCTGGTCACGACGCACGACAACGCCGCCGCGGTCCTGGCCGCGGCGGGCCGCAAACCCATCCTGAACGTGATCGGACTGCTCAAGCCGCCCGACCTGCGCCTGGGCTACGCCTACGCCAACTCGACGGAGTCCGGCGGCTACCTGGTCTATGGCGAGCGACCACTGCCGGCCGGCCGCCAATCGCGTTTCGCGGGCAGCAACCAGTTCTCCGGCTTGGACTACGCCATCTACCTCGGCCGCAAGCAGACCCCGCAGTCACTGTTGGTCACCAGCGTCGCTCATCCCCCGCTGCCATCCCCGTCCAATGCCCAGACCGTGAACTACGGCAACAGCGCGCTCACGCTGGCCATGTCCTCCCACGTCGCGCTGGCCGGCTCGCTGCCCAAGAACCTGCCGTGGATCATCGCGGTGCTCGGTGTAGTGCTGGCGTTCGCGGCGGC
The DNA here is from genome assembly GCA_036490435.1 of Solirubrobacteraceae bacterium. Lineage (GTDB taxonomy): Bacteria > Actinomycetota > Thermoleophilia > Solirubrobacterales > Solirubrobacteraceae > Palsa-465. The sequence continues at coordinate 5,083 of DASXDW010000077.1, forward strand.
GTTCCTGACGCTGCGCCTCACCCAGCGCCGCCGGCGTGCCGAGAACCTCGCCGGACGGCTCGAGGTCACCGCCAACGAGAACGAACGTCTCTACGCCGAGCAGCGCGGCATCGCCCAGACCCTGCAGCACGCGCTGCTGCCCGACCGCCTGCCGCAGGTCCCGGGCATCCAGGCCAGCGCCCGCTACGAGGCCGGCGAGGAGGGCGTCGACATCGGCGGGGATTGGTACGACGTGATCGACCTCGACGGGGGGCGGCTCCTGCTCGTGGTGGGCGACGTGTCCGGCCGGGGCCTGCACGCCGCGACCACGATGGCGGAGTTGCGCTACGCGATCCGCGCCTACGCCGCGCAGAGCGACGGGCCCGCGGAGATCCTCACCAAGACCAGCCGGCTGGTCAACGTGTCCGAGAGCGGACAACTGGCCACCGTGCTGTGCGCCACCGTCGATATGGAGGCGCGGCAACTCAACATCACCAGCGCCGGACACCTGCCGCCGCTGGTGCTCGCAAACGGCGACAGCCACTACGCGACTACGGAGGTCGGCCTGCCCATCGGCGTGCAGGCGGGCACCGTATACCGATCCACGACGGTGACCGTTCCGCCCGAAGCGACGGTCGTCGCCTTCACCGATGGACTGGTGGAACGCCGGGGGGAGAACCTTGATCAGGGCCTTGAGCGGCTGCGCCGCGCGGCGACCAGCCATGATGTAGGCCTCTCGGAGCTGTTGGGGACGCTCGTGAGCGAGATGGCGGACGGCGGCTCCCAGGACGACATTGCGATAGTAGGGGTGAGATGGACGAGTTAGGGGTGAGATGGAAGAGCTAGACGGGCAGCCCGGGCAACTGATCAGCTTTGACGTGGTCATCGATGGGGAACATCACGCCACCGTCAGCATCGACGGAGAGCTCGACATGAGCGGCATCGATCCGCTCGCCGCTCGCGTCGACGAAGTGCTGGGCAACGGCATCACCTCCCTGACCGTGGACGTCGGCGGCGTGCGCTTCGCCGACAGCTCCGCGATCGCTCTGTGGGTGCGGTGGGCCAGTGCCGTCGAGACCTTCGAGTTACGTGAGCCGCCCCCGCTGTTGCGCCGGGTGATCGGGGCCATGGGCCTCACAGAGAAGCTGGGGGCGACGTCATGAGGCGCATGCGGACCTTCCCGGCGATCCCCCAGTCCGTGCACGCCGCGCGCCGGTTCGCCACGGACACCCTGAGCGGCAACCCCGCCTCGACGCTGGAGGCGGTGGAGCTGATGGTCTCCGAGTTGGCGACCAACTGCATCCGCCACGAGCGGACGAGCTTCCACATCACGATCCTCGGCTCGACGCGGGAGATCCGCGTGGAGGTCACCGATTCGGGAACGGGCACCCCGACCATGCGCTCGCCCGGCCCCGACGAGCCGAGCGGCCGGGGGTTGCAGATCGTCGACATGCTGTCGGACAGCTGGGGCGTGGTGCCCGAGGACCCGTCCGGCAAGACGGTGTGGTTCACGATGCCTGCCGGCGCGACGGCTCAGCCAGGGTCTGAGGAGGTCGGCTCGCGCCGGCGCATCGGAGGCGACCCGCCGGCCTTCGCCGGGGATCCATCAACCGTCCAATCCGCCGAAACAGCGCCGAAGGGGCCGAGCTGCCAGCAGCGGCGCGGTACGAAGCGGTACCGGGTGCCCTGCGGGCCTCGCGGCGCGGGTCTGCACGGTCAAGGACGCCGCAGCGGCCGACGATACTGCCAGCACGATGAGTCTGGCTGTCACGCGCGACCCGCAGAGCACCTTGGGCGCCTCCGCTGACGGGGCAACCAAGCGGATCCTTTTCGTCGACGACACGCCGGACACGTTCGGCGCCCTACAGGAGGCCCTGGACGCGCACGCCGGCTCGTGGCAGGTGGAGTACGCCCCCGGCGGCGAGGCGGCGCTTGCGGCGCTGGCCCGCGCACCGGTGGACGTCGTGGTCGCCGAGGAGCAGATCGGCGCCATGGACGGCGTCACGTTGCTCACGCGGGTGCGCGACCAGCACCCCACCACGATCCGGATGATCCTCTCGGCGACGACCAGGCCCGGGCTGGCCACGATCGTCTCGCACCGCCTCCTCTCCAAGCCGTGCAACGTCGAGGACCTCAGCGTTCTCATCAAGCGCTCCTCCGCGCTGCACGCGCGCACGGGAGAGGTTGAGGCCTTCCGCAAGACGATGGCAACCACCGCGCTGCCGTCGCGGCCCGGTGTGTACATGGAGCTCAACCAGGTGCTCTCGAGCCCCGACTGGGAGCCCCACCAGGTGTCGGCGGTGCTCGAGCGCGACGTGGCCATGAGCGCCAAGGTCCTCCAGCTCGCCAACTCTGCGCTCTTCGGCCTCACCTCCACGGTGACCTCGGTCCGCGACGCGGTCATGTACCTCGGCGTCGACACGATCCGCTCGCTGGCGCTCACCGCCGAGGCCTTTGGCAAGGTCGCCCCGCGCGGCGACGCCGAGTTCTCCCTCGACGACTTCCAGGCCCACGCGATGCTGGTCGCGCGCATCACTGCCTCGATCCTCCCCGCCGGCCGCGCCCAGCAGGAGGCCGTCACCGCCGCGCTGCTGCACGACATCGGCAAGCTCGTGCTCATCTCCGACGGCGACCGCCGGTGGGCTCAGCTCACCGATCGGGCGCGGGAACGCCGCGTCCCGGTTCACGTCGTCGAGGCGGAGGCCGACGGCGTCACGCACGCGCACGTTGGCGCGCACCTGCTGTCGCTGTGGGGCCTGCCCGACGGCATCGTCGAGGCGGTGGCCCACCACCACGATCCGTCAGAGGTCGACGGCCTGGCCTTTGACGGGATCGCCGCGGTGCATATCGCGAATGGGCTGGCCAACGAACTGCACCCGGCCACGGATGAGGCGCCGCCCGCGGCCGGTCTCGACCTCGAGCTCCTCGATCGGCTGGGGCTGCGCCCCCGCCTGGACCTCTGGCGCCAGCGGTCCCGCGAGCTCGCCGCCGTCGCCGCCTGAACGTCCGCGCGCCGGCTCTGGTCGCCTGCGCCGCCGGCGGTCATCCGGACGGCCGGGACGGCCAGTTCGCCGGGCGGTCAGGCGCCGGTCGCCCCCCGCAGGCAATTGTGCTCGTTGTGCTAAACACAAAGGGGTCCCCTGCCGATTACGTCCATGTAATGCGACGATTGGTAAAGAACCAGGCTGTCCGCGTCGACCTCGATGTCAAGGTCGACTGGGAGGTCAACTGCATCGAGTGCCGGGTCCAGTCAGTTCAGGGTCCGGTCGCGACGCTGATCCCGCAGGGAGAAATCCCTGAGGAGGTCCAGACGCGCCTGGCCTCCGGTTCGCTGTGCTTCCTCACCTTCGAGCACGGCCGCGCTCCGGTCGCGCTGCGCGGCGTCGCGCTCAAGGAGGCCGACCGCGACGAGCTCGAGTTCGTCGTCGTCGACGGGATCCAGGTCGCCGAACGCCGCAGCGCCGAGCGCACGCCCCTGGTCACCGCTGTGAAGGCGACGCCGGTTGGGGCCGATGGCACGGCCGGCCAGACGGTGTCGACGGTCACCTCCAACCTGAGCATGGGCGGCGCCCTGCTGCTCAAGCGGCCCGGCCTGGGCGAGGTCTCCAAGTGGCAGATGGAGATCTTCCTCCCCGGCGTCTCTGAGCACGTGCGCTGCGAAGCGGTGCTGGCGCGAGAGACGCCCACGCACCTCGGCGTCCGGCTCATCAACGTTGAGGAAGCCGACCACCTTCGCATCGCCGGCGTCCTCGCCGGGCTCCAGCGCGCCACCCCGGCGCTTGCCTGAGCCCGGCTCGCCTGAGCCGCCGCTCCCTCGGTTCGCGAGCTGCCGGCCCGGGCGCTGACGCGTCCGCACTAACGCCCGCGGTGTCCGGTTTCGGGATCCGTCATCGTCTTGTAGGTGATGGATCTCGAAACCCTCATCCGCGACCACCACGATCAGCTCACCACGCGGCTGACCTTCGCCCTGGCGGGCGATCGCCATACGGCCGAGGACCTCGCCCAGGAGGCCTTCGCCCGCGCCTGGCGGCGCCTGCCCGACGGGCTCAGCCCGGAACGCCAGCGGGCCTGGCTGAAGCGGACCAGCCAGAACCTGGCCGTCGATGAGCTCCGCCGCCGGGCGCGTCGACCCACCGTCGCGCTCGACGATGACATCGCCGTCGGCCGAGCCGTAGAGGACGCGGCGGCGCCCGACGCGGCGCGCGAAGCCCTCAGCGGCCTCCCCGCCCACCAGCGCTTCGTACTCCTGCTGCACTTCGACGCCGGGTTCAGCCACGGCGAGATCGCCCGCCTGCTCGACACCACCGAGGAAGCGGTGCGCAAGCGGGTCTCACGCGCCCGGGCAGCGTTCCTGCGCGCCTACCGGCACACACGCGATGACGCGAGCCCCCTCGTCCTCCTGATCTCCCGCGACGACCCGACCCCGCCCTACGTGCGCTGGCTGCACGACGCCGGCGCGCGGGTGCGTCACCTCACCGGGATGCCCTCGCAGCGCGAGCTCTCCCTGTCGGACGGGCTCGTGCTCACCGGCGCCTTCACCGATCTGCACTCGGGGCTCTACGGCGAGCACCCGCGCGTGACTCGCGGCGAGCCGGACCTCGAGCGAGATCGCGCCGACCTCGCCGTGCTCACCGCGGCGCTGGCCATCGACCTGCCGGTGGTAGGCGTGTGTCGCGGGCACCAACTGCTCAACATCGCCTCGGGCGGCGATCTCTACCAGGACGTCGTCAGCGACGGGGCGACCACGGTGCAGCACGGCGTGGGTGGCCACGCGGTGCGCACGCAGGCCGGCGCGGCGATGCGCAGTCTGCTGGGACGGGCGGCCTATGTCGAAAGCGAGCACCATCAGGCGATCCGCCGCCTCGGGCGCGGGCTGACGGCGACCGCCACCTCACCCGACGGGGTGGTCGAGTCGATCGAGCGGACCGATCGTCGCTTCGCGCTGGGCATGCAGTGGCACCCCGAGCGCGACCCGGGTGGCCCCGGCGACAACATCGCGCAGGCCCTTGTGCAGGCGGCTCTGGAGCGCGCGGCATGAGACGGACGCTCACCCGGCGCGGGTCGGCCGTGCCGGGAGTCCCGGCGGATGCCGACGCGGCGGTGACCCTGCGCTTCGCGGCCTTCGACGACGCGCCCGACCTTCTGCGCCTGGCCCAGCTCGACTCTGCCGAGCCGCTCCGGGAGCCGATCCTCCTCGCCGAGGTCGCCGGGCGGCCCACGGCGGCGCTTTCCTTGCTCGAGGGCCGCGTCGTCGCCGATCCGTTCGCCCTCACCGCGGGCACGGTGGAGTTGCTGCGGGCGCGGGCGCGGCAGCTCAGCGGGCCCGAGCGGCCACGAAGGCGCTGGCGGCGGCCGCGGAGTGCGCGGCGCCTCGTGCGCGGCGTCACCGGGGGCGCGTGAGGAGCGTCAATGGCGGCTGAGGACGGCGGGGTTGAGACCGCGGTGGCGCGACGTGGCACGACTGGTGGTTGCTGAGCAGCCCTCAGACGACCCACGTCGCTTCGCGCCCGCCCGAGTGCCCCTCCCAAGCCGCAGTTCGCGCCCCAGCGGGGCCGATACCCGAGGCGTTGCAGGCCCCTTAAAGCACAGCGCCCGCCACGGAGGACGGGCGCTGCCGCGAGTGTGCCCCTGCGGTTTTAGGAAAGGGTGAACTGGGAGATCAGCCGCTGCAGCTCGTCGGCGGTGGCCGACAGCTCCTGGGCGGAGGACGCGATCTGCTGCGTGGAGGCGCTGGTCTGCTCGGTGGCGGCGGAGACCTGCTCGGTGGAGGCCGAGGACTCCTCGGCGACGTTGGCCACGGAGCTGACGTTCTCGGCCATGCGGGTGGCGCTGTCGACGATCTGGGTCGAGGACGCGGCGATCTGTTCGATGCGCTCGGTCATGGACTCGACGTTGTGGCGGATCTGCTGGAAGGCCTCGCGAGCCTCGATGACGGTCTGGGCGCCGTCGTCGGTCTGGCGGACGCCGTGCTCGACGACGGTCACCGCGCGCTCGGTCTCGGCGCGGATCTCGGAGACGAGGTCGGCAATCGATGCGGCGGCCTGCTGGGACTCCTCGGCGAGCTTGCGGACCTCTTCGGCGACGACGGCGAAGCCCTTGCCCGACTCGCCGGCGCGGGCGGCCTCGATGGCCGCGTTCAGCGCAAGCAGATTGGTCTGCCCGGCGATGCCGGTAATGGTGTCGACGATCCCACCGATGCGGCCGGATTTGTCGCCCAGCTCGCGGATGGCAGCGCTGACATCGGCGGAGGAGCTCTGCACGCCTCGCATGGCGTTGTCGACCTTGGCGACGGCCTGCTCGCCGACCTCGGCGGAGGCACGGGCTTCGGCGGCGACCTGCGCGGTCTCGGCAGCGGTCGCGGCGGAGGCACGGCTGGCCTCTGCAACCTCCTCGCTCATGGTGCGCATCTGCTCAACGGCGCGGACCTGCTCCTCGGCGCCGCTGGCCACTTGGCCGACGGAGGCGGCGATCTCCCCGATGGCGCGCCCGACCTCCTCGGTGGTGGAGGCCATCTGCACGCTGGAGCTGTTGAGATGATCCGAGGTCCCGGAGATGGCGCGGACCACGGAGCCGACGCGGTCGCGCATCTCGACGAAGGCGGTGCGCAGCGCGTCGCGCTCGGAGCGCGGGGCGATCTCGACGGCGAAGTTGCCCGACCCCATCTCAGCCGCGGCGTCGGCGGTCTCGTGCAGGTAGTCGATGACCTCGCCGAAGGCACTGCCCATTGCGGCGATCTCGTCGCTGCCCTTGACGTCGACGTGCTGGTCGACCTCGCCCTGGGCCAGGGCCTTCGCGGCCCTGAGCATCTGGCGGATGCCGCCGACGATCCGGCGCGACTGGAGCATGACAATCACGATGCCCAGGAGCACGCTGGCGAGACCGAGCAGGATCGAGATGAGGATCGCGGAGCTCTTGCTGGAGTGGGCGGCCTGCGTGTCCTCCTTGGACATGAGCGACGTGAGGCGCCCCGCCGAGTTGGCGAGCGTGTCGGTAGCGGCGTCGAGCCCATTGGTGGCCAGGGCAGATGCCGCGAGCCCCTTGTGGAGCCCGGTGAGAGTCGCCTCGCGAACGTCGAGGGCGCGCCAAGCCGCGAACGCCTGCTGCACCGCGGCGTAGGCCTGGCGGTCGGCGGAAGTGGTGAGGTGCGGCTTCAGGCCCGCGAGGTCGCTGCTGAACTGCTGGACGTCGCCGAGGTGGTCCGCGGCCGAGGTGCCGTCGTCCACCGTATCCAACAATTGCGAGCCCTGCATGGCATAGGTATCGGTGCTGAGCGCGTCGACCATCTTCACGCGCGTCGTCCCGTTCTCCAAGGTGGAGGAGATGCTCGACACGTGAGAGATGGCAACGACGACTCCGATCGCGAACACGATCTGGACCGCGGCAAAGCCCGCGAAGAGTTGGGCACGCAGAGATGAGGTGATGAGACGCATAAGTTGGGTGAGGGCTCGAGGTCGATTGGGTGAGGGCACCGCAGGAGCGGCCGTGCAGCTTCACCTCGGTATTCGGCGCCCGTGCGGGAGACCTTGAGCGGCGCGGTGGGGCAGAATGCGGCGATGGCGCGCGCCTCTTCGCTGCCGGCCCTGCGGGGACAGGGCCCGGTGATCGCGGCTCTGACGATCATCGCGGCGGTCGTGGTCGTCGACATCCTCATCGCCGCCGACCAGGTGGCGGTGACCAGCCTGATGATCGCCGCGCCGCTGCTGTGTGGCATCACCGTCTCGGCCGCCGCGACCCTGCGCATCGGGGTCCTCTCGGTGTTGGCTGCGGCGGTCGCCGTCCTCTGGGGACCGAGCCCGACCACGTCGCGCTACTGGATCCCCCTGGGCGTCGTCGCGGTGGGGTCGGCCTTCGCCGTCGCCATGGCCCGCTACCGCGGCGAGGCCGATCGCGACGCGCGTCGCATGCGCGTCCTGGCTGAAGTCGCCGAGATCGCCCACGGGGGCCGGCCCGCCGAGGAGATCGCCCGGGCCGTCGTTGACGTGCTGGTTCCGCGCCTGGTCGACCTGTGTGCGATTGACATCATCGGCCCTGGCGGCAGGGTGCGCCGCATGGCCGGTGCCGCGGCCGGCACCCCCGACCTCGCACGAGGCCTCCTGGGCCGCGCCCTGCCGTTGGCGGGCGAGGCGCAGTTGCCCGAGGTCACCGAGCACCGGCCCATGCTGAGCGCGGGCGACGCGCGCAGGCTGGGGCGCGACGACGAGGAGCGGCGCCTGCTCGGCGAGCTGGGGATCGACTCGGCGATCACCGTCCCGCTCGCCCCGCGTGGTGCGCCGTTGGGAACGCTGCTGCTGGGGACCCGCTCGCCCCGGCCCCGGCTGGCCCAGCCCGACGACGTCGAGTACGCCGAGACGCTCGCCGGGCGGGTGGGCCTCGCGCTCGACAACGCGGTGCTGTCAGCCGAGCTGTCCACGGTCGAGCAGCAGCTTCAGGTGATCCTCGGCGCGGTGGGCGCGGCCGTGACCGTCCGTGACCGCCACGGGCGGATGGTCTATGCCAACCAGGCCGCGGCCGACCTGCTCAAGCTTCCCGATCCCGCCGCCGTCCTCTCCCATGCGCCCGGCGGGCTGATGGCCCGCTTCGACGTCTACACCGAGGACGGCGAGCCGGTGGATATCACCGGACTAGCGGGCACCCGCCTGCTCCTGGGCGAGTCCTCGCCCGAGGCGATGATCGTCCGCAATGTCGTCAAGGCCACAGGCGAGGAGCGCTGGTTGCTCAACAAGGCCACGGCCGTCACCGGGCCCGACGGCGAGATCCTCATGGCCGTCAACCTGATCGAGGACATCACCGAGACCAAGCGTCACGAGATCGCTCAGCGCCTGATGGCCGAGACCTTGCGCACCCTGGCCGAGAGTCCCGATCGGGCGGCCATGCTCCAGGCCATCGCCGACGCCGCGGTGCCGAGCCTGGCCGACTGGGCCGCGGTGGACATGGTGGAGGCCTCCGGCGCGATTCGCACGGTGGCGATCGCGCATCGCGACCCGGGCATGGTGCGGCAGGGTTGGTATCTCAACCAGCGGTGGCCGGCCGATCACGAGTCGGACGGCCTGGGGGCGGTCATTCGCACCGGGGAGCCCCTCCTCGTCCACGAGATCACCGAGGAGATGCTCATCGCCCGCGCCCAGGGCTCCGAGCACCTGGGGATCCTGCGCGAGGTCGGCCTCAACTCGGCCATGATCGCGCCGATCCGCAGCGGCGACCGTGTCCTCGGCGCGCTCAGCTTCATCTCGTCCACGTCGCGGCGGTTTGACGAGCGCGACCTCGCGCTGGCGAGCGACCTCGGGCGCCAGGCCGGCGTCATCGTCGAGAGCGCCGAGCTTCAGGCCGCGCAGACCCATATCGCCCAGACGCTTCAGGCCGGGCTGATTCCGCGGTCGCTGCCGGCAGTGCAGGGCTGGGAGGTGTCCAGCGCCTATCGGGCGGCGGGCCGTGCCGTCGAGGTGGGGGGCGACTTCTATGACCTCTTCTCCTTCGAGGGCGGGTGGGCGGCCGTCATCGGCGACGTTGTGGGCAAGGGCGCCGAGGCCGCTGCGCTCACCGCGCTGGCCCGCCACACGCTGGCGGCCATCGTCACGGCCACCGGCGACTGCGCCTACGCGCTCCAGGTGCTCAATCGGCGCCTGCGCGAACGCAGCGACGACTATCGCAGCCTGTGCACCGTGGCGGCGGTGGTCGTGACCGGTGACGATCAGGTCACCGTCCTGTCCGCCGGACACCCGCTGCCGCTGCTGCGTCGCGGCGTCTCGGCCTGGCAGGTCGGCCGGCCCGGTCCGATGCTGGGGTTCGTCGACGACATCGAGCTCGAGAGCACGCCCGTCGCCGTCGAGCCCGGCGATCAGGTCATCCTCTACACCGACGGCGTGCTTGACGCCATCGGCGCGGGCGGGCGCTTCGGCGAGGCGCGGCTGCTCGAGACGGTCCGCTCACTGGGCGACGGCGCCGCCGCCGCTCACCGCATCCTTGGCGCGATCGACCGCTTCCGGGACTCCGAGCACGCCGACGACATCGCCATCCTCAGCGTCGCGCGGGCACCCGTCGCCGCCGCAAGCCCGTTGAGCTGATCACCAGCTCTGAGCTGACCAAGCCTCACCATTGTTGACGCAGGGCCGTCCGCGCGCGTGGCGAACATGTACGCGCCGATGCCAGCGCGTGAATCAAGGGGGACTCGGACCCCACCCGCCCGGCGGCGCGCGCCCGTCGTAGCACTGGTCGGTGTCGTCGTCGCTGCGGTGGCGGCGGCCGCCGCGGGCGGCGAGGTGGCGTGGCTGTGCGTGGCCCTCTCGCTGGCGTGTGCCGCCGCGCTGCGCCAGCGCCTGGCTGTGCTCGAACGCGAGCGCGACGCCCTACGCCGTGACGCTCTGTCGGATCCCGTGACCGGGGTGGCCAACCGCCGGTCTCTGCTGGCGCGTGCCGAGTACGAGATCGCCCGCCATCAGCGGGCCGGGCACACGTTTGCTCTCGTGATGCTCGACCTTGATGGCTTCAAGCAGCTCAACGACCGCTTCGGCCACGCGGCCGGTGACGACCTGCTGCGCGACGTCGCGGGCGCGCTGCGGCGGGCCATGCGCGCCCAGGACACCGTTGCCCGGTTTGGAGGCGACGAGTTCTGTGTGTTGGCTCCCGAGACCGATGAGCGCGGCACCGCGCGCCTGGCCGGCAAGGTGACCGGCGCCGTGCGCGACGTCAGCGTGGGCGTGGAGACGGTGGCCGGGAGCGTTGGGGTGGCGCTGTTCCCGGCCGATGGGACGACTGCCGGGCAACTCATGCACGCCGCCGACGAGCGGCTGCTGGAGGCCAAGCGCCGCCGTCCCGAGGGCGTCGGCCGGGGCCACCGCCGCGCCGCGTGATGGGCGCCGGCCCGGTCGAGCAGGAGGGCCAGCAGCGGTCTATGAGGTTTGGTGAGCTATGCCGCGAGCTGGTCAGGCGACGCCGCTGAGCACCGGCGTGAAGGCCGGCTGCTCGGTCATCGGTCGCACGTCGACGGCGACCACCTTGTACTCCGGGCAGGAGGTGTTGACATCCGCCGACTGCCCGATGAGCAGGTTGGTCCGCGCCTCGGGGAAGTGGAAGGACGTGAACACGTGCCCCGGCTCGATGCGGTCAGTCACCTTGGCGTGCAGCTCGGTCTGGCCGACGCGGCTGCGCACCGACACCTTCTCGCCGTCAGAGATCCACAGCCGGGCGGCGTCCACCGGGTGGACCTCCAGCCAGTCGCGGTCGACGATGTCGATGTTGTGGGTGCGCCGGGTCATCGTGCCGGCGTTGTAGTGCTGCAGCACGCGTCCGGTGACGAGCACGAGCGGGAACTCGGAGTCCGGCGCGTCGCCGGGAGCCTTGTAGGGCAGCACAGCGAACTGGCCCCTGCCCGAGGGCAGGTCGAAATGGGTCTCGTACAAGGTCGGCGAGTCCGAGCCGTCGGGGTGCATCGGCCACTGGGCGCCCTTGCGCCCGATCCGCTCCTTGCTCACGCCCTGGTAATGCGGCGTGAGCCGGCCGATCTCATCCAGCGCATCCCACGGCGTCTCCCAGCCCATCTCGTGGCCGAGCATGCGCGAGACCGTGGTGATGATGTCGAAGTCGGTGCGTGCGCCGCCGGGCGGGTCGATGGCCGCCTCGACGAGCTGGAAGCGGCGCTCGGCGTTGATGAACGTCCCATCCTTCTCCAGGAACGCGGAGGCCGGCAGGACGACGTCGGCGTACTTGGTCGTCTCGTTCTCGAAGATCTCCTGGCAGACCACGAACTCGAGACTCTCCATCGCCTTGATGACGTGAGCCGTGTCCGGATCGGTCTGCGCGATGTCCTCGCCGAAGATGTACATCGCCTTCAGGTCGCCGGCGATCGCGTGGTCGAACATCTCCGGGATCTTCCAGCCCTTCTCGCGGCTGAGCGGAACGCCCCAGGCGTCCTCGAACAGCTGGGCGGTCGCCTCATCGGTCACCGACCGGTAGGCGGTGTAGGTGTCGGGCAGCGCGCCCATGTCCGACGAGCCCTGCACGTTGTTCTGGCCGCGCAGGGGCAGCATGGCCGCGCCGGGCTTGCCGATGTTGCCCGTCATCATGGCCAGGTTGCAGAGCAGCTGCACGACCTCGGAGCCGTACTTGTGCTCGGTGACGCCGAGGCCCCACAGGATCGAGGCCGCGCTGGACTCGCCGTAGATATGGGCGGCCGTGACGAGGTCGTCGGCGGGGATACCGGTGATCTCCTCCACCGCCTCGGGCGTGTAGCTCTCGATCAGCTCCTCAGCGAGCTCGTAGCCCTGGGTCCGCTCCCCGATGAACTCCGGGTCAGTCAGGCCGTCGCGGCGCACGACGTGGGCGAAGCCCAGCGCCACCGCGGCATTGGTGCCCGGGCGCGGAGCGAGGTGGATGACGCCGTAGTCAGCGAGCTCGATCCGGCGCGGGTCGATCGTGATCAGCTTGCAGCCGCGCAGCGCGGCCTGCTTGACGCGCGCGCCGACCACGGGGTGGCCCTGGGTCGGGTTGACGCCGATGAGCATCGCCACGTCGGCGTGATCGATGTCACTGAACGAGCCGCTCGCGCCCGACAGCCCAAGCGATTTGCGCAGGGCGAAGGACGTGGGGGAATGGCAGACCCGCGAGCAGTTGTCGATGTTGTTGGTCCCGACGGCGGCGCGCATCAGCCGCGACATCGCGTAGCAGTCCTCGTTGGTGGCGCGCGACGAGGCCAAGCCGGCGATCGCGTCGGGCCCGTACTGCTCCTTGATCCGCGTCAGCTCGGACACGATGCGCTGCAGCGCCTCGTCCCAGCTGGCGACGCGGAAGTGATCGCCCTCGCGGATGAGCGGAGAGGTGAGACGGTCGCGGCTGCGCGTGAACTGGTGCGCGAAGCGGCCCTTCAGACAGGTATGACCCTCGTTGGCGGGGCCGTCCATCGCCGGTGAGATCGACTGGATCCGTCCACCGATGACGTGCGCGTCCAGCCGGCAGCCAACCCCGCAATACCCGCACGTGGTGGTGACGGTGCGATCAAAACGATCACTACTCATTCATCCGCTCCTTACGCCGTTTCGACCTGTGTCCATGACGTTCGTCCGCATACAGGGCCTCGAGTCCAGTCACAGGATCACCGTCGTATTGCCGTGAACCAAGACTCGGTCCTCGCAGTGCCACCGCACCGCCCGCGCCAGGACCATGCGCTCCACGTCTGCTCCCGCTCGCGAAAGCTCCTGCGCGGTCTCGCGGTGCGTCACACGCACGACGTCCTGTTCGATGATCGGGCCCTCGTCCAGGTCGACCGTCGCGTAATGAGCCGTCGCACCAATCAGCTTGACCCCACGTAGCTTCGCGCGCTCGTAGGGCCCGGCGCCGGCGAATGCGGGCAGGAACGAATGGTGGATGTTGATGACCGGGCACCCGAGGCGCTCGAGGAACTGATCCGAGAGAATCTGCATGTACCGGGCCATCACCACGAGGTCGTACTGTCCCCCGCCGAGAACCTCGCGCTGTGCCAGTTCGGCCTCCTCTTTGGACGCCTTGGACACCGTAATGTCAACGTACGACAAGCCGAACGACTCCACCTCCACGCGCAGGTCCTCCCAGTTGGAGACAACGACACCGACCTCTACCAACAGCTCCCCGCGCCGAGCACGCCACAGAAGGTCGAGCAGACAG
>DASXDW010000185.1:0-11630 GCA_036490435.1 Solirubrobacteraceae bacterium
AGGCGGCCACGCGAGCGCCATCAGCAGCGAATACCCGCGCCCGCACGAAGGCATGCGTCGGTCCGTCCTCCGCCAGCGACGCGCTTTTCGCCAAATCCGGGGCCAACCAACCCGCTCCCAGCTGTTCGCTCAGGGTTCGGCTTGTGAGACCGCTCGGCCACGGCGCCGGACCCTGACGAACGCTCTCAAGCGTACGGTCATGGATCCCATCAGACACTGGGCGGTGGCCGTTCATCACCACGGGCTTGCTGCGGGTCACGCCCGTCCGGTGTAACCGCGGGCGCGGGCGACGGGGCTCAAGGCGCTGGTGATTGCGCGGAGCACAGGCCAGGGTGGGCTCACGGGACGGATCTCGTTGCTGAAGTGGCCGGCGAGGGCGACGAGCGGCAGCAGTCTAGGCATGCCGTTGGCTTTCAGTTGGCTACGGTCGGCCAGGCTGAACATGCTTTCGAAGAAGGCAGCAGTGTCCAGCGCCGGGCGAAACCACCCGATCGCGGTGGCGTCGTCAGAGCCTTCGTTCCAGAAGCGATGGGGCGCGCCGGGGGGAATCTCGATCGACTCGCCGGCGTGCACAACGCGGCGCTGGCCGGCAACCTCGAACACCAGCGCACCGGCGGTGACATCGGTACCGCTGAGCTGGTGGGGGTGAACGTGCATCGGTTCAGGCGCCCCACCGGGTGGGTTGATGGTGTCGATGCGCAGCAGCCCGGGCATGAGCTCGATGAACGTCATCTGCTGTCCCGTACGCGGGTTGGTGATGTGCTGTCCCTCATACGCCATGCATTGCCCCCTTAGCCAAGTACTACGGATACCGAAGCTTCGGAGACCGTAGCATTAGCTCGATGATGACGTCAACCCCAAGCGAGCGGCTACCCGTCGGACAGCTGCTTGGCAACCTCATCCGCCTGTTTCGCGCCGAACTGGCCGCCCGGGGCGACTCCAGCGCGGGCGTGGAAGGGATCCGGGCAGCCCACCTACAGGTCTTCGGATCCATCAAGGCCAACGGCTCGCGGCTGACTGACCTCGCCACGAGCGCCGGGCTCTCGCTGTCATCGATGGCCGAGCTAGTGGACGACCTCGTCGGCCTCGGGTACCTCGAGCGCCGGCCCGACCCCAGCGACGGGCGGGCAAAACTCGTGTGCCTCACGGAGGCCGGTTGGCACGCGATCCGGGCCGGCAGAGCCATCATCGGCCATATCGAGACCGGCTGGGCAGCCCACGTCGGTCATGGTCGCTACGAGCAGATGTGCCAGACGATGCAAACCCTGCTTGACGAGCTCGACCCCGACGTCCGCCCCGCCTACACAACGCCCCCTTGAGTCCCCACCCACAGACAACTCGTCCTCAGACACCGAGACACCACCCTGCTCGCAGGCGCGCGTCGCCCCCAACTACCGCAACACGTCCCCGACACGTCGGGTCCGAGCCCTCTCTGACCCGGCGCAGCGTCAAGGAATCGACCGCTGAGAACGTCGAGCGTCTCGTCGGCCACATCAAGCGCGGGTTTCGTTACACGATCCCAACTGTTACTCGATGGCGCCCGGCCAGAGCTGCTCCAGGCTCTGTAGATCGCGCCTCATTGTGGAGGAGGAGGACCGCGTCGCTTGTCGATGACCATCAATACCCCCAATAGAACCGAAAGACCGGCGTTCGGTACGAGAAGCACTCCCACTAGGATCGCAGCAACCACTTGACCTTTCGCTATCGCGATCACCAGGGCGCCGGCCAAAAGCGCGGTCGCGATGAACTGCCAAGGAAGTCGCCGTTTCGTCACCCGATGCATCCTCCCAGGGCCACGCCGCGATAGAGGGTCGCCCAGTCCCGACACGAGTTCACCGTGTGGGTCTACCGGCTGGTACCGCCCGTCGTCGCTCGACTTGATCGAGGAGCGGTAGGCGGTCGGCGCCCTCCACTGATCCGTTCGATAGCCGTTCCGCTGCGCACAGCCGAGCAGCGTCCGCTGGTCGTTCCCCGAATGAGACGGCGCTGGCCGTCGCAAGTGTTCGGTGAGCGATCCATTTGCGACGCGGACCCCTTTGTGCGCGGTCCGAGGCCTCGGACGCGCTGGTGCCAACGCTCGTTGCCGAAGTAAGGCGGGGCGCGGCCGGCGATGTCTCTCGCAGTCGGATCCGACGGGAAGCAGAAGCGTGACACGGTGATGTAGAACGGGTTCTCGCGAGGGTGAGACCGACGAAGGGGGTGCGCGGCGCGGACGATCGCGATGCAAGAGCGACGATGCGCGATGGTGCGCCGCCACCATCTCGGCGGCGATGCCGACGGTCCAGAGGCGGTGACGCGAGCGCTGATCGCGTTGCATGCGAGCGATCCAGCGTCGGTCTACCTGTCCGTGCTCGCGCGCAGCACCGCATCGACACTGGCCGATGTGGCCGACGCGATGTATGAGCGGCCCAACCTGGTGCGGTGGATGGCGATGCGTCGCACGCTGTTTGTCTTCGCGCGCGAGGACATCTCGACCGTGCAAGCCGCGGTCAGCACGCCGCTGGCCGCGATGCTCCTTCGACGTCTGATCAGCCGGCTGCGACGCAACGGCTGCGAGCCGGTCATCGACGGGGATGATGGCCGTTGGCTGGCCGACCTTGAGAATCGCGTCGACCGAGTGCTCGCGCGGCGCGGTACGGCCACCGACGCGCAGCTGGCCGATGACGTGCCAGCCTTGAGGATGCTCATCCTCGCCAAAGCGCCGTCCGATCGCCCGCAGCACGTCACCACGTCCCTGCTCACCCTCATGAGCGCCGACGGGCGAATCGTTCGCGGCACCCCGACCGGACCCTGGACCAGCCGTCATCACCGCTGGGAGCCGCTTTCACGTTGGTGCCCGGAGGGCCTACCGCCGATCGACACCGCCCAGGCACAACGCGATCTCGCCCGATCGGTTTCGCCGCGCCTGTGACCGGGCAGCACAAAAACGAGGACGTGGCATCGCAGGCGACGACGGACGGGAGCAGGAACAGGTGGAAGGTCCTCCAGCGCATAACAGACCGGTACCGCTGGCAGGTGGGCAGCTGTTGGCGGCGATCTCGACCAGCATTGTCGCCCTTCTGCGCGAGCATTACGGCCGGGGGCCGATGAAAGCCAAGACCTATCTGCTGGACGACATCATCGTCGTGGTGATGCGCGGCAGCGGCTTCACGGCGCTGGAGCAGACCATCATGGACAGCGGCGACGGTGAACGGGTCGTCGCGATGCGCGAGGACTTCCAACGGATGATGGAGGCCCGCTACAAGGACACGATCAAGGAGCTCACCGGCCGCAACGTGGTGGCGTTCCTGTCCCAGGCGCACGTCGAGCCAGATATCACGATGGAGATCTTCTTCATCGACGGTCCGCTCGAGGGATTCGGCGCGGTCGAGATCGTCCAACCCGAATAGATTGATGCCTCGACGCTCTGATCTGGCGCACGCCCACGGTTTCGCGGTTCCTGGGGCCGAACGACAGGGGTGCCGGATAGCGAGCGCTTGTTGGGCGTCGCCGGTCACGGGCGAGGGGGACGGGTGGACGGGCCGCCAGCTGAACGTCGGCTGACCTCTTTCGAGGGCGGTCAGCTATTAGCGAAGATCTCGGCCGAGTTCGTCGCGATGCTCCGCGAGCACTACGGCCGCGGGCCGATAAAAGCCAAAACGTATGCGCTCGATGACATCATCGTCGTCGTGATGCGCGGCAGCGGGTTCACCGCGCTCGAGCAAACGACCGTCGACAGTGGCGAGCCCGAACGCGTGATCGCGATGCGCGGACACTTCCAAACCGTGATGGCCGACCGCTACAAGAGGGTCATCGAGAAGCTGACCGGTGCCAGGGTCGTCGCGTTCCTCTCACAAGCGCACGTCGACCCGGACATCACGATGGAGATCTTCTTCGTCGACCGAACTCTCCGAAGCTTCGGCGCGCTCGAGCTCCTCGAACCCGAATAGACAGCATCGCGGCAGCACTGGTTCTGGGCCGGACGTCGGGACGGCCGGGCTACCGCCACCGACGTGAGCCAGCCACGGCGGGACCGTGGTGGTACACCGGTTGCCAGACGCCGTCGTCTCGGATGCAGCGTGGCCAATCCCGTCGCTTCGACGGTGCTGCAGCCTCGTCATCCCCGAGTGAGGGTGAGGCTTGGCGGATCTCGTGAGCCTCGACCCCGACGACGGGGCCAGATCCGAGCTGCGGCACCCGCACCCGCGTGCTCGGCGGACGCCCTGCTCTCGCAACATGCAAAAGCGCTCGTTCGCGCCGGTTGCCGCTGACCGGCGATCGCGGGGCTGCTCGAGGGCGACCACGGCGTCCAACGGCTGACGGCGCGGGCTGAAGCAATGTTCCGGGCACCCCCTGATCGCCGCATCTCCACTGACCACATTCAACCCGGGACCGCCCGCGATCACCCGAGCAGTTACGACTGGCTGTCAGCGAAGTGAGCAACCGCAAGCAGCAGGGCCGAGGCCAGCCAGGCGTCCGGTAGCCGTTGGGCAGTGAGACGGCTGAGATTCTCGTCGAGACTGCTGCTCCTCGCCCAGACTGACAGTCGCGCTTTTGGTCCGCCCGGCCGATGGCCGCCCACCACTGAGACCCGCACGCGCCAACGTCCGAGGCTAGACAAGTCTGCTCACTCGTCAGGCCAGGGGTATTCGTCGTGCTGGGGAAGTCCGTCAAGGATCTCGTACCACGGCGCTTTCGAGCCGACGAACGTGTGGGCCATCGGCTTGAGGTTCGGCCCGTCGACCAGCGACCCATACGGCACACGGATCTTGCCTTCGTAGCCGGTCCAGTACAGCAGCGAGAAGCAGTTCCCACAACGCCTCGCATGATGGCCGTTCGGATCGCCATCCAATATCAACGAGTCCTCGCCCTTCGTCACTCTCAGCTTTTCGGGCTCGATTTCGCCCCAGGGCAAGAAGGCCGAGCCTGTCATCGCGCGGCAGTTCGAGCAGTGGCAGTTGTACGCGACGATGAACTCGTCAGCGACTTCGTAGGTGACGGCTCTGCAGGCGCAGCGACCTTTCAGCACCGGTCGAACTCTAGAAGTTGGATACGCCCCACGCAGGCGAGTGCCGCAATGATCGATGAGGAGTCTTCCTAGGCGTCCGTTAGTCGTTCGCCAGTTGAGACCAGGGGCCGGCGTGCGCCCGGAGCCCCGATTCGTCCTCGAGAGGTGCGGTAGCGGATCCCAACTGAGACTGGGCTTGCTGGCCCGCGAGAGTGCTGCACGAAGTCCCAGGCAGCGCTCTGGCGGGTTGATCAGCTTTCGGCGTCGCGCCCTTGCCGTACGAGCGCCTCGACATCGTCGATGTCGCCCGCGAGCACAGCCTTCCGGGCGAACTCGATAGTTGAGGCGGGGTCGGGCTTCGCCTTTCGAACATAGGCGACAGTCTGCGCTCGCTTCCCGTTGACGAAGTAAGGGTCCGCCGACCAGGCCGCTTCGGTTCGCCGAGCAATTCCCAAATCGAGGCTGACCGGCTGGAATCGCTGCTCGGCCTCAGCCAAGCACAAGACTCGTTTCGGTGCGGATGCAACGTTTCGAGTCCAGCGCGCACTCAGACCATGGTGACCCGGCCAGGTTTGCGCTGCGACCGCGGACGCCATCAGCCCAACTCCGAGAAAGGCCTGTGTATGTCTTTGAGTGATCCCGTCCTGACCGGACCGAGCGCCGGACGTAGCGTCGATTACGGAGCCGGATCCAACGCCGAGTTGAAGATCGCCGGAGATCAGTCGGGAGATGGTTGGGCTGTTGTGGAGTGGCGGGTCCGCGCGGGTGATGAGCCCCCGATCCACACTCACACCCGCGAGGACGAGACCGTTTACGTGCTGGACGGATCGATCACAGCATTCGTTGGTGATCAGCAGATCGATGTCGCGGCTGGCTCGTACGCCGCGCTGCCCAAGGGTGTCGCGCATGGGCTGCGCGTTAACGATGAGGTCGCTCGCCTTCTCATCACGCTCGTTCCAGCCGGGGCGGAGTACTTCTTGGTCCCGCGCGATGACGCTGACGGCGACCCGAGCAAATTCGGGCTGGAGATCGGCGGACCGGTTCCCAGCCCCTGACGGTCATTCGGTCGGCTCCGGTGATCGTTTTCCGGCCCGCTCCGTCGGCCTGACGCGCGACCAGCCTGGTCCCCGCTCTCACTCAGGAGTGTCGACCGAGCAGCTCCTCGTTGCTCTCAGCCGGCCGGGCGACGACAGTCGAAGGAATAGCGAACGCGATTCGAGCACGCCGGGTCAGGCCGGCGTGCTCGACGTTCCCATGGAGCGCGGCCGAGGGGCGAGAAATCAGTTGTCGCGCTCGGAGCGAAATAGCTCGATGAGCGACTCCAGGCGCTGCGGATCGACCGCGAACTCTTGCGGTGGGCCGGCGTCGTGAACGAGCTTGATTGTCGCTCGAAGCTGATCGAGGAACAGCGAGCATGCTTGACAGCCCTCGAGGTGTGCGCGCATGCGAGAGGCGTCCGCCGCAGACAGAGCGCCCTCGAGGTGATCGGTCATCAGCTCCAGCGCGTCCGCGCAGCTGATAGCGAGTGCGTGACGGGTCGCGTCTAGATCATCCATTGAAATATCCCTCGAGAGCTTGCCGCAACGCGACCCGCGCCCGGTGCAGCAAGGTTCGCTGGTTGACGTTCGAGATGCCCAGCACCTCGCTGACCTCGGGACCAGTCCAACCCTCCAGATCGCGGAGAGTTATGACCTCGCGTTGCGCCGGCGCGAGTCGCTCAATCGCACCTAACACCAGCGCCCGCTCCTCCGCGGTGATCGCCGCGTCGGCTGGGTCGCGCGCCCACGTCGGCGGCGCCGCCCAATATCCCTCACCCAGCTCAGGATGGCGCAGACGCGCGAGCTCCACCGTGCCTGCCCAAGCGTCATCCGCGCTGGCAAGCGCGGCGAACGGGACCGTCCGACCCTCGCGCTGCGCACGACGTCGGGCGATGTTGACCAGGATCCCGAACACCCACGTTCTCAGGGTCGAACGTCCTTCGAAGTGGTCAATCCCGCGGATGACAACGATCCACGTGTCCTGGACGACATCGTCCACGACCGACGGGTCGACGTACAAGCACGCCATTCGCCGCAAGCCAGGATCGAAGCGGTCAACCAGTTCTCGGAACGCCGTTTCGTCGGCGCGCCGCAACTGCTCGAGAAGTTCGCTGTCAGTCGGCTTGACCGCATCGCAGTCCATCTGGCGCACTGTACGTGAGGCGCACCGCCCCCGTCCGGGCGGTCCAGCTTGCAACGTTCGGGCGGTCTGGATGCACTCAGTCATGTTGTCGCATCCAAACGATCAAGAGGGAGCACACCCATGGCCAACGTCAACCTCGACGCCGTCGATACCGACGGCGCGATTCGCGAAGCCGGAGCAGAAGTCGTCGGCGACACCCGCCTCACATTCCTGCGAAAGGGCGCCATCACAGGCGGAGCAGCGCTCGGCGCCGGCGCCATCCTGAGCGCACTGAACAGCGACACCGCACTGGCCAAGGGTCGCCCTCCGGCGTCATTCGGCAAGGGCGACGTCGCGATCATGAACTACGCGCTCACACTCGAGTACCTCGAGAGCTCGTTCTACGACGAGGCCACCCGCAGCGCCAAAATCACCGACCCCGCACTGAAAGCGTTCCTCGAAACTGTCACCGCAGACGAAAGAGCACACGTCAAGCTATTCAAAGCCGCGCTCGGCAGCAAGGCGATCAAGAAGCCGAAATTCGACTTCATGGGCATCCCAAGCGACTCCACCAGGTTCGCCTCAACCGCCTACGTACTCGAGAACACCGGCGTGCACGCCTTCCTCGGGCAAGCCTCCAACATCAAGGACCCCAAGCTCCTTCTGACGGCCGCAAGCATCGTCACCGTCGAAGCCCGCCACTCAGGCGCCATCGGGCTGTTCTTGAACAAGCCGATTGCCCCCAACGGTCCATTCGACAACGGACTCACCGCCACCGAGGTTCTCAAGACGGTCAAAGAAACCGGATTCATTCGACCATAGATACGATCGCCATCGACGGCGGGATCGCCGCCAGTTGACCCACGGCTGCTGGTTATTGTCGGTCTCCGCTTGGAGCGGCGGCGGCGCGCACGGTGTCGACGGCGTGCCGCAGCGCGTCGCGCAGCGGCGCGATGTCTCCGGTGGCCTGGGTGAGAAGCATGCCGCCTTGAAATGCGGCCATCAGGACGTGGGCGAAGCGATGGATGTCGGCGTCCTTGTCCAGCGTGCCGTCGTCGCGCATGGTGTTCAGGCCGTCGCGAAACTCTGTGCCCCAGCGTGCGAAGCCGTCGGCGATGGCGTCGTGCAGGTTGGGCTCGGATTTGAGGATTTCGCTGGCGAGCGATCCGAAGCTGCAGCCACCGCGGATGACGGCGGGGTCGGCGATGTAGCTCTCCGCCCAGCGGTCGAGGGCGTCGATGGTGTCGAGCGGTCCTCGGGGAGGGGTGTCGTCGCGGCCCATCATCGATTCGGCACGGCGCGCGATCACGGCTCGCACGAGCAGTTCTTTGTCGGGAAAGTAGTGCGAGAGCTGTGAGCCGGACACGCCGGCGGCGCGCCGGATCATCTCGTTGTTGGTGTGCTTCACCCCGTGGTCGTAGATCAGCTGTGCGGCGGCGTCAATGATCCGCTCACGCGTTGCCCGTCCCTTCGGGGTGAGGCGTGCCGGCTGGTCCCGCTTTGTCCCCATGAGGCGCAGTGTAGGTCATTTATGGGCTTGACAGCCCAATCATCCGTGTGCCACAGTGGGCTTGCAAGCCCAGAACGTTCCGGAGGGAGATACGAATGCCCCAGGTGCAGCTCATCGCCCGTCACACCATGAAGCCGGGCACGGAGAGCCAAGTGCTGCCGCTCGTCGAGCAGCTTGTCGACGCTGCGCGCACCGAGCCCGGCAATCTCGCCTTCGACGCCTACCGCAGCTTCCGCGATCCCGACTCGTATGTGCTGCTCGAGCGCTACGCCTCGTGCGAGGCGCTCGCGGCCCATCGGGCCACGCCGCATTTCCGGCAGATCGTGATCGAGCAGCTCGTTCCGCTGCTCGCCGATCGCACGATCGACGAGTTCGACGTCCCCGAGGAGACGGTCTGATCTCGGGCTTGCTGACCGTCTACATCACCCAGCCGGCCGCGCCGCTGTGCGAGCGGGTGGGCGCGTTCCTCGACCGTCGAGGCTACGCGTACACCAGGATCGACGTCGTCACCGACCACGATCGCCAAGCGATGAGAGAGCGCACCGGTTACTCGTCCTGCCCGCTCGTCGTCATTGGCGACGACATCATCGGCAGGCTCGAGGAGACGATCGAGGCCGATCGCTCCGGCCGGCTCGCCGACCTCCTCGCGATATCCGATTCAGATCCAGCCGATGCCCAGGAAAGGAACCGAGGTGCCTGACCACAAACCCACTCCCGAGGTCGTGATCGACCACCCTGAACAGATTCACGGATACGAGTACGGGACCGCTCGAGCCGCGCGGTCGCCGCTGGCGCTCGACGACCTGGAACGGCTCAAAGAGGTGGTCTGGCTCACCGACGAGGACGAGACCGCGCTGCGTGAGGCCGCCGCGATCCTCGCCGACCAAGCCGATGACATGGTCAGCGCCTACCGCGCTCGCCTCGGCGAGCTTCCGTGGATGGCGCCCTACTCCCAGCACCCCGACGGAACCCCGAACCCGCAGTACGGAGCGGCGTCAAAGCCGCGGTTTGACCGATGGATCATCGACGCGTGCACCCGCCCGCTCGATCAGGACTGGCTCAACTACCAACACGAAATCGGGCTGCGGCACACCACCGCCAAGAAGACCAAGACCGACAACGCCGACTCGCTCGATCACATCCCGATGCGCTACCTGCTCGCCTTCACCGCCGTCGTGATCGCCACCGCCCGCGAATATCTAGCCGCCACAGGCGCACCGCCCGAGCAGATCGACCGAATGCACTCGGCGTTCACGAAGTCGGTGATGCTGCACGTCACCGTCTGGACCCGCGCGTACCTCGACGACCTCACCTGGTAGTGACACATGACCGATCCGCGTGACGATCGCGCGGCCGAGCGAGATGCCGCCCACTGTCACCTGCTGGCCTCCGATCCGGCGATGGCGGCGCTCGCCGCAGCACACGGCCCAATCGACCCCTACCAACGTCCGCACGAGCTGCCCCTGCACGACGGCGACCTGTTCGAGGGGCTGGTCTTTCACATCGTGGGACAGAGCATCTCCGAGCGCTCCGCACTCGCTGTGTTCGGGCGTTTGCGCGAGCTGCTCGGCGGCTCTGTCCAAGGCACATCGATGGCAGCCACCACGGTCGAGTCACTGCACGCCACGGGCTTGTCGATGGCCAAGAGCCGCGCGCTCCTCGGCCTCGCGCGGGCGGTCGATGAGGGCAGCCTCCGCCTCGGCAACCTGGAGACAGCCCCGGACGAGACGGTGATCGCACGCCTTACTGCGCTGCCCGGCATCGGCCCGTGGACAGCGCGGATCTTTCTCCTCTACGAACTCCGCCGCCCCGACGCCTTCCCGGCGTGGGAGATCGGCCTGCGACGAGCCGTCGGCATGCTCGACGAGTTGGCCAAACCGCCCGCGGGCGGCGCCGCACTGAAGCGCGCCGCCGACTGGCGCCCATACCGCAGCTACGCGGCCGGGCACCTCTGGCGCACCCTGAGATAGCGCGATCGCTGACGGTCATTGCGCCCTGAAAGCAGACCTGAATGCAAAGGGGATGAAAGCTGCGTCCGAGCGCGGCGACGTCGGCCACTCGGCGCTCCAGAAATGGGGCGGAGGGAGCACTAGTAGCGTGCGGGCGAGGGGCAGCGCCGACCGTCTTCCTGGGACGATCTGCGGCGGGACGCGCCGGAGACTTTGTGTGATCGCAAGCGCGAGCGGTAATGGCAAGAGGACGTTGGCTCGGTGTGCGGCGGCGCGGTTGGGGGTCGTTTTTGTTGAGCTTGATGCTCTCGTCCACGGACCCGGGTGGGCCGAGACATCCAGCGAGTCGCCGCCGACGCAGCTGAGCCCCGTCCTGGCTGAGGATGGGTGGGTGATCGACGGCGCCTATACCCACAAGCTTGGTGACCTCGTTGTGCGCGCCGCAGACCAGATCGTGTGGCTGGATCCCCCGATCAGGATCTGGTTGCCGCGACTGATCCGCCGCACGGCTCGTCGTCTGCTCACCTGCGAAGAGCTTTAGAACGGCAATCGTGAATCGCTGAGATCTGTGATTGGAGGACGGGACTCGTTGTTGTCTCCGCGCTGCGCTCTCATCGTGAGCGACGGCGCAGTTGGCCAGTAGCGTTTGACGGGCTCTCAGTCGCACGGCTGTACTCAGCCGAGGAGGTCACCACTTGGCTGGATGCGCTGGAGCCTCTACTTTCCGCGTGACTGGTGAGACACGCCCCGCCATCGACCCCATTTCTGACCTCAGGGATCGGCTCCGGTGTCCGATCAACCTTGGGTTATACGACGCCGGCGGGCGGATCCGGACGCCCTCAGCAAGCGTCTCGAGGTGTCCGATTGTCCATTGGACATCTGCGACGAGCCCTGCATTCCGCGCTTTTCGAGACTCGAGCCCGGAGCGTTCGAGATGCTCGTCGCGTCAATAGCGCAGGTCGCGGTCTCAGTCAGTCCTCCTCGTGCAGCACAGGCGCGTACGAGATCCCAACGATCGCACCCT